>NZ_JBFOCQ010000033.1:0-545637 GCF_040907805.1 Aeromonas sp. s3
GCAGTACAATTCGGACGCGGGGTGGAGCAGCTCGGTAGCTCGTCGGGCTCATAACCCGAAGGTCGTCGGTTCAAATCCGGCCCCCGCAACCAACTTCCTTTCTCTATTACGCCAATCCCCAGCTTGTCATCCAGCCGCCTTCGCGGTTTTTCTGCTTCGTGTCGCCTTCACGCTTGATATTGATTTTCAAGTGCAATCTGGCTGTGACCCCGCTTTGTTGGGTATCATCTCTGGTATCTCTTCATGGACGAGGGCCTTGCCCGATGATGCAACCATTTACCTATCTGCCGCCGCAGATCGACATTCACGACGCCAGCCTTGCTGCCGTTCTCACCAATGGCCTGGCCGCCAACCTGCTGATCTGCGCCGAAGAGCGGCGCGAGAGCTTGCTGGCCCTGCCCGAGCTTGCCGCCGTCGGCGCCCAGATCGCACTGGGGCAGAAAGCCCCCTACAGCCTGGTGCTGCACAATACCCTGCAACTGCTGGTCTTCCTGCCGGCCCGTCCCGCGCGCGATCATGCCCTCTACAAGCAGGTGCGCAGCTGGGTTGCGCCGCTGGCCGGGCTCAAGATTGAGCGACTGGGGCTGCATCTGGAAGGGTTTGACGAGGTCGATACCACTCTCCTGGCCGAACTGGCGCTGGCCACCCTGCTGGCGGCCAACGTGCCGCTGCCAAGTCACAAGCATCGCAGCGAAGATCCCTGGCGCTACCAGCAGATTGCGGTCTCTCCCAATTGCGTGCTGGATCTGGCGCGGATCTATGCCGAGGCCGAGGGCAACGGCATCGCCCGCCATCTGGCGGTGTCGCCCGCTTCCGATCTGACCGCCCGCAGCTACCGTGAATGGGTACGCCAGCTTGCCCAGAGCGAGGGGTGGCAGTGGCATGAGTATGATCAGGCCCAGCTGGCCGAGCAGGGGGCCGGTGCCTTCATCGCGGTGGCACGCGGCTCGGAAGACAACCAGGCCGCCATGGTCAAGCTGAGCTACTGCCCACCCAATGCGGTGCGGCGAGTGGCCCTGGTGGGCAAGGGGATCTGTCACGACTCGGGCGGCTACAACCTCAAGGTTTCCGGCAGCATGTACGGCATGCATCTGGACATGGGGGGCAGCGCGGTGGCGCTGGGCACGCTTCACGCCATCAGCCGGGCCAGGCTGCCCTACGAGGTGCACTGCTGGCTCGCCATCGCCGAGAACCACATAGGCCCGCTCGCCTACCGGCCGGGGGAGGTGGTGACCGCCCTCAATGGCACCACCATCGAGGTGGTGGATACCGATGCCGAGGGACGCATGGTGCTGGCCGACACCCTCAGCATGGCGGTGCAGGACAACCCGGATCTGCTGATCGACTACGCCACCCTGACCGGGGCCTGCAAGCGGGCGCTCGGCAGCCGCTACAGTGGCGCTTTTACCAACCGGCCCCAGTGGCTGAGCGAGCTGATCAGCCTGGGTCAGCGCAGCGGTGAGCGAGTCTGGCCCTTCCCGCTGGATGAGGATTACGACGACAACCTCGATAGCGAGTGGGCCGATCTGTTACAGTGTGCGCCCGGCGCCTCGCCGGATCACATCGATGCGGCCCGCTTCCTCAGCCGCTTCGTGCCTGCCCAGACCCCCTGGCTGCACCTCGACTTGAGTGGTTTTCGCAACAAGGGCGGCAATGGCGTAGTCAGCAGCGAGGTGACCGGTTTCGGGGTCAGATTGACGCTGGAACTGCTGGCCGGCCCGCTGGGGCGGCGCAATGAACTTGATCAACCAGAACAGTAAGGGATCCCGTGAAAGAACCAAGTTATGACTGGGTGTTGTTCGATCTGGATGAAACCCTGGTCGATTTCCCGGTCGCTCAGGCGCTGGAGCAGACACTGCACATTTACGGCGTGACGCCGACTCCGCCCAAGATGGCGGAGTACCATGCCCTCAACCACCGGCTCTGGCAGCAGTACAACTCCGGCGAGATCGATGCCGTCCACCTGCAGCGGACCCGTTTCTCCCTCTTTGCCGAACAGGTAGACGTGGCGCCGATGGCGATGAACGACACCTTCCTGCAGCAGATCATCGCCCTGAGCGTGCCGCTGGAGGGGGTGGAGGAGACTCTGCAGGCGCTGAAGAGCAAGGTGAAGATGGGGATCATCACCAACGGTTTCAGCCTGCCCCAGCGCGGGCGCCTCGACAAGCTGGGCTGGCAGGACTGGTTCGAACCGCTGGTGATCTCGGACGAGGTGCAGGTGACCAAGCCGGCGCCGGCCATCTTCCAGCACGCGCTGGCACTGATGGGACAGCCGAGTCCGGCGCGGGTGCTGATGGTGGGGGACAACCCCAAGACCGATATTGCCGGCGCCGCGGCCCAGGGGCTGGCAACCTGCTGGTACAACCCGGCCCGTCAGGATGGTCCGAGCGAGGCGACCCACGAGATCCACCACTTCGCCCACCTCTCGGCCATCGTGCTGGGCGAATAGGAACGCCATTTGCCTCTGCTGCGCAGGGGAAATGAAAAAAACAAGGCAGCCCGCGGGCTGCCTTGTCTGTATCCGGCTCTTGCTAGCGGCCGAGGCGGGCCAGCAACCAGGACTCCAGCAAGGCCACGCCGGGCGCCAGCACCGCTTCGTCGAAGTCGAACTCCGGGTGATGATGGGGCGCCGCCAGATTGGCCCCCAGGATCAGGTAGGCAGCCTGGCCGCCGTTTCGCTGCACCCGCTCGATGAGAAAGCCCGCATCCTCGCTGGCACCGAAGCGACGGGTGTGGATGGTTTCCAGCTTGAGCGCCTGGGCGAGCGGGATGATCTCCTCAAGCAGGGCCGGGCTGTTGTCGATGCCGATAGCCTCGCCCTGTTTGCGAATGAGGTAGGTGGCGCCCTGCATCATGGCCGCCCCTTCCACCATCTGCTGCACCTGGCTGAACATGTAGTCGTTGAGGGCCGGTGTGGCGCCCCGGGTCTCTCCCTGCAGCAGGGCATGGCCCGGGATCACGTTGCGGCCACTGCCCGCATGGAGCTGGCCCACGTTGATGCGGGTCATGCCGTCGCGGTGGCGGGCGATGCCGAGCATGGCGGTAGTGGCCATGCAGGCCGCCGCCAGCGCATTGCTGCCGGCGTTGGGCTCGAGCCCCGCGTGGGCGGCGCGCCCCATGAACTCCACGTCGAACTTGGTGGAGCAGAGAAACTCGGTGGGATTGACCACCAGCTCGCCGCTGTTGGCGTGAATGCCGATGTGCAGCGCCAGCAGGGCATCCACGTCATCGAGCTGGCCCCCGGCGGCCAGCGCCTTGCCGCCGCGACACCCCTCTTCGGCGGGCTGGAAGAACAGTTTGATACGGCCGTTCAGCCGATCGGCGAGGGCGGCGATCCGCTCGGCCAGCACCAGCCCGATGGCGGTATGGCCATCATGGGCGCAGGCGTGCATCCAGCCGGGGTTGCGCGAGTGCCACCCCTCCTGACTGGGGGGATGCAGCTCATCCTGGCTCTCCTCGACCTCCACCGCATCGATGTCGAAGCGAAAGGCCAGGGTCGGGCCCGGTCGGCCGCTGTCCCACAGTCCCATCACCCCCGTTATCTCTTCGATCCGGCCCAGCCAGTCCGGATGGGCACCCTGGCGCAGGGCTCGCTCCTTCTGGGCCTGCACGTCTATGTTGCGTCCCATGATGAGGTTGCTGGCCAGCAGCTTGTCACCCAGCATGATGGAGAAACCGAGTTCATTGAGGTGGTGAGCGATGAGGGAGCTGGTACGAAATTCACACCAGGCCGCTTCGGGCAGACGATGAAGATCACGACGCCAATGGCTTAGCGCATCCTGTGTCATGGTAATTCCTGCATGGCGAATCCAGCGGATATTGTGACGGGCAGGGGGGCAAGAGTAAATCCCGCAGACACAAATGCAACAGGGGGAGCCACTGGCTCCCCCTGTTTACGCTGCCGTGGCACGACAGCTCTGTTTATATACACCGACTGGTGCTAACCACCTTGTCTGCACTCATTTTCGATGAAACGACCAAAAATGACTGAATGCGGTGAATTAACCAGCGCACTGGTGCCTATCGTTGCCCATGCGGATCACGAAGTGGGCAACCAACCGGCTCAAAGCTGTGACAGCGACGGCAGAGAGACGGCAACCAGAGTGAAAAACACGGTGAAAACGGCAGTAACCACAAACTCTTTCATATTATTGTCTCCCTTGGCTGACTGATGATGGAGCCAAGATACCACAATTGCGCAGTAAAACAATAGTAAAGTGTGTTTATGTGGTCATAGTTGTCGCGTAGCGCTCGAAAGCCTCATTTTTATAAATCTAAGGCTGTTTTATCAGCTTCTAGATGGGTGTTGGGCATTCAACAGGATTTGATGGTGTTTTTATTCAATAAAATCAATGTGTTATTTTTATTTTTGTTGCGTTTCATGCAGGGTCTTATATGAGGCTTTTTTGGTTTTTTAAAATTTTGTCGGCAAAAGCAGACAGTTTTGCTGGCGATGGGGTGAGTCTGGCATGGTTTGAACTGCTGTCAGCCCCATTTTCCCTACCCCCCAGCATTTCTTGTCGTGCTCCGGGGATTTTTCCCAGTAGTGACGCCACCTTCTGGCGGCAGCGCTCTCGCAAATTTGCAGAAATCCTGCGGTTGATGACAGTCGCGCAACCATTGAACCGACCCTGTTCGACTCTTTTCACGGCATGTTGGCGGCTCGATGAGGTACTGATATGGGCTGCTGGTGGCAGGTACATGGCCACTTGATGGCAAGGAGGGTGAGCTGACTGCACAGCGCGATGGCCCTGGTTTCGCTGCGAGCCAATGGCGGGTGGGGAGGTTTGCTGGCTGCATCGCCCTGACCGGGCTGCCTGAAGAGGCGAGGGGAAGGCAGGGAGCCATGAGCGGGGATAACGGCAGACATGGCCAGAGGGTGGAATGGAAGCGGGCGTGCCGGCAGGTGGCCCGCGCCAATAAAAAACCCTCCAGCGGAGGGTTTTTTGTCACAACAACCTGAACAAGCGGGGCTTAGAACAGGGTGGTGGAGAGATCGTAGAGCTCCTGGTTGAAGGGACGCTTCAGGTTCTCGATGCAGTCGATGATGTCGTGGTGCACCATCTCGTTGCCCTGAATACCGACGCAGCGGCCACCCTGACCGGCCAGCAGCTGTTCGACGGCGAAGGCGCCCATGCGGCTGGACATGATGCGATCGCGGGCGGTCGGGGAGCCACCGCGCTGGATGTGGCCCAGGATGGTGGCGCGGGTTTCGCGACCTGTCATGGCCTCGATGTCCTTGGCCAGGGCGTTCACGTCGGTGACATGCTCACAGATGGTGATGATGGCGTGGCGCTTGCCTTTGGCTTCCCCTTCCTTGATCTGTTGCAGCAGCTTCTCTTTGTCGAAGGCCACTTCCGGCACGATCACGTACTCGGCACCGCCGGCGACGGCGGCAGACATGGCCAGGTCGCCGCAGTGGCGGCCCATGATCTCGACCACGGAGATGCGGTGGTGGGAGCTGCAGGTGTCGCGCAGACGGTCGATGGCATCCACCACCACGTTGAGGGCGGTGTCAAAGCCGATGGTGAAGTCGGTACCGGCGATGTCGTTGTCGATGGTGCCCGGCAGGCCGATGCAGGGGAAACCCTCTTCGGTCAGCTTCTTGGCACCCATGTAGGAGCCGTCACCGCCGATCACCACCAGGGCGTCGATGCCGTGTTTTTTCAGGTTTTCGATCGCTTCGGCGCGCACTTTCGGATCTTTGAAGGCCGGGAAACGGGCGGAGCCGAGGAAGGTACCGCCACGGTTGACCACGTCGGAGACACTGTGGCGCTCCAGCTTGACGATACGGTCCTGGTGCAGACCGAGGTAGCCATCATAGATGCCGTAGACTTCCAGGCCATGATGCAGGCCGGCGCGCACCACGGCGCGAATGGCTGCGTTCATACCCGGTGCGTCGCCACCACTGGTCAAAACACCAATACGTTTGATTTGTTTGGTCATGAGTGCCTCTGGATCTGAGTTGTCGAATACGAAAGGGTTAAATGAGACAAGCCACTTTTACTATATCGGCTTTCATATGGGATGCGCTGGCTGCCATAGGAAAAGCGATACGCAGGAGGGGGCAAGCGCCCCCTCCATGGCAGCCGATTACTTGGCCGCGCCAGCGATGATCTGGGAGAAGTCGTCCACTTTCAGGGACGCACCGCCCACCAGGCCGCCGTCGATGTCCGGCTGACCGAACAGGTCGGCAGCGGTAGCACCGGTCACGGAGCCACCGTACAGGATCTGTACCTTGGCAGCCACGGCGGCATCAAACCCGGCCAGGTACTGGCGGATGTGAGCGTGCACGGCCTGTGCGATTTCCGGGGTAGCGGTCTTGCCGGTGCCGATGGCCCATACCGGCTCGTAAGCCACGACGGCGTTCTCGAAGGAGGCGATACCGCAACGGTCGATCACGGCTTTGAGCTGGGTTTCGACCACGGAGTTGGTGGTGCCGGCTTCGAACTGGGCCAGAGTCTCACCGATGCACAGCACGGGGATCAGGCCGCCTTTCTGGATGGCTTCGTACTTGGCAGCAACCACGTCGTCGGTCTCTGCGTGCAGGGTACGACGCTCGCTGTGGCCGACCAGGGAGTAGGTGCAACCGAAGGCTTTGAGCATGGACGGAGCGTTCTCGCCGGTGAAGGCGCCAGACTCGTGAACGTCGGCGTTCTGGGCACCGTAGGCAATCTTGCTGCCGGCGGTCAGCTGCTCAACCAGACCCAAAAAGATAACCGGCGGGCAGACGGCGACTTGTACAGAAGGATGAGCGGCAGCCGCCGGGGTCAGTCCTTTGATCAGTGCTTCGACGGAAGCCTTGGTGCCGTTCAGTTTCCAGTTACCCATTACCAGGTGCTGTCTCATCTTCTATATCTCCTAGGCATTTGATTGCGCGACATTATATGAATTGAACCGAGCCCAAGATAGCTGACCCGGCGGCAAATGACGTAATTTTTTTTCGCTTTCCTGATCCAAATCAGGAATGAAAGGCTCGATCGCTCAATCGGTGACCTGACCCCGCAGACGGGCCCACCATACCCCAATCCATTCGTGAATGGCAGCCTCGGAATACATCAGATAGCGCCCCTTGGGCAGGTAGCTGTAGAGAGGTTGCACCACCTGGCTCTGCTTGGCGGTGTAGTCGGTGGGGGCCGGCACGGCATTGAGTCCCTGACCCTGATAGAGCGCCATGGCCCGCGGCAGGTGGGTGGCCGAGCTCACCAGCGCCACCCGCTTGCCCTGCAGGTGGCGGCTGATGCTGACCGCCTCGTCGTGGGTGTCTTTGTTGTTTTCAAACAACGTCATCCGTGAGCGGGGGATGCCGAGGCTTGCCGCCATGCGGGCGTTGACCTCGGCGTTCGAGAGGGGATCCCCCGACACATAGCCCGAGAAGATGAGCTCCGCTTGTGGATAGGCCTGGGCCAGCCGTACCCCCTCCAGGGTGCGGGCCAGGGCGATGTTGTTCTGCCAGCTGCGCTCAGGGACGGCCGGGTCGCTCACATGGCCGTTGCCGAGCACGACGATGGCCTGGATGTCCGGATGCTGGCTCACCTCGAATGGGGGGAAGGTCTGCTCCAGCGGGCGGGCCAGCTGGTAGCTCACCGGCCGCATCCCCATCAGGGCGACGATGAGCAGGGCCAGGGTCGCCAGCAGCTTGCCGGTTTTCTGAAAACGGGTGAACCAGAGCAGCAGCAGCGCCAGCAACAGCAGGGTGACGGAGAAGGGGAGCGGCATCAGCAGCTGACCCAGCCACTTTTTAAGCACAAACACGGCAGAGAGTTCCTTGAGTTTTCAGCAAATTCGGGATGTGACAGAATACCTCTCTTTTTTGGGATGGCCACAACCCTGTGGCGCAATAGTTGAGTTTCTCCTTGAAGCACGATCAGAGTTTCGACGGGCGGGCCGACAAGTTCGCCCGCAACATTTATGACTCCACCAAGGGGCGCATCCGCACCACAGTGGTCTGGAGCGACATCGAAGCCTGCCTGGCCCGCCTTGGCAACCGGCCTCTGCGCATCCTGGATGCGGGCGGCGGGTTTGGCTACTTTGCCCAGAAGCTGGCGGCCATGGGCCATCAGGTGGAGCTGTGCGATCTCTCCGCCGAGATGCTGGCGCTGGCCCGCAGCCAAATCGCCGAGAAGGGGCTGGAAGACAGAATCCGTCTCATCCATTGTCCCATTCAGGATCTTAAAGCACATGTGACCGGCACCTTCGATCTGGTGCTCTGTCACGCGGTGCTGGAGTGGCTCGCCGAGCCGCGCCAGACCTTGCTCGGTCTGTTCCCTTTCGTCAATGCCGGGGGCATACTGTCGCTGCTTTTCTACAACCGCCACGGCCTGCTGTTCCAGAGCCTGGTGGTGGGCAATTTCGATTATGTGCGCCTGGGTCTTCGCAAGAAGCGGCAGACGGCGCTGACCCCCACCAATCCCCAGCTGCCGGAGCAGGTGTATGACTGGATTGGCCGGGGCGGGCTCAAGATAATCGGCAAGACCGGGGTGCGGGTGATCCACGATTACATGCGCCACAAGCAGGATCAGCTGGAGAAGTTCGACGATCTGCTGGCCATGGAGCAGCAATATTGCCGGCAGGAGCCGTTTATCTCCCTGGGGCGCTATATCCACGTGATGGCGCAGAAACCCGCTGGCTGAGCCCCCTTTTTCGATGCTACCGGATGTAGCCGCGCGCAAGGCTTTGCGCCCAATACAACAACGAGATGACAACGTCATGATGAGTACATCCCGTACCCTGCCAGAGATGGTGGGATGGGTCAGGCAGGAGGGGCTGGCGTTGAGCCTGCCCACCGACCGGCTGGCCTTTCTGATTGCAATCAAGACTCTGTCCGAAGATGAGTCGGACCTGTCGGAAGCGGCCCTGCACGATGCCTTCGGCTACGTCAGCAACGCCTTCGGCCAGATGGACGAAACCCTCACCGGTCGCGCCAACAACGCCATCAACGATCTCATTCGCCAGCAGCTGCTGTCGCGTTTCAACACCGACATGGTGGCGGGGGAGAGCCTCTATCGCCTGTCGCGTCTTGGCATGAGCATCGTCGACTTCTTTATGGATCAGCGCCAGGTCGACTCCATCAAGCTCTCCATCCTGCTCGAGCACCTGGCGGCCGAGCTCGACACCGCCCGCAAGGCGGCGCTCGAGACCAACACCCGCGAGCAGTGGGATGCCGAGGTGCTGCCGCGCCTCACCTTCTCCCTGGAAGAGACGCTGGGGCGCATCGATCTTACCCAGCGCGCCATGGATGAGCAGCAGAATCAGGTCAAAAGCGAGATCGCGGCCCTGCTGACCCAGAACTGGGTCGATGCCATCCACAGCTGCGAGAAACTGCTGCACGAGACCGGCCAGACCCTGCGCGAGCTGCAGGATACCCTGGACGCCGCCGGCCACCGCCTGCAGGCGGGGCTGCTCAACATTCAGGAAGCGGCGCAGGGGCGCGAGGATCTGTTCCACGTCGAGGAGCTGACTCACGCCCTGCAGGGGCGCCTTGACGTCATCACCAGCTGGGGCCAGCAGTGCATCGAGTTGTGGGCCCGCTACGACAGGCACGTCCACAAATTTATCCGCAACGCCATCGACATGGACAAGAACCGCGCCTTCAGCCAGCGGCTGCGCGAATCCATCCGCAACTTCGATCAGCACAACTGGCAGCTGCGGGTGGCCGAAGAGCCCCGCCTGCTGGAACTGCGCGACGAAACCATCGCCATCCACGACGAGGAGGTGACCGGCGAGGTGCCCCTCGAGATGGAGTACATGGAGATGGTGGACATCAACCAGGAGCTGGCCGAGCGCATCGAGCGCTACCTGGCCCGCTACCCCGAGCAGGGTCAGCAGCTGGATCTCGCCGACGTGCTGCGGGAATACCTGCTGGACTACCCAGCCCATGCCCACTTCGACGTGGCGCGTCTTCTGATCGACCAGGCCGTGCGCCTGGGCCATGCCAGCGGCGAGCACCAGCTGCATCGTCAGCCCGCATGGAAACCCATTAACCAAGCTGGATCCAAGGTTCAGGCCTATGTCATTGATCAATACTGAGTTTCCCTTGCCGCTGCGGCTCGCAGAGGCGATTGCCAATCCCTTGTTTCCGCGCATCGACACCGCCTTGCGCTCCGGTCGCCACATCAGTGCCGACGAGTTCGAGCAGCACTCCGCGCTGGTGGAGTATCACCAGGAGCTGGAGATCTTCTACGGCCGCTATCAGGTGGAACTCATCAAGGCGCCGGAAGGCTTCTTCTACCTACGCCCGCGCCCGAGTGCCGACATCGGCACCACTGTGCTCTCCGAGCTCGACATGCTGGTGGGCAAGGTACTCTGCTACCTCTACCTGAGCCCGGATCGGCTCGCCTCGGAAGGGGTGTTCGCCATGGGCGAGCTGCAGGAAGAGGTGCTGAGCCTGGCCGACGAGAAGCAGCTGCTGAGGATGGTCAACAGCCGCTCCGGTGGCACCGATCTGGACAAGAAGAAACTGCTGGAGAAGATCCGCACCTCCATGCGCCGCCTGCGCCGCCTTGGCATGATCACCGCCCTTGGCAACAGTGACAAATTCCGGGTCAACGAGTCGGTGTTCCGCTTCGCCGCGGACGTGCGCTCCGATGAGGATCCGCGCGCCGTGCAGCTGCGGATGATCCAGGAGGGGGAGGCCATCTTCCACGACGACGAAATGCCGAGCAGCGACTCGCTGTTTGATGACATCGAGGCGGACCTCGATGAAGAACAACTGGATCTGGAGGTATAAAGGTGCGCGGCAAGTTCAAATCCCTGACCATGGTCAACTGGAACGGCTTCTTCGCCCGGACCTTCGATCTCGACCAGCTGGTCACCACCCTCTCCGGCGGCAACGGTGCGGGCAAGTCCACTACCATGGCGGCCTTTATCGCGGCGCTCATTCCCGATCAGTCTCTGCTTCACTTCCGCAACACCACGGAAGCGGGCTCATCCAGCGCCTCCCGTGACAAGGGGCTCTACGGCAAGCTGCAGCGCGGCCACTGCTATTCGCTGCTGGAGGTGATGAACAGTCGTGAGCAGCGGATCTGGGTCGGCGTGCACCTGGAGCAGGTGGCCAACCGTGACAACAAGGTCAACATCACCCCGTTTGCACTGGTGGATGTGCCGGAGCAATTGCAACCCACCGATCTGCTGCTGGAGAAGCTCGACGACGGCAAGGGGCGGGTGCGTGCCTTCGCCGATCTGAAAGGGGCGGCGGCCGAGCTTGGCGCCATCAAGGTCGCCAAGTTCAATACGGTGACCGACTATCACAACTTCATGTTCGAGTTCGGCATCACCCCGAAGAAGCTGCGTGATCAGAAGGATCGCGGCAAGTTCTACCGCCTGATCGAGGCCTCCCTCTACGGCGGCATCTCCTCGTCCATCAGCCGCTCCTTGCGCGAATACCTGCTGCCGGAAAACTCCGGCGTGCGCAAGGCGTTCCAGGACATGGAGGCGGCCATCTATGAAAACCGCCGCACCCTGGAAGCGATCAAGGAGACTCAGGGCCAGCGGGATCTGTTCAAGAACCTCATTACCGAGACCACCCACTATGTGGCGGCGGATTATGTGCGCAATGCCGCCGAGAAGAACCGCCTCTCCGAGCTGGCCCTCAAGGCCCGCCAGGAGCTGGCAGGCAAGCGCCGCCTGCTGGCCGAGGAGAAGCAGCGCGCCATCTATCTGGCCGACGAGGTGGAGCAGCTCACCAACCGCGAGAAGCTGCTGACCGACGAGCTGGAGTCCGCCGCCGAGCACTTGGCCAAGGTGCTGGCCGCCGTGGCACTGCAAAAAAAGATCGAGATGTATCGCGCCGATCTGGCGGATCTCTCTGACAAACTCGAACAGCAGCAGGCGGTAGTGGAAGAGATCCACGGCCAGTTGCTGGAGGTGGAAGAGCGCAAGGAGCTGGCCCAGGCAGAAGTAGACAGCCTCAAGACCCAGCTGGCCGACTATCAGCAGGCGCTGGATATCCAGCAGACCCGCGCCATCCAGTACCGTCAGGCGGTGCAGGCGCTGGAAAACGCCCGCGAGCAGTGCGAGCTGCCGGGGCTGACCGCCGAACAGGGGAGCGACACCCTGCACCAGTTCCGCGCCGCCGAGCAGAGCCTCACCAGCCGGGTGCTGGGGGCCGAGCAGCAGCTGGCGCTGGCCAAGGCGGCGGTGGCCGAGCACGAAGCGGCGCTGGCGCTGCTTTTGAGCATCGCCCCCGAGACTGCGCGCGAGGCCGCCTGGCCCACCGCACAGGCGCTGCTCAAGCGTCACATCGAAGACAAGGCTCGCATCGCCCAGGGGCAGGGGCTGCGCGCCGCGCTGGCTCGCCTCGAGAAAGAGAGCGAAAGCCAGCAGGCGCTGCTGCGCTTGCGTGACGAGCTGCAGCAGGCCTCCGGCCAGCTGATCGCGAGCCAAGACGAGCTGGAGTTGTTTCTTGAGGCCCAGCGCACCCGTCAGGAGGAGCTGGCCGAGCAACAGGCCGAGGTCAATCAGCGCCGTGCCAGCCTCGAGCATCAGGGCGCCCAGCTCGGCCGCGATATCGCGGAGCTGACCAAGCTGGCCCCGCGCTGGCTCAAATCCTTTGAAAAACTCGAGCAGCTGCGCGAGCAGAGCGGTTTGCCGCTCGCCACCGCCGAAGAGCTTTCTTCCGGCATGCAGAGCGTGCTCGACAAGGAGCGCGAGTTCGAGCAGGAGAGCAACCGCATCGCGGCGCAGAAACAGGCGTTGGAGCTGCAAATTCGCAACCTGCAGCTGGGGGCCGGCGAGGCCGATCCGCGCCTTGCCCGCATTGCCGAGCAGGTGGGGGGCGTGCTGCTCTCCGATGTCTACGACGACATCTCCATCGACGATGCCCCTTACTACTCCGCGCTGTACGGCCCGGCGCGCAGCGCTCTGGTGGTGCTCGATCTCGAAGGCGCCATCGAGCGGCTGAAAAAGCTGGAAGATTGCCCGGAAGATATCTACCTCATCCAGGGCAACCCCGACTCCTTTGACGAGGATCTGGTGGAGGCCGACGAGCTGGGTGACGCCGTGCTGGTGCGCACCAGCAAGCGTCAGGTGCGTTTCTCCCGCTACCCCGAGCTGCCGCTGTTTGGCCGCGCCGCCCGGGAAAAGCGGATCGAACAGCTCGACCTTGAGCGCGAAGAGCTGATCGAGGGTTACGCCAAGGCCGCCTTCGAGCAGCAGAAGTACCACCGCCTCTACGGTCACTTCCGCGACTTTATCGGCCAGCATCTGGATATCGCCTTCCGCCCCGACCCGGAAGCGGAAGTGCAGGCCAAACAGGCCGAGCAGCGCAAGCTGCAAGAGACCATCGCCGAGTGCAACAAGCAGCTGACCGAGGCCAAAGCGGCCGCCGCCCAGCTGACCCGCCATATCCAGCTGGTGCAGGGGATGCTGCCCTTTGCCCACCTGTTTGCCGAGACAGAGCTGGCTGCCCGTCTCGAGGCGGCTCACGCCGATGTGGAAGCGTTGAAACAGGCCGAGGCCTTTATCGCCAAGCACGGCAAGTCGCTGGAGAAGCTGGAAACCATGGTGCAGGTGCTGCGTCAGGATCCGCAGGATCTCTCTGCCCTACAGGCGGCGTTTGACGAAGCCAACGAATTGCTGGCCGAGCAGAAGCGCCGTTGCTACGCCCTCGATCAGCTGGTGGCCCGCCTGCCGCACTTTGCTTATCAGGATGCGCAAGACCTGCTGGGCAAGGCCTCCGAAATGAGCGAGCGACTCAAAGAGAAGCTTAAAACAGCCGAGCTTGCGGCCCGCACCGCTGGCGAGCAGCACAAGCAGATTGCCCAGCGCCACACCGAGGCGCTGCAGCTGCGCACCGCGCTCAACTCCAGCGTCGAGGCCAAGCGCCAGACCCTGACCGAGTTCGAGCAGGAGCTGGCGGCCATGGGGCTGACCCTCTCTGACGACATGGAAGAGAAGGCGCGCGCCCACAAGAAAGAGATTGAAGAGCTGCTGATCCGCACCCGTTCCCGTCGCACCAGCGCCGAGGCCCAGCTGCAGGTGACCAAGCGCGAGATCGAATCTCTCGGCGGTCGTCTCAAGCTCGAAGGTAAGGATTACTACGGCGCCCGTAAATCCCTGGTGGGTCACAAGGCGAGCTGGTCGCGGGTGGTGCGGCTGGCGCGGGAGACCGACGTCGAGAAGCGTTTAAATAAGCGCGAGCTGGCCTACCTTGACAGCGACGAGCTGCGCTCCATGTCGGACAAGGCCCTCGGCGCCCTGCGGGTGGCGGTGGCCCACGACGAGGCCCTGCGCGATGCGCTGCGACTGTCGGAGGGCAACCGCAGCACCGAGCAGAAGGTGGCCTTCTACGTGCAGGTTTACCGTTACCTGAAAGATCGCATCCGCAACGACATCATCCGCTCCGATGATCCGGTGGAGGCCATCGAGGAGATGGAGATCGAGCTGGCCCGTCTGGCCGATGAGCTCAAGCAGCGGGAAACCCATCTGTCGCTCTCCTCTCACGAGGTAGCGGCCAAGATCACCAACATCATCCGCCGCGAGCAGAACCGTATCCGGGTGCTCAACCAGGGCTTGCAGAACATTGCCTTCGGTCTGGTGCGCGGGGTGCGCCTCAACGTCAATATTCGCGAGGCTCACACCCGTCTGCTGACGGCGCTGGCTGACCAAACCGCCATGCACAACGATCTGTTCGCCGACAAGGAGCTCAGCTTCTCCGAGGCGATGGCCAAGCTGTTCCAGCGCCTCAACCCGCAAGTGGAGCAGGGGGATCGCAGCTATCAGGTGATGGGCGACGTGCTGCTCGACTATCGCAACTACCTGGAGCTGGAGATCGAGGTGCAGCGCGGTGCCGATGGCTGGCTGCGGGCCGAAAGCGGCGCGCTCTCCACCGGCGAGGCGATCGGTACCGGTCAGGCCATCCTCTTGATGGTGCTGATCAGCTGGGAGGAGGAGTCCCGCCGTCTGCGCGGCAAGGACATCGCCCCCTGCCGTCTGCTGTTCCTCGACGAAGCGGCGCGGCTTGATGGCAAATCCATCGCCACCCTGTTCGAGCTGTGCGAGCGGCAGGATATGCAGCTGCTGATCGCCGCGCCCGAGAACATCAGCCCCGAGAAGGGCACCACCTACAAGCTCATCCGCAAGGTGCAGGGCAAGCACGAACACGTGCATGTGGTGGGTCTGCGCGGCTTTGGCTTCGCCGATGACAAGCTCATTGCCTGACAGAGGCTGGCGGACGAGGTATGAAAACGGGAGGCTTGGCCTCCCGTTTTGTTTGGAAACTGTGGCAAAGTAGCGGCGCGGCCATGGCAGGCCGGCACCACGCCGGTTCGCTCATGCCCGCTACCGTTTTATTGGCATCGACAACCCCGTAGGGGAGCAAGGACAAGGCACATGGTTGAAAAGGGGCAATTTTTGCGAAAGGGACTGCTGCTGTCGCTCACCGTGCTGCTGGCCGCCTGCAGCAGCCGCTATGACGAGAGCCATGGCGGCAGCTGGCGTGGCTATAGCGAGACGGGACTCGCCTCTTATTATGCCGATCGCTACCACAACAAGCGCACCGCCAGCGGTGAGCCTTATCAGCGCCACGCCAACACCGCCGCCCACATGGAGTTGCCCTTCGGCGCCATGGTACGGGTCACCAACCTCGCCAATGGCAAGAGCGTGGTGGTCAGGGTCAACGACAGGGGCAATTTCCCCCGCGGGCGCATCATCGATCTCTCCAAAGCGGCGTTCAGCGCCATCGGCAATCCCCGATCCGGGCTTATCAAGGTCAGGATTGAGGTGCTCTAGTCACCGGGTCTGCATGTACTGGTGCCCCTCCATACCCGGGCCACTGGAAGAGGGCGCTTCCCAGTGATCGCGGGCCATCTTCTTCATTCCATTGGTGATGTTGCCAACACGACTTCCCATTTTCCGGTGTGCCATTAAGATAGCCAAACGAAAATCAGGGAGTCTTTGCCATCTGGCGGCAATCGGTCAGGCGGGCATCGGGCAGGAGCAGGGGAGGTTGAATGCATATGGAACACCCCTTGCCGTGGGTGGAGGCGATTCTGTCTCCCTTCAAAGGGGTGACAGGGGATGATTTCACCGGCGTTTGCTGCAACCGGGCATGGCATGGTGTGTGAGACACCCCTTCAACCCCCTGCCCATGCTTCGCCGCTAAGGAGCAGGCTATAAAGAGAGACGTCATTCACAGGGAGGATCAGAACATGACTGACAAGCGCGCCATTCAGGCAGCGGCCATCCCCGAGCACAAGGCAAAGTCCCTTTATCCGGAGCCCTTTGCCTCCTTGGTCAAGCACCGCACCCGGCGCAGGTTGGGGGATCATTTCGGCCTCGCCAATTTCGGGGTCAATCTGACGACCCTGGCACCGGGGGCCGTCTCGGCGCTCAAGCACCATCACGGCCTGCAGGACGAATTCGTCTATGTGCTCTCGGGCAATCCCACCCTGCGCCACGGGGAGGAGGAGTACCGGATGTCGCCAGGGGAGTGCATCGGCTTCAAGGGTGGCAGCAGCCTGGCCCACCAGTTGCTCAATCACGGTGAAGTGGACGCCGTCTATCTCGAGGTGGGGGACAGGCTATCAGGGGACACCGTCGACTATCCCGATGACGATCTGGCCCTGGTACAGGGTGCCGATGGCGCCTGGTCAGCCAGACACAAGGATGGCAGCCCCTACTAGAGTGCCTCTTTGCGCAATGAGAGAGACCTCCATGGTGTTCAGCCCCTTTTCTGCTGTCAGGGCAGAGGATTTTCTGCCGCTGCTCAACGATGAGACGCTGCGAAAGCACCTGATCCCTCACCCGCTTTTCGATGTGGCCGGGGTGCGCGACTGGATGGCGCACAAGCTGGGAGTCGACGCCCGGCCAGGCTGCCGCGTGCGCGCCATCTTCCTTGACGGCACCCTGGTGGGATGGTGCGGCATCCAGCCCGATAACGAGGAGGTGGAGCTTGCCATTGTGCTCGCCAGGGCCGGCTGGGGAAGCGGCGTGGCGATTTTCAACGAGATGATGGGGTGGGCGAGGGAGCTTGGCCATCGGACGATCCTCTTTCACCTGCTGGATACCCGCCCGCCTTACCGCTCCCTCGCCAGACGGGCCATCTGGGTGAGGAAAACACGCCTGGGCGAATACCCCTTCACTACCTATTGCCTTGACGTTGAATCCTGGTCTGCAGACCCTTAGCCCTTAGCCAGGGGGTTGCAAGCCGTGCCGCCTCCTAGCGGGTCACGTTGACGCCCTTTGCGCAATGACCCCTCCCGCTCGTTTGTTCCTCTGTGCACGGCGTGGTGAACACTGTGTTCATTCTGCCCCCCTATATGGCCCCCACCGTCCTGCCTACACTGGGCAACTTCTGATGGGGGGCATCCGGCACTATAAATAGCTGTCCAGGCTGCACTCTCTAGTGTGTTGACGATGTAAAACGGAGAAGGATGGATGAAAAAAGAGACAGACAAACTGGTGTCGATCGCCGTGCTGAAGGCCCGCACTGGCATGAGAGAGCAACTGCGCCGCGAGCTGCTCAAGCTTATTGCGCCGACGCGGCGCGAGCCGGGCAACCTGGATTACGTGTTGTTTGAATTGCAGGAGGAGCCGGGCACCTTCTACATGCGCGAGGCGTTCATCAATCAGGCCGCGCTGGACAGCCACTGCCAGACGGACTATTTCCAGGCCTTTGCCGCCCAGGCCGAGGTTCTGCTGGCAGAGCCGCTGCGGCTGATTTTTATGGAGGAGGTGAGCCTTCCTTAAACCTATCGGGCCCAAGGTTGGCCCGATTTCTTCCCATGCCCGGTGCCGCACCGGACGCTATCCCCTGTCATCTTCCCCTTGATTTGCTTTCCTCCATCCTCCGACGAGGGAAGTCTCATCACACTTATGCCACCTGTTTGTACCTGCAACCTTTTCATCTCCAGATTGTTTAGTAAGATACCCAAATGAAAATCAATATTGGGGCCAAACCCCGCAGCATCGTCACCATCGCGGGGGCTGTGATGGGGGCATTGGTCGTCATGGCGCCGAACAGAGCAGAGGGATGAGATGGAGATAACACTGGCAGGGATCCCGCCAAGTGAGTTTGAACAGCGCTTTGCGGCCGTCAAGGAGGGGATCTTTCCCTATGTCGAGGCAGTGTTTGGCTGGGATGACGAGATGCAGCGCGCGCGGTTGACCAGCGAATATGAGCCGCATTGGTTCTCGTGGATCCTGGCAGGGGGCGAGCGAGTCGGCCTGCTCTGCTGCAAGCCATACGAGGATGCGCTGCACGTCCATCTGCTGATCATCTTCCCTCGCCATCAGGGCCGGCAGCTTGGTTCTGCCGTCATGGCGCGGCTGCAACGGGAAGCGGCACGTGAGGGGAGGGTGCGGGTGACCCTGTCCAGTTTTACCGTCAATCAGGGGGCGCTGCGGTTTTATCGGCGCCTCGGTTATCTGGTGGTGGCGGAAGAGCCGGCGTTTGTCTCCTTGTCCCGGCCGGTGACGAGAGAAGAGTCATGGGGTGCCCATGCTTGAGGGAGCGTATTGATGGCAAGGCTGGATATTTTAACGGTTCCCGACCCCAGGTTGAGAGTCAAGGCCGAGCGGGTTGAGGATATTGCAGCTGTGCAAGACCTGATCGATGACATGCTGGAGACCCTCTATGCCACCGACAATGGTATTGGTCTCGCCGCCACGCAAGTGGGGCGCAAGGAGGCCATCGTCATCATCGACCTGTCGGAAAAACGGGATCAGCCGCTGGTATTGATCAATCCGCAAGTGATAAGCGGCACTGACCCGGCGCTTGGCCAAGAGGGGTGTCTGTCCATACCCGATTATTACGCCGACGTCGAACGTTACAGCACAGTGGTGGTGTCGGCAGTGGATCGTCATGGCGCCCCGATAACGGTAAAGAGCAGCGATTTCCTGGCCGTCGTGATGCAGCATGAGATCGATCACCTGCAGGGAAATCTGTTTATCGATTATCTCTCGCCGCTCAAGCGCACTATGGCGTTGAAGAAGGTAAAAAAGCACCTCAAGGCGACATGACGCGATATTTCATGCGGCACGTTACATAACCATTTGATTATCTGCACAGAATGACGGGGTTACCATGTACAAGGTTGGTATTGTTTTATTTGATGATTTCACCGATGTGGATTTTTTTTTGATGTATGACCTGCTTGGGCGAAGCAAAGATAGCTGGTCGGTGAAAATACTGGGAACCAAACCGGAGCATGGCTCTGCACTGGGTATCAACGTAAAGACGGATGGACATGTGACGGAAGCCCGTGATCAGGATGTGGTGCTGATCACCAGCGGGCAGCGTGGCATCCCTGCCGCGCTGCAGGACCATGAGTTTATGTCCGAGTTGCAACTGGAGCCGCAGCGGCAGCTGATTGGCTCAATATGCGCAGGTTCATTCATATTGCATGAACTGGGTTTGCTGAAGGGAAAGAAATTGACAACCAACCCTGCAGCCAAAGCCCGGTTGCTGGAGATGGGGGGAGATGTTCAAGACTCTCCCCTGGTAGTGCAAGGAAATATTGCAACGGCAGGCGGCTGCCTCTCCTTGGTTTATTTGATTGGCTGGGTGGCCGAACGGTGTTTTGGTCCGGAGAAGCGCAGGTTGATCCAGTCTCAACTTATTCCTGCCGGACAAATGGAAATCTTCGAAAAACTTATATCTTCCACCATCAGAGATGCTGAGAATGCGTTTGACTGATGTCATCCAATGCTCCTGAGCTCGGTTCAGACCATGACAAACAAGCGCTATGACAAGGATGGTGAATGAACCTTGCGTTCAACAGGATCAATCTGGCCCGAGACTACGATTTTTGTGTGGCAGCGCGCCGGGACGCTTATGTGTGCAGCTTCCATCGCGACGAGGGATTTGACGCGTTTCTGGCTGGCTATCGGGAGCGGATGACGACGAGGCTGACCAGCCGGGAGTGGCATTATCTGCATGTATGGCGCGGTGGCGAAATAGTAGGGCAGCTGGAATTTCGGACCTCTTCATCCGAGCCGGATAGCGGTTATGTTCACCTGATCTATTTGACGCCGCAGGCGCGCGGACAGGGCCTGGCCGCATTGCTGCTCCAGCACGTTGCCCACACAATGCAGCAGGCCGGTTGCCGGCGGGCAGTGCTGTCGGTCAGCCGCCTCAACCTGCGTGCGCTGCGTTTCTATCGACGCTGCGGGTGGCGATATCTTGGGCCAAACCCCAAGCATGCTGAAACAGATTTCTATGAATATTGGTTACCGGATGCGCCCTGAATGACGATATGAACAGGGCAGGCTGCAAGCCACTGAAGGAGATGAGATGAACAAGGTGCAGTGGGCTGTTGGTGAGAAAGGCAAAGCGCCGGTGAAAATGGCGCTTCGTTGGGGGAGTCTGGTGCTGGTGTCGCTGCTGGGCTGGCTGCTGGCTATGATGCCGGCCCACGCCGAGGAGCCGCAGCTCGCCGCCGAGTATCAGCCCCTGGTGCAGCGGGTGATCGATGCCGCCAAGGCGCGGGATCAGCAGGCGCTGGCCCGCCAGATCAAGTACCCCTTCAAGCAGGAGTATCCCATCCCGGTCATCAATAATTCGTCCGAGATGGTGGCCCGTTTCGACGAGGTGTTTGATGAGGCCATTTTAAAGCGCATCGCCAGCTCCCGGGCCGGGCAGGATTGGCAGGCCATGGGCTGGCGCGGCATCATGCTCGGCAGTGGCGAGGTGTGGCTGGATTTCGATGGCAAGGTGATCGGTATCAATCATCAGACGGCGCAGGCTGCAAAACGCAAAGCTGAGCTTGTCGCCAAACAGAAAAGTGATCTTTATCCCAGCTTGCGGGAGTACAAGCGCCCCGAGCTGATGTGGCAGACCGAGAAATTTACCATTCGCATCGACGAGTTGGGGGATGGCCGCTATCGCTATGCCTCCTGGGCTAAGGGCAAGGCACTCAGCGACAAGCCGGATCTGGTGCTGAAAAATGGCACCGTCAGGGTGGAGGGCACAGGAGGCAACCACACCTTTCAATTCACCAGCGGCCCTTACCGCTACGAGTGCGCCGTGACCGTTTTGGGTGAGCAGGGCATGCCGCCGGGCGAGCTGGTGGTCTATCAGAACGAGGTCGCCATCATGCATCAGCCGGTGATCAAGGTGCTCTGATATCCCTTGATCTGCCCGGAACGTTCAACGCGCGGCCAGGAGCCGCGCTTTGGTTGTCTGCAGCGGCTGATGGCTTTCCTCTAGCCCTGCGGCACTCGAACCCCCTTGTCGAGGTAGAGGCTGCTGTAGTGAGCGCGATGAGTGACGAACATCACCTGATGACGGCTGCCATCGGAGAGGATGATGAAATCACCGGCCTGGGCGGGGCTGTGCAGGCTGATCTCATGTTCGGGGGCGGTCAGCTTGTCGACCTCCTCCTTGAAGGTGAGGGTGTAAGAATACATAGGGTGCTCCACTGCAGAACCTTATACAGACACGCCTCAAAGGTAGTTGCTGCCACCCGGCTCTGCGGCGCCCAAGCGGCACCCGTGTACCATTTAATTTACCGGCCACGGCGGGCTCGCTATCTTATGGAAAGCGGCCTGCGGCATGTGCAAGCACAGTCGGCAGGCCAGGGTTATCAGTCATCGTCAGGAGCAAGTCATGACAGAGCCAGCAGCACAGTGGAAACCCGAGTTGGTGCGTATTGCCGCCTTCTCTTCTGGGGAGACGGGAGGCAATCCGGCCGGGGTCTGGCTTGGTGCTCAGCTGCCCGCTGCCGAGGAGATGCAGCGCATCGCCGCCGAGGTGGGTTTTTCGGAGACGGCCTTTGCCGCGCCGCTCGTCATTGCCGATGGGCCGGCCGGGACGGCGGCGCCGCAGTGGCGGGTGCGTTACTTCTCTCCACTGGCCGAGGTGCCTTTTTGCGGCCATGCCACCATTGCCCTTGGGGTGGCGCTGGGCCGCCGGGTTGGCCCCGGTGAGTATGGGTTGCAGCTCAATCAGGCCACCATTTCGGTATCGAGCTGGCTGGATGGGGAAGGGGAGTGGCAGGCGGCGCTGCAATCGCCCCCCACCAGCAGCAAGCCAGCCCCCGCCGCGCTGGTGAGCGCCGCGCTGGCGCTGTTTGGTTATACCCGGGCAGATCTGGATCCCCGCATTCCGCCGGCCCTTATCCATGGCGGCGCCGATCATCTGGTGCTGGCCCTTAACAGCCGCACGGCTCTGGCGGCCATGCACTACGAGATGGCCGCGGGGCGCGCCCTGATGCAGCAAGAGGGGCTGGTCACCATCTTGCTGGTTCATGCCGCCCGCGAGCAGCTGTTTCATACCCGCAACCCCTTTGCTTATGGCGGTGTCTATGAAGATCCCGCCACCGGTGCGGCCACCGCGGCCTTTGCCGGTTACCTGCGGGACCTGCACTGGCCCCACGGTGGCATCATCGATCTCTTGCAGGGGGAGGAGATGGGGATGGCATCTCACCTGCACGCCGAGATCCCCCCCGAGCCTGGCAGTTCAATCCGGGTATTTGGCCGGGCCCGTCTGATGTAACCCAGCCAATAAAAAACCGCCAGCTGGCGGTTTCTTACTTTATGTCGGGGCAAACCGGCCGCTTTGGCCTATTGCGGGTCGTGCTCCTCAGATGGGATCTGTTCCTGGTGATCGCTCTGTAGCCAGTGCAGCAGCAGGCGAGCCACCTGCGGGCTGCCAAGCAGCGCCATGTGACTGGTGCGATAGGCAATCATGGTATGGGCGGGGAGAAAGGCCAACTGGTGGCGTGCCTCGTCATGCAGGCCAAGGGCACTGCGCAGGGGCACCAGACCATCACCAATCAACCGGTCTGCCAGCAGACTGCGTTTGGCCGCCGTGGTGGCCGCAATGGCAAAACAGCGGACTCCGCCCGGCAGGGGTAAGGGCGTACGAGGATCGGCCAAGGGGGAAGAAAGGGGGCTCAGGGCAGGGCATGGCTCCATCACCTTGCCGTGGCGCAGATCCTTGATGCCGGCGCTGCGCAGCTGTGCCAGCCTGACGAACGGCTCGCTGTAGGCCGTCACTGGCAGCAGTCGTTCCAGCCAGTGACCCACTGATTCGAGCGGCGCGCCATGATGGGGCGTGCCGAGAAACAGCAGATTTTTAAGGTGAGCCGGCCATGCCAGGGCGGCCATGTCGGCGTTGTGACAGGCGCTGCGGATCACCAGCCCGCCCATGCTGTAGGCCAGCAAGCTGATCTCGCCAAGGCCGCCGGGCCAATGGGCTGCCAGTTGTTCCAGCTGACGGGCCAGTGCTTGACCGTTCTGTACGATGGAGAGGCCCGAGTTGTAGCGCACATAGATGGGCACGTAACCCAGCGCCTTGGCCAGCATCTCACCGTGGTTGACCGGCGCATCCTGATGCCGGGTCTGCCACTGCAGATCGTTCATGCACAGCCCGTGCACCATCAGCAGCACCCGCCCGCGAGGGGGCAGTTGCGCGGGCAGGCTCTGCCAGCTCAGGGGCTTGCCGAGATAACGCAGAGTCATGGGGGTGGCCAGGGCATTGTGACTCTCGACCAGCTTGTCCCCCATCACGCCATTGAGGGTGGCGAGCAGGGCGGCGCGGCCGGGCGTGTCGGGAATGTGCTGCAGGGGCGGGGCTGGCGGCAGACGGGCAAGCAGGGTATGGAGGCCGCTGCCCAACGCGCTGGCGGCGCCATGTACCCCCTTGTAGACCAGCCCGGTGATCCCCGCCGTCTTTCCTTCCACCCGCCCCTTGAAGCCCATGCCGTTCAAGACCGCCTGATGGACGGCTTCGGTGAGCTGTATGGTCGCAGGCAGGGCCTGAATGAACAGTCGGGTCAGTTCGCGAATGTCCGCAAGATGCCAGGAAGAGGCGGGTGGTGGTGCGGTTGGTTGCGTCATGAGAGCCCTCTGTGAAGGTATTGCCGGCCTGCTCCTGCCCGGCCGCGAACAGCGTGCACGAAACCAGCTTGCGCCCTTTGCCCCAGGTTTGCCAGTAATGCGCCGACGGTTCTTGGCAGGAAAAACTACCTCGTGCGCCTAAATGCTACGAGCGTGATCCTTCCTTGGTGCGAGTCGGGTCACGGCAGCGGGCAGTAAAATCCACTCTACTTCTTTTCCATATGGCACCGAAATGGGGAGGTGAGAATGTCACTGTTTGATGAGCGCAGGGTACAGGATCTCTGTGCCCGCTTGCTGGAGGGCACCGATGAGAAGGGGTATTCACTCGATAGCAAGCATGGCCGCGGGTTGCGAGATCTCTTGCAGGCTGTGGGCGGAGTCAAGCCGGTGGGGCGAGGGGCTCGTTATGTGCTGACTGCTGCCGGGTGTGCTTATCTCACCGGACAGCTGGCGCAAGTGGCGCCAACGATGGCGGACAGGCGTGACACTGTACGTGCTCTCGGGGTGGACCTGCCTGCGTGCCTCAACCAGGCCAGTTTTCATGCCCTCTGGTATGGGGACAGCAAGAGCGGGATAGGTCCAGATAATGATGCTATCGACATAACATTGACACAGGATGAGGTGGTCCGGCTGCGTACCATGAGCCCGTTGCTACTCATTGATAAGAGCGGCCAGCGCCATGATATGACGGCACAGTTGGCGCTATTGGGAGAGCTGGTCTTGCCGGAGCGTTGTCTTTGCAAGTTGCAGGGCATCGAGTGGCAAGGACAGCAGATAGTCACGGTGGAGAACAAGGGGGCCTTCGTGGATTACCCGTTGCAAGCAGGGGAGTTGTTGCTTTATGTGCCTGGCCGCAATACCAGACTGGCGCGGCAAGTGATCCCGCTACTGCCGGCGGTTGTGCCTTGGGCCCATTTTGGTGATCTGGATCAGCGGGGATTGGATATTGCTACCGAGCTGGCCCATGCCCTCCGTCGTCCGTTGGCGCTCTGGTTGCCAGACACCTTGATGGCCTATGTTCATCACTATGCCTGTCCTTTGATCCGCCGTCTGGAA
Organism: Aeromonas sp. s3; assembly: GCF_040907805.1. Lineage (NCBI taxonomy): Bacteria > Pseudomonadati > Pseudomonadota > Gammaproteobacteria > Aeromonadales > Aeromonadaceae > Aeromonas > Aeromonas sp. s3. The sequence goes on from NZ_JBFOCQ010000033.1 coordinate 24,838, forward strand.
GGGCAACCGATCAGCAGAGGCAAGATCCCCTGGGGGGTAGTACCCGTGAGCGGCGGGGAGGACAGACTGCTGGCAGAGGCCATGACGCATCTAGTCTCAAACGGATTGTGGTTGGAGCAAGAAGTATTGGTGCTGGCCGGGGGTTGGCAGTCATGGCAACTCGAGGTGTTTTGCGAGCAAGGCAGCCAATAAAAAAACCGCCATCAGGCGGTTTTTTTGTTCTGCCGGCCCTTATTTCAGGGCTTTTTTCAGCTTCTTGATCTTGCCTTCATGTTTGGCAATTTTCTCGAGGCGGGCGGCGATCTTCTTCTTAATCTCTTTCTTGCTGACTTTGGCCATCTGGCATGCTCCTTTTGCAATGATGACACTCAAGGTGTCGGGGTTGGTCAGTCCATGAAACCCCAGAGTGCCACAGGGTAGCTGATGACACCAACCTTTCGCTCAAAATAACGGCAGGCAGCATGCCGGCGTAGGGCCTTGTACTGCAACGCTACGAAGCCAGAGCAGAGGACGGCAGGGCAATCGGCAGCCATAAAAAAAGCGCCCCGCGGGGCGCTTTTGTATCGGTGTATGAGGGTGATCAGGCCTTTTTCAGGTAGGCGGCGACCAGCACGATCTGCACGCCGTTGACCTTGCCTTCGATGTGCAGCGGGTTGTTGGTGAGGCGGATGCCCTTCACCAGGGTACCGCGCTTGGCGGTGAAGCCCGCCCCCTTGACGTCCAGATCCTTGATCAGGGTCACCGAGTCACCTTCGACCAGTACGGCGCCGTTGGAGTCGACGGTCGGTACGCTGTCGTCATCCTCGCTGGCCAGGCCGGCTTCGGCCCAGGCCTTGGTCTCGTCTTCCATGTACATCATGTCCAGCATGTCCTGGGCCCACACCTCGCCCTGGGCGGAGAGGTTTTTCAGCTGGCGCCACGCCATGACCTGTACCGCAGGGACCTGGCTCCACATGCTGTCGCCCAGGCAGCGCCAGTGGTTGACCACTGTGGTTTCTGGCTGCTCCAGCTGGCCACGGCAGGTGTCGCACAGGGCAACGCTGTGATCATCATCGCTGGCCGGAGAGTGGGGGACCGCGAAGGCAGTCAGCGCCTGCTCGGCACCGCACAGTTCACACTTGGCGCCCGCGCGCGCTTGCAGGATGGCATTGATGGTCATGTTTTGGTTCCATTCACGTTGGTAAAATGGCCCGCGCTGGGCAGGCCAAGATAATGAAGGGGCGGAATATACCACAAAACCCCGCTCTTTGTCAGGCTAAGCCCCGCCGCAGGCCTATGGCGGGCCGGAGGGATTGACCTAAGGGACTCTCTTTGCCCGTGCTGAAGCCCGGTGATGGTGGCACAACCACGCCGGCGCAGCATGGATGAGAGTGCTTTTTGGCGCGGGATCGCTAGAATGAGCCTCCATTTTGACGGCAGAACAGGGGCGCGCGTGCTGGCTCAACGTTTTCAACAACTGGATCGACTGCTGAGCGAAGCCCGGCACTGGTGGCAATACCAACCCTATCATCACCTTGACCTCGCCTTTGCCAAGACGGCGCCGGCGCTGGCCGAGCGGCTCAATGCCCTGTCGCTGGCCGAGATTGAGCGGCTCGATGGCGACATGCCCGCTCTGTGCGAGCTGCTGGCCCCCTGGATCCCGCAAGGCGCAGCGCTGCATGCCCTGAGTGCGTTGCCGATCCTGACGGGCGACCCCATCCCGTGCGAGCGGACCATGGCGATGTACATGCCGGGGCGCAAGCAGGCCCAGATTGAAGCCTTCACCGCCTGCCTGCCCGCCCATCGCGGCCCCTATCTGGAGTGGTGTGCAGGCAAGGGCCACCTGGGGCGGCTGGTCTCCCTGCACCGTCAGGCCGAGGTGTTGAGCCTGGAGCTGCAGGCGCCCCTGTGCGAAGAGGGGCGCCAGCTGGCCGCCCGTGACGGCGCCCGGATGGCATTTGTCTGTGCCGATGCCTTCGCCGATGAGACCGCCCAGCTGATCGCTCCGGCCCATCACGCCATGGCGCTGCACGCCTGTGGCGAGCTGCACACCCATCTGATTGAACTGGTGGCGGCGCGCGGTGCCGAGGGGGTGACCCTCTCCCCCTGCTGTTATCACCTGATCCGCACCAGCCACTACCGCCCGCTCTCCGGCCCGGCCAAGGCCAGTGCGCTGCAGCTTGCCAAGAGCGATCTGAAGTTGCCGCTGCAGGAGACGGTCACCGGTGGCGCCCGCATCGCCCGCCTGCGCGAGCAGGAGGTGGCCTGGCGGCTGGCCTTTGACTGCCTGCAGCGCCAGGTGCGCGGGGTGGATGAATATCTGCCGGTGCCCAACATGCAAAAGAGCCTGCTGACCGGTACCTTCGAGGATTTCTGTGGCTGGGCCGCCGAGCGAAAGGGGCTGGTGTTGCCGGCCGGCCTCGACTACGCCGGGTTTCTGGCAAAGGGGGAGGCGCGTTATGGCGATGTCGCCCGCATGGAGCTGGTGCGTCACCTGTTTCGTCGACCGCTGGAGCTCTGGCTGGTGCTGGATCGCGCCCTCTTCCTGCAGGAGCAGGGCTACCGGGTGGAAGTGGGCGAGTTTTGCGACAAGCCCATGACTCCCCGCAATATCCTGATCCGCGCGGTGCGCACGCCAGAAAGATAAGCGGCGGGGCCCTTCGTTGCGGGGTCTGTTGCAGCGGCTTGCTGTTTAACCTTCGAGGTCGCCGACTGGGGCGTTTGTTTCGTTGAAAGAGCGGCTTTATCGCTCTTTTTTCATTTTTCTTCGGTTTATTTACATATATCCGGCCGCCGCGTCAAAACATCGGTTCACAATGCATTTTATGGGGGCCGACCGACAGAGTGAATTGGCTCACAGTTCCGATAATATTCTTAATTTTCATCGTGAATTTAGTGGCTGATAATATTACTCTCGAGGCGACTCTTATCCCGACGTTATTCTGACATAAGGACTGTCTGTTATGTTCAAGCCTACACATTGTGCCTGGCTGGTTGCGGCTGCCTGCGCATTGCCAAGTCATGCCATGAATATTCAACCCGACCCACAAAATGCCGGTGGATATGTGATTGCCGCACCGGATCTGGCGGCGGTTGAAAAATCCAAGACGGCCAATCCCATGTACGGGATTTGGGCAAAGGCGTTGGCGACACGTTCCAATACCATTGTTGATGCCATCAAACCGAGGGCAGCGAGCAATCCGGATAACGTCAAACGGGTCGAGCGGGTATTCACCGAATCGGACTGGGATTATTTAACCCAGATGGCGGCACCTGAATATACCTACGAGCGCTTCTTGCGGGCGGTCGGTAAATTCCCGGCTTTTTGCGGTGAATATACCGATGGCCGTGATGCCGATGCCATCTGCAAAAAATCCATCATCACCGCTTTTGCCCATTTCGCCCAGGAGACCGGCGGCCACATTGCCAAGGAGAATATCTCCGACAACCCGCTGGCCCTGGAGGAGTGGCAACAGGCGCTGGTGCACGTGCGCGAGATGGGCTGGTCGGAGGGGCAGACCGGCTACACCACCGGCTGCGGCCAGAACGACTGGCAGAACAAGAAGTGGCCCTGCAGCACAGGGCAGGGTTATTTCGGTCGCGGCGCCAAGCAGCTCTCCTACCATTTCAACTACGGTGCCTTCTCCGAGGCGATGTTTGACGGCGATGCGACCGTGCTGCTTAACAACCCCGGGCTGGTGGCGGACTCCTGGCTCAACCTCGCCTCCGCTATCTGGTTCTTCCTGACCCCGCAGGCTCCCAAGCCTGCCATGCTGCACGTGATTGACCGCACCTGGGTGCCCTCCCAGCGCGAGATCGCCGCAGGCATCGGCTACGGCTTTGGCACCACCATCAACGTCATCAACGGCGGCATCGAGTGCGGCGAGCAGAACAAGGACAAGGGTCAGCCGGTCAACCGCATCCGCTACTGGGAAGGGCTGGCCAAGCATTACGAGATCCCGCTCAAGGCCGACGAGAAGAACACCTGCTGGCAGCAGACTCCCTATGGCAGCCTCAACCTCAACGGCGCCACCGACGTGCTCTACACCAACTGGGATGGCAACTGGAAATACTACCCCGACAGACCCGGTGGCTACTCGTTCGAGTGTGAGCTGGTGGGGTTCCAGACCGCCTACTCGGCGCTGGTGCCAGGAGATTACGAGAAGTGCGTGACCAACTTCTACGGCTCCCACGCCAACTGGCCCAAGGTGCGAGTGGTGGCCAAGCTGGATCCTGCTCCGGTTGACCCGACCGATCCCCCGGTGGGCGATGTACCTGCCTGGAGTGCCAGCAAGGTCTATACCGCGGGCAATCAGGTGAGCTACAAGGGGGCCATCTATCAGACCAAGTGGTGGACCCAGGGCAATGAACCGGGCAAGGGGGATCCCTGGGTGCTGGTGCCGACGAAATAAAGCAAAGCGGCCAATATCAATTCGCGAGGTGGTTGATAACAGCTTTTCAAGCCAATGCGGGGGACATATTGTCCCCCCTTTCAATATCCGACATGGAAAAATTGAGCTTGCATTTAATTTGGCAAGAGAGGGCGATACTCCGGCCCCTATCACTTATATGAGGGCCCGATGAGGGGGTAATAGCCGGCAGCCACCGATGCTGATGCAGGAAGTCAGTCATCTATATCGGACTGACTCACGGACTGACTCATTTTTTATCTTGGGGGCTGTTAGCTGAATTTTATTCAGCTGGGCATTGATGATGTGTGGTCTTATTGAACTGCCCTTTGTTTTATCCATCAGGCATGTCTCACCCAGCCGATATTTTATCGGGCGACGACATGCAAGAGTTAAAAGGATTGGCCGCCATCTCGCCATGGAATATAACTGCGCAAATGAGTCAACATCAGGGATCAACCCCATGTTCACTATTGTCGTGCATGTCGAAATCCCGCAGACAGAGGTCGGGGAGGGCATCAAGGCGGCCAAATTTCAGGACCCGGAAGGCAGCCGGATTACATTGCAGGATCGCTGGCTGCCGGCCTCGTGAGCCATCCCGCAACCGGTTTTGTGATGGGGGCGGTGGCCGACGAGGGCGCAACATGGTACTCATCTGATCCGGTAGTGGCGGCGATGGCGCGGTCAGGTCAGCGACGGCAAGCGACAATAAGGCGCAAGGAGGAGTGATGAAGGGACATTGTTTGTGTGGCGGGATTGAGGTCTCGGCCGGTGATCACCAGGAGGTGGGGTTGTGTCACTGCAGCACCTGTCGGCGCTGGTCGGGCGGCCCGCTGTTTGCGGTGCACTGCGGCAAGGAGGTGCACTTTAGCGGGCTCACCCCGGTGGCCTATCGCTCCTCGGAGTGGGCGGAGCGGGGCTTTTGTCCCAGCTGCGGCACCCACCTTTTCTATCACCTGTTGCCGACGGATGAGTACATAGTGCCGGCCGGCCTGTTTCAAAACGAATCTTTCCAGCTGGCGAGCCAGATCTTCATCGATGAAAAGCCCGATTTTTACGAGCTGAAAAACGAGACACCTACCCTGACTGGTCAGCAGGTGTTCGAGCAGTTTGCACCCAAGCCGTGAGCATGGGGGCGAGGTAGCGTAAGCATCGGCCGCAATGAAAGGAACAGACCATGCAATTGGTAGTGATGCGCCACGGGCAAACCCCGGCCAATGCCGAGGAGCGCTATCAGGGGGCGCTAGATATCGGTCTGAGCGACACCGGCGTGGCCCAGATCAGTGCGCAGGCAAAGATGCTGGTCTTGGCGCAGGCCCCGTTTCAGCAGCTGCTGAGCTCCCCCTTGCTGCGGGCACGGCAAAGTGCGGCCCTGGTGGCGAGTGAACTGGCGCTGCCGGTGATCCTTGCCCCCGCGTTTCGTGAGCGCCATGTCGGGGTGTTCGAGGGGCTGACCCAGCAAGAGGCGCGGGAGCGTTATCCTGCGCTGTGGGCCCGCAACATCACCCGGCGCTGGGCCGAGGCACCGCCCGGCGGCGAATCGCTGGACGAAGTCATTGCCCGGGTCGGGCAGGGATTGGCGGAACTGGCGCAGAGTTGCCATCAGGAGCGGGTGTTGCTGGTGGCGCACGGCGTGGTGGCCAAGGTGATCCGGGCGCTGACCGTGGCGGGATTTGACGACTTCTTCGAGTGGCAGCTGGCCAACGGAGCCCTGCTGGAGGTGTCGCTGGCATGTGACGACGCTGGCGGGCCGCTGCGTCTCTTTGCCCGTCCGGGCAGTGAACATGGTCTCGCTACTTTGAATTGAGGAAGGCGCCAGGCCTGATGATTGTCTATCAGGCTTGGCGTCGCCTATCAGGGGGAATCTGGCAGCGCCTTCCTTGAGCAGTTGCGCCCCTGTTTCTTGGCCAGATAGAGGGCGGTATCGGCCCGGCGCACCATGCGCTCCACCGTATCCTGCGGGCCCAGGCTGGCACTGATGCCGACGCTGATGGTGAGCGGCACCTCGGTGCCTGCGCCCAGCTGATGCAGCTGCGACTCGACGGCGAGGCGGATCCGCTCCGCACTGGCCCAGGCCAGCTCCAGCGAGGTTTCCGGCAGCAATACGATGAACTCCTCGCCGCCCCAGCGGCCCAGCATGTCCACCTCCCGCAGCTGTTTGGCAACCCGCTTGACCAGGCTCAAGATGGCCTGATCGCCCTGTTGATGGCCATAGGTGTCGTTGATCTGCTTGAAGTGATCGATGTCGATCAGCAGCAGGCTCATGGTGTGACTGAAACGCTGGCAGCGCTGCATCTCCAGCTTGACCAGCTCGTCGAAGCGGCGCCGGTTGGCGATCCCGGTGAGGGGATCCGTGGTGGCCGCCACCTTGAGCTCCTCCACCAGCTTGGCCCGCTCCGAGATGTCCCGCAGGATGGCGGTCATCTCGGTGGTCTGGCCCAGGTTGATCTTGGCGATGGTCACTTCCAGCGGAAATTCGCTGCCGTCGCGGCGCAGCCCCATCACGGAGGCGCGGGCGTGCATGGGGCGCGAGTTGATGGGGGAGTTGCTGAACGCCTTGAAATAGCCGTCGTGGTTGGCCCGAAAGCGCTGGGGCAACAGGGTCTCCAGCCGTTTGCCGAGGTAGCTTTCGTCCACCCCGAACATCTCGCAGGCGGCGGTGTTGATAAGCTCGATGCGCGACTCGCTGCTGACGCTGATGATGCCGTCATAGGCGGAGTTGACCACCGCCTCGAAGCGCTTGCGGCTCATTTTGAGCGCCTCTTCCAGCTGCTTTTTGGCGGTGATGTCGATGGCGGTGACCATGATGCGGGTGATGCGGGACTGCTCGGGAATGATGGGGGAGATGACAAAGCGCCACCAGCTGGTGCGCGACAGGGTGTCGATGGGCAACTCGCTCTCAAGCCCCGTCTGCTGGCTCACACACTCGTGCATCGGTTGCTCTATGCTGCCGGTGATGTAGCGGGGAAACATCTCGCCCAGGCGCTTGCCGATGCAGCCCAGCACATCCAGCTCGAAAGCCTGGGCAAAGGTGTCGTTGGCGGAGATGAGGGTAAAGCGATCGTCCTTGTCGAGGGAAAACACCGCGACGGCGGCACCGATGGCATCGAGAGAGGACTTGATATCGGCGTGGGAACCCTGTGTGAACATGCAACCTCCATGGCGAATAACATATTGATATTCAGTATAGTGCGGCCGCTTTGATGCCCGGTTGGTGGGATCCGGGCAGGGGCCGGCCACAGAGCGCTTGCTCTGGCAAACTGGCCGGTCGGCCCGGATTGGGCTTTACTTGCGGGCATCTACAAACGGCACCGGATCCGGCGCAGCGGTCTGGTCAGCGCAACGAAGCAGGGAGGGGGAGATGAAGATCAGCATCGAGGCACATATCGAGCAGGAGATAGAGGCGGTCTGGTGGGCCTGGAACGATCCAGACTGCATCGCCAGGTGGAATGCGGCCTCCAGCGACTGGCACACCACCAGCAGCCGGGTCGATCTGGTGGTGGGTGGGCGCTTTTGCCATCACATGGCCGCCAAAGACGGCAGCGCCGGTTTTGATTTCACCGGCACCTTTACCCGGGTGGAGGCGCCGACTCGCCTCTCGTTCTTGATGGATGACGGGCGCGAGGTGGATGTGCAGTTTGCGAGCGAGGCGGGCGGCACCCGGGTGCAGGAGACCTTTGATGCCGAGTCGAGCCACACCCTGGCCCAGCAGCAGGCGGGCTGGCAGGGGATCCTCGACAACTTCAAGCGCTACGTGGAGGCGGCAGGCTAGGGGAGAGGTGCCAGTACCAATAAAAAACCACCGCCAGACGTCGGTGGTTTTTTATTGCGTCTTGATTGCTGGGCTTATACCGCTGGCGTTGCCGGCGGGTGGCTCGAAGGCGTTACTCTTCGATATCCAGCAGCACCAGGATGGCGCTGTCACCGCCCCATTCGCGGGGGGCCTGATGGAACGCCTGCACATTGGGATGCTGGGCCAGCCAGCTTGGAATGCGCTGCTTGAGGATATGTTTGCCGATGCCGTGCATCACCGAGGCGACGTGAATGTTCTCTTTTTGGCAGAGAGTCAGCAGGGCCGCCAGCTCCTGTTTGGCCTGCTGCTGGTTCATGCCGTGCAGGTCCAGGTAGATCTCCGGCGGATAGCTGCCGCGTTTGAGCTTTTTCAGCTCGAATTTTGACACATCGTCGCGCACGTAACGGGTCGGTCCATCCTCTTCCAGATGGGGCTGGTATTCATCGCTGAAATAGTGGTCAACCCCAAGGGATTCGCGGCTCTCACGCATTTCGCGTTTCTGCTTGACCGGGCGTAACTCGGCCCTTATGGTATCTTGCTTGATTTTCCGGGTACCTTTTATCGCATCGCGGAACAGCAGGGTTTCCTCGTCTGTCGGTGAGGGCGTTTTTTTCATCAGGTACTCGTCTTGCTCGCTGTATAGAATTCTCGGGCCGGATATTACTCGACTTGGAGGTGGATTTGGACAAGATATTTATCGATGAGGTGGTTGCCGAGATGCACACCATCCAGGACATGTTGCGCTGGGCCATGAGTCGTTTCAACGACGCCGGGATCTTCTACGGACATGGTACCGACAACGCCTGGGATGAGGCCGTGCAGCTGGTACTGCCCGCGCTACATCTGCCGCCGGACGTGGATCCGGCCATGCGCCACTCCCGCCTGACCACCAGCGAACGGCACCGCATCGCCGAGCTCATCATCCGCCGCGTGCAGGAGCGCATTCCCGCCCCCTACCTGACCAACAAGGCCTGGTATGCCGGTTGGGAGTTCTACGTGGACGAGCGGGTGCTCATTCCCCGCTCCCCCATCGCCGAGATGGTGGCCAATCGCTTCGCCCCCTTCCTGAAAGACGAACCGACCCGGATCATGGACTTGTGCACCGGCTCCGGCTGCATCGCCATCATCATGGCCCACGAGTTCCCGGAAGCGGAAGTGGATGCCATCGACATCAGCGTCGATGCCCTCAACGTGGCCGAGCGCAATATCAACGATCACGGGCTGGAGCAGCAGGTCATTCCGATCCGCTCCGATCTGTTCCGCGATCTGCCGGTCGGCGACAAGTACGATCTCATCGTCTCCAACCCGCCCTACGTGGATTCCGAAGACATGTCGGATCTGCCGGACGAGTTTCGCCACGAACCCGAGCTGGCACTGGCCTCCGGCTCCGACGGCCTCAAGCTCACCAAGCGCCTGCTGGCCAATGCCGCCGATTTCCTGAAAGACGATGGCGTGCTGGTGGTCGAGGTGGGCAACAGCATGATCCATCTGGAAGCCCAGTTCCCTGACGTGCCCTTCACCTGGGTGGAGTTCGAGAACGGTGGTCACGGCGTGTTCGTGATGACCCGTGCCGAGCTGGTGCAGTACCAGGACCATTTCGCGATTTACAAGAGCTAAGCAGGAGCAAGCATGGCAGGGAACAGTTTCGGCCAACTCTTTCGGGTTACCACCTTCGGCGAGAGCCACGGCCTGGCGCTGGGCGCCGTGGTCGACGGCTGCCCGCCGGGGCTTGAGATAAGCGAGGCGGATCTGCAGGGGGATCTGGACCGGCGCAAGCCCGGCACCTCCCGCTACACCACGCCGCGCCGCGAGCCGGACGAGGTGAAGATCCTCTCCGGGGTGTTCGAGGGCAAGACCACAGGCACTTCCATCGGGCTGCTCATCGAGAACACCGATCAGCGCTCCAAGGACTACTCCGACATCAAGGACTTGTTCCGTCCGGGCCACGCCGATTACACCTATCACCAGAAGTACGGCCAGCGCGACTATCGTGGCGGCGGTCGCTCCTCAGCCCGTGAAACCGCCATGCGGGTGGCGGCGGGGGCCATTGCCAAGAAGTACCTGAAACAGGTGCACGGCATCGAGATCACCGGCTTTCTCTCCCAGCTAGGCCCCATCAAGGCCGAAGCCTTCGATGCCGCGCAGATCGAGCAGAATCCCTTCTTCTTCCCCGATGCGGGCAAGCTGGAAGCGCTCGATCAATACATGCGCGACTTGAAGAAAGAGGGCAACAGTATCGGTGCCAAGGTGCAGGTCATCGCCAGCAATGTGCCGGTGGGTCTGGGTGAGCCGGTGTTTGACCGCCTCGACGCCGATATTGCCCACGCCATGATGGGCATCAATGCGGTGAAAGGGGTGGAGATCGGTGACGGGTTTGCGGTGGTGGAGCAAAAAGGCTCCGAGCATCGCGACGAGATGACCCCGGCCGGCTTTGCCAGCAACCATGCGGGCGGCATTCTGGGCGGCATCTCGTCGGGTCAGGATATCGTGGTGAGCTTAGGCTTAAAGCCCACCTCCAGCATCACGGTGCCGGGCAAAACGATCAATACCGAAGGCGAGGCCATCGAGATGATCACCAAGGGTCGCCACGATCCTTGCGTCGGCATTCGCGCCGTGCCCATCGCCGAGGCGATGCTGGCCCTGGTGTTGATGGATCACCTGCTGCGCCACCGTGCCCAGAACCAGGGCGTGCTGACGCATACTCCGCAGCTGCGCTGATCGGCCAGTTCACCACTCGGCTGATCGGGTGGCGCAGTCACACACAGGCACAATGAAAAGGCGACCTCAGGGTCGCCTTTTTGATGGCCATTCACCCCCTCTTGGCGAGTGGGCCGGGGGGCGTGTCGGCCGCCGGGTTGTCGAGCCGGCAGGTGGGCGGGGTGGGGTTGCCGCTTGCCGGCGGCAGGTTGGCGATCGCCGCATCGACCCGGGCCAGGGTGTCGTCATCGATGGCGCTGTTGGCAAACATCAGGCTGACCGGCTGGTGGTGGAGCAGCAGCTGGCAATGGATAAAACCGTCGGCCCCCAGCTGTTGCAACCGGTAACGGGCGTATTGCCACTCGACGATGATGCCGTCGAGGCGGCGGGCCAGCAGCAGATCGATCAACCGATCGTCGCTGTTGTATTCACTCGCCTGTTTCAGGGCCGGGCAGGATGCCATCAGCTGGGTCGGCCGGGTGCCGCGCAGCTTGCCAAGGCGCAGCTGGCTTTGCTGGCAGAGCCCTTGCAGGCTCTGCACATCCTGCCAGGGTTCACGCTGACCCGGGATGGGATCGCTGCTCAGCAGCACAAAGGTGCTGCGCCGATAGGGGGCCGAGAAGCGGGCAAAGGCGCGCCGCTCCGGTGTATCGAGCGCCCCCATGGCGAGATCGAGTTGCTGCTGCTCTATAAGATGCAGGGCCCGGGCCCAGGGCAGGTTGCGAAAGCGGGGCGTGAGCCCCGCCTGGGCCAGGATCTGGCGGGTCAGGCTCACGTCCAGCCCATCCAGCGTCCCCTGGGCATTGATGTAGCTGAACGGAGGCCAGTGACCCCAGGCGACGGACAACCTGGTGTTGGCCTGCAGCGGCAGAGTGAGGGCAAGCATCAGCAGAAACAGCCAGTAGCGGCCGGCAGGCAGAAAATGAACACGCATGAACCTGAACCTCCTTGTTGCAGGATCGCCGCGGCGGCGTCGCCATGGTCTGGCATCAAGCATAGCCTGATTCGAATGAGTTCTTGAACGGCTTTTCTCGGCGGGACGGTGACCGGATTTTGGCAAACATGCTGGGAGGAACATCACATTTTTCTCGTTTCTCCTCAATAACTCCGTTAGACTGCGCCCCTATTCTTTCCCCTTTGCTCTGCTCCCCGGGGAAATCGTTGTGTTCTCAACAGGCCCGGATCTGGCGAGATGGCATCGGCTCAGCAGAGGAGCCCCATCACGGATCCCCGGCGCCCCTATCCCTAGCAGGTAACTATGAGTTTTACTTCCCTCGGTCTGGCCGAACCCTTGTTGCGTGCCGTTGCCGAGCAAGGCTACGACACCCCGTCTCCCATTCAGCAACAAGCGATCCCGGCGGTACTGGCTGGCCGTGATCTGATGGCCGCCGCCCAGACCGGGACCGGCAAGACCGCAGGTTTTACCCTGCCGATGCTGCAACGCTTGACCGAGAGCAAGCGCAAGGTTTCCCCGAATCGCATCCGTGCCCTGGTGCTGACCCCGACCCGCGAGCTGGCCGCCCAGGTGGGCGAGAGCGTGCGCAACTACGGCAAGCACCTGCCGATCCGCAGCCACGTGGTATTTGGCGGCGTGAGCATCAACCCGCAGATGATGGCGACTCGCCGTGGTCTGGACGTGCTGGTGGCCTGCCCGGGCCGTCTGATGGACCTTTACAACCAGAACGCCGTCAAGTTCGATGAAGTCGAGATCCTGGTGCTGGACGAAGCGGACCGCATGCTCGACATGGGCTTTATCCGCGACATCCGCCGCATCCTGGCTCTGTTGCCGAAAAAGCGTCAGAACCTGCTCTTCTCCGCCACTTTCGCCGACGAAATTCGCGAGCTGGCCACTGGCCTCTTGGACAACCCGGCGGTGATCGAAGTGACCCCGCGCAACAGCACCGCCGAGCGCATCGAGCAGCTGGTGCACCCGTGCGACAAGGCCAACAAGATTGCCCTGCTGAGCCACCTCATCTCCAGCAACAACTGGCAGCAGGTGCTGGTGTTTACCCGCACCAAGCACATCGCCAACCGGGTTGCCGAGAAGCTTGAGAAAGACGGCATCAGCGCCGCCGCCATCCACGGCAACAAGAGCCAGGGAGCCCGTACTCGCGCCCTGTCCGGCTTCAAGGATGGCAGCGTGCGCGTCATGGTGGCGACCGACATCGCCGCCCGCGGCCTCGACATCGACAAGCTGCCCCAGGTAGTGAACTTCGAGCTGCCAAACGTGGCGGAAGATTACGTGCACCGTATCGGCCGTACCGGCCGTGCCGGCGCCGCCGGTCACGCCATCTCCCTGGTGGCGGCTGACGAGGGCAAGCTCATCAAGGCCATCGAGCGGCTGACCAAGCAGAGCATCCCCTGCGAGCAGGTGGCGGGCTTCGAAGCCTCCCGCGAGACGCTCGATAACATAAGCCGTGGCATCGGTGCGCCGCTGCGCAAAGAGCCGCGCGATCCGAGCGAGCAGCGCCGTGCGCCGCGTCCGCAAGGTCAAGGCCAGCGTCAGGGTGCCGGTCGTTCCGGCAATGGCGCCGGTGGTAACGGTGGTGGCAATCGCACTGGCAACGGCGGTAAGCCCAAGCCCCAGGGTGGCCAGCGTCCGGCCGATGGTGCCGGCAAACCGGCCCAGGCTCGTCGTCCGCGCCGTTCTACCCATAACCAGTAAGCGGTTCGGGAGCTTCTCTCCCGCGCTCAACGGTTGAATAGAAAACCCCGCCAAGTTGGCGGGGTTTTTTGTGCCTGCGGTTTGCAGCAGGATGAAAAGAGGTGGCTCAGGCTGCAAGCAAATGGCGACGCTTGCCGACCTGTGTCTGGATCTGTTGACATAGCGTTTGAATATTCGGTTCATCCATTTTCTCACGGGAAATATAGATGCCAACCGTGCCTCTGTTATATTCCTCCGCCATCTCGAGTGGGACGATACCGAATTTTGAGAAGTATTCTCCCATGCTGCCTGGATACGGCATGACCGCATTGCTGGTATTCACCAGATCGATGGCAGCCATCAACGAATTGGAGCTGTAAATGATTTTATCATTGAGCTGCATCTCTTCATGCTCTTTCTTTTTGATTGCCATATCCTCGACCAGATGAAGATATTTAGGTTCATCCGTGGTAATCAACAGGCTGGGGTAATAAACCAGATCCTGCTTGCTGCAAACTTTCCCTGAGAGGGGATGTCCAGCTCTGACAAATACGGCATCGCTGGCGGTAAAGAGCGGGATGAATATCAGGCTGTAATGTTTATCCAGACCATGGATTTCATGCCCCAAGAACAGGTCGATATGATTGCCCAGGAGCAAGTCCAGCAGTCTCAGATGATTACCGACTTCGATATTGATGGCGCAAGACGGGTTGGCTGCGCGGTAATGCAGGGTGACAGGTTGCAGCACATGCTGCCACCAGGCGTGACCGGTTCCCACTCTCAGGGGCTGGGCTGCTCGCTCGCGCAGGATGGCGAGTCGTCTGAGGGTGTCATCGTAGATCCGTTGCATCATGCGGGCCTGGGTCAGCAACAACTCGCCGGCTGCCGTCAGCGCCACACCGCCAGCCTGTCTGATGAGCAGGGGCGTACCCAGACTCTCTTCCAGTTTCTTCATGTTGTGGGTCAGCGTTGGCTGGCTCAGCCCCATGTGCCTGGCGGCGAGACTCACGCTTTTGTGGGTCGCGACTTCAATGAATTGTCTGAGGTGTTTGTCCACGGGAAATAACGTACGTTCAGGATCAAGCGGAGCGCCACGCTAGTGCAAGCATGGGTGACTGTCAATCGCCTCCGTGTCGCCGCAACAGTTTTTGTGTGTGTCTCCTCACGTTGTTTTCTATTCGAGTTGACCGGTAACCGAGTTTATTTTGTGAATGGGATCACGCAATACAGCCTGGTTATAGATGATGGCTATCCCGCCATTATGGTCGTCTATGTGTTTTTCAAGGCCTGCTGGTGTAGGCTAGAAAATACAGCTTATGGCTGTCATTAGAATAACGAAATAATAAATAAAGTAACGAAGGGAATATATGAAAATCCATCCATTGGCTTTATCCGTGTCATTGTTGTGCGGCGGAATGCTCTTGTCCGGTTGCAACGATAATAGTTCATCTGCAAGTGATAATACTATTGAGGCGAAAGCCCCCTGGGATTTTGATCTCTATCTGGTCGGGGAGTTCAGCGGTTGGGATCGTGAAGAGAAGTTCAAACTGGTCTTCAAAGATGGAATATATCGATTGGACAACCTGAAGATGAATTCAGGCATGTCACCGTTCAAGGTCGCGGGCCCCGAATGGACGAAATATCCTGACTTTTCTGCCGATAGCCGCAACGAGACCAGCATCTTCCCCGAACGGCGCTATCCCATGTACTACCAGAATAACGGACAGAACAATCGCTTGGTGGTGACCGAAAAAGGGCTGCTCGATATTCAGGTCAAGGTGACCAATGCCGATCTGGCGGCCCCCGTCGTCGAATTTACCATGGTGCGTGATGACCCCAATTACGCTGAAAACCTCTATCTGAAGGGCATAGACGGCAATCTCGAACCGCTCTTGCAGATGATCTACCAGGGCGACAAACGCTATGTGGTGGTGGCCAGGCTGGCTCCCGGAGAGCACAAGATTAAGATGGCCTCTGCCCAGGACGGGATCGGCTTTGGTACCAGCGGCACCCTGTCATTGAATGATCCCGCCAGGATGCAGCGCTGTGACAGCAGTTGCCAGCTGGCATCCCTGTCGGTGTCACAGGCGGGATATTACAAGTTTGTCCTCGATGCCAGTGAGGATGAAAAGGCCCCTGTGTTGCTGATCAATGCCGCGACGGACGAGGATCTGCGCTTGATCAATCCTCATGAGGGGCATGAGCTTATCGAGAAGCGGGAATACCAGACCCATATACCCGGGGTCAAGGAGGTTGCCACCTTCTCGGTCAAGCAGGCCGGGGCCGACTATCGCAGCTATGCCCAGTCGACGACCCAGGAGCTGCGGGATCCGGGGGATAGCTTCACCACCTATCAGGAGCAGGCCGATCTGCCCCGGCTGCGTTCGGGCAACATGGTGTTTGACGCCTTGTTTACGCTGGCGACACACGAGATGCGCCAAAACAGCGTGTCCCAGGTCAAGGATGGCAGTTACGGCGGCGGTCAGGCGATCCCCTGCGACTGCTTCGAAACGGGGGCCAAGTGGCATTATGTCTGGACGCGGGATCTCTCTTACGCCACCGATCTGGGGCTGGGGGTGCTGGATCCGCAGCGGGCGCGTAACTCCCTGCAGTTCAAGCTCTCCGATTTCAGAACCGAGCTGAAGCAGGGCCTCGACGGCCTGATCCCGCAGGGGCGCCAGATCATTCAGGATACGGGCACGGGGGGCAGCTGGCCCATCAGCACCGATCGCATGGGGTGGGCACTGGCGGCCGAGCAGGTGTTGGCGGCATTGCCGGCCGAGGAGCGCAGCGCCTTCCTGCCCGAGGCGTTTGAGGGGCTGCGCAATACCATTGAGAGCGATCGCCTGGCGGCCTTCGATAATGGCGATGGCCTCTATGGCGGGGAGCAATCCTTCCTCGACTGGCGTGACCAGACCTATGCCAAGTGGATCAAGACCGATATCGCCCACATCGGCATGAGCAAGTCCCTCTCCACCAATGTCCTCCACTACCAGGGTCTGATGCTGGCAGCGCACCTGGCCGCCGAGCTGGGCCAGGATGAGCTGGTGACTCGCTACAGCCAATGGGCCGCCGCGCTCAAGCAGGCCATCAATCGGGCCTTCTGGCTGGCAGATGAGAAGATGTATGCCAGCCTGATCAATACCGCTACGGATCCGAGCCCGGCCTACAAGTTCGATCTGCTGGGGGAGTCCCTTGCCATCCTGGCGGGCATTGCCGATGAGGCGCAGGCCAGGGAGATCGTCAGCCGCTATCCCATTGGGCCTTATGGTGCCCCTGTCTATTTCCCGCAGCAGCCCGATATGCCGGTCTACCATAACCGTGCCATCTGGCCCTTTGTCTCCGCCTACGGACTGAAGGCGGCGGCCAGGGTGCAGAACGTGGCCGTGGCCGATCGCCATGTCGACTCCATGATGCGTGGGGCCGCGCTCAACCTCTCCAACATGGAGAATCTGGAGTGGCTCTCGGGCCAACCCTCTCTGATGGATCTGGCTCAACCCGACTTGACGGGGCCTGTCATCAACTCCCAGCGTCAGCTCTGGTCCGTTGGTGGCTATATCGGCATGGTGACCAACACCCTGTTTGGCTACAACGTGGAAGAGCAGGGGATCCGTGTCTCGCTCTTTGTCACCAGTCACCTGCACAGGCTGATGGGCGCCAGACCCGAGGCCGTGCTCAAGGGGCTGAATTACCGTGGCAAGCAGATCGAGATCAAGCTGCAGCTCCTGGATGTCGGGGAGGAGGGCAGTTACTACCCGGTGCGCGGCATCATGCTCAACGGTGCCCCCGTGGGGGAGTTGATCAGCGAGGATATGCTGGCTGCCAGCAACCAGATCGAGGTCCAGTTGGGGGCCGGCATTGCCGATGAACAGGGGATCCGCCTGATCGAGGACGCGGCACCGCTGGACGTGGAAAACCGCAAGGTATTCGCACCGACCGAGCCCACCCTGCTGGGAGTGACCGAGCAAGCTGGCAAGCTGGTCGTCACATGGCAGGACAGCGTCAATAAAGGGGCGCTCAGCTACAACCTGTATCGCGATGGCAAGCTGGTCGCCAAGGGACTCGAGACGGCGGGAGAGTGGGTCGATGACCTGCGGCTGCAACCTGGCATGGCCTATTGCTACAGCGCGGAGGCCATCTATCCCGAGTCCGGTAACCGCTCCCATCATGCCAAGCCGGTGTGCTACCAGCCAGAGACCCAGCGCATCGCGGTCGATGCTGTCACGGTGTCGCATACCGGCACCCTCACGGCAGCCGATACGGCCATCTCCATGCCCTATCTGAAAGATTGGGGCCGCCCGGAGGATACCGTCCTGGTGCGCAATGTCACACTGGATGGTCAGCGCGCCATTCGCCTGCAGTACAGCAATGCCCAGCACGCCATCAATCTGGGGGTGACCAACGGGGTGAAGCGGATATCCGTGCTCAGTAAGGGCCTGGTGGTCGCAGGCGGCACTGTGCAGATGCCCCATGTGATGAAGGAGGGGGAGATCAAACCGCTGCGAGACTCGACCCCTGTCATCGTTAACGTGCCGGCAGGGCAGTACGACATCCTGGTGAGCGACTTCTATAACATGAGCTATCTGAAGGCGAACGATACCTACAACGATGCCGGCGGGCGGGGCGGGCCGGTCAACCTGATCGATCTGGCCAGCATCACTGTCTCGGCTCGTTAAGCCAACTCAGCGGACAAGCCGGGCTGTGGCCCGGACTTGTCCCGCTGAAGAGTGCAAAAAGCCCTGCCACTCTGGCAGGGCTTTTCTGTATTGGTGGTGGCTCAGCCCAAGCCTGGAAAGTGCCCTGGCTGTTGCGGGGAGAAGGCGCCACTGCGATGGCCGCAGCGGAAATGACAAGGCCCCGTCAACATCCGTTGGCGGGGCCTTGTCATTGGGGGATTTAATACCGGCTCTGGCTTAGAGCGCCGGCAACAGTCCCATGCTGACGCTCACCTGCACCCCGACGATCAGCACGCCCATGGCACCGGCCAGGCCCAGGGCCAGCACGCCACCCGGGGCGCGGTAGTGGTGCGTCTCGGCCTGCTTGCGGCTCTGCCACACCAGGGCCACCGGCAGCAGTACCGCCAGTATCGCCAGCGCAATGGCGGCGTAGCCGAGCGCCATGATGAAGCCCTGCGGGAAGTAGAGGGCAAACAGCAGGGGCGGCACGAAGGTGATGAGGCCGGTTTGGGTGCGGCCCTGCCAGTTGTCCTTGCGACGGGTCACCTTGGCCATGAAGTCAAACAGCCCCAGGGTCACCCCGAGGAAGGAGGTGGCCAGCGCCAGATCGGCAAACAGGTGCATGGCCTGGTTGAAGGCGGGCCAGCTTACCAGCTTGCCGACGTTAGCCAGCAGGCTGTCCAGCGCGCCACCGCTCTGGAGCAGGGCCTGTTGACCCAGCAAACCCAGGATGGCGACCTGCCACAGCACGTAGAGGATGAGCGGCAGGGCAGAGCCCCACACGAAGACCCGGCGCAGCTGCTTGGGGCAGTCCCCCAGGTAGAGCATCACGCTTGGGATGGAGCCGTGAAAGCCGAACGAGGTGAAGATGACCGGCAGACCCGCCAGCAACAGCCCCTGACCGAGCGGCAGGGAGAGCAGGTGCTGCCCTTCGGTGCGCGGCAACAGCAGCGCCAGCACCGCCACCATGATCACCAGCTTGACGGTGAACATCAGCCGGTTGAGGTAATCCACCTGCTTGGTGCCGACACAGACCATGCCGCCAAACAGCAGGGTAAAGGCCCAGGCCGCCTGCTCCTGACTGAGGGGGAGGCCGGCATCGGCCAGCGCCTGAGCCAGCAGGCTGCTGCCGCCGCTGATGTAGGCGGAGGCCAGCGAGTAGAACAGCATCAGGATGCAGAAGGAGGCGATGCGCTTGCCCCAGGGGCCGAGCAGGTGATCCGCCAGCTGGTGCAGGTACCACTTGCCGGTGTTGAGGCTGGCTTCCACCTGCAGCATGGCGGTAAAGGCCATCAGGGCCCAGAGACCGATCATCAGCAGCAGGGTGGCGGGGCCGCCGAGCGACGAAGAGGCCAGCGGCAGGGCCAGCATGCCGGCGCCTATGGTGGTGCCGGCAATCAACAGGGTACATCCCAGGGTTTTGGTATTCATGGTGTCCATCCGAATCGAGAAACTGCGCGGTGCGCAGCAGGCATATGAGGTGTTGGCAAGGCGCCTCCGGGGTCGAGACCGGAGGCTAGCAATATCGGAGTGAACCCATCGTTACGAAAAGCCTGTGGTTGTAAAAGTTGGTTGCCAAGTTAACGGATCAAAATGGTGGAAACAAGCCTGAAAAAGCGGATTTTGTACTGGGTTGGCAGAATATGTGGAAATAAATGATGACAGATATGGTTTTAGACTGGTGAAAAAACGCGCCGCTGCGAGGGGGGGCCGCAGCGGCGCGCCATGGAGAGGGGATCAGCGGCGGCGTTTGAGGGTGCGGCTCACATAGTGGAGGCCGCACTGATATTCGCCGCCAATCGCCTTGAGGGCCAGCTCCAGCGCCTGGCTGGCGAGGGCATCGTGCTGCTGGGGGAGGGAGTTGATGCCAAAGGGGAGGAAATCGAGCAGGCGATCATCGCCGAAGGTGGCCATGGCGAGCCGGCTCATGTCGGTCTCCTGCTCAAGCAGATAGTCGAGCACCCCCTCCATCAGGATGTAGGAGGTGGCCACCAGTGCCTGGGGCAGCTGGCCGAGCTGTTGATGCAGCGTCTTGATCAGGCGATAGCCTTCGGCGCGGGAGAAGTGGGCCCCTTCACACAGATGGCAAGCCGTGCTGTGGCTGGCAACAGCCTGCTCGAAGCCCGCTTTGCGTTCACGGCTGATCGTGAGCACCGGCAGCGCGGTGATCAAAGCGATGTGCGTGATTGCCGGCGAGAGCAGGGAGGCGGTGAGATCAAAGCTCGCCTTCTGGTTCTCGCTGGCGACGGTGACGAACTTGTCGGCCGCCATGGCCCGGTCGATGGCGAGCACCTGGATGCCGCGCGTCTGCAGGCCGAGGTAGAAGGGATCTTCGGGCGGCAGGCAACTGGCCACCAGCAGCGCATCCACGTGGCGGCTGGCCAGCATCTCGGCCAGCTCCTTCTCGGTGGCGGGGTCATCTTCCGAGCAGACGATCAGCAGCTGATAACCCTGTACCCGCGCCCCTTGCTCCAGCCGTTTGGCGAGCTTGGCGTAACTGGCGTTCTCCAGGTCGGGCAGGATAAAGCCCAGGGTCCTGGTCTGGCCACCGCGTAGGGAGGCGGCGCGGCTGTCCGGCTGATAGTTGTGGGCGGTGACCACCGCCATCACCTTGTCGCGGGTAGCCTGGCTGATGCGGTATTGGTCGGCCTTGCCATTGATCACATAGCTGGCCGTGGTGCGCGAGACACCGGCGAGGGCGGCGATTTCATCCAGTTTCATCATGTTGGCTCTGTTTGAGTTGCAAGGCCCACGGGCACTGCCTGGTGAGGGCACCGAAAAGTGTGCGCGGGATCATATCATTGCAAAGCACTCTTTGTGGGTACTTGATCAATTCGCTGAAACGATTCAGTCTGAGTGTAAGTGAAACGATTCAGCTTGTCAGCAGACAATCGATGGCCGGGCATAAAAACCCGGCATGGCTCCCGAAGGGATGCAATCCGGTCTATTGTCAGCTGGCGAGTGGCACGAATGGTTATGTTTGATGCGCCGGTACGGTCAGACCGCCCGGCACCTGATGGAGAATCTCTATGTTGAAGTTGGCGCGACAGCAGATCCTGCTGGGGCAGTCGGTGGCGACCAAGGCCGAAGCCATTGCCCTGTTGGCAGGCAAACTGACCGAAGCCGGTCTGGTGGAGGCGGGGTACGTGGAGGGCATGCTGGCCCGTGAAGCGCAGCACGCCACCTATCTTGGCAGCGGCATCGCCATTCCCCACGGCACCACCGACACCCGGCATCTGGTGAAGAGCACAGGCGTCATGGTGGCCCAGTTCCCCAATGGCATCGAATGGGATGAGGGGCAGATCGCCTACGTCGCCATCGGCATCGCCGCCAAGTCCGACGAACATCTGGGCATTTTGCGCCAGCTCACCCACGTGCTGGGTGACGAGCAGGCGGCAGCCCAGCTCAAAGAGGCCACCGATGCCGACGCCATCATCAATATCCTGACCGGTGCGACTGCGCCCAAAGAGGTGCAGTTCCTGGCCCTGGCCGACTTCCCGGCAGACGATCGCGATCAGCTGCTGCTGGGCGCCGCCGCCCGCGCCAAATCCGCCGGCTGGGGCGATGCCGCCATGGTGAGCGCGCTCTTGGCAAGTGAACCCGCCTACCTGGGCGAGGGGATCTGGCTTGCTCGTGCGCAAGCTGCCCAGACCGGTTGGGTGCTGGCCACGCCTAGCACTGCACTGAACGCAGGGGATCTGCCGGTCAGCGCCCTGCTGCTGCTGTGCGCCGCAGATAGCGGCCATCTGGCGCAGCTCGACAACCTGGCCAAGCTGGCGGCTGCCGGTCAGCTCGCCACCTTGGCTGGTAGCGAGGGGCTGGCCATGCTGCAAGCGGGCCCGGCGAGCGGTCTTAGTGAAACCTTCACCATCATCAACCCCCACGGGTTGCACGCCCGTCCGGGCGCCATGCTGGTCAAGGTGGCCAAGGAGTATGAATCCGACATTCGGGTGGCGAACCTGGATGGCAGCGGCGAGGCGGTCTCCGCCAAGAGCCTGATGAAGGTGATCGGCCTTGGCGTCAAGTGTGGCCATCGTCTGGCGTTTCGCGCCGAAGGGGCTGATGCCGAAGCGGCCCTCAAGGGCATAGGCGCCGCCATTGCTGCCGGTCTGGGCGAGGGGGCGCACTGATGGACATAGTGACCATCACCCTCAACCCGGCGCTCGATCTCACCGCCCGTCTGGAGGCGATGAGCCTGGGCGAGGTGAACCTGGTGAACGAGGCCAACCTGCGTGCGGCGGGCAAGGGCATCAACGTGGCCATGGTGCTCAAGGACTTGGGCCGCGACGTAGGCGTCACTGGCTGGCTTGGCGCCGATAACCAGCAGAGCTTCGTCTCCCTGTTTACGGAGCGTGCCCTGGCCGATCACTTCGTGCGCGTGGCGGGCAGCACCCGCATCAACGTCAAGATCTCCGAGCAATCCGGCCGGGTCACCGATCTCAATCTGCCGGGGCTCACCATCCATGAGGGTGAAGTGGGCGCGTTGGAGCAGGCCATCGACGAATTGGCCCCTCACGCCGACTGGTTTGTGCTGGCAGGCAGCCTGCCCAAAGGGGTGGCCCCCGATTACTGTGCCCGCCTCATTCGCCTGCTCAAGGCCAAAGGCAAGCAGGTGATCTTCGATTGCAGCGGCGCGGCGTTAAGCGAAGGGATCAAGGCGGCGCCGACCCTGGTCAAACCCAATCTGGAGGAGCTCGGCCAGTGGGCCGGCCGCCCCGTCAAGACCCTGAGCGAGCAGGCCGAGTGTGCCCGTGCGCTGCAGGCCAGCGGGATCCCCAACGTGGTGATCTCCAACGGCGCCGACGGCCTCATCTGGTTTGCACCGGATGCCGTCTGGCAGGCCATTCCGCCGCGCATGCAGGTGGTCAGCACGGTCGGTGCCGGTGACTCCCTGGTCGCCGGTCTCGCCCATGGTCTCAGCCTTGGCTGGACGCCGGAGCAGACCCTGCGCCTCGCCACCGCCGTCTCGGCGCTGGCGGTCAGCCAGGTGGCGGTCGGCTTTGACGATATCAGTGTGCTCAACCCCTTGCTTGAACAGGTGCGCGTACAGCGTCTGGATGCGTTGGCACCGGTTCAATGCCATACCCCCTCAATGGAAAACTCAGGAGATGCCCAATGAAAGCAATCTTGGTTACGGCTTGCCCGGCGGGCATTGCCACCAGCTTTCTCGCTGCAAAACGGATAGAACAGCAGGCCAAACTGGCAGGCTGGGAGCTCACCCTCGACGTCGGCTCCAGCGTGCAGCCCCGTCAGGTGCCGAGCAAGGAGCAGATTGCCGCCGCCGAGCTGGTGCTGGTTGTTGCCAGCGCCCCGGTGGATCTCGCCGCCTATGACGGCAAGCGGGTCTATCAGGGCAGCATGGATCTCGCCCTGCAGGATCCGGCCGCCTTGCTGGACGCCGCCGCCAGCGGCGCCAGCGTCTATCGCCATCAAGCCGTCTCCGCCGTTGCCAATGCTGCCACAAAACCGGCCGCCGCTGGCAAACGCATCGTCGCGGTGACCGCCTGTCCGACCGGGGTGGCTCACACCTTTATGTCGGCAGAAGCGCTGGAGACCATGGCCAAACAGCTGGGTCATCAGATCAGAGTCGAAACCCAAGGCTCGGTCGGTGCCCAGAACGCCCTGACTGCCGAGGAGATTGCAGCCGCCGATCTGGTGTTCCTCGCCACCGACATCGAGGTGGACATGGCCCGTTTCGACGGCAAGCCGGTCTATCGCACCAGCACGGGCGCGGCGCTCAAGAAGACCCGCGCCGAGCTCGACAAGGCGTGGAGCGAGGCGAAAACCTATCGTCACAGCGGCGCCAGCCAACCCAAGAAAGAGGAAAAAGCTGGCCCCTACAAGCACCTGCTGACCGGTGTTTCTTTCATGCTGCCCATGGTGGTGGCGGGCGGCCTCATCATCGCGCTCTCGTTCGTGTTCGGGATCGAGGCGTTCAAGGTGGAAGGCACCCTGGCGGCGGCCCTGATGAAGATCGGTGGCGGCTCCGCCTTTGCCCTGATGATCCCGGTGCTGGCCGGCTACATTGCCTACTCCATCGCTGACCGCCCGGGCCTCGCCCCCGGCATGATCGGGGGCATGCTGGCAAGCTCGCTGGGTGCCGGTTTCCTTGGCGGCATAGTCGCCGGTTTCCTGGCCGGTTACAGCGCCAAGTACCTGAGCGACAAGGTGCGCCTGCCGGTGACCCTGGAAGCGCTCAAGCCCATCCTGATCATTCCGCTGTTTGCCAGCCTGTTTACCGGTCTGGTGATGATCTACGTGGTGGGCGGCCCGGTGGCCGGCATCATGAATGCCATGACCGAGTTCCTCAACAACATGGGCTCTGCCAACGCCGTGCTGCTGGGTGTCATCATCGGTGCCATGATGTGCTTCGACATGGGTGGCCCGGTCAACAAGGCAGCCTACGCCTTCGGGGTCGGCCTGCTGGCCTCCAAGACCTACGCTCCCATGGCAGCCGTGATGGCCGCCGGCATGGTGCCGGCACTGGGGATGGGGATCGCCACCTTCCTGGCCCGCACCAAGTTCATCAAGGCGGAGCAGGAAGCGGGCAAGGCCTCCTTCGTGCTGGGTCTGTGCTTCATCTCCGAGGGGGCCATCCCGTTTGCCGCCAAGGATCCGATGCGGGTCATCCCGGCCTGCATGGCGGGTGGTGCGCTGACCGGTGCGCTCTCCATGCTGTTCGGCTGCGAGCTGATGGCCCCCCACGGCGGTCTGTTCGTGCTGTTTATCCCGAACGCCATCAGCAACGTCATGATGTATATCGTGGCGATTGCGGCAGGCTCGCTGCTGACCGGGGTGGCTTACGCCATGCTCAAGCGCGGTGAAGAGCAGGCCAAGCTGGCCACGGCATAAGCCTTGCCATCCGACAACATCTCATAGTGTCAAAAAGAAAAGCGGCCTGCGGACCGCTTTTTTATGTTGCTCATCAAAGGAAGGGGGAAACTAGAAGTCCCAACCCGGTTGCTCTTGCGGTTCGTTCTGGGCTGCCTCCAGCGCTTTGCGGCGGGCCGCCTCCACCCGCGCCTTGCGGCCCCGGCACAGGCGCATCACCTCCTGCTGCTGAGCCGGGGTCATGGTAAGCCAGTTGAAGCGCTCTTCGCGGCTGCGCAGGCACCCCTTGCAGTAGCCCTTGTTGTTCACTTCACAGACCCCGATGCAGGGGCTCTGCAGCGGGAAGATCTCGAGCTGTTCCATCCATGGCCCCTCACACCTTGTTACCTTGTTATAACCCAGAAGATCCCCTTTGGAGAAATCCGTCGTCGCAGGCTTGAAGGCGTTTGCTTTCCCCCTGCAAATTTGGCATCTTCCCCGCCGAACATGACGCTTGGTGTTATATGAGGACATATGAATAAACACGCGTACTGGCTGACCGCCGCTGTGCTGGGGTTGGCCGGTTGTGCGGGCAACTCTGAGCAAGCCCAGGTGCCCAAAAACAAACCTGATGCCAGATGTTTTCTCAACTGCGAGGTGCCGGAAAATCTGGGCAAGCAGTATCTGGACGGCATGCTGCCCGACGATCTGGTGCGGGTTGAGCGCGTCAACAGCCGCGTGCGCGCCGACTACAGCAAGTTCGGCCCCCAGAGCAGGTTGGTGCTGGAGCGCTCCGGCAAGATGACCCGCCGCTATGGCGAACTCTATCATCAGCTCTCCCGCTGGGTGGCGAACGGCGGCAATCCCGCCGACATTACCCGCTACGGCATCAGCCTGGCCCAGCTGGGGGGCTCGGATCGGATGGGCAACGTGCTGTTCACCGGTTACTACTCGCCGGTGCTGGAGGTGCGCCACCGCCCGGATGCGAAATACAAGTACCCCATCTACGCCATGCCCAACTGCGGCAGTCGTTGTCCGACCCGGGCCCAGATCCACCAGGGGGCGCTGGCCAACCGCGGGCTGGAGCTGGGCTACAGCAAGTCTCTTATCGACAACTTCCTGATGGACGTGCAGGGCTCGGGCTTTGTTCACTATGGCGATGACGACAGGCTGCAGTATCTGGGCTACAGCGGCAAGAACGGTCACGGTTACGTCAGCATCGGCCGGGTGCTGATCGATCGCGGCGAGGTGCCCAGGGAGCAGATGTCCATGAAGGCCATCAAGGAGTGGGCTAACCGTCAGCCGGAGGAGAGCGTCAAGGAGCTGGTGGAGCAGAACCCTTCCTATGTCTTCTTCGAGCGTCGCCCCACCAACGACGTGATCGGGGCCGCCGGCATTCCGCTGCTGCCGATGGCGGCGGTGGCCGCTGACAAGACCCTGCTGCCGATGGGCACGCCGATCCTGGCGGAAGTACCGCTGCTGGACAAAGAGGGTAACTGGACCGGCAAGCATCAGCTGCGGCTGTTGATCGCGCTGGATGTGGGCGGAGCGGTGAAGAAGGGCCACCTCGACCTCTACCACGGCATGGGCGAGAAGGCCGGTGTCGCGGCCGGTCACTACAAGCACTTCGGCCGGGTCTGGAAGCTGGGTCTGCACCATGGGCCGACCGCCGCGCCCTGGCTGTAAGGCCCTGTGGGGGCGGTTGTGCATCAGCCGCCCGAAGGCATAGAGATGGATGTAAAAAAGCCGCCGGAGCAATCCGGTGGCTTTTTGTTTGCTGACGCGAACCTGAGGGGGTCTCAGCCCTTCTTGATGTCGAGCCGGATGGCGCCCACCGGTTTGCAGCAGCAGGGCAGGCACTCTCCCTGCGAGACAAAGGCGAGCGGCACGGCGGCATAGTGCACCTTGCCTGCCAGCAGCGGCGTACGGCAGGCACCGCAATAACCGCTGCGGCACTGGAACTCCACGTGATGACCGTGACGCTCCAGGGTCTCCAGCACGCTCTCGCCGGGGTGGGCGTGCAGCACGCCATCCCGGGTGTGTACCTGCGGTGCGCCCGTCTCGCTCTTGGCGGGGGCGGTGTGCAGGGGCTCGGTCAGCGTGCCGGTGGCGTCACTCACAGCTCGAAATCACCCAGGTCTTCGGCGTTCACTTCGCTGTCGATCTGACCCACCAGGTAGGAACTCACTTCCACTTCCTGCGGGGCGACCTGCACGTTGTCGGAGGAGAGCCAGGTGTTGATCCAGGGGATCGGGTTCTGCTTGGCGCCGGCAAAGGCCGGTTGCAGGCCAACGGCGGCCATCCGCAGGTTGGTGATGTACTCCACGTACTGGCAGAGGATGTCCTTGTTCAGGCCGATCATGGAGCCGTCCTGGAACAGGTACTCGGCCCACTCCTTCTCCTGGATGGCGGCTTCCTTGAACAGATCGAAGCAGGCCTGCTCGCACTCGCGGGCGATCTCGGCCATCTCGGGGTCGTCCTGGCCGCTGCGCATCAGGTTCAGCATGTGCTGGGTACCGGTCAGGTGTAGCGCTTCGTCGCGGGCGATCATCTTGATGATCTTGGCGTTGCCCTCCATCAGCTCGCGCTCGGCGAAGGCGAAGGAGCAGGCGAAGCTGACGTAGAAGCGGATCGCTTCCAGTGCGTTGACGCTCATCAGGCACAGATAGAGCTTCTTCTTGAGCTCGCGCAATGTGATGGTCACCTCGCGGCCGGCCACCTGATGGGTACCTTCACCGTGCAGGTGGTAGAGCGCGGTCGCTTCAATCAGATCGTCGTAGAAGTGGCTGATGGAGCCGGCGCGCTTCAGGATCTGCTCGTTGGTGACGATGTCGTCAAACACCTGGGCGGGGGTGTTGACGATGTTGCGGATGATATGGGTGTAGGAGCGCGAGTGGATGGTCTCCGAGAAGGCCCAGGTCTCGATCCAGGTTTCCAGCTCCGGAATGGAGACCAGCGGCAGCAGCGCCACGTTGGGGCTGCGACCCTGGATGGAGTCCAGCAGGGTCTGGTACTTCAGATTGGAGATGAAGATGTGCTGCTCGTGGGGCGGCAAGGCCTGGAAGTCGATGCGGTCGTGGGAGACGTCCACCTCTTCCGGGCGCCAGAAGAAGGAGAGCTGCTTCTCGATCAGGCGCTCGAACACTTCGTGTTTTTGCTGGTCATATCGGGCCACGTTGACCGACTGGCCGAAGAACATCGGCTCCTTGAGCTGGTCGTTTTGGGTCTGGCAGAAAGTTGAATAGGCCATGGTTGTCGAATATCGCGAAGTAGGGGAAACAGGAGGGCGGGAGTTTGTCGCTCCCGCCCGGTTCATCAGATCTTGCAGGCGCCGCCGGCACAACCGTCATCTTGCAGATCGGTCTGGGCATCGTCCGCACCATCACGGGTGTTGTGATAGTACAGGGTCTTGAGGCCGTATTTGTAGGCGGTCAGCAAGTCCTTGAGCAGCTGCTTCATCGGTACCTTGTTGCCTTCGAAACGGGCGGGATCATAGTTGGTGTTGGCGGAGATCGCCTGATCCACGAACTTCTGCATGATACCGACCAGCTGCAGGTAACCATCGACGCTCGGTTGCTTCCAGAGCAGTTCGTATTGATCCTTCAGGCGGTCATACTCGGGCACCACCTGCTTGAGGATGCCGTCCTTGGAGGCCTTGACAGAGACCAGGCCGCGCGGCGGCTCGATGCCGTTGGTGGCGTTGGAGATCTGGCTGGAGGTCTCGCTCGGCATCAGGGCGGTCAGGGTGGAGTTGCGCAGACCCACGGTGCGGATCTCCTCGCGCAGCGCTTCCCAGTCCAGGTGCAGCGGCTCGTTGCACAGGTTGTCCAGATCCTTTTTATAGGTATCGATGGGCAGGATCCCCTGGGCATAGGTGGTTTCGTTGAAGGCCGGGCAGGGGCCGAACTCGCGGGCCAGCTGCACGGATGCCTTCAGCAGGTAGTACTGGATCGCCTCGAAGGTGCGGTGAGTCAGCGCCAGACCAGAACCGTCGGAGTAGCGGGCACCGTTCTTCGCCAGGTAGTAGGCGTAGTTGATGACGCCGATCCCCAGGGTGCGACGGTTCATGCTGCCCTTTTTGGCGGCCTTGAGCGGGTAGTCCTGATAGTCGAGCAGGGCATCCAGGGCGCGCACGGCCAGCTCGGCCATCTCTTCCAGATCTTCCAGCTTCTCGATGGCGCCCAGGTTGAAGGCCGACAGGGTGCACAGGGCGATCTCGCCATCCTCGTCATCCACGTTGTTGAGCGGCTTGGTGGGCAGCGCAATCTCGAGGCAGAGGTTGGACTGGCGCACCGGCGCCACGCTCGGATCGAACGGGCTGTGGGTGTTGCAGTGGTCCACGTTCTGGATGTAGATGCGACCGGTGCCGGCGCGCTCCTGCATCATCAGGGAGAAGAGATCCACCGCCTTGAGGGTCTTCTTGCGAATGCTCGGATCCTGCTCGTACTTGACGTAGAGCTCTTCGAACTTGTCCTGGTCTGCGAAGAAGGCATCGTACAAACCCGGCGCATCGGACGGGGAGAACAGGGTGATGTCGCCGCCCTTGATCAGGCGCTGGTACATCAGCTTGTTGATCTGCACGCCGTAGTCCATGTGACGGACCCGGTTCTCTTCCACGCCGCGGTTGTTCTTCAGTACCAGCAGGCTCTCAACTTCGGTGTGCCACAGCGGGTAGAACAGGGTGGCCGCACCGCCGCGCACGCCGCCCTGGGAGCAGCACTTCACGGCAGTCTGGAAGTACTTGTAGAAGGGGATGCAGCCGGTGTGGAAGGCTTCACCGCCACGGATGGGGCTGCCCAGACCCCGGATGCGACCGGCGTTGATGCCGATGCCGGCGCGCTGGGACACGTAACGCACGATGGCGCTGGCGGTAGCATTGATGGAATCCAGGCTGTCGTCGCACTCGATCAGCACGCAGGAGCTGAACTGGCGGGTCGGGGTGCGCACGCCGCTCATGATCGGAGTCGGCAGCGAGATCTTGAAGGTCGAGACCGCATCATAGAAGCGCTTGATGTAGTCCAGACGGGTATCTTTCGGATACTTGGAGAAGAGGCAGGCCGCTACCAGGATGTAGAGGAACTGCGGGCTCTCGTAAATTTCGCCGGTGACGCGGTTCTGGACCAGGTACTTGCCTTCCAGCTGCTTGACCGCGGCGTAGGAGAAGTCCATGTCGCGCCAGTGGTCGAGGTGGGTGTTCAGCTCCTCGAACTCGGCCTGGCTGTAGTCTTCCAGCAGGTGCTTGTCGTACTTGCCCATGTCCACCAGCTTGGCGACGTGCTGGTAGAGGTGGGGCGGCTCGAACTGGCCGTAGGCCTTCTTGCGCAGGTGGAAGATGGCCAGACGGGCGGCCATGTACTGGTAGTCCGGGCTTTGCTCGGAGATCAGGTCAGCAGCGGCCTTGATGACGGTTTCGTGGATATCGGCGGTACGGATGCCGTCATAGAACTGGATGTGGGACTTGAGTTCCACCTGGGAGACCGACACGTTGTCGAGACCCTCGGCAGCCCAGTCGAGCACGCGGTGAATTTTATCCAGATCGATGGGTTCTTTGTGGCCGTTACGCTTCGTCACAAACAAGTTCATTGGCTGATGACCTTTAGTTGATTCCCGAAAAACCATCGCACGGCGTTGGCCTCCGGCCCGGGAAGGGCGATGGAGGTGGGTACCTATTGTGCGATGAATCACAAGATATAGTGTTATTTTGAATTCGAGCTACAAGATAGTGAGGTCTGCCCGGCTTTGCAATCTGTGGATAAGGCAATTGCTGTGGATAAATTGTGGGTGTTGTCGATGGAGTTAGTGGACGCTCACAGCGAACGGGTTTTCATCCGTCCGATCCGGTAAATGCAAGTCTGATGATCGAACATGGAAAATTTAAATAACTTTTTTTGCTTGCGAAAACGGGGTGTTTTTACTAGCAAATTCAGCCTGATTATCCCTTGTGCAGCAAGGGTCAAAAGGTGTCCGATCCCGCTGCCGCACTGCTTGTCAAACCGGCAAAACGGGGGATGAATTGCCGATCCTCCGTTTTGCCGATCGAGTGACCAGATGGGCGTCATTTTCACCGCTCAGCTCAAGGGATGGTCGCAAAGCTGCGTCTGATATCCATCTCTTGTGTTATCCACCTGCTGCGTTATCCAAGAGAACCCAGGCGTGGAGCTCCCCCTGATCATCCACTTCTATATGTATCCACGGCAGCCTTGCCCGACTGCTCAGGCAGGCGGCGGCCGCTAATCCAGCTCGTAGCGCAGCCAGTGATGCAGAGCCTGCACGGTATCAAAGTGAAGATCGGCGCCCCACTGGGCGGGATCCTCGTCGTCATTGAGGTAACCCCAACCGGCGACGGCGGTACGCATGCCGGCGTTGCGGCCCGCTTCGATATCCCGCACATGATCCCCCACATAGAGGCAGTGAGCTGCTTCGACCCCCAGCTTCTCACAAGCAAAGAACATGGGGGCGGGGTCGGGCTTGCGTACCGGCAGGGTGTCGGCACTGACAGTGACGCCGCAGCTGGCAAGCTGTGGCAGGGCTGCCAGCAGTGGCTCGGTGAGAAAGCCCGGCTTGTTGGTGACTATGCCCCATGGGAGCTGTTTCTCGTCGAGCCACTCGATAAGATCCACCATTCCCTCATAGGGACGGGTACCGACGCAGAGATTGGCCGCGTAGTAGTCGAGCAGGGCATTGCGCAGGCGGGTGGCCCCCAGCTCTTCAAGCAGTTCGTCGCCGAGGCCCGCTTTCAGCAGCCCGAGCGCTCCGTGGGAGGTGGTCTGACGAATAATATCGTCAGAGAGCGGCGCAAAGCCTTCGCTGATCAGTACATGGTTGACGGCGGCCCCCAGATCCGGGGCTGTGTCGAGCAGGGTGCCGTCCAGATCGAACAGCACACCGTGCAGGGGCAGAGGGTGAGAGGCGCTCATCAACCGTGCTCCGGGCGGACAAACTCCACCATATAGTTGACGTCGACATTCTTGCCGAGCTTGAACTGGTTGGTGAGGGGGGTGTAGTGGACGCCGCTCATGTCCCGCACCAGCAGGCCAGCCGCTTCACCCATGCGACACAGTTCGGCCGGGGTGATGAATTTTTTGTGATCGTGGGTACCCTTGGGCACCATCTTCATCAGGTATTCGGCCCCGATGATCATCATCAGATAGGATTTGGGGTTGCGGTTGATGGTGGAGACGAACACCCGACCGCCCGGGCGCACCAAGGTGGCGATGGCGCGCAACACGGAGGCGGGGTCCGGTACATGCTCCAGCATCTCCATGCAGGTGACCACGTCATACTGGCCGGCGGCCTCCAAGGCATGGGCTTCGGCGGTGATCTGGCGATATTCGAGCTCGACACCCTGCTCAAGGGCGTGCAAGCGGGCGACGCCGAGGGGCTCCTTGCCCATGTCGATGCCGGTGACCTTGGCACCACGGCGGGCCATGCTCTCGGAGAGGATGCCGCCACCACATCCGATATCGAGAATGCGCTTGCCAAACAGACCGCCACTTTTGTCGGTGATCCAGTCAAGGCGTACCGGATTGATTTGATGCAGGGGTTTGAATTCACCCTCCATGTCCCACCAGCGGGAGGCGATGGCTTCAAACTTGGCGATTTCTGTCAGATCGACATTGGCATCACTGTTCATTTTTCGAAGATCCTGTGGCAGGGCGCCCGCTTCTGAGTCATGGGCGCAATCTATTGTCCTGGCGGGCATTATAACGGACGGACTTTGTCACACCAGCCCGATCTGATACCCGATTTGTGGCTTAAGGTATTTGGCTCAGTGTGTTACCATGTCGCGCTGTTTAAGCCAAAGAACAACTAATTAGGGATAAGGCTTTCTATGAGCGATCTGGCCAGAGAGATCACGCCGGTCAACATCGAAGAAGAGCTCAAGAGTTCCTATCTTGATTACGCCATGAGCGTGATCGTAGGACGAGCTCTGCCGGATGTGCGTGATGGCTTGAAACCGGTTCACCGCCGCGTTCTGTTTGCTATGAACGAGTTGGGGAACGACTGGAACAAGCCCTATAAAAAATCGGCCCGTGTGGTCGGTGACGTAATCGGTAAATATCACCCGCACGGCGATATCGCTGTGTATGACACCATTGTCCGGATGGCGCAGGATTTCTCCATGCGTTACATGCTGGTCGATGGTCAGGGCAACTTCGGTTCAGTCGACGGCGACAGCGCCGCGGCGATGCGTTATACCGAAGTGCGGATGGCCCGCATCTCCCACGAGCTGCTGGCTGATCTCGACAAAGAGACCGTGGACTGGGTGCCGAACTATGACGGCACCGAGATGATCCCGGCGGTCATGCCTACCAAGGTTCCTAACCTGCTGGTCAATGGCTCCTCCGGTATCGCGGTGGGCATGGCGACCAACATTCCGCCTCACAATCTCACCGAGATTGTCAATGGCTGCCTTGCGCTGATCGAAAACGGCGACCTCACCATTGACGAGCTGATGACCTACATCACCGGCCCGGATTTCCCCACCGGCGGCATTATCAACGGGCGTTCCGGCATCGTGCAGGCGTACCGTACCGGTCGTGGCTCCATCTATGTGCGGGCCAAAGCTGAAGTGGAAGTGGACGAGAAGACCAGTCGCGAGACCATCATCGTTCACGAGATCCCCTATCAGGTGAACAAGGCTCGACTGATCGAGAAGATCGCCGAGCTGGTCAAAGAGAAGAAGATCGAGGGCATCAGTGCCCTGCGCGATGAGTCTGACAAAGACGGCATGCGCATCGTTATCGAGATCAAGCGCGGCGAGTCCGGCGAGATTGTGCTGAACAATCTCTACAAGCACACCCAGATGCAGACCACGTTCGGCATCAACATGGTGGCGCTCGATAACAACCAGCCCAAGGTGATGAACCTTAAAGAGATCCTGGATGCGTTCCTGCTGCACCGCCGTGAAGTGGTGACTCGCCGGACCGTGTTCGAACTGCGCAAGGCGCGGGATCGGGCGCACATTTTGGAAGGTCTGGCGGTTGCGCTGGCCAACATTGATCCCATCATCGAGCTGATCCGCCACAGCGCGACCCCGGCCGACGCGAAAGCGGGCCTGGTTGCCAAGGGCTGGGAACTCGGCAACGTGGCTGCCATGCTGGAAAAAGCGGGCGACGATGCGGCACGGCCAGAGTGGCTGGAGCCCGAGTTCGGTATCCGTGAAGGTCAATATTTCCTGACCGAACAGCAAGCCCAGGCCATCCTTGACCTGCGTCTGCACAAGCTGACCGGCCTCGAGCACGAGAAGATCCTGGAAGAGTACCAATCTCTGCTGGATCTCATCGCCGAGCTGCTGCACATCCTGGCGAGCCCGGCTCGTCTGATGGAAGTGATCCGCGATGAACTGCTGGCCGTGCGCGAACAGTATGGCGACGAGCGTCGCACCGAGATCAGCATGTCCAGTGCCGAGATCAACATCGAAGATCTGATCACTCCGGAAGATGTGGTGGTGACCCTGTCTCACCAGGGCTATGTGAAGTATCAGCCGCTCTCCGACTATGAGGCCCAGCGCCGCGGTGGTCGTGGCAAGTCGGCCACCCGGATCAAGGAAGAGGACTTTGTGGAGCGTCTGCTGGTGGCCAACACCCACGACACCATTCTGTGCTTCTCCACCCGTGGCAAGGTCTACTGGCTCAAGGTTTACCAGCTGCCGGAAGCGTCCCGTGGCGCCCGTGGTCGTCCGATCATCAACCTGCTGCCGCTGGAAGAGGGTGAGCGTATCACCGCTATCCTGCCGGTGAAGGAATATGACGCCGAGAAGTATGTGTTCTTCGCCACCGCCAACGGTACCGTGAAGAAGACCAGCCTCTCTGACTTCAGCCGTCCGCTCTCCTCCGGTATCCGCGCCATCAACCTCAAAGAGGGTGATGAGTTGATCGGGGTGGATATCACCGATGGCAGCAACGAGATCATGCTCTTCTCCGATGCGGGTAAAGTCGTTCGCTTCGCGGAAGGCAGCGGTCGCGCTGATGCCGATGTCAGCGATGACGTTGAAACCGACGACGATGCCGGCAATGACGATGATGGCAGCGACAACGGCGAAGGCACCGAAAGCAAGGGCACCTTCAAGGGCGTGCGCCCGATGGGTCGTACCGCCGCCGGTGTCCGTGGCATCAAGCTGGGCGCCGGTGACAAGGTGGTTTCCCTCATCGTGCCCCGTGGCGACGGTGCCATCCTCACCGCCACCGAGAACGGTTACGGCAAGCGCACTGCGCTGGACGAATACCCGACCAAGAGCCGTGGTACCCAGGGCGTTATCTCCATCAAGGTGGATGAACGCAACGGCAAGGTGATCGATGCGATCCAGGTCGAGGATACTGACCAGATCATGCTGATCACCAACGGCGGTACCCTGGTACGTACCCGGGTGTCCGAGGTGAGCGTCATCGGCCGCAACACCGGCGGTGTGCGTCTGATCCGTACCGGTGAAGACGAAACCGTGGTCGGTCTGCAGCGTGTTGCCGAGAGTGACGAAGAGGAAACCGAGGCACTGGCCGTCGAGGGTGAGGTGTCTGAAGGCACCGATACCGCCGCAGACACAGGTGCTGTCGATGCAGGTGAAGCGGGCGACGAATAATCGCTCCCCTTTACCCGATACCAAAGAGCGGCCTCATGGCCGCTCTTTTCATTGGCTCGCTTGTTGCTGGCGTCCCCCATTATCCTCCTTCCTTCTCTTCCTTCTCTTCCTTCTCTTCCTTTTTCCCCTGTCCAGTCTTGCCTGTCATGGCAGGAAGAACAGGCACTACCCGCTTGCCAGGGTTGCCCTGATGGGATCATGGCCTCGACACGGCTCCTTCATGTGAATGTCATCGCTCTGTCATGGCGGCCAGCCATGCTGCTCCCGTTGGAGAGAAACCACCATAAACGCAGGCAACGCCTGCCAGGAGCATGTCATGACCAGCTGGGTAATGTGGGAGATCTGGTGGAGCCGGGTATGGGGCGAGGCAGAGATGGATGCCCGCGCAGGCGAACATGAACCTGAGGTGGCACATGAGCCAGCCCGTTTGCCCGCCGAGTTGATTGCCCGCAGCAGCAAGGCCAGTGCGTCGCGACCAAGGGGCTGAGACTTTGTCCGTGGCGGGCTTGACGGGAGCCTAAAACAGCCGCAACTGCTCGCCTGGGCGGATGAAGGCATCCTGGCGCAGCTGAAAGTGGCGCTTGCCGAGCCCGAGCCGCTTGGCGATCAACCGAAAGCGCTGGGCCAGCAGATCGGCAAACTGGCCTTCTCCCCGCATCCGGGTCCCGAAGGCGGGACTGTTGAGGGCGCCGTCCCGGCTGGCTCGCAGCTGGTTGAGGATCGCCTCCTTCTGGCTTGGGTAGTATTGCTCCAGCCAGTCACTGAACAGCGGTGCCAGCTCATGGGGCAGTCGCAGCAGGATATAGTCGACGCAATGGGCTCCGGCCTCGGCAGCGCTTTTGATGATCTGCTCGAGCTCGGGCTCGTTGAGCCGCGGGATCATGGGGGCCGCCAGCACCCCGACCGGCACGCCGGCCCTGGCCAGTTTCTCCACCACCTTGAGCCGGCCGGCCCCTGTGCTGGCTCTTGGCTCCAGCTGTCGCCGCAGGGTTTCATTCAAGGTGGTGACTGACACCATCACCTGACAGAGCCCCTCTTGGGCCAGCTCGGTCAGCAGATCGAGGTCGCGCAATATCATGGCGCTCTTGGTGATGATCCCCACCGGATGGCGATGGGCCAGCATCACTTCCAGCAACTGGCGGGTGAGGCGATAGTGGTGCTCGATAGGTTGATAGGGGTCGGTATTGGCCCCCAGCACTATGGTCTGCGGCTGATAGGCGGGTCTGGCAAACTCCCGGCGCAGCAGCTCGGCGGCGTTGAGTTTGGCAAACAGCCTGGTTTCGAAGTCGAGGCCGGGGGAGAGCTCGAGATAGGCGTGGCTCGGTCTGGCATAACAGTAAATGCAACCGTGTTCGCACCCCTGATAGGGATTGATGGAGCGGCCGAAGGGAACGTCGGGGGAGCTGTTGTAACTGATGATGCTGCGGGCGCTGATCTCCGTCGCCTCGGTGCGGGGATCGCTGGCGGCAAATGCCGTTTCCCACTCGGGTTGGGCCCAGCCGTCGTCGACCGCATCGACCCGCTGGCCGCTGAAACGGTGATCAACATTGTGGAAACTGCCTCGTCCTGCCATCGCATTGCACCAACACTGTTTATATATACAGTTATCATGCTGACCCTCATTGCCGAATGCAAGTTTTGCCGACCTATCCCGCCATAAAAAGCATGTCAAAAGGATCTCTTGCTTGATCGCGGCGCTACATTTCGTTTACATAGACGAAATGCGAACTGGATCACGGAAATCATCATGGCACCCATCACCTCTCGCTGGATCTTCATCGCCGTCATTGCGCTGGTTATTTGGCGCCTGATCCCGCTCTCTACCGAGCAGGAGCTGGCCTCGGCCAACCGCGCTTGGCACACCGGCCACTTCGATGAGGCAACCCGGATCTGGTCGCCGCTGGCGGATCAGGGCCAGCCACGGGCCCAGGCATTGATGGGCTGGAGCCATGAAATGGGGCAGGGGAGCGAGCAGGATATGGATCGCGCCATCAGCCTCTATCGTCAGGCGGCGCAGGCGGGGGACGCCTTCGGCCAGTACCGGCTGGGGGAGCTCTATTTGCGGGGTGCCGGGGTGAAGCGGGATCTGCGCGAGGCGTTTCACTGGATGGAGCTGGCGGCCAAGAACGGCGATGTGCCCGCCATGTTGAAGGTGGGAGTGCTGCATCTGATGGGGGTCAGCGGGCGGGTCGATCTGCCCCGTGCCAAGGAGTGGCTCTATCAGGCCGCCAGGCAGGGCAACCAGCTGGCGCTCAAGGTGCTGCAGGAGCTGGAACTGGCCCAGGAGGGGAGCTCCACGTTCGATTTCAACTGGCAGCCCCTGCTGGGGGAATAACCGGCAAGCGGCTCATCTGGTTGTAGAAAATCTCAGCAAACCCGATACAGCCTTGCTTACTTCTGGTAGCATGGTCCGGTTTTTGGTTTGTCTTGCGACGTTGAACGGGTTGTTTGCGTCACGGGGCGCCTTCGCAAAGTGCTGTGGAGAGCCAGAACATCACCCATTTTTGAATGAATCTTTCCATCCCGCATGTGCCCTTTGGTAGGGGGCACCACTGTATAAGGAAACACACAATGCCAATCATTACTCTGCCTGATGGCAGCCAACGTCAATTTGCCCACGCCGTTTCCGTCATGGACGTGGCCGCGGACATCGGTCCCGGTCTCGCCAAGGCGTGCATTGCCGGTCGGGTAAACGGTGAACTGGTTGATGCCTGCGAGCTGATCGAAGCCGATGCCTCCCTGGCCATCATCACCGCCAAAGACGAAGAAGGTCTGGACATTCTGCGCCACTCCTGTGCTCACCTGCTGGGTCATGCCATCAAGCAACTCTGGCCCCAGACTAAGATGGCCATCGGTCCCGTCATCGACAACGGTTTCTACTACGACATCGATCTCGACCGCACCCTGACCGATGAAGATCTGGCTGCCCTGGAAGAGCGCATGCTGGCGCTGGCCGCCAAGGATTACGACGTCGTCAAGAAGAAGGTCTCCTGGCAGGAAGCACGCGATGTGTTCGAAGCCCGTGGCGAGACCTATAAGGTCGAGATCCTGGATCAGAACATTGCCCGTGATGATCAGCCAGGTCTTTATCATCACGAAGAGTACATCGACATGTGTCGCGGCCCGCACGTGCCCAACATGCGTCACTGCCACCACTTCAAGTTGCAGAAAATGTCCGGCGCCTACTGGCGCGGCGACTCCAACAACAAGATGCTGCAGCGTATCTACGGTACCGCCTGGGCCGACAAGAAGCAGCTCAAGGCCTACTTGCAGCGTCTGGAAGAGGCCGCCAAGCGCGACCACCGCAAGATCGGCAAGCAGCTCGACCTGTACCACATGCAGGAAGAAGCGCCTGGCATGGTGTTCTGGCACAACGACGGCTGGACCATCTTCCGCGAGCTGGAAACCTTTATCCGCGGCAAACTCAAAGAGTACGACTATCAGGAAGTGAAGGGTCCCTTCATGATGGATCGCGTGCTGTGGGAGCGTTCAGGTCACTGGGAGAAGTACGCCCAGGCCATGTTTACCACCCAGTCCGAGAACCGCGAGTACGCCATCAAGCCGATGAACTGCCCGGGTCACGTGCAGATCTTCAACCAGGGTCTGAAATCCTACCGCGATCTGCCGCTGCGCATGGCCGAGTTCGGCTCCTGCCACCGCAACGAGCCGTCAGGCTCCTTGCACGGCCTGATGCGGGTACGGGGTTTCACTCAGGATGATGCTCACATCTTCTGTACTGAAGAGCAGATCATGGAAGAGGTGTCTGCGTGCATCCGCATGGTCTACGACGTCTACGGCACCTTCGGTTTCGAGAACATCGTGGTCAAGCTCTCCACTCGTCCGGAACAGCGTATCGGCTCCGACGAAGCCTGGGATCGCGCCGAGGCCGCGCTGGCCGAAGCGCTGGTGCTGAATGGTCTGAAGTACGACCTGCAGCCGGGCGAGGGGGCCTTCTACGGTCCCAAGATCGAATTCACCCTGCATGACTGCCTTGACCGTGCTTGGCAATGTGGTACCGTGCAGCTCGATTTTGCCCTGCCGGGCCGTCTGGGTGCCACCTATGTGGGCGAAGACAACGAACGTCACGTCCCCGTGATGATCCACCGCGCCATTCTGGGCTCGCTGGAGCGTTTCATCGGGATCCTGACCGAAGAGTACGCCGGACTGTTCCCGACCTGGTTGGCACCTACCCAGGCCGTGGTCATGAATATTACCGACAATCAGGCCGATTATGCGGTGAAAGTAGCCAAAGCATTGAATGATGCGGGCCTTCGCGCAAAAGCGGACTTGAGAAATGAGAAGATTGGCTTTAAAATCCGCGAGCATACTTTGAAGCGGGTACCTTTTATGCTGGTCTGCGGCGACAAAGAAGTAGAAGCCGGCAAGATTGCAGTACGTACCCGTAAAGGGGCTGACCTGGGCTCTTATCCTGTTGAAGAGCTGATTGCTCTGTTGACCCAGGAAGTTCAGACCCGCGGACAAAAGAAAGTGGAGGAATAAGCTATAAAAGGCGGAAAAAAACTGGGCAAGCAACCGCAAGCCCGCGCTCACCGGATCAACGAAGAGATCCGTCTGAAAGAAGTTCGTCTGACTGGCCTGGATGGTGAAGCCATTGGCATCACCTCCATCCAGGATGCTCTGAACTTGGCCCTTGAGGCCGGAGTGGATCTGGTCGAGATCAGTCCGAACGCTGAGCCGCCCGTTTGCCGGATCATGGATTACGGCAAATTCCTCTACGAAAAGAGCAAAACCACCAAAGAACAGAAGAAAAAGCAGAAAGTCGTCCAGGTCAAGGAAATCAAATTCCGTCCTGGCACCGACGAAGGCGACTATCAGGTAAAACTACGCAACCTGGTTCGCTTTCTGGAAGACGGGGACAAGGCAAAGGTCACCCTGCGCTTCCGTGGTCGTGAAATGGCCCACCAGGATCTTGGTATCAAGGTTCTGGAGCGCGTCAAGAACGACTTGGAAGAGCTGGCCGTAGTCGAATCGTTCCCGAAAGTCGAAGGCCGTCAAGCTGTGATGGTCCTCGCACCCAAGAAGAAATCTTAAGGCCCACAAGAAATTGACTCATGGGGCCAGCCCCATGAGTCGGTTCGCCTTGCGATTTTGTTGTCACTCACAATGCGGAGTATGAAATGCCGAAGATGAAAACCAACCGGGGCGCCGCAAAGCGCTTCAAGAAGACTGGCTCAGGTCGCTTCAAGTGCAAGCACAACCACCTGCGTCACATCCTGACCAAGAAGAGCAGTAAGCGTAAGCGTCAGCTGGGACCGAAGTTCTTTGTTTCCGCTGCCGACCACAAACGTGTTGTCGCTTGTCTGCCGTACGCATAAGGGGGGATGTGAAAAATGCCAAGAGTTAAACGTGGTGTGACCGCTCGCGCTCGTCACAAGAAAGTAATGAAAGCCGCCAAGGGTTACTACGGCGCCCGTTCCCGTGTCTACCGCGTAGCGGTACAAGCGGTAACCAAAGCTGGTCAGTATGCCTACCGTGACCGTCGCCAGAAAAAGCGTCAGTTCCGTCAGCTGTGGATTGCTCGTATCAACGCAGCAGCCCGTCAGAATGGTCTGTCCTACAGCCGTCTGATCAACGGTCTGAAGAAGGCTTCCATCGAGATCGATCGCAAGATCCTGTCCGATATCGCCGTTCACGACAAGCTGGCTTTCACCGCCCTGGTTGAAAAGGCCAAAGCAGCTCTGGTTTAATCCGGTTCTGTTATAAATGCTAAAAGGAGGCCTAGGCCTCCTTTTTTGTTGTCTGTCATTTGTCGCTTGCAGGCGGCGATGACTCTACCATCATGATAGCTATACATATGGCTTCATATGCCATCAAACTGAAATTGTGTACCCAATCGCAAAGAAGAAGCAGGTCCGGCTCGAAGCCCTACTTGATAACAAAATGATTTCTAGGGAGAAAAGGGCACCTTAACTATGGTCAGTGAAGGGGCTTTTTTTGTATTATTCCCCTCTTGACCTTATTTAGCCTAAAGGCTCCTGTACCGGGAGTGGTGACGAGGAAGACATGCAACAGCTTGAAGAAGTAGTCGGCCAAGCCAGGGCCGAAATTGAGGGCGTAAGCGACATCGCCGCCCTTGACGAAATCCGGGTCAAATATCTGGGTAAAAAGGGCTTTTTTACCGAGCAGATGAAGGGCCTGGGCGCCCTGTCCGCTGAAGAGCGTCCCGCCGCGGGCGCCGTGATCAACCAGGCCAAACAGCAGGTTCAGGATGCCCTGAACGGGCGTCGTGAAGCCCTCGAAGTTGCCGTGCTGAACCAGAAGCTGGCCGCCGAGACCATCGACGTCAGCCTGCCGGGCCGCCGCATCGAGAATGGCGGTCTGCACCCGGTGACCCGCACCATCGAGCGCATCGAGCGCCTGTTTGGCGAGATGGGCTTCAAGGTTGCCCGTGGTCCCGAGATTGAAGATGGCTTCCACAACTTCGATGCGCTGAACATCCCGGCGCACCACCCGGCGCGTACCGATCACGATACCTTTTACTTCAATCCTGATCTGATGCTGCGTACCCACACCTCGGGCGTGCAGATCCGCACCATGGAGCATCAGCAGCCGCCGATCCGCATCATAGCGCCGGGCCGCGTCTATCGTAACGACTACGACATGACCCACACCCCGATGTTCCATCAGGTCGAAGGCCTGCTGGTTGACGAGCATGCCAGCTTCACCGAGCTCAAGGGCATCCTGCACGACTTCCTGCGCAACTACTTCGAGGAAGACTTGACCATTCGCTTCCGTCCTTCCTACTTCCCGTTCACCGAGCCGAGCGCCGAAGTGGACGTGATGGGCAAGAACGGCAAGTGGCTGGAAGTGCTGGGCTGCGGCATGGTGCACCCGAACGTGCTGCGTTCGGTCGGCATCGATCCGGAAAAATACTCCGGCTTT
Organism: Aeromonas sp. s3; assembly: GCF_040907805.1. Taxonomy (NCBI): domain Bacteria; kingdom Pseudomonadati; phylum Pseudomonadota; class Gammaproteobacteria; order Aeromonadales; family Aeromonadaceae; genus Aeromonas; species Aeromonas sp. s3. The sequence continues at coordinate 67,328 of NZ_JBFOCQ010000033.1, forward strand.
GCCTTCGGCATGGGCGTTGAGCGCCTGACCATGCTGCGTTACGGGGTCAACGACCTGCGTGCCTTCTTCGAAAACGACCTGCGCTTCCTCAAGCAGTTCAAGTAAGGGCGAGAGAACATGAAATTCAGTAAATCCTGGGTGATGGAGTGGGTCCGCACCGAGTTGAGTGACAATGCACTGGCCGAACAGATCACCATGGCCGGTCTGGAAGTGGACGCCGTGGAAGCGGTGGCCGGCCAGTTCAACAACGTGGTGGTGGGTGAAGTGGTCGAGTGCGCCCAGCACCCGGACGCCGACAAGCTGCGGGTGACCAAGGTCAACGTGGGCGAAGAAGAGCTGCTGGACATCGTCTGCGGTGCGCCTAACTGCCGTGCCGGCCTCAAAGTGTGCGTGGCCAAGGTAGGGGCGACCCTGCCGGGTGATTTCACCATCAAGAAAGCCAAGCTGCGTGGCCAGCCGTCCCACGGCATGCTCTGCTCCTTCAGCGAGCTGGGCATCGACGTCGAGGCCGACGGCATCATCGAGCTGCCGCTTGACGCCCCCATCGGCACCGACATCCGCGACTACCTGGCGCTCAACGACGTCAGCATCGACGTGGATCTGACTCCGAACCGCGCCGATTGCCTCGGCATCGCGGGTCTGGCCCGTGAAATCGGCGTGCTCAACAGCGTGGACGTGGTCGAGCCGACCTGGACCCCTGCTGCCGCCACCATTGACGCCACCTTCCCGATCCGGGTCGAAGCGCCAGCAGACTGTCCCCGTTATCTGGGCCGCGTCATCAAGGGGCTGAACCTGCACACCCAGAGCCCGCTCTGGATGCAGGAGAAGCTGCGCCGTGGCGGCATCCGCTCCATCGACGCCATCGTCGACATCACCAACTACCTGCTGCTGGAATACGGTCAGCCGATGCACGCCTTCGATCTGGCCAAGTTGGAAGGGGAACTGGTGGTTCGTCGTGCCCGTGCCGACGAGCCCATGACCCTGCTCGATGGCAACGAAGTGAAGCTCAAAGAGACCACGCTCGTGATTGCCGATGCCAAGGGCCCTGCCTGCATGGCCGGCATCTTCGGTGGCAATCGCACCGGTGTGTCCGAGACCACCACCGACATCCTGCTGGAGTGCGCCTTCTTCGCGCCGCTCTCCATCACCGGTCGTGCCCGTGCCTACGGTCTGCACACCGACTCCTCCCACCGCTTCGAGCGCGGGGTGGATCCAGAGCTGCAGGCCAAGGTGATGGACCGTGCCACCCGTCTGCTGCTGGATATCTGCGGCGGTGAAGCGGGCCCGGTTATCGAGGTCAAATCCGATGATCATCTGCCCAAAGCAGCCCCTATCAAGCTGCGCCGCACCAAGCTCGACAAGGTGATCGGCATCAGCGTGGCGGATGCTCAGGTGGTCGAGATCCTGACCCGTCTGGGCATGCAGGTGACCGTGGACGCCGACGGCTGGACTGCGCTGGCCCCCTCCTGGCGTTTCGATATCGCCATCGAGGAAGACCTCATCGAGGAAGTGGCCCGCATCTACGGCTACAACAACATCCCGAACCTCAAGCCCGCCGCATCGCTCGCGATGGTCGAGCAGGCAGAAGGGCAGGTGACCCTGAAGCGGGTGCGCGACCTGCTGGTCGATCGCGGCTTCCAGGAAGCGATCACCTACAGCTTCGTGGATCCCAAGGCTCAGCAGACCCTGTTCCCGCATAGCGATGCCATCGTGCTGCCGAACCCGATCTCGGTCGAGATGTCCGCCATGCGTGTCTCTCTGTTCCCGGGTCTGGTACAGGCGGTGGTCTACAACCAGAACCGTCAGCAGCCGCGTGTGCGCCTGTTCGAGCAGGGCCTGCGTTTCATCAAGGACGAAAATGCCGAGAACGGCATCCGTCAGGAGCCCATGCTGGCCGGCATCATCACCGGCAACCAGAGCGACGAGCACTGGGACATCAAGAGCCGCGCTGCCGACTTCTTTGATCTGAAAGGGGATCTGGAAGCTGTGCTGGACTTGACCGCCGAAGGCGCCACCTTCACCTTCGAGCGTGCCGAGCACAGTGCCCTGCACCCGGGCCAGAGCGCGTCGATCCTGCGCAATGGCGAGGTCATCGGCCACATCGGCGTGATCCACCCGAGCCTCGAGAAGAAGCTGGGCCTCAAGAGCCGCGCCGTGATGTTCGAGCTGGAGCTGGACAAGCTGACCCCGGCCAAGGTGCCGGTTGCAGCCGAAGTTTCCCGCTTCCCGGCCAACCGTCGCGACATCGCCGTGGTGGTTGATGTTGCGGTTCTGGCCGGCGATGTGCTGGCAGTAATTAAAAAAGTTGGCGGAAATCAGGTAGTTGGAATAAACTTGTTTGACGTATACCAGGGTGCTGGTATGGCCGAGGACAAGAAGAGCCTGGCCATCAGTCTTGTTTTGCAAGACACCCAGCGCACTCTGGAGGAGAAAGAGATTGCCGAGACCGTAGACAATGTCGTGCGGGCCCTTGGTGAAGAGTTGAATGCATCCTTGAGGGATTGATCTATGGCGCTTACCAAAGCCGACATTGCAGAGCACCTGTTCACCCAGCTCGGGATGAGCAAGCGTGAAGCCAAAGATATGGTGGAAGCCTTCTTTGAAGAGATCAGACAAGCGCTTGAGCGTGGTGAACAAGTCAAGATTTCAGGCTTCGGTAACTTTGATCTTCGTGAGAAGAACCAGCGTCCAGGACGTAACCCGAAAACCGGCGAAGATATTCCCATCAGCGCCCGGCGGGTGGTCACCTTCCGCCCTGGTCAGAAACTCAAGGCCAGGGTCGAAAATGTTGAACCCAACGAGTGACAAAAAGCCAGGCAACCGCCTGGCTTTTACTTTTTCATGATAAAAACCAGTCTTTTGCTAGGTCTGCTGCTGGCCGCGCCACTGCAGGCGATGGATCTGCCTCTCTCCACGACCGCCAAGGCATTTGCCGATGCCACCAAGTCGCTGACCATCTGTTATCCGGCGCTCATCAGGCCGCCTTATCTCGATGAGTCGGGAGGGCTGCTGGTCGATCAGATGGAGCGACTGGCCGAACAGCTCCCCTTTCCGCTCATCTATCAGAAGCTGCCCAACTGGTCTGCCGTGCGCAGCGGATTGCTGGAGGGGCGCTGCGATCTCATTCCCAACGTGGGCCCCTCCCTGGAGGCCCTGCCCGGGATGGCGCTCAGTCGTGCCATGCTGGAGGCCGAGTCCGCCATCCTCTATCGCGGCGAGCTGGGGCAGGCCAGGTTTCTGGTCTCGCCCATCTGGCAGGCGAACGAGGTGCTGCGAGCCCTCTATCCCCATTCAACCCAGCAGCCCCTGACCGAGGCGGACAACTGGTACGCGGCGCTGGCGGCGGGCAAGGGGACGGCCTACCTCGGCGACTACCTGCAACTGCGTTACCTGATGCGCGAATACCCGGACACCGGGCTGCGGCTGCGACGCCTGCGCAGCGACGAGCTGGTGGTGAGTTACCGGCTGATGATGCGGGACAAACCGGCACTGCGCGAGCTGATCGACACCGCCATCCGCTACCTGCCGCCGGGCTCCCTCTATCAGGATCTCGACCGCTACCTGGCACAGGGGGAACAGGACATCAACCCGCTCCACTTCACCGACAAGGAGCAGGCCTGGCTGGTCGGCACCTCCAGCGCCATCAAGCTGGTGGTCAACCCGGATCTGATGCCCTACAGCGGCCTCGACGAGCAGGGCGATCTCAAGGGGTGGAGCGCGGACGTGCTGAAACTGGTGAGCCAGCAGACCGGGCTCAACTTCCACGTGATCCCCACCGCAAGCCGAGAAGAGGCGCTGGCCAAGCTGCAAAGCGGCGAGGCTGACATGATGGTCGGCCTGCTGGAGACGCCGGCGCTGACCGATGCCTTCGACTTTACCCGGATCATGGCGGTCAGCCGTTATGCCCTGGTGAGCCGCAAGACCCAGCCGTTCGAGACGCTGGCGGCGGTGAAGGGCAGGATAGCGGTGCCCGCCACCCTCTATGACGAAGAGATGCTGACCCGCCTGGAGGGTACGCATCACTGGCGCAAGAGCGACACCCTGGCAGCGGGGATCGCGGCGGTACAGAGCGGCGCGGCCGACGCCATGCTGGCCGAGCTCTATCAGCTGCAATACCCGCTTCGCAACAACCAGCTGGACGGGCTGGAGGTGCGGGAGCTGCCGCAGCGTTTCGGGTTGGGGTTTGCCATCAGTCGGCACAGCCCCAGGCTTGCCGGGGTGATGGAGCAGAGTCTGATGACCCTCACCGGCAAGCAGAATGACGATCTCAAACTGCGCTGGCACCGGCTGGTACTGACCCAGCAGGCCGGGGTCAGCTACGGGATCTGGCTGGGTTCGGTGTTGCTGGCGCTGCTGATCAGTGCCGGTGTCATCTGGCTGATCTGGCGCTCGCGCCAGCAGCTGGCCCGGGAGGTGAGTCAGCGCCAGGCGATGGAGCGGACCCTGGCTCTGGAGAGCCAGTTCCGGGAGTCCCTGTTCCAGGCACTGCCGGTGCCGGTGTTCCTGCGGGACAATCAGGGCGAGATCATCAAGCGCAACAAGCAGGCCAAGCGGCTGGAGGCCCGCTACCTGGCGGAACTGCAGCTGCCGCAGGCCCAGTTGCAAGAGAGCGAGGGGGAGATGGCGCTGGGTGATCAGGTTTACTCCTACGCCCAGATCCCGCTCCAGCTCGGCAAGCAGTCGCCGGCGGGGGATCTCATCGCGCTCTCCAACATCAGTGCCCTGCGCGAGCGCACCCGCTTGTTGCGTCAGGCCGAGCGGCGCCTGCGGGCGCTGACCAACACGGTACCCGGCGTGGTGATCCAGTTCCTGCTGCACGAGGAGGGGATCCGCCAGGTGGAGTTCATCAGCCGCGGCAGCTATGAGCTGCTGGGGCTGGCCAGTCAGCAGATCCGCCGCAACCCGGGCGAGGCGCTGGGACGGCTTGCGCCGCAGGACAAGGTCGAGATGCAGCAGCCCATGCGCGAGATGCTGCAGGCCGGCCAGCCCTTCTCCTATGCCCTGCGCTACCAGCATCCGCTCAAGGGTACCCGCTGGCTGCAGTTCTACGGCCGGGGGCGCAGCCTGCCCGAGCAGGGGTGGCGGGTATACGGGGTGGTGCAGGATGTGACGGTGCGGGTCGAGCAGGAGCAGGCACTGCAGGCCTCCCATGAGCGGGCCGAGCAGGCCGTGCTGGCCAAGGGCCGCTTCCTCGCGGCGGTGAGCCACGAAATTCGCACCCCCATGAACGCCATCCTGGGGCTGCTGGAGTGGCTCAGCCACACCCCCCTCAATGCCGAGCAGCACTCTGCGCTCTCCCATGTCAGGCAGGCAGGGGACGAGCTGCTGGGCCTGCTCAACGACGTGCTCGATTTCAGCCGCAACGAGAACCGGCAGCTGGCGCTCTCGCCCCAACCCACCGATCTGGTGGACTTGTGCGAGCATGTGGCCGCCGTGCACTGGTCCAAGGCCCGCTCCAAGCGGCTGCAACTGCGGCTCGATCTGGATCACCGACTGCCCGCTCAGGTGGAGCTGGATCCCCATCGGGTGCAGCAGGTGCTGCACAACCTGCTGGCCAATGCCATCAAGTTCAGCAGCCGTGGCGAGGTGGTACTGTGGGCCCACCGGGACGGCACCCAGCTGTTGTGCGGGGTGGATGACGAGGGGCCCGGCATCAGTGCCGAGCTGCTGCCGCGCCTGTTCCTGCCCTTTGAACAGGGTGGGGAGGAGGGGCAGCCGCGGGCGCAGGGGACCGGGCTCGGGCTCGCCATCTGTCGCCAGCTGATGGAGCAGATGGGGGGCGAGATCCGGGTCGAGCCGCGCACGACCGGCGGCAGCCGCTTCACCTGTGCATTGCCGCTGGTGCTGCTGCAGGAGATGCCGCGCTGGCGCCCGCGGGTGAGCAGCGTCCATGTGGCGCTCGACGGAGCGGAGCGGGACTATCTGCTGCCCTGGCTCGGCGAGCTCGATCTGCCGGACGATCCGGCCGGCCCGGTACTGAGCGCCCGCCAGGATGAACAGGGGCTGCGCTACTGGGACTGGCAGGGCGAACCCTGGGTGCCGGGCTCTGTAGTCAGCCTGATGCAGCCGCGGCTGGTGCCCTCTGCCCAGGGCATGATCACGTTGCCGGGGCAGGGGATGCGGGTGCTGCTGGTTGAAGATCACGAGGTGAACCGGGTGTTGATCAGCATGCAGCTGACCCAGCTGGGGGCCCAGGTGATCAGCGCGGCCAACGGCCAGTTGGCGCTCGACATGCTGCAGCACGAGACGGTCGATCTGGTGCTGACTGATCTGCAGATGCCGGTGATGGACGGGGCCGAGCTCTGCCGCCGACTGCGAGACACCCCGCGCTGGCAACATCTGCCCACCTACGTGATCACCGCCGATCTCAGCGAGCCGGCGGCGGCGCAGTTGGCCAGCTGCGGTTGTCGTGGTCATCTGGACAAGCCGCTGCTGCTCAAGGATCTCGCCAATCTGCTGCGCACCCTGGGGGACCCCGCACCCGAGCCGAACCCGGAGCAGAAGGCGGCAGCGCCTGCTTCTTGGTCAGAAGCCCAGATGCCGCTGCTCACCCCCGAGCTCATCTCCCTCTATCTGGAGGCGACCGGCCAGGATCTGGCCGACATTGAGCGCTGTGTCACACAAGCAGACGAGATGGCACTGGAAGCCGCTTTACACAAGATGAAGGGGGCCGCCAAAATGGTGGGCGCGACCCCGCTCGTCCAGGTGATTGAACAGTGGAAACGGGATCCACGGCAACCCCTGCTACCCCCGCTGCGGCAAGCTCTGGACGAGGTGTGCCGGCGACTACGTGAGAGGCTCTGACATGATCATCACAGATGAAGAGTTACTGGCCTTGCTGAACTCGGAAGAGACGGATGAGCGCCTGTTCCACCCCGTGACCATCTATGCCCTGGACGGGGTTGCCTATCGGGCGGCAAAAGCCGTCGAACTGCCGGAATTTGCCACCCTGCGCCGCACCCGGCCCGATGCCTGCTGGCAGTGGGAAGGTCTGTTTGCCGCCGGTGCCATCGCCCTGTTCGATCCCGACTCCCACGCCGCTGCCGACTACCTGCCGCAATTGACAGCGCAGGCGGAGGGGATCTATCGCCTCACCGATGACTGGCTGGCGGGGGTCAATGGCCGCTATCTGGCGTGGCAGGAGTGGCTGGCCCAGACCCAGGTGTTGTTGCTGGAGGATCACCCGTTTCAGGGGGCCCACATCCAGCAGGAGATCAGGGGACTGGGATTGCCCTGTCAGTGGGTGCAGGATGGCAATGCCTGCATCAAGGCGCTGGCCGGTGGCGAGATCAAGCTGCTGGTGAGCGATCTCAGCCTGGTGGATCAGGATGCCATCAGCCTGCTGATGAGCCAGCCCCAATACCAGCACAGCGGCCTGCCCATCGTGCTGCTCTCCGCCCACGACCAGACCCTGATCGACGGCGCCCGCCGCCTGCTGCACGATGCCGGGTTCAACGTGCTGGCGGCCCTGGCCAAGCCGCTGCTGGCCGACGATCTGCTGAGCCTGCTCAAGGGGCTTTATCTGGGGCCGCAGCGTCAGCGCCGCCTGAGCGGACTGCGCCGTACCATCCGCACCTGGCAGGGGGAGGAGAAGGGGCTGCTCGGGCTCTTGTCCGATCCCCCGTCCCCCTTGCCCATCTGGCTGGCGGTGACCGGTTTGCCGCCGCGCTGGGAGCTGGTGCGCGAATGGCTCGTCCAGCGGGGCAGGGAGCCTGGCGAGCTCACCCTGCTGATCCACCGGCGCGACCACCTGTTGAGCCAGGCGGAGCGTTTTGCCCTGGTGCTGCAGGCCAGTCTGGCGGGGGCACGGCTCGCCCTGCTGCTGGACAACGATCAGCACATTCCGTTCGACTTGCTGGAGCGGATGCCGCTGCAGCACCTGCTGTTGGGGCAGAGCCTGCTGCCGAGCCTGGAGGCCATGACCCCGGACTCCCTGCTGGGGCGCTTCATCAACCGAGCCAGGGAGCTTGGCATCGCCCTCTATCTGGACGACCCCTTCAATCTGCTGGACCACAATCTGTGGCGCGATCGCGGCATGGCGGGGCGCTGGTAGAGGGTGGCCCGCTACCTCTGCTGGCCGCCGGACGAAGCCCGGCTGCGGCGCTCCTTGGCCGGCTGGCTTCATCCCCGTACCCGCGCCGACCTGCCGCTGATGATGGAGGTCGGGGGCGTTCCCTGCCGCTTGCAGGAGCTGGCGGGGGCCGATCCCGCCCGCATCCGGGCGGCTTATGACGAACTCGGCGAGCAGAGCGTCTACCTGCGCTTCATGCGCGCCAAGCAGAGGTTGAGCGATGAGCAGCTCGCCTTCTTCCTCGATTACCCCAGGGAACACCAGATTGGCCTGCTGCTGACCGACGGTCAGGGGCGGCCGCTGGCCCAGGCCCAGTCCATCCGGCGGCGGCTGCACCCGGATCGGGCCGAGTTCTCCTGCATCGTCGCCGATCACTTCCAGCACAGAGGGGCGGGGCGGCGCATCCTGCTGGCGCTGGCCTTGCTGGCGCGCGGCGAGGGGATCCGCGAATGGACGGCGGAGGTGCTGCCCCAGAATCGCCCCATGCTGGCGCTGCTGCGCGGGCTGGGCCTGCCGCTCACCCTGGTGACAGGGCGGGAGCTGGTGTTCGTGCGACTCGATTTGAGCGTGTTCGACACCCTGTAAGCGCCATCATAATAAGACCAAGGGCGAATAGGCCGGTTTTTCACCCTGTGCTAAGGTCAGCCAGAGAGCTAGCCAGAGGGAGTCAGTCATGGTGCAGTCAGCGAAACACATCGTCATTCTTACCGGTGCCGGGATCTCGGCCGAGTCGGGCATCAAGACCTTTCGCGCCTGTGACGGTCTGTGGGAGGAGCACAGGGTGGAGGATGTGGCGACGCCGGAGGGCTATGCCCGGGATCCGGAGCTGGTGCAGGGCTTTTACAACTCTCGCCGTCATCAGCTGCAGCAACCCCACATTCACCCCAATCCGGCCCACTATGCGCTGGCCCGGCTCGAGCGCCTGCTGCCGGGCTGCGTCACCCTGGTGACCCAGAACATCGACAACCTGCATGAGAGCGCCGGCAGCAAGAACCTCATTCACATGCACGGTGAGCTGCTCAAGGCGCGCTGCCCAGGCTCGGGTCAGGTGATCGAGTGGCGCGGCGATCTCCATCAGGAGGAGCTGTGCACCTGTTGCCAGTTTCCCCAGCCGCTGCGCCCGCACGTGGTCTGGTTTGGCGAGATGCCGCTCGGGCTGGATCGCATCTACAGCGCGCTGGCCCAGTGCGATCTCTTCATCTCCATCGGCACCTCTGGCGCCGTCTATCCGGCGGCCGGTTTCGTGCACGAAGCGGGATTGAACGGAGCCCATACCATAGAGCTCAACCTGGAGCCGAGCGAAGTGGGCAGCCAGTTTGACGAGAAGCGCTACGGTCCGGCTTCCCTGCTGGTGCCGGCCTATGTGGATGAGCTGCTGCAACGCTGCGGCGTACACCAGCCGGCGCAGATCGAGGGGCACAACTGGATGGAGATGCGCGGCCCCTAGCTATTGTGCATCAGCGCAGTTGCAATGAACCGGTGAAATCGCCACACTGGCAGCCAAAAAATGGGACGCAGTTGGCGCAACTTACATGATCACTCTCAAGCAATGGATCGCTTTTTCCCTCCTGATGCTGGCCTGTGCCGGCGCATCGGCACAGGCCTCCCTGATGACTCTGGTGTTGCCAGGCGGCCAGCAAGTGGCCCTCGATGAGGCGACCCTCTCCGCCTTGCCACAGACCGAGTTTACCACCACCACTCCCTGGACCCAGGGCGCCCACCACTATCGTGGGCCGACCCTGGCAACCGTGCTGGCGGCACAAGGGATCCAGGATGCCCGCAAGATCGCCGTCTCGGCCCTCAACGGTTATCAACAGGTGGTGGAGCTGGCCCTGTTCGACGACGTGCCGCTGACCCTGGTGCGTGCGGAGGACGGCAAGCCGCTGACCCGGCGCAACAAGGGGCCGCTCTGGTTGCTTATTCCGTTTACCAGCTATCCCAAACTGGACGTACCCGCCATCCACAACTGCATGGTGTGGCAGGTGACCCGCATCGAGATCGTCGATTGATGGGGCTATCCCGCCACAAACTGCTGCTGGTGGCGGTCTCGCTGCTGTTTCTGCTCTCGTCGGGCAGCAGCCTCTATCTGCAGCATCGCCAGGAGCAGCTGGTCGATACCTTCTACCGCAACATCCACTGGAACATCAGCCAGGTGATGCTCGAATCCCAGCGTTTTCTCGCCGATCTGCGGCTCTATCGGGTCGGCCAAGTGGAGATGGAGACCCTGAGCCTGGATTACGATCTGCTGTGGAACCGGCTCGACATCTTTCTCATCAGCAGTGAAACCGCCGAGGCGCGTGAGCGGCACGGGCTTGGCAGGGCGCTGGCCGGACTGTTCGAGCAGATCAAGCGGCTCGAGCCCCAGATGGCGGCAGGGGCGCTGCGGGAAGGGGCCCAACTCGCCCGCCTGCAGGAGGAGATCGCCAGCCAGACCCGGCTCATCGAGCAGATAGGCAACCAAATCCTCTCCGGTCAGGAGCGGGAACGTTCGGTGAGCCAGATCCGCAGCAGCCTGTTCTGGCTGCAGATCTGGCAGCTGATCCTGCTGCTGACCGGCGGCGCCCTGGTGGCCGCCCTCATTCGTGCCAACCTGGCGAATCGCCGGCTCGCCCTGCTCGACCCCCTGACCCGGCTTGGCAACCGCCGGGCCCTGCAGGAGCAGCTCTCCCGCGCCCTGCATGCCGGCGAGGCGAGCGCCCTGGTGGTGCTCGACCTCAAACGCTTCAAGCAGGTCAATGATCTGCTCGGCTATCAGGTCGGTGATCGGCTGTTGCAGACGGTGGCCGACAAGCTGCAGCAGGCCCACGGCAGTCACGCCTACCGGCTCGGTGGGGACGAGTTTGCGGTGGTGTTGACCAGCGCGGATGGTGCGCTGGAGACTCGCATTCATGAGCTGGTGAGCCTGCTCCATTTCGAGTTCGTGACCCGGGAGTGCAGCTTCGATCTGGCCTGTCGGCTCGGGGTCGCCAAGGCGCAGCAGCAAGATGCCGGCCGGCTGCTGGATCAGGCCATCCTAGCCCTCAATCAGGCCAAGCGCAGCCAGGAGGGGGACATCAGCTGGTTTGCGCCGGCCATGCTGCAGCAGTTGCAGTTGACCCAGCACCAGCTGCATCAGCTGCGCGACTGGCTGGCCGGGTGCGAGCCGGCGCCGCTGCGGGTGGCACTGCAGGCGATGGCTGATGAACAGGGCAACGGCCTGTGGCAACTGGCGCTCTACTGGCAAGAGCAGGGCACATCCTGTCCTATGCGCTGGCTGCAGGAGTGCGGCGTGTTGGGCCCCGTGCTGGCCCGGCTGCTGCAGGCGCACGAGACGCTGCGTGGCGATGGTCGGGCCTTGTTGGTTCCGCTCGACAACCAGGCTCAGCTGACCCAGGTGCTGGCCTGTCTGCCGGGCACATTCCGCACACCGCTGGTGCTGCTGGTGCCGGCACTGCAACCGGATGCTGCCTTGCTGGCGGGATTGCGGCAGCAGGGTTGCACCCTGGCGCTCAGAGACATTGGCAGCGCCACCCCGGCGCAGCTGGCGGCCGGCTGGCCCGTGCGCTACTGGTTGCCGCAGAATGATGAACATGGCGAGTTGTTGCAGCCGCTGGCACGGCGACTGGGGCTGGTGCAACTGCAGGTGCTGGCGGGCGGTGAGGCAAGGCAGCTGGCCTGAGTGGCAACAAGGATTGCGCTGAGCAAAGATGAAACGAAACAAGGCGACCCTGGGGTCGCCTTGTTTTTTTATTGAGCGTGTATGTCAGGGACGGCGGGCGCAGGAATCCCTGATCACCAGATCTGGGTCGACGGTGATCAGATGATCCGCCACCGCCTCGCCATTGATGCGCGCCAGCAGCCGGGTGACGGCGAGGCGGCCCAGCTCCTCTTTCGGCTGATTGACGGTGGTGAGCGGCGGCGACATGAATTCGGCCAGCGCCACGTTGTCATAGCCGACGATGGAGAGATCGCGCGGGATCACCAGCCCCGCCTGATGAGCGGCGCTGATGGCCCCCATCGCCATCATGTCGTTGCAGACGAACAGCGCGCTGGGGCGCTCGGGCAGCGCCAGCAGGCGGGTCATCGCCTGATGACCGCTGGCGCAGTCGAAGTCACCCTCCTGGACCCACTGTGGGTTGACGGTGAGCCCGGCTTCCTGCATCGCCTGCTCGAAGCCCGCCTGACGCTGGTTGGCGGGGGCGCGGCTGTGGGGGCCGGTGATGCAGCCGATGGCGGTGTGACCCAGCCCCAGCAGGTGGCGGGTCGCCAGGTAACCGCCGCGATGGGAGTTGTCGGCGATGAGATCCACATCGGCACTCTCCATGCCCCAGTCCATCACCACCACCGGCAGGCTCTTGAGCCAGTCGAGCTGGTTGAACACCTCCTGCTGCCCCTCGCTGCACATGATGAGCAGACCGTCGACCCGCTTGCGCAGCATCATCTTGAGGTAGGAGAGGGCGGTCTCGGCCTGCCCCTCGGTGTTGCCCAGCATCAGGTTGTAGCCCTGCTCGAAGCAGTAGCGCTCCACCCCGCGTACCACCTCGGCGAAGAAGGGGTTGCTGGAGGTGGTGACCAGCATGCCGATACTGTTGGTCTCCTTCACCTTGAGGCTGCGGGCCACCAGGCTCGGGGCATAGTTGAGATCGCGCATGGCGGCGAAGACCCGCTCGCGGGTCTCCTCGGCGACGAAACGGGTCTCGTTGATGACGTGGGAGACGGTGGTGGTCGACACCCCCGCCAGCGCCGCCACCTCCTTGATATTGGCCATCAGTGCCCCTGCGCAGTCTGCTCAAGCAGGAAGGTGTCTACCTCCTGCTTGCTCGGGATGGAGCTTTGGGCACCAAACCGGGTGACGGAGAGCGCGGCGGCGCCGTGGGCAAAGCGCACGGCCGCGTCAAAGTCGGCGCCGGCGAGCTCGGCCGCCAAGAGGGCGCCGTTGAAGGTATCGCCGGCCGCCGTGGTGTCCACTGCTTTCACCCGAAAACCCGGGATGAGCGCTTGTTGCTGCCCCTTGCTGCAATAGACCCCTTGCGACCCCAGGGTGATCATCACCTCTTCGATGCCCATCTGGTGGAAACGGGCGGCAGCCTTTGCCGCGCTCGCCTCGTCGGTGACCTTGACGCCGGTCAGCAGCTCGGCTTCGGTCTGGTTGGGGGTGATGAGATCGACCAGTGCCAGCAGTTCGCTCGAGAGCGGGCGAGCGGGGGCTGGGTTGAGCACCACCCGGGTGCCGTGGGCGCGGGCCAGCCGGGCGGCTTCCAGCACGCTCTCCAGCGGCACTTCCAGCTGCAGCAGCAGGGTGTGGGCGGCAGCGATCATCGATTCATGGCCTTTTACCACGGCCGGGGTGAGGGCTCCGTTGGCTTCGGCGGAGATGCCGATGCTGTTCTCCCCCTCATCGCTCACATAGATGATGGCGATCCCGGTGGGGAGCTTGGGGTCGAGCTCGACGGCGCTCACATCGATGCCGTCTTTAGCAAAGCCGGTCTTCATCTGGTGGCCGATGGCGTCATCGCCGATGCGGGCGATAAAGGAGACTTGTGCACCTAACCGGGCGGCAGCCACCGCCTGGTTGGCGCCCTTGCCACCGGGCACTACTTGATAGCTGTGGCCGGTCAGGGTTTCACCCGGGCGAGGAAAGTGGGGAACGCGCAGCACGTGGTCTGCATTGACACTGCCCAGAACGACGAGACGATTCATGTTGAGTACTCCTGATGCATCTTGGCATGGACACGAAAGCCGGATCCAGGCCGGGAGGCACCGTCAACCTTGAGTGAAAAGGGGGAGGCGAACCTCCCCCCGTCAACTTACTTGCTGACCACTTGCAGCGGAACCGGGATGGATTTTTCCACCGGCTGGCCCTTGAGCACCTTGTCGGCGGTTGCCACGCCGATGGCGCCGATCAGGGCGGGCTGCTGGGCCACGGTGGCGGCCAGTTTACCCTTGGCCACGGCGGCCTTGCCATCGTCGGTGCCGTCGAAGCCGACGATCATCACCTCTTTGCCGGCGGCCTGCACGGCGCGGATGGCACCCAGCGCCATCTCGTCGTTCTGGGCGAACACCGCCTGCACGCTCGGGTGAGCGGCCAGCAGGTTCTCCATGACGTTCAGACCCTTGGTGCGGTCAAAGTCGGCGGGCTGGGAGGCCAGCACTTCCAGCTTGTTGGCGGCCACGGCCAGGGCAAAGCCTTCGCCGCGGTCACGGGCGGCGGAGGTGCCGGCGATCCCTTCCAGCTGGATCACCTTGGCACCGGCACCCAGCTTCTGGGTGATGAAATCGCCGGCCAGTTTGCCACCCGCCACGTTGTCGGAGGCGATGTGGGCCTTGACGTCACCCTGCGCCGCGCCGCGGTCCAGGGTCAGCACCGGGATGTTGGCCTTGTTGGCGAGGCGAATGGCGTTGCCCACCGCTTCGGAGTCGGTCGGGTTGATCAGGATGGCGTTGACCTTGCGCACGGTGAGATCTTCCATGTTGGAGAGCTCCTTGGCCGGGTCATTCTGGGAGTCCAGCACCACCAGCTCGTAGCCAAGCTCCTTGGCCTTGGCTTCGGCCCCTTCCTTCATGGTGACGAAGAAGGGGTTGTTGAGGGTGGAGACCACCATGGCCAGGGTGTGATCGGCGGCCTGGGCGGTGCCCAGCACGGACATGATGGCGGCAGCGAGCAGGGTATTGAGCTTTTTCATCATTTCATTCCTTGTGTGTGCTTACTTGCTTTTGTTATCGATCATCACGGCGAGCAAAATCACGCTGGCCTTGGCGATCATCTGGTAATAGGACGAGACGTCGAGCAGGTTGAGGGCATTGTTGAGGAAGCCGATGATGAGCGCCCCGATCAGGGTACCCATGATGCGGCCCTTGCCCCCCATCAGGCTGGTGCCACCCAGCACCACGGCGGCGATGGCATCCAGCTCGTAACCCATGCCGGCGGTCGGCTGGGCGGAGGAGAGGCGGGAAGTGACGATGAGCCCGGCCAGTGCCGACAGCATGCCGCACAGACCATACACCGCGAGCTTCACCCGGTCCACATTGATGCCGGAGAGGCGGGTGGCCGATTCGTTGCCGCCGAGGGCATAGATGTAGCGACCCAGGCGAGTGTGGTTGAGCATGAACCAGGCCAGCAGGAAGACGATGGCCATCAACCAGATGGGCACCGGCAGACCGAACAGGTAACCGGTACCCAGCCAGGCGAAGTGATCGGCACCGTCACTGAAACCGGTGGAGATGGGGCGCCCCTCGGTATAGACCATGGTGACGCCGCGCAGGGCGGTCATGGTGACCAGGGTGGCGATGAAGGCCTGCACCTTGCCCTTGGCAATGATGAGGCCGCTGATGCCGCCAAGCAGGGCACCGGCCCCCAGGGTGAGGGGGATCACCAGCATGATGGGCAGCTCCATGGCGACCATGGTGGCGGCCAGGGCGCCGCACAGGGCCAGTACCGAGCCGACCGACAGATCGATGCCGGCGGTGAGGATGACCAGGGTCATGCCGACCGCCATGATGGCGTTGACCGAGGTCTGGCGCAGGATGTTGAGCAGGTTGTCGGCGGTGAAGAAGTTGGGGCTCAGGAAGGAGACCACGCCGATCAGCACCAGCAGGGCCACCAGCGATTTGTTCTCGATCCACCACTCCTTGCTCATGATGCCGCGGCGGGAAAGGGTTTGGGTTGTCATTGTGCTGCCTCTTGCTCTGCTTGCCACTGTTTGCCGACTGCCGCGGCCATCAGTTTTTCCTGATTGGCGTCGCGGGTATTGAACTCTGCGCTGATGCGCCCTTCGTGCATCACCAGGATGCGATCACTCATGCCGAGCACTTCCGGCATCTCGGAGGAGACCAGGATGATGCTCATCCCCTCCTTCTTGAACTGGTTGATGAGCTGATAGATCTCCTTCTTGGCGCCGACATCGACGCCGCGGGTCGGCTCGTCCAGGATCAGTACCTTGGGCCGGGTCAGCAGCCCCTTGGCGATGGCCACCTTCTGCTGGTTGCCGCCGGAGAGCAGCTTTATCAGCTGATCTTGACTGGGGGTCTTGATGTTGAACAGGCGCACATAGTCGCCCACCGCCTGGCGTTCGGCCTGGCCGTCAATCTTGCCACCACGGATGAACTCGCCGAGGGCGCACAGGCTCATGTTTTCGCGCACCGACAGCTCCAGCACCAGGCCATCGCCCTTGCGATCCTCGGAGATGTAGGCGATGCCGGCGGCCAGGCCATCGGCCGGGCTTCTGGGGGCCAGCGCGTGACCATCCACGGTCACCTGGCCGGCGCTGATGGGGCTGGCACCGTAGATAAGCTTCATCAGCTCGGTGCGGCCGGAGCCCATCAGGCCGCTGAAGCCCAGAATTTCCCCCTGACGCAGGGAGAAGCTCACCCCGCGCACGCCGGGGCCGGCCAGATCCTTGACCTGCAGGCTGACCGGGCCGAGCTCGCGCACCAGACGCGGGTACTGCTCTTCCAGTCGGCGGCCTACCATCATCTCGATGATCCTGTCTTCGTCGAGCTCGCTCACCGCCTGCTCGCCGATCCACTTGCCATCGCGCAGCACGGTGACCCGATCGCAGATCTCGAAGATCTCCTTCAAGCGGTGGGAGATGTAGACGATGCCGCAGCCCTGCTCACGCAGCTCGCGGATAACCTTGAACAGCTGCTCGGTCTCGGTGTCGGTCAGGGCATCGGTGGGCTCGTCCATGATGATGACGCTGGCATCAAACGACAGCGCCTTGGCGATCTCCACCATCTGCTGTTCACCGATGGAGAGACTCCCGAGCCGGGTATCTGGGCCGTGTTTGACGCCAAGTCGTGCCAGCAGGGTGCTTGCCCGTTCGCGCAGCTGCTTGTGATCGATGCTGCCAAAGCGGGTGCGCGGTTCGCGGCCGAGGAAGATGTTGGCGGCAATGGAGAGCTCCGGCAGCAGGTTCAGCTCCTGGTGAATGATGCTGATCCCCTGATCTTGGGAATCGCGGGGCCCTTTGAAGTGAACCGGCTGGCCGCGATAACTGATGGTGCCCGCATCGGCCTGATAGATGCCGGTCAGTACCTTCATCAGGGTGGATTTGCCAGCGCCGTTTTCGCCGAGCAGGGCCATTACCTGACCCGGGTAGACCTTGAGGCCTGCCTCATCGAGCGCCCGCACCCCGGGGAAGGTCTTGACGATCCCGGTGAGCGACAGAATGGGCGAAGGGGTTGTACTCATGGCTGATTCCTTGAAAAGGCTTAAAACGCCACGCCGGCGCAGAGAATGAGGTTGGCGTAGGGGGTCACCTCGCCGCTGCGCACGATGGCCTTGCTTTGGTGGGAGCGAGCCTTGAACGCTTCGTGCAGGCAGTATTCGATGGTGATGGGCTTGCCTTGGGCAGCGGCGTGCGCCTCCAGCTGATCCACCAGCGCCTGATGGGCGGCGGGGCTGATCTGTTTGATCTCGCTCGCCATGATCACCTTCTCCACCACCAGGTCGGTGAGCAGGGCGGTCAGCACGGTGCCAAGGCTCGGCGTCCCCGCCATCAACGCCAAATCGATGCGCTCGGGGCCCGCCGGAATGGGCAGGCCCGCATCGCAGACGGTGATCTCGTCGGTGTGGCCCATCTGTGCCACCAGGGCACTCAGGGGAGCATTGAGCAGTACGCCTCGTTTCATACAGCACCTCGGCAGGCTATGCCCGCGTATCTGATGTTAGCTAGGCAACCGGTTACGCAACCGGTTGCGTCATGAAGTGGAAGATAGGCGCTCAGGCGGTTTTGATCCACCAAGAGATGGCAGAAATGTGAAAACGATCTCAATGGCGAGGGGGAAGCGGGGAAAAACAGGTGCCAGAAGAGCACTGGCACCCGCAACGAGAGGATTAAAGGGCTAGCCCTTGCTGCACGCCGGGGCGTGCCAGCATGCGCCGATAGTGATCCGCAACCTTGGGAAAGTCCGCTGATGGCCACCCCGTCGCCCTCGAGCCAGCTCGCCACCACGAACAGGTAGATGTCGGCCAGGCTGAACCGCTCCCCCAGCACCCAGGGGCCGGCCAGATAGTGGCGCTCTATCTCGGCAAAGCCCTCGCGCATGTTGTGCGGCACCTTGGCCTGCATGGCGGCGATGGCCTGCGGGTCATCGGCCCAGCGGCTGGCCCGGCGGCCGTGGGCATGGGCGACGTGCACGGTGGCGGCGAGAAAGCCGTGCACCTCCTGCATCCTGGCCAGCAGAAAGGGGTCGTCCAGCGGCGCGAGCCCGGCATGGGGAAAACGCTGCGCCACATAGAGCAGCAAGGCCGGGGTTTCGGTGAGCACACCGTGTTCGGTGACAAGAGCCGGGACCCGTCCCTTGGGGTTGATGGCCAGATAGGCGGCAGAGCGCTGCTCGCCGGCCGCCAGATCCAGCCGTTTGACAACGTGAGGGGCACCGGCTTCGGTGAGGGCGATACGCACGGCCATGGCGCAGGTGCCGGGCGCGAGATAGAGGGTCAAATCAGACATGAACATCTCCTTGTGAAGCGCGTGTCCCCTGTGATCCCGGGTGGGGAGGGGCGCGCAAAAAAATCCGCACTGTCGCCTGGCATCCTACGCCCCTGGTTGCCGTCGGCCAAGGGCGGGATCCCGGCCAGGACAAGGAGGGCTGATGAAATCAAAGGCTTTTTGAGCGCAGCCACGCGGGAAAAACGGCTACGCATGCCGGGTCAAATCGCTATAATGTGCTCCCTGAATAGCAGTTTTTCGGATGTTGGATAGTCAATTGAGTAACAAAATGCGGATAGGTGGTTCCCTCGAACAGTCCCTGAGCCAGGGATATCGTCTCGACCTCAAGGGGGTATTGCAGGAGAGCTGGCAACAGACGCGGCGCACCGGGTTCGGCCTGCTGCTGGCCATCGTCGGGGTAACGGCCATCTGGATACTGTTGAGCAACACCCTGCTCGCCCCCTATGTCAATCAGGAAGGGGGAATGGACGTGGCCCTGGTGCTGAGCCTGCTCATCACCGTCATCATGTCGCCGATGACCTCTTCCCTCGACATGCTGGGGTTGCAACAGTCGGTGGGGGTGCGTGCCCGGCCGAGCCAGGTGTTCGACTTCTTTCGCCACTTCCTGCGTCTTGGCAGCCTGAGCCTGCTCGGCAGCCTCATCACCAGCCTGTTCGGCCCGCTGTTCGAGCTGGTGGGGCTGCCGGTGATGCTGGCCTTCATTCCGTCGGCCCTGATCGGCATGGGGCTGGTGTTTACCGTGCCGCTGGTGCTGGAGCGCGGCCTGTCGCCGGCGCAGGCCATCCTGGTCTCCCTCAAGCTGTTTGCCCGCGGCTGGCCCAGCATAGTGCTGCTGCACGGGGTCATGATGGCGCTCTTCTTCCTGGCGCTGATCCCCATGGGGCTGGGGCTTATCTGGGTGGCACCGCTCTATTTCAACTGCAAGGGGATCCTCTACCGGGATCTGTGCGGGGTGGCGGTCGAAGTGACCGAGGTGAGCCAGGGCCCCGATCATTTCAACGCCTGACGGGCATGCAGGCGTCAGACAACAGCAACAGATAGCGGCGCGTGCAGATGCGTGATGCAAAAGGATGGCATATGAACAATCGATACGGGATGGCGGCCGCGCTGTTGCTGGCCCCCATGCTGGCAGTGGCGCAGCCCTCCCTTGAGCTGCAGTACGGCACCTTCTACAGCCAGATGAAGACCTTCGCCAAGGGGGAGTTCGGCCACGCCAGGCTGGGTTTTTATCTGACCGATCAACAAAATGGCCGGCGCTGCCAGCTCACCTCGGCCCGGGTCTCGACCCTGGATCGGGACGTGGCGGTCGAGGTGACCATTGACAGCGAATTGCGATTGCCCTATGACGACGACCTGAATCTCGACAAGGCAAGCGTGGTAGTGGGGCTCACCGAGCCTCATGCAGCCTGCGATCTGTCGGTGCAGGTGATGGCCGATGTGCCGCCGCCGGCAGACAGCCAGTGGGAGCTCAAGGTGAGCGAGCTGACGGGCCGTCAGCACGACATGCAGAGCCTGCTGGAGAAGCTGGCCGGCATGGTCGGCAAGTATTTCCTGCCCGAGATGACGGGGGTGAGGGTCAGCCTGGTGCAGCCAAGCGGCACCGCCTACCTCATCGATGGTGCCCGCCAGCTGCCGCTGCCCTGGCAGGAGGGACAACTGCTGCTGAGCAACGCCCAGCTGGCGGAGTTTGCCGAGGGCAAGCTGCAGTTGCAGGGAGAGATCCTGCGACTGACCCCCTGGCTGCACAAGGGCTGATGGGTCCCGGGCCGCTTGCTTGCCGGCATAAAAATAAAAAAGGAGCGCTTGGCGCTCCTTTTTTCATTAGTGATGGTGAGGGCTTAGCGCACCTCAATCACATCCAGCATGTCCATCTCGTCGATGTCCAGCAGCGGTGCCTTGGGCAGCTCGGGCGGATCAAACGCCTTGTCGCCGCCGTCGATGATGCCGGAGTCGCGGTTGATGCTCTTGAAGTCAAACAGCTTGTGATCGAGCAGGTGGCTCGGGATCACGTCCTGAATGGCGGTGAACATGGTCTCGAGACGACCCGGGAAGCGGCGATCCCACTCCTGCATCATCTGCTTGATGGCCTGACGCTGCAGGTTCTCCTGGGAGCCGCACAGGTTGCACGGGATGATGGGGAAGGCCTTGACCTCGGCATAGCGCACCAGGTCCTTCTCCTTGCAGTAGGCGAGCGGGCGGATCACCACGTTCTTGCCATCGTCGCTCACCAGTTTGGGCGGCATGGACTTGAGCTTGCCACCGTAGAACATGTTGAGGAACAGGGTCTCGAGGATGTCATCGCGGTGGTGGCCAAGGGCAATCTTGGTGCAACCCAGCTCCTGGGCGGTGCGGTAGAGAATGCCGCGGCGCAGGCGGGAGCAGAGGGCACAGGTGGTCTTGCCCTCCGGTACCTTCTCCTTGACGATGGCGTAGGTATCCTCTTCGACGATCTTGAAGTCGATGCCAAGGGTGCTCAGGTATTCGGGCAGCACGTGCTCGGGGAAACCGGGCTGCTTCTGATCCAGGTTGACCGCCACCAGATCGAAGTGGATGGGGGCGCTGGCCTTCAGGCTCATCAGGATGTCGAGCATGGCGAAGCTGTCCTTGCCGCCGGACAGGCACACCATGACCTTGTCACCCTCTTCAATCATGTTGAAGTCGGCGATGGCCTGACCTACGTTGCGCCGCAGGCGCTTCTGCAGTTTGTTGAAACTGTATTTTTCTTTGGCGTTAAGCTCTTCTAGCATGACCTGAAACCCGGGACAAAAATAAGCGGCTTATTATAGCCATGTCCCGGGGGAGGGCAAGAAAGGCTTATGCTGGACGGCGGCTATCGACCGGGCAGCTGTAGTCGGCGGGCTTGAGGATCAGCATGTCGCAGGCGAGGCGATCCACCACATGTTCGGCGGTGTTGCCAAGCAGGGCGGCGGAGAGCCCGGTGCGACCGACGCACCCCATGATCATCAGGGTGGCCTGCAGCTCGCCGGCGAGATCGGGCAGCACCTCTTCGGGCAGGCCTTCCGCCACCCGGGTCCAGAGATGGCCGATGCCGTATTTGTCGGCGTGGCTCAGCAGCAGGCTCTCGTGGTGTTTGCGAATGGCGTCGTTGTAGGCGTTGGGATCAAACTCCGGCAGCTCGATGGCCACGTTGACCGGGGTACCCGGGTAGGTGTTGACCAGATAGAGGTTGGAGCCGAGCAGTTCGGCGATGGCGATCCCCTCTTCGGTGATCCGCTCGTTGAGCAGTTTCTGATCCTGATCGTCGCTGGAGCAATTGATGGCGGCGATGATGTTGCCACCCCGCTGCCAATGCCCCTCTTTCACCAGCAGCACGGGGCAGGGGCACTTGCGCAGCAGGTGCCAGTCGGTGGGGGTGAAGATGAAGGTTTGCAGGAAGGAGTGGTGGTGAGTGGCCTTGACCACCAGATCGTGGCGCTGCTCCAGCACTTCCTGAATGATGCATTCGAAGGGACGGTTGTGCCAGACCACCTTGATCTCGCAGTCCAGCCCACGGGCACGGTAGGGTTTGAGTATGTCGTCGAGCCACTCACGGCGCTGGGAAATGACTCCGTGGCGCATCTCTTCCCGCTCGTCCACCGACAGCATGGCGGTCATTTCATACGAGAAGTCGTAAATGGTGAGTAACAGGGTCAGCTGCGCCCCTTCATCCAGCTCGGCGACCTTGACCGCACGTTCGAGGGCGATTTGCCGCTCTTCTTCCGGGTTGATGACCACCAGGATTTTTCGGTACTTGACCATATTCTCCTCCTCCTTGGCAAAAATACCAATGATGGCAGACCTTTAGCCATTACAGCTTAGCTCAGGAGGAGAAGGGGGGACGTGTGCCGGATCAAATTTCGGGGTAAACCGATCCGGCACCAGAGAGAGGAGGCTTAACCGCAGGGGGGACGGGTTGCACCGGCCATGACGCCGAGGGCGACGTGATCCAGCACGGTAATGTATTTGCCCTTGACGCTGATGAGGCCGGACTTCTGGAAGCGGCCCAGCAGACGGCTGATGGTCTCGACGGTGAGGCCGAGGTAGTTGCCGATGTCGCCGCGGGTCATGGAGAGGCGGAACTCCTTGGCGGAGAAACCACGCTCGGAGAAGCGCACTGACAGGTTGTGCAGGAAGGCGGCGAGGCGCTCTTCGGCATTCTTCTTGGAGAGCAGCAGGATCATTTCCTGGTCGCCCATGATCTCGTTGCTCATCAGCCGCATGATCTGCTGACGCAGCTTGGGCATCTTGCCGGAGAGATCGTCAAGCACGTCGAACGGGATCTCGCACACCATGGCGGTTTCCAGCGCCTGGGCGAAGGAGGGGTGCGCCTGCTTGTGGATGGCGTCAAAGCCGACCAGATCGCCAGCCAGGTGGAAGGCGGTGATCTGCTCGTCACCCTGTTCGGTGATGGTGTATGACTTGATGGTCCCGGAACGGATGGCATAGAGCGATTTGAGTTCGTCGCCGGCCTTGAACAACTCTTCACCCTTCTGGATCGGCTTCTTGCGCTCGATGATGCTGTCCAGCTGATCGAGCTCGTTGTCGTTCAGAGTGAAGGGAATGCAGAGCTGGCTGATGCTGCAATCCTGGCAATGAATTGCACAGCCACCGCTCTGAATACGTCTGCCAGGTTTCTTTTCCGGGATCATAGGCTCATACGAATAATTGATTTATATCAAACAAGTTTACCATCAACTCATCCGTTTTGGATAGGGTTTCAAAAGGATGCAATCCCGATCCAGAGGGTATGCAGCCCGTATGCGATGAGCAGCAGGGCCCCGCCAAGGCGCAAACTGCGCAGGGTCAGCCAGTAGCGCAGTCGATCCGCCAGCCCTCCCAGCGCAAACAGGGTCGGCAGGGTGCCGAGGCCGAAAAAGAGCATGATCAGTGCGCCGCCAGCGGCCGATCCCGCCGCCGCGCTCCAGGTCAGCATGGAGTAGACCAGCCCGCAGGGGAGCCAGCCCCATACCATGCCAAACGGCAGTGCCTGCCAGGCCGAAGTGAAGGGGATGAACTTGCCCGCCAGCGGCTTGAGGCGGGGCCACAACCTGGCGCCAATGCGCTCGAGCAGCAACACCCCCTGCCACCAGCCAGCGAGATAGAGCCCGAGGGCAATCATCAGGAAGGCCGCTACCAGCCGCAGGCCGGCGATGGCGTGCTTGCCCGCGCCGAGCTCGCTGGTGGTGGCGAGCAAGCCCCCGACCAGGGCGCCGGCGATCACATAGCTGAGGATCCGGCCGAGGTTGTAGTTGAGCAGGTAACCGAGCCGGCCCCAGAAGTGTTGCTTCTCGGCAGGAATGGCCATGGAGAGGGCGGCGGAGACGCCGCCGCACATGCCGATGCAGTGGCCGGCGCCAGCCAGTCCCACCAGCAGGGCGCCCAACAGATCAAGGGTGGCCGTCATCTTTGTGCTCGTGCTCGGCGTGTTTGGGGGCGGGTTGTTCTTCATCGAACAGGATATTGGAACCCTGGCGGTCGAGATCTTCAAACTGCTCGGAGCGAATGGCCCAGAAGAAGACGGCGCCGGCGATGATGACGAAGAGGATGGCGATGGGGATGAGGACGAAGATGATGTTCATGCAGCAAACCTTGCAATAAGAGGGGTCATGGTACACCTGTTGGTGGCCGCAGGCCCGTCGATTTGATGGTGAAGGGAGCAAGGTTCGCTCCCTTCACCCTGTCTGTCCCTGTGGTCACGGCTCAGCGGTTGAGCCGCATGGAGTTGGTGACCACGATGAGGGAGCTCAGCGACATGCCCGCCGCCGCCACGTAGGGGGGCAGCCAGCCGCTGGCCGCCAGCGGCAGCACCAGCAGGTTGTAACCGATGGACCAGGCGAAGTTCT
Organism: Aeromonas sp. s3; assembly: GCF_040907805.1. Classification (NCBI taxonomy): domain Bacteria; kingdom Pseudomonadati; phylum Pseudomonadota; class Gammaproteobacteria; order Aeromonadales; family Aeromonadaceae; genus Aeromonas; species Aeromonas sp. s3. Next base: position 91,675 of record NZ_JBFOCQ010000033.1, read on the forward strand.
CCTTGATGATCTTGCGGGTGCGCAGCGCCAGGGCGCGGGCATCCAGCAGGCGGGAGAGATCGTCGGCCAGCAAGATGGCGTCGGCGCTGTTCTTGGCCAGATCGGTGCCGCCAGCCATGGCGAAGGAGGCATGAGCGCCGGCCAACACAGGGGCGTCGTTGATGCCATCTCCCACCATGATGCTGATGTCGCCGCGGGCTTCGTGCTCCTTGAGGTAGGCCAGCTTGCCATCCGGGGTGACGCCCTTGACCAGCTCGTCGACCCCCAGCTCGCGGGCTACCTCGTCGGCCTGGGCCGAGCTGTCGCCGGTGAGGATGGTGGTCTTGAGACCGGCCGCCTTGAAGGCCTGGATCAGCGCCTTCGTATCCGGGCGCAGGGTGTCGGTCAGCAGGAAGCGGGCGAGCGCCTGATCCTCGTCGGCCAGATAGATGACCAGCCCGTCCGCTTGCGCTTCGTGGGCATCGCTGATGCCGAGCCAGCGGGCACTGCCGAGCCGATAGTGACGTCCCTCGATCACCCCTTCGATACCGTGTCCGATGACGGGGGTCACCTTGCTGGCCGCCAGCAGCACGGCGTCGTCTGCGGCGTTGCTGCGAAAGGCGCGGGCGATGGGGTGTTCGGAATAGGCCTCCAGGGCACGGGCGATGGCAAGGCTGCGCGCCTCGTCGAAATTGCCCAGGGCCTCCGTGCTGGTCAGGCTGATGTTGCCCGTGGTCAGGGTGCCTGTCTTGTCCATCACGATGCGGTTGGCCCGGGTCAGCACGTCCAGCACGTGGCCGCGGCGCAGCAGGATGCCGGCCCGGGTCAGGCGGGCGGTGGCCGAGGTGAGCGCGGTGGGAGTGGCCAGCGACAGGGCGCAGGGGCAGGTCGCCACCAGCACCGCCAAAGTGACCCAGAAGGCCTGCTCCGGCTGATGGAAGTGCCAGAAGGTCCATACCCCGGCGGCGATGAACAGCAGCACCAGAATGAAATGGCGGGAGAGCACATCCGCCATCTGGGCGATGGCCGGTTTGTCGTCCAGCGCATGATCCTGCAGCCGCATGATCTGGGCCAGGCGCGACTCTTCGATACGATGACTGACCCGGATCTCCAATGGGGCGTCGGTGTTGATGGTGCCGGCGTAGACGGCATCTCCCGCCTGCTTGAGCAGTGGCAGCTGTTCGCCGGTCAGCATAGATTCGTTGAGACTGGCCTGCCCAAGCAGGATGATGCCGTCCGCCGGCAGGGTGGCCCCCGCCAGCACTCGCACCCGATCGCCAACCTGCAGCGTCTTGGCCGCCACCTCGTGTTCGCCATCCTCATCGAGCCGGGTGGCCATGATGGGCACCAGCCGCGCCAGGTTGGAGCTCGACTCGGAGGCCTTGCGTCTGGCCCGCAGCTCGAGGAAGCGCCCCAGCAGCAGGAAGAAGACGAACATGGTGATGGAGTCGTAATAGACCTCGCCGGTGTTGAACACGGTGGCCCACATGGAGGCGACGAAGGCGCCGATCAGTGCCAGCGACACCGACACGTCCATAGAGAGGTGTCCCTGCTTGAGGCTGCGCCAGGCGCCCACGTAGAAGGGCTGGGCCGAGTAGATCATGATGGGGGTGGAGAGCAGCAGACTTATCCACTTGAAGTAGACCATGAACTCCTCTTCGACACTGATGAAGAGATCCATGTAGAGCGCCACCGCACACATCATCACCTGCATGGAGCCGAGCCCCGCCAGTGCCAGCCGGAACATGTAGCTGCGCACCTCTTTGGCGTAGAGCGCTTCCTGCTGGTGAGTCTGGAAGGGGTAGGCGCGATAGCCAATCTTGGCAAAGCCTTTGAGGATGTCGCTCAACGAGAGCCGGTCCGGATCCCACTTGATGCGGGCTCTGTGGGTGGTGGTGTTGACGTTGATGTAGTGCAGCCCGGTCAGGTTGCCCAGATGGCGTTCGATGAGCCAGGCACAGGCGGCGCAGGTCAAGCCTTCCACCGTCAGCTGGATCTCGCGCACCTTGTGACTACCGGTGGCGCTGTCGGTGACAAAATCCTGCTGTACTTCGGCCAGATCATAGTGGGTGAGGGCGGCGAGCTCTGCGGGCACCAGCTCGCCCTTGGTGCCGGGAGCGGTGCGGTGCTCATAGTAGCTGGCCAGGCCGCATTCGAGAATGGTTTCCGCTACCGCCTGACAACCGGGGCAGCACATGGGTTGGACTATGCCTTTTATCTCGAGGGCATAGCGGCTGCCGGCGGGGACCGGCTCACCACAGTGAAAGCAGCCGCTCATGACAGCTGGCCGCAGGCTACCCGGCCTGTCGGCAGAAACAGTGAAGCGCCGGTTGCTGCCGGCGTGTCATGGTGAACAGGACGGCTCATGACTCAGCGTCCTTTGGGATCGAGTTCGACGGGGGCCTTGGTGGGGAGCTGGACAGTCTCTTGCAGCCGCCATTCGTGGTTGAAGGCATCCACCCGCACATGCCACTTGCCGGTGAGGGGCTTGTCGAGCAGCAGGCGATAGACGCCGTTGCCGTCGGCGGTCACCATGTGCTCGCTGTCCATGCCGGCGAGGGTGGGGTGAAACAGGGAGAGGTAGAGCGCCTGGCCGGCCGGGATATCCCCCGACAGCGGCTTGAGGGTCAGCTCGTTGCCGTTGACCTCCAGCGCGATGTGGATGTTGAGGGCGTCGGCGCGATCAAACTTGCTGAGATCCTGATTAATCTCTTTGCCTTGCTTGTAATAGTCTTCGGCCACCAGATTGACGCCATCCTTGCTGGCGATGATCGCCGTACTGATGCTGCCGATCACGGCGGCGGTCGGGAGGGCGATGATGAACCAGGGCCAGAATTGGCGATACCAGGGTTGGGACATAGTGCTACTACCGTGAAACCAGTGGTTAACGAAACAGAGGAATTTCAGTCAACACAAGATAACAAAAAGCCTCGAAGAGTCGAGGCTTTTTGCTGAGTAATCACGTGTTTATCACATGTTACTGCTTATTTTGCTGGTCGTTGTGGGACAAGCTGTAAACGTAGGAGGCGAGCAGGTGCACCTTGTCTTCACCCAGAATATCTTTCCAGGCCGGCATCACGCCGTGACGACCGTGGGTGATGGTCTGCTCGACCACCTGACGGGAACCGCCATAGAGCCAAGTGTTGTTGGTGAGATCCGGTGCCCCGAAGGCGATGCCGCCCTTGGCGTCCGGACCGTGACAGGCGGCGCAGATGGTGAAGCGCGCTTCACCCTTCTTGGCTTCCACCATGTCCACCTTGCGACCGGAGAGGCTCAGCACGTAGGAGGCCACTTCGCGGACCCCGTCCTTGCCGAGGATCTCGCCCCAGGCGGCCATCACGCCCTGACGACCGCCCATGATGGTGGTCTTGATCTGGTCGGGCGCGCCGCCCCATTGCCATTCGCTGTCGGTCAGGTTCGGGAAACCGCGACCGCCGCGGGCATCGGAGCCGTGGCATTGAGAACAGTTCTGCAGGAACAGACGCTGACCCACCTTGCGGGCTTCCGGATCGGCGGCGATCTCCTCGATGGCGCGATAGGTCTTGCCATCGGCCTGATAGGCCAGCTCGCGGAACTTGGCGCCGTAGATCTCGTCGGCCTTGACGAGCTCGCGATCGTACTCCACCGCACGGCCTTCAGCCTTGGCGGAAGCCGCCGCCGCCTTGGATTCGGCCAGCGAGCGTACGTCCTGGTTGGAGCTCTGCCAGCCCAGCACGCCCTTGAAGTTGCCAAGGCCCGGGAAGGCAATCAGATAGACCAGACCGGTGACGATGAAGAAGAGGAACATGTAGGTCCACCACTTCGGCAGCGGGTTGTTGATCTCTTCGATACCGTCGAAAGCGTGTCCCATGGACTTGCCTTCTTCCACCCCCATCTTGTCGCGCAGGCACCATACCAGCAGCAAGAAGCAGCCGAGGATGGTCCCCAGACTGATGACGGTCACAAAAATGCTAAACAAAGTGCTCATTATTGTTTCGCTCCTGCGTTCTTGTTATCAGCACTGGGTTGCTCGTCGTCGGCAAAAACCAGATTGGCAGCCTCGTCGAAGGAGGTCTTGCGGCGCTTGCTGTAGGCCCAGACGATGATGCCGACCATGATGGCCATCAACAGCAGGGTATACAGGCCGCGAAAAGTGCCGTAATCCATATCCTGACTCCTTTATTTCAGGGCATGGCCCAGTGATTGCAGATAGGCTACCAGCGCATCCAGCTCGGTCTTGCCCTTCACGGCCTCACCGGCCCCCTGAATGTCGGCATCCGTGTAGGGTACGCCGAAGTGATCGCGGAACAGGGCCAGCTTCTTGCCGGTCAGCTCACCGGTCAACACGTTGGTGTCGAGCCAGGGGAAGGCGGGCATGTTGGACTCGGGCACCACGTCGCGCGGGTTGATCAGGTGGGCACGGTGCCAGTCGTCGGAATAACGACCGCCAACCCGGGCCAGATCCGGACCGGTACGCTTGGAGCCCCACAGGAAGGGGTGCTCCCAGACGCTCTCACCGGCGACCGAGTAGTGGCCGTAACGCTCGGTTTCGGCGCGGAACGGACGGATCATCTGGCTGTGGCAGACGGTGCAGCCTTCGCGGATGAAGATGTCGCGCCCTTCCATCTGCAGGGCGGTGTAGGGCTTGAGGCCCTCGACCGGCTCAGTGGTCTGCTTCTGGAAGAACAGCGGGGTGATTTCCACCAGGCCCCCCAGGCTGATGGCAAATATGATGCCGACCACCAGCATGGGAACGCTCTTTTCAAAGATCTCGTGACGGTTATTGTTGCTCATGCTTTGACCTCTTCAATCATGCTGGCTGTGCGACAGGTTCCAGGGAACCTTTGGGCGCAGTGATGGTGCGATAGGCGTTGTAGGCCATCAGCAACATGCCGGTGACAAAGAAGCAGCCACCCAGGAAGCGCACGAAGTAGAAGGGATAAGAGGCCTGCAGCGCTTCTACGAAGCTGTAGGTCAGGGTGCCGTCGTCGTTGACCGCACGCCACATCAGACCCTGCATCACACCGGAAATCCACATGGCGACGATGTAGAGCACGGTACCCACGGTCGCCAGCCAGAAGTGGACGTTGATGAGCTTGATGCTGTACATGCGGCCCTGGCCGAACAGGTTCGGGATCAGGTGGTACACGGCACCGATAGATACCATGGCAACCCAGCCCAGTGCGCCGGAGTGGACGTGACCGATTGTCCAGTCGGTGTAGTGGGAGAGGGCGTTGACGGTCTTGATCGCCATCATCGGGCCTTCGAAGGTGGACATGCCGTAGAACGACAGGGACACGATCAGGAAGCGCAGGATGGGGTCGTAACGCAGTTTGTGCCAGGCACCGGAGAGGGTCATGATGCCGTTGATCATGCCGCCCCAGGAGGGCACGAACAGGATCAGGGACATCACCATGCCGAGGGACTGTGCCCAGTCAGGCAGGGCGGTATAGTGCAGGTGGTGCGGACCGGCCCAGATGTAGAGGGAGATCAGCGCCCAGAAGTGAACGATGGAGAGACGGTAGGAGTAGACCGGACGACCCGCCTGTTTCGGTACGAAGTAGTACATCATGCCGAGGAAGCCGGCAGTCAGCAGGAAGCCTACCGCGTTGTGGCCATACCACCACTGCACCATGGCATCCATGGCGCCGGAGTACATGGAGTAGGACTTCATGCCGGAAAGCGGCACTTCCATGTTGTTGACGATGTGCAGCACGGCCACCGTGATGATGAAGGCACCGAAGAACCAGTTCGCCACATAGATGTGGGAGGTGGTGCGCTTGACCAGGGTGCCGAAGAAGACCACGGCATAGGCGACCCAGACGATGGTGATGGCGATATCAATCGGCCATTCCAGCTCTGCGTACTCCTTGGAGGTGGTGTATCCCAGCGGCAGCGAAATGGCGGCAGAAAGGATGATGGCCTGCCAGCCCCAGAACACGAAGGTCGCCAGCGGGCCACCAAACAGTCGGGTTTGACAGGTGCGTTGCACCACATAGAAGGAGGTCGCCATCAGGGCGCTACAGCCAAATGCGAAGATGACCGCGTTGGTGTGCAGAGGGCGAAGGCGACTGTAAGTCAGCCAGGGAGTATCAAAGTTGAGGGCAGGCCAGATCAACTGGGCTGCAATCAGTACGCCAACCGACATGCCGACAATTCCCCAGACAATCGTCATGACGGTGAACTGGCGAACAACGGTGTAGTTGTACTCAGGATGGTTAGTTGTATGGCTCATCGTTGTATTCCGCTTCCGATGCTGCTGTTGTTTGATTTTGTGTCCAGTGAGGTGGACCGACTTCATTGGCTACTGCCTTTTCTCTTGTTAACAACTGTTAATAAAAGGAAAAGCAAAAAGTAGCTAAATGAAAATTCAATGGGAATGATACTGAACTGACAGGTAAAATAACAGTATAAACAGTGATATATTTGGCTCCGTTGGGTCTCGCCTGTTCAATTATTTACCTTGCGCGAGATCACGAAAATGTCATTTTTCAGACATCTTACAAGGTTGTTTTTTCATGAAAGAGAGACTCACTTCACGCAAAATTATCCATTTGGCGATCGTGTTGACTATTTTGCTCGGTTTGGTTGCCTATCGAACCTGGTTCGATGGCGCGCAGACGGCGATGGCTAGCTCGGAAAAAGATCAGATTTGTGATCTGTCCCACAGCTCATGCCCCCTGCAGGTGGGGAATAAGCCGCTGACCGCCCGCATCGCCTCGCTGCCGGTCCAGGCCGAACGTGACTTCGTGATACAGCTTCAGGGCGGCGATCCGGCCGTCACGCCGGTGAAGGCGTGGCTGGAGGGGCGGGACATGTTCATGGGGACCATTCCGGTCACTTTTGAGGCCATAGCCCAGGGCTGGCAAGGGACGACCCTGGTGGGATCCTGCACCTCGCCGATGATGGTCTGGCTGCTCAATATCGAGTGGAGCAATGGCCAGCGCCAGCAACTGGCGCTCTCCGTCGCTCGCTGAGGGCCTCTTCCTGAGGTGCAAAAGGAGGGGGCAAGGTGAAAATTGATTTGAATTTTTCAGGCAGGGCGTTACCTTGCACTGATTGTCAGGGAGTGAAGTTCATTTAATCATGATTGAAAAACAAGCATTTTATCGCACGCTCAACCAGCAGGCCCAGGCATTGCTGGAGGGAGAGCCGGATCTCATCGCCAACCTGGCCAACCTGTCCGCCCTGCTCAATCAGGAGCTGACCGACATCAACTGGGTCGGCTTTTACCTGTTGCAGGGGGAGACCCTGGTGCTCGGCCCGTTCCAGGGCAAGCCGGCCTGCGTACGCATTCCGGTCGGGCGCGGGGTATGCGGCACGGCGGTGGCCGAGGGCAAGACCCAGCTCATCGACGACGTGCACCAGTTTGAGGGGCATATCGCCTGCGACGGTGCCAGCAATGCCGAAATCGTGATCCCGCTGCGCCGGCGTGGCGAGATCATTGGCGTACTGGATATCGATAGTCCAATCTTTAACCGCTTTGACGAGCAGGACCGGATTGGCCTCGAAGAAACGGTGCAAATTTTGGAAAGCATGCTCTAAGTCATTGCTTGATGGTTCGCAAAAGGCCCCAAGCTCTCTATAATGGGGCCTTTGTTGTGCTCGGGCGTGCCCGCGCGTTTATATGAAAGCCAAGGTTATACATGGAAAACACTGAGAAGCTGAAGAACAGTAAAGAGATCGTTGCCTACCTGGTCGAGAAATTCCCGGCCTGCTTCATTGCTGAAGGAGAGGCCAAGCCGCTCAAGATTGGCATCTTCCAGGATTTGGCCGAGCGTCTTGCTGACGACGCCAGAGTCTCCAAGACCATGCTGCGCTCCGCTCTGCGTCAATACACCTCCAGCTGGCGTTACCTGCATGGCCTCAAGGCCGGCCAGGCCCGTGTCGATCTGGACGGCAACCCGGGCGAGCTGCTCACCGAAGAGCACATCGAGCACGCCAAGCAAGCCCTGAAGGAGAGCAAAGAGCGCGTCTTTGCCAGCCGTCGTACCAACAATAAAGAAGAGAAGGCCAAGCAGCCGCGTCGTCCAGCCCCGCGCAAGGCCGATGCCGCCGCCAAGTCCAGCAAGCCGAAAGCCGCTCCCAAGGCTGCTCCGGTTGCCGACGAGGCCCCGTTGGTCAAGGTGGATGCCGCTACCCTGAAAGTAGAGCAGGGTGTGCGCGTGGTGCTGGGCAAGTCGCCGGTACCGGCCACCATCAAGGAAGTGACCAAGGATGACGTTCAGGTTCAATTGCAGACCGGCATGATGCTGCGGGTCAAATTCGAGCACCTGGTTCTCTAAGGAGACAAATGTTGAAGCATGGCGTAATTCGTTTTTCCCTCGTTGCCTGTAGCCTGGCGCTTGCCGGGCTTGCACAGGCCATCGAGCCGGTGCTCAAGGAAAGTGATTTGCCTGTGTTGGCTCAGGAGAGCCAACATGCTACGGCTAGCAAGCGAATTGCCAATCTGTTTACCCGCTCGCATTACAAGCAGTTCAAGCTGGACGATGCCTTTTCCTCCGTGATCTTTGACAAGTATCTGGAGAATCTGGATTACAGCCGCAACCTGTTTCTGGCCTCTGACATCAGCCGTTTTGAAAAGTACCGTACCGGCTTTGACACCGACCTCGAAAGAGGGCGGCTGGCGCCGGCCTACGAGATGTTCAACCTGAGTCAGCAGCGGCGTTATGAGCGGTTCGAATACGCCCTCAAACTGCTCGATACTCCTTTCGATTTTACCCAGCCCGACAACTACGTGTTTGATCGGGAAGGGGCGGCCTGGCCGAAAGACGAGGCCGAACTCAACGAGTTGTGGCGCCAGCGGGTCAAGTTCGATGCCCTGAGCCTCAAGCTCAGCGGCAAGGAGTGGCCCGAGATCAAGGAGCTGCTCGGCAAGCGTTACAACAACGCCATCAAGCGGATGTCCCAGACCGAGAGCGAGGATGTATTCCAGCTCTTCATGAACTCCTTCGCTCGCGCCATCGAGCCGCACACCAGCTATCTGTCTCCGCGCAGCGCCGATCGTTTCAACACCGAGATGAACCTCTCGCTGGAGGGGATTGGGGCCGTGCTGCAGGCCGAAGATGACTTCACCGTCATTCGCTCTCTGGTGCCCGGTGGCCCGGCCGCCAAGTCCAACCACCTTAAACCGGACGACAAGATCGTCGGGGTAGGGCAGGACGACGGCAAGATTGTCGACGTGATCGGCTGGCGTCTCGATGACGTGGTTGAGCTCATCAAGGGGCCCAAGGGCAGCAAGGTGAAGCTGGAGATCCAGCGCGGCAAGGGCGCCAGCGCCAAGACCGAGCAGATAGAGCTGGTACGTGACAAGGTACGTCTGGAAGACAGGGCCGCCAAGTCCAAGGTGATCACCGCCGAGGGCAAGAAGATCGGCGTGCTCGAGATCCCGAGCTTCTACGTCAACCTGCACGACGACGTGATCAAGGAGCTCTCCAGCCTCAACAAGCAGAAGATCGAGGGTCTGATCGTCGATCTGCGCGGCAACGGCGGCGGTGCGCTGACCGAGGCCTCTGCCCTGAGCGGCTTGTTCTTCGCGAGCGGCCCAGTGGTGCAGATCCGGGATCACATGGGCCGCATCACCGTCAACGGTGATGACGACGGCAACGTCTACTACGGTGGCCCCATGTCGGTGATGATCGACCGCTACAGCGCCTCGGCCTCCGAGATCTTCGCCGCCGCCATGCAGGATTACGGCCGTGCCCTGATCCTCGGCGAGAACTCGTTCGGCAAGGGCACGGTGCAGCAGCATCGCAGCCTCGCCAAGGTCTATGACTTCTACGAGCAGCCGCTCGGTCACGTGCAGTACACCATCGCCAAGTTCTACCGGATCAACGGTGGCAGCACCCAGAACAAGGGTGTCGCCCCGGACATCAGCTTCCCCACCGCGGTGGCACCGGAAGAGACGGGCGAGAGCCGCGAATTCAACGCCCTGCCGTGGGACAAGATAGCGTCGGCCAAGTACGACAAGCTTGGCAACTTTGCCAGCTTGCTGCCCAAGCTGCAGGCGGCCCACGAGACGCGGATCAACAAGGATCCGGAGTTTGCCTACGTGATGCAGGACATCGCCGAGTACAAGGAGGAGAAAGACAAGAAGTCGGTCTCCTTGAACGAGGCGGAGCGTCTGGCGGATCAGGCCAAGCAGGACGAGAAGGCGCTCAAGCGCGCCAACGAACGCCTGACTCGCCTGGGCAAGCCGACGGTGAAGAGCCTGGACGATCTGCCTGCCGATTTTGAGGCTCCCGACGAGTATCTGGTCGAGGCTGCCAACATCACGGCGGATCTGGCCAAGCTCAGCAAACGCGGCTGAACAGGGACAGCCAATTAATCAACAAGGGCGACTTCGGTCGCCCTTTCCTTTGCCTGAATGCAAACTATTTGACCCTGCCAACCGGTTATGACAGCCTCTGACACGTCAATAACAAGCGTGGAAGCAAACAATAATGACCGATCACTCCCAGGCCATGACGGCCAAATATCGCCAGGATTACCAGGCTCCGCTCTACTGGTGCGACAGCATCGACCTCGATTTTCAGCTGCAGGAGCCGCAGACCCGGGTCACCGCCATCTCGCGGCTGCGTCGCAACGGCGACCACAAGGAGCCGCTGGTGCTGGATGGCGAAGGGCTGGTCCTGCACGCCATCAGCGTGGACGGGGTTGCCTTTACCCAGTACGAGCAGGGTGAGAGCAGCCTGACCCTGTTCAACCTGCCGGCAGAGTGTGTGCTGACCATAGTCACCGACATCAATCCGGCCGCCAACACCGCGCTGGAAGGGCTCTACAAGTCCGGCGATGCCTACTGCACCCAGTGCGAGGCGGAAGGGTTCCGACGCATCACCTATTACATGGACAGGCCCGACATCCTGGCCCGCTACAGCACCCGCATCACCGCCGACAAGGCCAAGTATCCTTTCCTGCTCTCCAACGGCAACAAGGTCGACAGCGGCGATCTGGGTGAAGGTCGCCACTTCGTGCAGTGGCAGGATCCCTTCCCCAAGCCGAGCTATCTGTTTGCCCTGGTGGCCGGAGACTTCGACGTGGAGCGCAGCCACTACACCACCAAGAGCGGCCGCAAGGTGGCCCTCGAGATCTTCGTCGACAAGGGCAACCTGGACAGAGCCGGTTTCGCCATGGAGAGCCTCATCAACTCCATGCGCTGGGACGAGCAGCGCTTCGGCCTCGAGTACGACCTCGACATCTACATGATCGTGGCGGTGGACTTCTTCAACATGGGCGCCATGGAGAACAAGGGGCTCAACATCTTCAACTCCAAGTTCGTGCTGGCCAACCCGGCCACCGCCACCGACAGCGACTACCACGGCATCGAGCGGGTGATCGGCCACGAATATTTCCACAACTGGACCGGCAACCGCGTTACTTGCCGCGACTGGTTCCAGCTCAGCCTGAAAGAGGGGCTGACGGTGTTCAGGGATCAGGAGTTCTCTTCCGATCTGGGTTCACGTGGGGTCAATCGCATCAACAACGTGCGTACCGTGCGCGGCCCGCAGTTTGCTGAAGATGCCGGTCCCATGGCCCACCCGATCCGCCCGGATGTGGTGATCGAGATGAACAACTTCTACACCCTGACCGTTTACGAGAAGGGCTCGGAAGTGATCCGCATGCTGCACACCTTGCTGGGTGAGGAGGCCTTCCAGGCGGGCATGCGCCTCTATTTCGAGCGCTTTGACGGTCAGGCGGTCACCTGTGATGACTTCGTGCAGGCGATGGAAGATGCCTCCGGGGTGGATCTCGGTCGCTTCCGCCGCTGGTACAGCCAGTCCGGTACCCCCGAGCTCACCGTGACCGACGAGTACGATGCCGACAGCGGCGTCTATCGCCTGCACGTGAGCCAGCACACCCCGCCGACCCAGGATCAGCCGCAGAAACTGCCGCTGCATATCCCCCTCGACATCGAACTCTATGATGAGCAGGGGGCCGTCATCCCGCTGCAGTACCAGGGCAAGGCCATCGGCAACGTGCTCGACGTGCTGGAAGCACAGCAGACCTTCGTGTTCGACAAGGTATCGGTCAAGCCGGTGCCCTCCCTGCTGCGGGACTTCTCGGCGCCGGTCAAACTGCATTTTGACTACAGCGACGAGGCATTGGCCTTCCTGATGCGCCATGCCCGCAACGAGTTTGCCCGTTGGGATGCGGCGCAGATGCTGATCAACAAGGCGGTCATCGACGGCGTGGCCCGGACTCAGCGAGGGCAGGGGGTTGATGTCTCCCGGACCCTGCTGGCGGCCTTTGTCGCCATCCTTGACGATGAGGGGCTCGACCCCGCCCTCAAGGCGGAGATCCTGGCGCTGCCGGGTGAGGCGACCCTGGCCGAGCTGTTCGAGGTGGCCGATGTCGATGCCATCCATCAGGTGCGCAACGAGATCCAGACCTCGCTGGCCCAGGCCTTCGGGGCCCGTCTGGTGGCCTGCTACGAGAGTTTGCGCCTGCCGGCTTATCAGGTGGTGCACGCCGACATGGCCAAGCGGGCGCTCAAGGGGGTCGTGCTGGGCTATCTGGCGGCCCTCGACGCCGGCAGCGCCGATCTGCTGGTGCGCCAGCAATATGCGGCCGCCGACAACATGACCGACACCCTGGCGGCGCTGCAGGTGGCCAACAGCCACCTGTTGCCGTGCCGCGCCGAGCTCTTGGCCGACTTCGAGGGCAAGTGGGCCAAGGACGGACTGGTGCTGGACAATTGGCTGCGGCTGGTGGGTGCCAAGCCGGCGGAAGACGTGCTGGAAGAGGTGAAGCAGGCGATGGCGCACCCCACCTTCAGCATTCGCAACCCGAACCGGCTGCGGGCGCTGGTGGGCAGCTTTGCCATGAACAACCAGGTGCAGTTCCATGCGCGCGATGGTCGCGGCTACCGCTTCCTGACCGATCTGCTGATCGAGCTCAACGAGGTCAATCCGCAGGTGGCCTCCCGCCTCATCACTCCGCTCATCCAGTTCAAGCGGCTCGATGAGGGGCGCAAGGCGCTGATCCGCACCGAGCTGACCCGTCTGGCTAACCTCGAGGGGCTGGCGCGGGATTTGTTCGAGAAGGTGAGCAAGGCGCTGCAGCAGTAAGCACGAGCGGGCGGGGGAGTCATCTCCCGCCCTTTACCGTGAGTCTTCAACCACGACCAGAGGAGTCATCGTGAAGCAGTTTACCTTTCGCCTCTCATTGAGCCATGACGAGGTCATGCTGATGTACCAGGGCCATGCCAAACGGCTGGTGGTGCGCAGCGAGCAGGGGCTGACCCTGGAACTGGGCATTGAGAAAATCCGGCCTTTCGTCGCCATCAGCGGGGTACATGGCTACTTTCGCCTCAAAACCCAGGACGATTATCGCTTTATCAGCCTCGAACGCATAAATTAACAAAACTTGAACATATTTCCGCGTAATTCACTGCTTTCAGTCACTATCTATCCGGTAAATCCGTAACCATCCAGTGGGATTTTCTGTTTTTTGCCAGAACGGCAAAATTTTTCACAGCTTAAGGCGTGATCTGCCCCTTGTTTTTAACAACTCATTATCACCTTTGCTCGCCTTCCTTGATCCAAGACATTACACTTCGCAGCAACTCTGTACCGGTGGGCATCCAGGGTGGATGTCTCTGTGTCGGTGGTTAATGTCGTCCGATAAGGAATATAGAAATGGCATTGAAAGACGCCCCTACCTCAGTTCTGCTCGAAAACGTTCTCAGCCTGATCCATCAGAAGTTGCCCAAGAAGAGTGCCTCCCTGGTTGAGTGCTTCGTCGCCAAGTTCTACGGCAACATGGCGAGCACCGATCTGCACGATCGCAATGACAGCGATCTCTATGGCGCCGCGCTCAGCCTGTGGAATGCGCTCAACCAGCGCACCAGCACAGAGCCCTATATCCGGGTCTACAATCCCGAGCTGACCCGCCACGGCTGGCAGTCTCCCCATACCATCGTCGAAATCATCCTGCAGGACTCCCCCTTCCTGGTGGATTCCATCCGCATGGCGCTCAAGCGCCGGGGCATCACGGCGCACATGATGCTGCACCAGCCGCTGCACCTCATTCGCGGCAGTGAAGGCAAGATCAGCGCCATTCTGGATCTGGACAACACGGCCGAACAGACCTCCGTCGAGACTGCCTTCCTCATCGAAATCGATCACCTCACCAGTGAGGAGCAGATGGAAGGGCTGACCGCCGAGCTCAACTCCGTCGCCGGTGAAGTGGCCTTGGCGGTCGGTGACTGGCAGCCCATGCTGGCACGCCTGAACGAGATCATCGACGAGCTGCCCAAACGCAAACACCCGGTCAGCAAGGGCGAGGTGGACTCCTGCGTCGCCTTCCTCAAATGGGTGGCCGCTCACAACTTCACCCTGATGGGCTATCGTCGCTACGACGTCAAGGCGGTGGAAGGGGATCACGAGATCCTGCCGCAGCCGGATTCGAGCCTGGGTCTGATGAAAAACTCCATCAAGGATGAGGGGCAGCGCCTGGGCACCATGCCGGCCAGTGCGCGTCACGCAGCCCTGAGCTCCTCCTTGCTGATCCTCACCAAGTCCAACAGCAAATCACGGGTGCATCGCCCGGCCTATGTGGACTACATCGGCATCAAACGCTTCGACGAGCACGGCAAAGTGATCGGCGAAGATCGCTTCATCGGTCTGTATGCCTCCTCCATCTACAACACCAGCGCGACCCAGATCCCGCTCATCAGCCACCGCCTCGAGCGCATCATGGCCGCCTCCGGTCACGAGAAGGGTTCCCATGCCTACAAGGCGCTGCTGAACGTACTGGAAACCTACCCGCGCGATGAGCTGATCCAGGCTCGCGAAGAGGAGCTGCTGGCCACCGGTCTCGGGGTGCTGGAGATGCAGGAGCGCGACATGCTGCGCCTGTTCGTGCGCCGCGACGTCTACGGCCGCTTCTTCTCCTGCATGGTCTATGTCACCAAGGAGCGCTACAACACGGCGCTGCGGGTCAAGACCCAGCAGATCCTGCAGAAGTATTTCGGCAGCAGCGAAGAGGTGGAGTTCAACGTCTACTTCACCGAGGGCGTGCTGGCACGGACCCACTACATAGTGCGGGTCAACAACAACAACGTGGATGTGGATGTGAACGAAGTACAGAACAACCTGATTGAAGCGGCCCGCAGCTGGGATGACCGTCTGGACTCCGTGCTGCTCTCTCACTACGGTGAAGCCCGTGGCAACGAACTGCGCCGCCGTTTCAGCACCGCCTTCCCCCGCGCCTACAAGGAAGACGTGCTGCCGGGTTCTGCCGTGGCCGACATCATGGAGCTGGACAACCTGAGCGAGGCCAATCCGCTCGGCATGCTGTTCTACCGTGCCCAGGAGGAGGAGAACGATCGCCGGGTACGCCTCAAGCTGTTCCACCGTACCGAACCCATCCACCTCTCCGATGTGCTGCCCATGCTGGAAAACATGGGGCTGCGGGTCATCGGTGAGACCCCGTATCAGGTCCGCACCCCGGCGGGCGACATCTTCTGGATCCTCGACTTCTCCATGCTACTGCATGGGGAGCAGCCGTTCGATCTGGAGCAGAGCCAGCAGCGCTTCCAGCAGGCCTTCGCGGCCATCTGGAACAAGCAACTGGAAGATGACGGCTTCAACCGGCTGGTGCTGGGCGCCGGCCTCACCGGTCGTCAGGTATCCGTGCTGCGCGCCTATGCCAAATACATGCGTCAGACTGGCGTCTCCTTCAGCCAGTCTTATATCGAAGAGACCCTGACCCGCTACCCGGATATCGCCCAGCTGCTGTTTACCCTGTTCGAACAGCGCCTGGATCCGGCCGGCAAGCAGGACGCCAAGGTACAGGCCAAGCTGCACGAGCAGCTCGCCGCCAAGCTCGATCAGGTTGCCAACTTGGACGACGATCGCATCATCCGCCGCTATGTGGAGATGATCGACGCCACCCTGCGCACCAACTACTACCAGCTGGACAAGGCGGGCAACATCAAGCCCTACGTCTCCTTCAAGCTGGCCCCCTCCAGCATCACCGACATGCCGCTGCCGCTGCCGAAGTTCGAGATCTTCGTCTACTCGCCGCGGGTGGAAGGGGTGCACCTGCGTTGGGGCAAGGTGGCCCGTGGCGGTCTGCGCTGGTCCGATCGCAAGGAGGACTTCCGTACCGAAGTGCTGGGTCTGGTAAAAGCCCAGCAGGTGAAGAACACCGTCATCGTGCCGGTGGGAGCCAAGGGCGGCTTCTACTGCAAACAGATGCCGGCGGGGGCGCCCCGTGCCGTGATCCAGGAGGAGGGCAAGGCCTGCTATCGCCTGTTCATCCGCGGCCTGCTTGACGTGACCGACAACATCATCGGTGGCGAGGTGATCCCGCCCAAATCCGTGGTGCGTCACGACGAGGATGACTACTACCTGGTAGTGGCCGCCGACAAGGGCACCGCCACCTTCTCCGACATCGCCAACGAGATAAGCCTCGAATACGGCCATTGGCTGGGCGATGCCTTTGCCTCCGGCGGCTCGGTCGGTTATGACCACAAGAAGATGGGCATCACCGCCCGTGGCGCCTGGGAGTCGGTCAAGCGCCATTTCCGTGAGATTGGCGTCAACTGCCAGACTACCGACTTCACCTGCGTGGGGATTGGCGACATGGCCGGCGACGTGTTTGGCAACGGCATGCTGCTCTCCGAGCACACCCAGCTGGTGGGCGCCTTCAACCACATGCACATCTTCGTCGACCCGACCCCCAATGCGGCCAAGAGCTTCGTCGAGCGCAAGCGCCTGTTCGAGCTGCCCGGCTCCAGCTGGGATGACTACAACCGGGAACTCATCTCGGCAGGGGGCGGCATCTTCCTGCGCTCGGCCAAGTCCATCAAGCTGAGCCCCGAGATGCAGACCCTGCTCGGCACTGACAAGGCCAGCATGGCCCCGAACGAGCTGATCAAGGCGCTGCTCTGCCTGAACGTCGATCTGCTGTGGAACGGCGGCATCGGTACCTATGTGAAGAGTGCCCGCGAGAGCGATGCCGAAGTGGGCGATCGCAGCAACGACGTGCTGCGGGTCAACGGTCGCGATCTGCGGGCCCGCATCGTGGGCGAGGGCGGCAACCTGGGCTTCACCCAGCTCGGCCGGGTGGAGTACGCCAGCCAGGGTGGTCGCATCAACACCGACTTCACCGACAACGTGGGCGGAGTGGATTGCTCCGACAACGAGGTGAACATCAAGATCCTGCTGAACCAGCTGGTGGCGGCTGGCGATCTGACCCTCAAGCAGCGCAACCAGATGCTCTACGAGATGACCGACGACGTGGCGCAGATTGTCATCACCAACGCCTATCGCCAGTCCCAGTCCATCTCGGTGACCAGTTTCCGCGGCGCCGAGCAGCTCAAGGAGCAGCAGCGCTTCATCCAGGGGCTGGAGCGGGAAGGCAAGCTGGACCGTGGCCTCGAGTTCCTGCCCTCCGACGAAGAGCTCTCCGAGCGGATGGCGGCAGGGCAGGGGTTGACCCGACCCGAACTGGCGGTGCTGGTGGCCTACGGCAAGATGGTGCTCAAAGAGCAGCTCAACTGCCCGGAAGTGACCGACGAGCCCTTCCTCGCCAACATGCTGGTGACCAGCTTCCCGGCCAAACTGCAGCAGCAGTTCGGGGCGGCGTTGGCCCAGCATCCGCTGCGCGGCGAGATCATCGCGACCCGGGTGGCCAACATGCTGGTCAACGACATGGGGCTCAACTTCGCCAGCCGGATGAAGGACGAGACCGGTGCCTCGGTGGCGGAAGTGGCCTGCTGCTTCGCCATGGCGCGCGAGGTGTTTGGCCTCAACCAGCTGTGGCGCGACATCGAAGGGTGTGACAACCTGGTGGACGCCCAGACCCAGCTCGAACTGATGTTCTACAGCCGCCGCATCGTGCGTCGTGCCACCCGCTGGTTCCTGCGCGCCCGCAACCGCAGCTGGAGCATCAGCGAGAACATCGCCTTCTTCCGTCCGGCCTTCGAGACGCTGGGTCAGCACCTCTACGAGGTGATGGACGAGAGCGAAGTAGCCGAGCACCAGCAGGCGGTCGCCGCCCTGGTGGCCAAGCAGGTGCCACAAGCCATCGCCCGTCAGGTAGCCCACATGAGCAGCCTCTTCTCCAGCCTGGATCTGGCGCAGATTGCCGCGGAGCACAAGACCGACATCCTGCGCGCCGCCAACGTCTACTATCGCCTCGGCGCCAAGCTGGATCTGCACTGGTTCCTCGATCAGATCAATCATCAACCGGTGGGCAACCACTGGCAGGCGATGGCGCGGGCCTCCTTCCGCGAAGATCTGGACTGGCAGCAACGCAGTCTCACTTCCGTGGTACTGGAAGGGTGCAAAGATCAGGGAGAATGCGCTACCATACTGGCCGACTGGATTTCGGAGCATGAGCAACTCTTGTCCCGTTGGACCCACATGTTGGCCGACTTCAAGACCACCAGCACTCACGAGTTCGCCAAGTTCTCGGTGGCCTTGCGAGAGTTGAACCTGCTCCAGTTGAATTGCCGAACCTCGGCATAACCCCAAAAGCCCCGGCCAGTTGCCGGGGCTTTTTTTAAGGAGCAAACATGCTGTACCCTCTCGCCAGGCATTTCCTGTTCAAGCTCAATCCGGAACAGGCGCACGATCTCTCCATCAAATATTTGCCCCGCCTTCTCGGTACACCGCTCGATTGTTTCTTCCGCCACTCCCTGCCAAAACGCCCCGTCACCGTCATGGGGCTTTCTTTTGCCAATCCGGTGGGTCTGGCGGCCGGGCTCGACAAGGACGGTGAGTGCATCGATGCCTTCGGGGCCATGGGATTCGGTTTTATCGAGGTCGGTACTGTCACCCCCAGACCCCAGAGCGGCAATGACAAGCCCCGTCTGTTCCGGGTCATTCCAGCCGAGGGGATCATCAACCGGATGGGCTTCAACAACAAAGGGGTCGACCACCTGGTCGCTCAGGTCAAGCAGGCCAAATATCAGGGGGTGATCGGCATCAATATCGGCAAGAACAAGGACACCCCCATCGAGCAGGGCAAGGATGATTATCTGATCTGCATGGACAAGGTGTATGACCACGCCGGTTATATTGCCGTCAATATCTCTTCCCCCAATACCCCTGGGCTGCGTTCGCTGCAATATGGCGAGGCACTGGATGAACTGTTGGCCGCCCTCAAGGTTCGTCAGCAGGAGCTGGCCGCGCAATATAAGAAGTACGTGCCGCTGGCCGTTAAAATTGCGCCAGATTTGACCCCGGATGAAATTAATCAAGTCGCCGCATCCTTGATAAAAAATGGCATCGATGGCGTGATTGCCACCAATACCACCCTCGAGCGCGACATGATTTATGACATGCCTCATGCCGGTGAAGCGGGGGGACTCAGCGGTCGTCCTCTGCAGCACAAGAGTACCGAGGTGATCCGCCAGCTGGCCAAGGCGCTGGATGGTGCGCTGCCCATTATCGGGGTCGGCGGCATCGACAGCGCCATGGCGGCCCGGGAGAAGCTGGCAGCGGGTGCCAGTCTGGTCCAGATTTATAGCGGTTTTATTTATAAAGGCCCGGATCTGGTCAAAGAGATTGTGACCCATATATAAGAAATAAATCGGTGCCCTTTATTTAAAGTTGCTGAAATTCTCGACATGGAATAAAGTCGAGTAACGACTTCCAGTAAGGGCACCTCCATGTGTATCCAACCCAATGACAATTGGCAGTGGCATTATGATGCTCATGACGATCGTCTGATGCTGGATTTATCCGATCGCATGATATTTGCCACCGAATATAAAGGGCGGCAATTGGTGCCTAGCTCCTTCACCACCCAGCCGTTTTGTGTGGATGATGCCGCGCTCTATTATCAGCTGATGGACAGGGTGGCAGAACTGGAGTGGAGCGTGCCCCATCAGGTGCAGCTGGTCCTCAATGCCATCGCCGTCAGCCGCTTTTACAAACCATTGATGCCACAAAGCTGGTTCTTTGGCGAAACCCATCCGGTTATCACTCCGGAAACCGGTGCACTGGTGTGCATGGGCACGCCTCATGGCAAGGGGGAGTTTCTGGTGATTGAAGCCGGCGCTCAGGCCAGCGTCTGTTTGAACCTGACCGACGATCTGATATTGACCACCAGCAAGACACTACCCAAGTTTGGCGTCATCAAGGTGATGAACAATCGCATGAGCCAAAGACCCGCGGCTCAGGCGCAATATCGCCAAGTCGGTTGATCGTTAACTTGGCGAGGTGCACTGGTTTTTTACCCTGTAATGGCTCGCTATCACGTATCTCCCTTGTTAATCCTGCCTCATCCTGACCAGCCCCATTATTCTCTTCGCGTTATCTACTCGTATGAAAAAATGCCCTCACGTCAATTTGAGGCGAGGGCGATAAACACACACTACAGGAGGAATAAGCTGTTGTATCAACAACACGGGACTATTCTAAAACCTGTAGTTTCTCTTGAAACCTGATAGATATGACAGGCAGGGCAATGTCGGCATAAGCGGGGAGGGGATGTAAAAAATAGCCCTCCCGTTTACGGACGATAACGGGAGGGCAAAGCACGGGGTTTACAGAAAGGACTTGCTCTGTCGTGAAGAATAATAACGATTTGAGCTTTGTTTGACTCCTGTCAGATGTGGCAATTTAGAAGAGGGCGAGGGGGAATATATATCCGGATAACGGATCAATATTTGCTCGCAAAATAGCCGATTCTGCTTTTTGTGCCATCACTCGCATTGGCGTTGCGTGTGCTGTCGTTACGAGGTCACTCGCTTGCCATCAATGTCACCATTACCGGCCTTCATCTCGCACCTGCGTAACCACTGCCTCTGGGTCGACTGCGCGCTCTTTATGCCGACATGCCCAAGCTTTTGCTGCTCCGGATCGTCGCTTAAGGTATAATGCGGCACTATTTTTATGGCTTCCCCGTGAGCGTGATGAAAGAATTTTTTGCAACCTGCCCCAAGGGGCTGGAAAACCTGTTGGCCGTCGAGCTGACCAATCTGGGTGCAGAGCAGGTCCGCGAGACCGTGGCCGGCGTCCATTTCTGCGGCGAGCTGGCCATCGGTTACAAGGCCTGTCTGTGGAGCCGTTTTGCCTCCCGCATCGTGCTGGTGCTCTCCGAGTTCCAGATGAACGACGATCTGGACCTCTATCTGGGCGCCCATACCATTCCCTGGGAAGAGCACTTCTCTGGCACCGCCACCATAGCGGTGGATTTCACCGGTACCAATGCCTCCATTCGCAACACCCAGTACGGCGCGCTCAAGATCAAGGACGCCATCGTCGATCGCTTCACCAAGCGTGGTCATGTGCGCCCGGACGTGGACAAGAAATCCCCGGACATTCGCATCATGGCCCATCTGGGCAAGGGCAAGGCCAATATCACGCTGGACTTGTCAGGCCCTGCGCTGCACCAGCGCTTCTATCGTCAGGGCGCCGGTGAGGCACCGCTCAAAGAGAACCTGGCCGCGGCCATGATCGCCCGTAGCGGCTGGGCCGGCGAGCCCATGATGGACCCCATGTGCGGTTCCGGTACCCTGCTGATTGAAGCGGCCTTTATCGCCGCCGATATGGCGCCGGCCCTGCGCCGCGAGCGCTTCGGTTTCGATCGCTGGCTGCAACATGACAGCGAACTGTGGCAGAGCCTTATGATGGAGGCGCAAGTGCGCGCCAAACGCGGCATGCAGCGCTGCGAGGTGAAGCTGTTCGGTTGTGATGCCGACTCCCGCGTGCTGCTCAAAGCCCGTGACAACGCCAAAGCCGCCGGAGTGGCCCATCTCATCACCTTCAAACAGGCTGATGCGACCGCCCTGGAAAACCCGCTGCCCATGGCGACGGAAGGGGAGACCCGTCAGGTCGGCATGCTCATTTCCAACCCGCCCTATGGCGAGCGTCTCGGTGAGTTCCCGGCGTTGTTGGAGGTGCACCAGGCCCTTGGCGATGCCCTGCGTCGCAGCTTCCAGGGGTGGAAAGTCTCGATCCTTTCTGCCTCCCCCGAGCTGCTCAGCTGTCTGCGCCTGCGCGCCGACAAGCAATATCGCCTGTTCAACGGGGCGCTCGAGTGTCAGCTGCGCAACTACCAGATCGCGCTGGACTCCGTGGCCTCCCAAAAAGAGGTGGCGCAGGACTTTGCCAACCGTCTGCGCAAAAATCTGAAGGCCCTCGAGAAGTGGGCGAAGAAAGAGAACCTCGACTGCTACCGTCTCTACGACGCCGATCTGCCGGAGTACAACGCCGCCATCGACCGCTATCAGGACTACTTGGTGGTGCAGGAGTACGCGGCGCCCAAGGATATCCCCGCCCAGAAGACCCGTCAGCGCCTGCTCGACATGGTACAGGCCGCCATCAAGGTGACCGGCATGGATGGCGAGAAGGTGATCCTGAAGGTGCGCGAGCGTCAGGAAGGCAAACAGCAGTACCAGAAACTCTCCGAAGAGCAGCACCGGATGGAGGTGCAGGAGTACGGTGCCCGTCTGTGGGTCAACCTCTACGACTATCTCGACACCGGCCTGTTCCTCGACCACCGTCAGACCCGCCGCATGCTGGGCGAGATGGCCCGTGGCAAGCGCTTCCTGAATCTCTTTGCCTACACCGGCAGTGCCACCGTGCACGCGGGTCTGGGCGGAGCCAGCGAAACCACCACGGTTGACATGTCGCGCACCTACCTGAACTGGGCACAGGACAACATGCGCCTCAACTCGCTGGTGGGCCGCGAACACAAGTTCGTGCAGGCGGACTGCCTGAAGTGGCTCTCCGAGGCGGACGAGCAGTACGACCTCATCTTCATCGATCCGCCCACCTTCTCCAACTCCAAGCGGATGGACGAGAGCTTCGACGTGCAGCGCGATCACCTGTTGCTGATGCAGCACCTCAAGCGTCTGCTGGCTGCGGGTGGCACCCTGGTCTTCTCCAACAACAAGCGCCACTTCAAGATGGATCTGGCCGGTCTTGAGGCCATCGGTCTCAAGGCCCAGAACATCACCGGCAAGACCCGGCCGAAGGATTTCGAGCGCAACCAGCATATCCACAACTGCTGGATCATCACCCATGCCGAGGCCCAGGGCTGATGCTGACCCTGTTTCACACCGACGGCTGCCACCTGTGTGAACAGGCCTGGGTGCTGGTGGAGCAGGCCGGCCTTGCCGGCAGGACCCGCCGCTGCGACATCCTGGATGACGCCGACTGGCTCGAGGCCTACCGGGTGCGCATTCCGGTCGTGCGCGACGAGGCCGGGCGTGAACTGGGTTGGCCCTTTACCCTGGCGGAGCTGCAAGCGTGGCTTGCCGCCCGGGAGTAGTGGGCGATTTGACGATGAAACGGGGGGAGACTCTGTCTGCCGCCCGTTTTTTCATTAGCAAGAAGGAACAAGAATGGCTCTTTTGACATTGCACGGCGCTTCCCTGTCGTTCAGTGATTTTCCACTGCTCGACCAGGCCGAGCTCACCATCGAGCGGGGCGAGCGCCTCTGTCTGGTGGGGCGCAACGGGGCGGGCAAGTCCACCCTGATGAAGGTGATCGCCGGCGAACTGCCGCTGGATGACGGTCGTCTGGTGCTGCAGCAAGACTTGAAAGTGACCCGCCTCGAGCAGGATCCCCCCGCCTCGAGCGAGCTCACCGTGTTTGACTATGCCGCCGAAGGGCTGGCCGGGGTAGGGGAGCTGCTCAAGCAGTATCACCATATCTCCATGGAGCTGGCACACGATGCCTCCGATGCCAACATTCGCAAGATGAGCCAGTTGCAGGAGCAGCTCGACTACCAGAACGGCTGGCAGTTCGAGACTCGCATCAACCAGGTGCTGACCCTGCTCGGTCTGGATCCCGACGTGACCCTCGACAGCCTCTCCGGCGGTTGGCTGCGCAAGGTGGCCCTGGCCCGCGCGCTGGCCTGCGATCCGGATCTGCTGTTGCTGGACGAGCCGACCAACCACCTGGACATCGATGCAATCAACTGGCTGGAAGAGTTCCTCAAAGATTTTCGCGGCGCTATCGTCTTCATCTCCCACGACCGGGAGTTCATCCACAAGCTGGCGACCCGGATCATCGATCTGGATCGCGGCGTGATCACCTCCTGGCCCGGCAACTACGACGAGTACCTGCAGGGCAAGGAGGAGTGGCTGCGGGTCGAGGAGCTGAAAAATGCCGAGTTCGATCGCAAGCTGGCCCAGGAAGAGGTGTGGGTGCGCCAGGGGATCAAGGCCCGCCGTACCCGCAACGAGGGACGAGTGCGTGCCCTCAAGGCGATGCGCATGGAGCGGACCCAGCGCCGTGAGCTGCAGGGCAAGGCCAAGCTGCAGCTGGACGAAGCGGGCCGCTCCGGCAAGCTGGTATTTGAAAGTGAAGGCTTGGGTCTCGACTTTGGCGATCGCACCCTGTTTCAGGGGCTGGATCTGCAGGTGTTGCGTGGCGACAAGATTGCGCTGGTCGGCCCCAACGGCTGTGGCAAGTCGACCCTGATCAAGCTGCTGCTCGGCCAGCTCGAGGCAACCCGCGGCTCGGTGCGTCAGGGCACCAACCTGGAAGTGGCCTATTTCGATCAGTACCGCGAACAGCTCGACCCCGAGAAGACGGTGGTGGACAACGTGGGCGAGGGCAAGCAGGAGGTGATGGTGCGCGGCCGCTCCCGCCACATCCTCGGCTACCTGCAGGACTTCCTGTTTGAGCCAAAACGGGCACGCACTCCGGTGAAAGCCTTGTCAGGGGGCGAAAAAAACCGTTTACTGTTGGCCAAATTGTTCTTGAAGCCCAGTAATTTACTGATCCTCGATGAACCAACCAACGACCTGGATGTCGAAACGCTGGAACTGCTGGAAGAGCTGCTGGCGGACTATCCCGGTACCCTGCTGCTGGTGAGCCACGATCGTCGTTTCATCGACAATACCGTGACCGGTTGCTGGTTGTTTGAAGGGGATGGGCGGATCAGTGATTATGTGGGGGGCTATGCCGACATGATGGCCACCCGTGCCCAGCAGCAGTCTCAGCTGGCCGCACAGCAGGCGGCGAAGCAGCCCCAGAGCAAGGCGCCAGAGCCTGTCGTGACGCAGGCGCCGGTCGTGGCAAAACAGAAGAAACTCTCTTACAAGTTGCAGCTGGAGCTGGATAATCTGCCAGCCCGGCTGGAACAGCTGGAGGCGGAGCTGGATGCCCTGCAGACGGAGATCAACCACCCCGGTTTCTTCTCCCTGCCTGCGGAGCAAACCCAGACCAAACTGGATGCCCTGAATGCCGCAGAGGCGGCATTGGAACAAGCCTTCTCCCGCTGGGAGGAGTTGGAAGCGTTGAAACATCAGGACTAAGGAAGTAGATGAAAAAGCAATTATCCATGCTGGCCATTCTGGTCAGCGCCAGCCTGAATGCCCAGGCGGCACAAAGTCCCTTTTTCACCATTGTCGATGCGTCCGACAAGGGTTACGCCAGCGGGATCAGCGGCGACGGCAACGGGCTCATCGGGATCAACACCAAGAACAACATGGCTGAGCACTTCTCGACCGTGCGCTTCGCCGACTTCCTGGTTGACCGCTTCCGCTTTGAGCAGGGCTGCATGCTCTCCAACTCGGTCTGCAACTCCTTCTGGAACGACAACAGCAACTTCGCCTACCAGTGGCGTCGTGACTTCCTCGACGGTGTCGACCAGCGCAACAACGTAGGTTACGTGCAGCTGGGCGAGACCGACGGTCTGGTGACCGCGCTGGGTGACGTACCCGGCACCCGGGCGGGCTACAAGATGAGTGGTAAGGTGCGTACCGCCTTTGCCGTGGTCGAGGAGGGCAACCCCGTCGAGCTGAAGGATGGCGCCGGCACTCACAGCCTGAGCGTGCCGACCAGCATCAAGAAGCTGGACAACGGCCAGTATCTGGTGACCGGTACCGCCGCCACCGGCAAGAACATCGCCGTCAACTCCGAAACCTACAACTGGTGCTTTGCCGGCAACGACGGCCAATACGGTGACTACCGCTACTGCCCGGGCCTCAACACCCAGGCGAGCTTCTGGCTGGTCAACAGTACCGGTACCTTCAACAAGCTGCTGCAGGCCAACGAGTATGCCCGGGGCCGCAACGAAGTGGTGCAGACCGCTTCCGCGCTCGGCGTGGGCAAATTCAACGGCACGCTGTATGGGGTAGGGTACTCCTCCACCGGCGAGATCGGCACCAACTACCTGGATGGCCGCAACCTGGCCGCCTACTGGACACTGGATCTGGATGGCAGCAAGGTAGGGACCACCCAGATCATCCCGCTGGCCGAAGGCGAGCCCGGCAAGGATGACGCCAAGCTGCAACACAGCTGGGCCGTGGGGGTCAACGACAACGGTTATGTGGTCGGCAACCAGCTCTATCGTATCAACAAGGGCCAGAACCGCCCGGTGGAGATGTTCGTGTTCAACCTGAACACGCCGACCACCAACGCCGTGGTCTCCCTGCAGGACAAGCCGCTCAGCGGCTCCGGCTCGGAAGCGGCCGCCATCAACAACCACAACATGGTGGTTGGCTGGCGTGACTCCCGTCATCAGACCCAACCCGTGGTCAACGGCACCAACCGCATGCAGGAAGGCTTCCTGCTCAACGCGGCGACCGGCAACAACTGGTACCTGAACGATCTCATCTGCGGTCTGGATGATGCAGGTGCCAAACAGTGTGCCCAGAACGGTTACTACTACCACATCGCTTATGCCAGCGGCATCAGCGAGAATGGGACTGTGGCCGCGACCGCCTATCGCTACAACAGCGAGAGCGATCTGAACAACCGCACCAATGCTACCGTGGTTAGCGTCAAGCTGGCACCAGTCGTGACCGACTACAAGAACAACGATCCGGCCGGTTATGTGGTCGCCAACGCACCGGTCAACAACCAGACCGGTCAGGATGGCGGCAGCGGTGGTGGCAGCCTGTTCTGGTTGACTCTGCTGGCCCTGCCATTCGCCTGGCTGCGCCGTTTCCAGCGCTAAAAAGTTGTGTCACTAAAAATTAATGCGGTTCAGTGTCTTGTGTCACAATGACCGGATAGCATGAAATTTTTTGTTTGACCCTGCCAACCCCCTGGGGTAAAGATGAAAGCGACCGATGAAAAATTGGTCGCTTTTTTTGTTCCACGGAAGAGGGTCGTAGATGATGAAGAGACAAAAACGGGACCGTCTGGAAAGAGCTCGTGCTCGTGGTTATCAGGCTGGCGTGGTCGGCAAACAGAAAGAAGCGTGTCCGTATCAATGCCTGGATGCACGTGGGCACTGGCTTGGTGGTTGGCGTGATGCCATGGAAGGGCGGGGCTCAGGCCTCTTCATGAAGTAGTCGGTACTTCATCACACATTGCAAAAAGGAAAGGGGCCATGGCGGCCCCTTTACGTTGTGCGGTCTGACCAGGTGGTCAGTCAGCTTATCAGAATGCGGTGGTGTCCTTGAACAGGCCCACTTTCAGGTCGGTGGCGCTGTAGATGGGGCGGCCATCCACTTCCACCACGCCATCGGCAATTCCCATCACCAACTTGCGATTGATGACGCGCTTGAAGGTGATCTTGTAGGTCACTTTCTTGGCTGTCGGCAGGATCTGACCGGTGAATTTCACCTCGCCAACCCCCAGCGCACGGCCTTTGCCGGGGCCACCTTTCCAGCCAAGGAAGAAACCAACCAGCTGCCACATGGCATCCAGACCGAGACAGCCAGGCATGACGGGATCACCCGGGAAGTGGCAATCGAAGAACCAGAGATCCGGCGTGATGTCGAGTTCTGCCAGGATCTCACCTTTACCGTGCTCACCACCGTTGTCATTGATCTTGACGATGCGATCCATCATCAACATGTTGGGGGCGGGCAGCTGGCTGTTGCCCTCACCAAACAGCTCGCCACGGCTGCAGGCGAGCAGCTCTTCACGGGTAAACGAGTCTTTGCCTTGTTCACACAGGGAAAGGCGGGCATCAATGGTGGAATTGTCTACGGTCACGCTGGTTATCCTTAAAATGGGTCAAAGCCGGGCCAATTTAGCGTACAGATGTTCGCTAAACAACTCCGATCACTTCGTTTATACCCCGAACAGCCTGCCAAACAGGCGGCGCAGCACGCCCCCCTTGACGGCCTCGGTGCCGTTGAGCTCATCCAGGCGCTGCTGGATGCGGCCAAACAGGGTATCCGGCATGTCCGGTTCGCCCGCCACACAGCCCGTCAGCAGTTCGATGGCCTCTTCCACATGATCCACCGGGTGGATATGGAACTGGCCAGCCTCTACTGCCGCGATCACTTCATCAGAGAGGTTGAGCTGCTGAGCGTTGGTACCGGGCAGCAGGATCCCCTGTTTGCCGGTGAGGCCGTGGATCTTGCACACCCGGAAGAAGCCCTCGATCTTCTCGTTGACGCCGCCGACGGCCTGCACGTTGCCGAACTGGTCGACCGCGCCGGTAACCGCAAAGTGCTGGTAGATAGGCTGGCGGGCGAGGGCGGAGAGCAGGGCACACAGACCGGTCAGAGACGCGCTGTCACCATCGATCTCATGGTAGGACTGTTCGAACACCAGGTTGGCCGACAGCGGGGAGGGATTCTCGGCACCAAATTTGTTGGAGAGATAACCGTGAATGATCATCATCGCCTTGGCGTGGATATGACCTGCCAGCTCCGCCTTGCGCTCGATGTCCGCCACATCACCATCCCCCAGATGCACGGTGGCGGTGAGGCGCACCGGCTCGCCGAAATCATAGGGGTGCCCTGAGACCTGAATGACGGAGAGACCGTTGATCTGACCCACTTCCTCACCATCGGTCTGCAGCAGGATCTGGCCGTCGATGACCCCCTGATCGGACTGCTCGACTAGGTAGTTGAGCCGATAATCCTGCTCTTCCAGTGCTCCACGGATGTGCTCGTCGGTGACGACGTCCGCTTCCAGCTCACGTGCCAGGCTGTCGGCCATGCGCATGATGGCTGAGAGCTGCACCTCGGAGAGGGAGAGCCACTCCTGATGATCACAGAGCCGGCTGGCATGGCGGCAGAGGGCGGCGAGGGCGGTCGGCGTGAAGTCCAGCAGGTTCCAGCGCTCGCGCAGCCAGGCCAGATATTGCAGATAGTCAGGCAGCTCCTCTTCGATGTTCACCTCGGAGACCAAGTCCGCGCGCAGGAAGATGCGCTCCGACATGTCTCTGTCCAGCATCTGGAACTCGGCTACATCGAGCCGGTCACCGACCAGGATCAGCTTGAGCTTGATGGGGGTGGCTTCCGGTGTGAAGAAGGGGGTGAGGGTCTTGCCTTCCTGATAGGCGTTCCAGTCCAGCTCGCCTTTTTGCATCGCGTTTTTGAGCTTGAACCAGAGGTGGGGCTGATCCAGCAGCTCATCCAGCTGCAGGATCAGATAGCCACCATTGGCCTGACGCAGCAGGCCAGGTTCCAGCAGGTGCTGGTTGGCATAGACGGAACCTTGCTCGGTCTGGTAGTTGATGGAGCCGAACAGGGTGTCCCAGTTGAGATCGCGGCCATACACCACGGGGGCTTCCTGTTCCTCATGGTGGATCAGCAGGTTGATGAGGACCGGGTGCTGAAATTCGAGCCCTTGTGCCACATGGGCGGCCAGATCGGAGAGAAAATCATCGATCTTGGGATCGTTGTTCTGCTTGCGCATGATGCGGGTGACCAGACGCTCGGCATCCAGATGGTGGCTCATCAACTTGAGCAGTTCACCGACCATTTCACAAAACTCGATGCCGGTACCGGGTTGCAGGCGCAGCCAGATGGGTTTGAACGGATTGTTCAGGTTTTCCGTGTAGCAGAGATCGAACAGGTCGCCATCCTTGCCATTGGAGGCGGCGATCAGCGTCTGGCAGACATCTTCATAGTCGACCCCGGGGAAACCGTTGAGCAGCATGACCGGGCAGTCGCCATCAAAACTGGCGAGACGCTTGATGCCGGAGATTGCCCTGGGTTGCAGCGCGGCAAACGGAATGGGTTCGAGCTCGCTGAGGGCAGGAAACTGTTCAATCGCAAAAGCAGGTTTTAATTGTTCTGATGTTAATTCAGCCACTTAAGACATCCGGTCGGAGATAGGATCAATTGTTGCCATTATACACAGTTCAATAAGTGGTAACAGGAAACAAGATACTGCATTTAACATAATATACATTATGCGCGGTTAGGTCATGCCCGTGGCTAGGGGCCAGAAACACCGCTGCCGCAAGGGCTACAGCCGTGCCGGCTCCTTTGGTGTACTTCGCCAGGATGTCGTACCAAGCTCGTTTCAACTCGGGATCCGTCTCTCTGGCAGCAGCCAGACTTAACAGCACTTCTTTGGCATCCAGGCCAATTTCCTCAGCCAGCTTTTTTGCAGTGGCATCAGTGAGTTGCGACTTACCTTTGTTCACGGCTGAGATGTAGGACGTTGTAAATCCCAGGTCTGCGGCGACTTCCTGAAACTGGCTGTACTTTTTGGCCCTCATGTAGGCCTGAATGAGCGTTTTCGAGTCCATGTTTCTGTCTCCTGAGTAGTTCGACAATGGAACCATCATACCGATTTTGACGAAAAGCACCTTGTTTCAATTCAACTGATCACATGGTTGAATGCAATCAACCAACCATTTGATTGCATGAGCCATGACCTACTGTAGCCCACAAAACCAGGATCTGCCCGCGCTCACCGAGCGCAAGGTCTACTGGCAAGCAGAGCCCACCGGCGATGTCTCCGCTTGTGTGGCCGGTCAGGTCGAGATGTTCCGCGACCTGCACGAGATGCGGATCTATCTGTCCATGACGTACCCCGACACCGCCTTTGAGCTGGTCGAGGTGACCGAGGACACATGGCAAGGCTTCTATGACCAGGGAGTGTTTTTCGATGACTGGTCATAACGCCGTGATGCCGATAAATAGCGTTATCGGCAACAAAACCCTGATCGACTATCTGTCGTTTACCTGGGCGCCGACCGAACTGCGCCAGATGACCGAGCTGGCCAAGCAAGGCGCCTTGCTCAAGGCCATCCCGCGCTTCGAGACCCAGAGCAAGGCCATTCAGGCTGCCTTTGCCGCCCAGCCGGTCGAGGGCCTGCGCTATCTGTGGAAGCGCCCTGTCGGGTTCGCTCCCCTCACCCGCTTCGACAAGGTGACTGAGCGCCTCTATGACAAAGCCGAGCGCCAGCAGTCTGCCGCCTCCCCTGCCCCTGCACGGGTCTTTGACAAGGCCACTGAGCGGTTGAGTCTCAAGGGTGTGGCCGCCTCCCCTGCCCCGGTGCTGACGCCTTCCATGACCGACATGATGGAACGTGCCCTGCACTCCGGCTACCAGTCCCGCGCCGACATGCGCCAGGAGCTCAAAGCCGTCTGCGCTGACCTGCTCAAGTTCTCCCAGTTCGAGGTGGTCGAGGGTGCCAAGTATTGGGAAGCCTATAACGACCTTATCGACTGCTACGGCGTCCAGTTCCTGGATGCCCTCTGCTGCAACGAGATCGAGCTGTGGCTGGAAGAACTCAATACCCGCATCGGTGTCCCTATCCCCGAGCCGCGCTTTACCATGCGCCCTCGCCGCTCCGGTCTGCACGGTTACGCCAACTCGGCTGACCTGCTGTGTGACGGGATGCCCTGCGGGCTGATTGGTTGGGGTGCGGCTAACCATGGCTGTATGGTGAGTTTTTCCGGTGTGGGTTGTGCGGCCCTCGATTTCCAGGCTTTGCACTCCGTTATCTCTCACGTGCCAGGTCTGCGCATCACTCGGGTCGACCTTGCCCTGGATGACTACAGCGGCAAACACATCACTTACCAGGGCGCGATAGCCGGCGCCGAAGCCGGCGAGTTTCACCCGCAGCGTGGCCGTGCGCCTTCCTGGATGAAGATTGAATCGGGCGAGTTCGTGATCACCGAGGTGGCCAAGGGCATCGCCAAGCGTTTCGGCATGGTGCCGAGCAAGGGTTGCTCTTTCTACGTGGGCAGCCGTATCAACGGCAAATGTGCGCGGATATATGAGAAAGGCAAACAGATGCAATCGGCCGAGTTCCCAAACTGGGTACGCGCCGAAGGCGAATTACACAATAAGGATAGAGTCATTCCGCTGGATGTCCTGGTAAACCCTGACCCTTATTTTGCGGGGATGTATCCGCAATTTGCCAAATGGCTGGATGCGGTTTGCCAGGAAGAAATAACACCGGTACGTGTGACCACCTTTAAAAATAAATTCAAAACGTCCAGGGACAACGCCGTATTTAATATGTCCAGAATGGCCGGTCGCCTTGTCAATTGGTTAGCAAACATCGAGGGGCTATCCCCTGAGAAGATTGTTAACCAATTAACAGCGCACTTGGAAGAAACCGATATTCCAGCGCGGTTAAGAATGCCAGTTCCTCCTGACCTGGACGAACTGCCATTATTTTCGACCTAACAATGGTTCTTCAAAGGATAAATAATATGTCTCTGCTGACTGGTATTTTGGTTACCCGCGTTACTCATGGTTATGGCGTCTCCCGTAAATCTGGCTCGCCGGTTCCCTATGACTTTGCCCAGGTGGAATACCTGGCAGTGGCTAATAACGTGAACAAGCCCGAGTGCAATATCACCTCCTGGGGCTATGAAGTGCGTCAATTAGCCCTGCGCAACGATGCGGCCACCATTAAAGAGCTGGCCGACTGCCCGAAATTGGTGGCAGTGGATCTTGTCCTGGAAGCGGATCCCCAGAATCCGACCCGCAACGTGGTTGTTGGCTTCCAACCCACCAAAAAGCAGCCGGTATAACCACCGCGCCGCGAGGAGGAGGAGCGAGAGCGCGCAGCGAGCGACGACGAGGGCGCGATAATGCTTTGTCTAGATATTACCTCTGAAGGATATGCCCGCTTAGCTGAGGGGGATTCGTGTAATTACGTGCTCTTGACTGTCCAGGAGCACGCCAAATTAACGGATATATCGAGCTGGTTTGAATTTGATGTATCCACTGTGTCGATGGCCTTTGGCTTCGGATTATTAATCTGGATCACTGGCCTCAAACTGGGCGCAATTGCCCGTGTCATCGTAAGTGCAAAAAGAGGATAAACGAGTATGAAAAACTATTTCCGTAATGGCTGTATCGCTGCTGTGTGCTCCCTGTCTACCGGTGCGGCCTTTGCCGAAGGTACAGCCGCTGCTGATGCCGCTGCCAAGGCCCTGGACGCCACCCAGTCGGACGTGACCGCAACCTCTCCCAAGGTCATGCTGGTTGTGGCCACCTGTGTGGGCGTGGGCATCCTGATCAGCCTGATGCGCAAAGCCTAAGCATGTCTTTGCTCATCGGAACGCTGTGGTTCCTGTTCTTTGTTGAAGGCTACAGGTCATCGTTTTCGATATGACACAAAGGCGGCTCCGGTCGCCTTTTTTATTGGGGGTACTGTGCGCATCGCTTGGCTTTTATTGCTGTTTCCGCTGGGGGCTTCGGCGGGTTGTCCTGTCGGGCTCCGCCTGTCTAACGTGCCTATTTCTACTGCGCTGCCGTTCTGCGTGAAATGGGAAAGTTCCTCCCAGGGAGGCTGCTTTGTCGGGTGTCCAGGTATCTGCCTGCAGTTCCCAGATGCCGGCACCATGGGGCCGATTGAGAGCACCGGCCAGGAGTGCTCAGTGGGCGGTGGATCCGATGGGGATGGCGGCTCGGATGGCGATGGTAATGGTAGCAATGGCAATAACGGCAATAATGGCGATGTAATTCCCAATCTGCCGCCCAACGGGATTCGTGTCGGTGGTGATAAGCAGGAAATGACCACGGACGCCTTGCGTCAGGTGAATAATACCTTGATAACGGGTTTTACTAGCTTGATGTCGAGCTCAGCGGGGGCTAATCGGAATGCACAAAATATTAATGTCAAAATGGATGATGTTCTTCGTTATATGAAGGCCACCAATAATGGCCAGGTTGGCATGGAAAACAGTATTCGGGAGCAGACAGCGTTAGAGCATAAGTTTTATGATGAATTTCTTGGGCTTAAAAATGCCATCGTAAACCCACAGGATGGGCCTGGACAAAGCACTGGAGAATATCGAGCGCTCAAAGAATTACAAAATAACTTCTTCGGCCCTGACTTTGACAAAAATTATGGTGGCTACCATATGTACGGGGTTATGCGGTCAATGCTATATGACATTGAGTCGATGAAAGGCCGCGTGCATGAATCCGCCAGCGATATGCACAACCTTTATTCCTACACCATGCAAGATATGCGAAATAATAGCATTGAAATGAACCGCAATATTAAGGCCATTGCTGAGGCCCTGCAAAATGGCGGTACAAATGGTGGTGATAGCACCGGCGGCACAGGTAACGGCAGCAATGGTAATGGCAATAATGGCCCAGGCATTGATTACTCACAAATGCCTGGCTCTGCAGAAAATCCGCTGCATGTAACAGGGTCTGAATATACATCCCAGCTCTGTAAAGGTGGTGCGCACTGTTTCTTTGACCTGGAAACCATTAATAAGCAGTTCCAGGAACATAAGGAACAACTCAAGAATACCCATAACGGTATTAAAGAAGATATGGTCGATATGTTCCGGTATAGCCTGAGCGGGTCGGCGGCGGTGCCCAAGTGTTTTGATATGTTCTCGATGTTTGGCCGCTCTTATTCCGTCTGCCCCGAGGTCGAGGGATATTGGGAAATGATAGCGGCCATCATGATGTTCATCTTCTATTTTCTGGCGCTGATGATTGTGGCTAAGAGGTGATATATGGAATGGATGAGTGATTTCTTTAACGGATTTTTCAACGATATATATCAACTGGCGGTGCAGTTTGCAGCCTGGATAACAGTTAAATTGGCGATTCAGTGGGTCGAGTTCAAAATATTCCTGCTCACTTTTTCCTGGGACGTTGCCAAGCAGATACTGATTAACCTGCAATTCAGCGACCTGATCTCCGCCTCCTTTAATAACCTGCCCTCTCAAATGAGGGGGATCTTGCTCTATTTGCACGTTGATAAAGGGCTGTCGATATTGACGCAAGCCTTTGTGACCCGTTTCTTGCTGAATATGTTGGGGTGGTAAGGCATGTCTATCAAGATCCACCACGGCGCCCCTGGTTCCTATAAGTCGTCAGGGGCCATTCATACCGATGTGATACCGGCCATCAAGGCGGGCCGTCATATCGTTACCAACGTGCGCGGCTTTACCGCGGAGCGGTGCAAAGAGGTATTGGGCAAGGAAGTGCCTGACGAGTTCCAGGTCACCTATATCGAGACAGAATCCCAGGAAGGACGCGATCACCTCGCCCGCTTTTATCATTGGGCGCCCAAAGGGGTTTTCTTCCTGGTCGATGAAGTGCAGCGAATATTCCCGCCTTCCTGGCGGCAGAGCGATTTAGACCGGCTGAATTATCCAGGTGGGCCGGATGTGGCCAAAGCCGATGGCCGGCCAGAGACGATTGACGTGGCCTTTGATATGCACCGTCATCATAACTGGGACTTTGTATTTACGACTCCGAACATCAAAAAGGTGCACCAGGTAATTCGGGCTGCTGCCGAAACGGCCATTCGTCATACCAATATGGCGATATTGGGGATTGGTGGTCGATATAAGACGGTGCTTCACCTCTCTGATAACTCCGGTACGTCCATGAATGACGTGCTGCAAGCCAAGCCATTTAATAAGGTGCCCAAGTATGTTTTCAAGCTTTATGACTCGACTACAACCGGTAAGGTCTCGGATACAATCGCGGGCAGCTCGATATTACGAGACCCTAAAATTCTGTTTATTCTGGCGATTTGGGGACTCTGCGTATTCTTTGGCTTCATCAAGCCTGAATATATTGATGCTCCTGCTAAGGCCGATGAAACCGCTTCTGCCGCTGTTCCGGCTGCTGGGGCGGTGGGTGCTTCGCCCGTTGCTGATGTACGTCCTGGTGGCGCTCCTGCTGCGTCTGCTGCTGGCGTCCTTGCTGTAGGGCCGTTTGCCGGCCATCAGCTCATTATCAGCTGTCACGTCCTGATAAAGGATCACTTGGGCGAGTATCGGGTTGAGTATTGCTTCTCGCTGCGCAAAGGTGATGACGTGCAACCGCTCGACAGGGACGATTGGCCGGAGGAACTTGCCAGGGTGGATCCCATGAGTGCATGCCATGCGGTGGTAAAGTACCAGGGGCAGCCTGTGGACGTGTACTGTGACCCCGAGGGGGACGCCCTGCGCCGGAAATACAATGCCACCCTCTTTGCGGGTGGCGATAACAAGCCAGCAAATACTGATGACCGGACATAACTCCCCTCTCCTGCCGGTGGCCGCCATTCTCCAGGTCGGCCACTGAACCCCAGGGGCGTGAGCCCCTATAAGGCGACACACTAAGGCCCATTGTCGGGAAAGTGGTGGGATCGCCGAAACTTCTTTGGAATGCTCCTGTGAGGCTGTGCCTCCCCCCTTCCCTGCTAAACCGTCTTTACTGCCCCGCTAGAGTGCCCAGCCGAAGGCTATGGGGCACGTCCAGCGCCTTTCTATGCCTCCTGTCGAAGACAAGCTGCACTCACAGCACCAGTCGGTTTGCCCCCCCCGTGTAGTAATACGGGGGGAATTCTACCTCTGCCGTCTACACCTTCTGCCTTTTGACCGCTCTTGATGGTTGAGGCTTTCGGCTTAGGCCCACTCGGGGGAACGGTTGAACCAACCTTCAGCTTGCTAGCTTGTCAGTAATCCAAGCATGCGCTTCATCCATTCTAAGGAAGTCTTTGACAACGTGATGCTTCAGTGAAGGGATTCGGCTTAATGATATCGAATACAGGGTTGGAGAGGATATGACATGCCCTTGAGCTACCAGCTTGGTATGTCTTAGCCATTGGTGAAAGCCTTCTGCTATCTCAAGGGCTTCGCCAGTGCCACCTGTGTAGCCTCTGGCATCTATCAACAGTCCAAAAGGTTCATTTTTGATGGGCTCAATCATGGATTTCATTCCATTAACCCATGCTTTCATGCCCTCTTTGTTGAAGGTCCCGCTCATTTCGCACGAGATCAGGTGATGGGTTATTGGTTTTATTGCGAACTCACCATGTTCGAATCTCAGTGGCATATGACCTCCGATGGCAAGAAGATGTATCTTGATTCTCGCTCTACACGGAGTGGTTTGCAAATAGGTCTGATTGGGTATTTTTTGCCATAAAAAAGGGGGAGTGCTCCCCCATGTGATTAACCTATCCCGAGCTTTTTCCTCCAGTAGAAAGCAGCTATCTGCTGTTCGGATCTCTCCATCTGGATGATGGCAAGTGCCTCTATCCTGCGTCTGTCGAACCTCACTCCGGTGGGTGACACAAGGCAATCATTCATCATTCTCCAGCCTTCCCAGTGCTTCCAGATAGTGGGTAACTCCCTACCCGATGCCATCCGCATAAGCCGTTTATAGACAGGAGGGATCTCTGTACCCTTATCCCAATATGTGACCTGTCTCACAGAAACGAAACATAGATTTGCCGTCTCCTCTTTCGATAAACCGCATTCAAACCAACGAAAAATGAAGTTTTTGGTCAACTCTCGTTCCATCCAAGTAAATACCTGATAAACCAGCAAAATTGCGTGGGTTGGCTTATCGGCAGGTTTCAGATGGGCATTTAACTAAACACGGCATTATGCGCGGTTGAGAATATGGAGCAATTTAGTGTCCTGGATTGGTTCAACAACACTGGGTTGGTTTGCCATGAACGAATTTTCCCCTTTCTGTTATCTCTCACTGTTGAACTTAATCATGTAGCCGATCCAGTGGTTTGTGATTGGCACTCTCGTGACGTTCGCTGTTGCCGGTGTGCAGGTATTTGGAGGTGGTATCGATGCTGTCGTGGCCGGCATCGGCCTGCACATGGGACAAGGGCCGGCCGTTGAGGTTGATGTCGTGAGTGATGCCAGTATGGCGAATGGAGTGCGGTGTCAGGTTGCGCATCTCTGCGCCATCCTGGGCAAAGCCATCCTGTTCCGCCAGCGTAGCGGCCGCCTGAATGACGGCCATCACCAGCTCGCGCAGCTGACGGATGCCGAGGTTGGCATTGAGCTCACCTTGTTCACGGCCGTGGGCTGCGGCCTTGTGACGCACAAACAGTGGCGTCTGTTCATCGGGTACCGGCAGTGGCGAGAGACCGAGAAACGTCCGGTAGCGTTTGAGGGCCTCCAGCAAGGCATGGGAGACCGCCACGGTGCGGCGCTTGCCACCCTTGCTGCGGGGAATGTAATAACCCCAGACGCCGGTTTTCCCATCGCGGCGAAACTGCCCCATGACGGGGGTAAAACCCGGCCTTGCCGCCACCTCGGAGATGCGCAGGTAGCAGGCATACATCAGGCTGATCAGAAAGCGGCTGCGCTCGTGCTGCTCCGGTGACTCGGTGGCCAGCCGATCGGCCGCCTGCATCACATAGGACCACTGCAGCTCGCTGAAGGCCTGGCCCTGATCATCCGGCTCCTGCTGGACGGTGCGCTTCACCCGTTGCAGCAAAAGCGCCGGGTTGCGGTCCATGTACTCTTCCTGGATCAAAAACTGAAAAAAGGCCGACAGAATGGCGAGCTTGGTCTTCATGGCTTGCTCGCTGAGACGGTACGGCAGTTCACGGCCCAGCTCCCGTTTGCCAAGGAAGGGTCGCCACTGGGGATTGGGCAGGCGCTCTCCCCACTCCTTGTCGAGCACGAACTGCGCCACGTTGCGATAGGCAATCAGGGCCGCTGGCGGTGACTGGCAATAATCGAGATAGCGCATCATGATGCGCCGGGTCAGCTCCTTTGGGCTGATGCGCATCTCGCCAAAGCACCAGTGCAAGAACGTGGTCAGCTCACTGCGATAGGTCTTGTAGTTGTTCTCGTTGTTGCGCTGCTCCAGCAGCCAGTCGACGGCAAGCTCGTAGACGATCCCGGCATCGGGTACGTCGGTGAGGCTGAGGTTGGCCAGGTACTGATTGACCTGGGGGTTGCCCGCCTCCAGGTATGCCAAGCCATCGAACAGCGGCATGGCGGGTGGAAGTATGGTTGTGGTCATGGTCTTGCTTGAAATGGTTCTGGCTTGCGGCCTGCTCAAGGGTGATGCCGATAAATGGGGTTATCGGCATCATCGGTGGTGGGAACATTGTCAGGAAACATGGATGCAGTCACCACGTGGAATCACTGCGAACACATTCTTATCCCATTCAATGAATATGCACTCTTGTCAAAAAATTCTCGGGGTAAATAGTCTGAAAATTGACTGTTAATTCTATATTTTTGAATAAGGAAGTGTTTGACCGTGACGGCTCGCCCCTTTTCCTTGTCCTTCTTCACCCTGTTATCCAGACGCTTTGCTACGCAACCCGCTTGAGTGACTTGCCTTTGGGTTCGGTTGCTTCACTCTGGGTTTCCTGGCTCTCTGCCTTGTTGCTCCCCTGCCCCTTTCCACCGCGCAATACGCTCTGCAGTGCGTCCCGCTGTTCGGCCAGATAGAAGGCCAGGCTCTCCTGCTGTTCCGGCTCGAGTGCAATGGGAGCCGCGGCCAGCAGCGTCATCAACTCATCGGCAGTGTCCAGCAGCTTGTCATAGGCGTCAGCCTCTTTCTTGCTGGTAAAGGTCATCTTCTCCACTCCCCCACGTACCACAACATATTTGATCTCAACGGCCATAGTGGCGTCCTCCTTCTGATGGTGAATACAAGTATATGTATGGATATACAGTATTGCAAATAGCCACAGGCAGATAGGCTTGAGCCGCGACTGACCGAGAGCGGGTTGGCCGTCACATTGATGAAAGGGTCATTTGACTTCCACGCCAAACTGGTCGGATGATTGGGTCATGACGATAACAAAGCAACTACTGATCCTGCTGCTGGTTGAGGTGACACTCCTTGGGAGCATCGCTTACCTTGCCATCGGCCTCTCTTGGGCGCCCTCCATCTTGTTTGTGGTGGTAGCCCTGTTGGGGCTGCGCACCCTGGTGGTATTGCTGACCTGGGGCTTTTCCCATTTCTATCCTGTGCCTGCCATCGGCTGGCGAGCCTGGCTGCCCATGGTGGGGCGGGAGATAGTGGCCTACCTGCTGACCTTCACCTGGCTGCTGCCGTTCGAGCGCTGGCTGATGCCACCTGACAAGTTGACCCCCTCCCTCCTGCCCCTGCTGCTGATCCACGGTTATGGCTGCAGTCGCGGTATCTGGCGGGTGCAGCGGGCACGGCTGGAGGCCGCCGGTCACACGGTGGCAACCGTCACCCTGACTCCTCCCTTTGGCCATCTCGACGACATGGTGCCGCTGTTGGCCAGGCGTATCGACGAGGTGTTGGTCGCCACCGGCGCATCGCAACTGGTGTTGATCGGTCACAGCATGGGCGGACTGGTGTGCCGCGACTATCTGGCGGTGGCGGGGGGTGACAAGGTGGCGCAGCTTATCACCCTGGCCACCCCTCATCAGGGCAGCCAGCTCGCCACCCTGGGACTCGGCGACAATGCCCGCGAGATGGAGCCAGGCTCCGGCTGGTTGCAGCGCTTTGCCGCCGTGCCGCTCTGCGTACCCGGCGTCTCGGTGCGCACCAGTCACGACAACTTCGTGCTGCCCCAGTCCCGCCAGCGCCTCGATGGCATGGAGGACGTTGAGCTCGCTGCTCTCGGTCACCTCTCTCTGCTTTACTCCCGCCGCACCACGGCCCTGCTGTTGACCCTGCTCTCCCGCCCGCAGCCGCAAATGAAAAGGGCCTGATTGCTCAGGCCCTTTC
Source organism: Aeromonas sp. s3 (assembly GCF_040907805.1). Taxonomy (NCBI): domain Bacteria; kingdom Pseudomonadati; phylum Pseudomonadota; class Gammaproteobacteria; order Aeromonadales; family Aeromonadaceae; genus Aeromonas; species Aeromonas sp. s3. The sequence goes on from NZ_JBFOCQ010000033.1 coordinate 132,153, forward strand.
CGTTTTTGCTACATCAGTTCGTTGTCATCACCACTAGAAGTGGATCCCCTTGATCAGGGTGGAGACTGCCATCTGATCCGCCGAGGCCTTGGACTCGTTGCCCTCCTTGGGGTCGGAGAAGGTGCGGAAGCTGGTGTTCATGATCACCTGGGCCACCCGCGGTGCCAGGGCATGGATCACCTGGCCGAACACCCCGAGCCGGGTGGCGAGGCGCACGTGCTTGTTGATGATGGTGTCGCACACCAGATCGGCAGCCTCTTCCGGCGTCATCATGGGCACTTGTTCATACACCTTGGTGGGCGCCACCATGGGGGTTTTCACCAGCGGCATGTTGATGATGGAGAAGTTGACCCCCTTGTCGGCAAACTCGGAGGCGGCGGTGCGCACCCAGGCATCCAGCGCCGACTTGGAGGCAACGTAGGCGGAGAAGCGCGGCGCATTGGTCAGCACTCCGATGGAGGAGATGTTGATGATGTGCCCCTTCTTCTTCTCGATCATGGTGGGCAGCACCCCCATGATCACCTTGAGGGTGCCGAAGTAGTTGAGCTGCATGGTGCGCTCCAGATCGTGGAAACGGTCGAAGGAGTCCTCGATGGCGCGGCGGATGGAACGACCGGCGTTGTTGACCAGAATGTCCACGCCGCCATGCTCGGCCACTATCTGCCGGGTGATCGCCTCCCCCTGCGCCAGATCGGCGAGATCACCCTGATAGACCTGCAGGGTCAGGCCCAGTTCGGCAAACTCGGCCTGGGTTTCGGCAATCTTGTGCTCGTCCCGGGCTATGGTCAGCACCCTGGCGCCCGCCTCTGCCAGTTTCTTCGCGGTGGCCTTGCCGATGCCGGAGGTGGCACCGGTGATCAGCACTACCTTGCCCTCGACCCGGCCGCGCAGGGTGCGGTCGATGAACAGGTCCGGGTCGAGGTGACGCTCCCAGTAGTCCCACAGGCGCCAGGCATAGCTGTGCAATGGCGGTACTTCGATGCCGGTCCCCTTCAACACCCGCTGGGCCTCGCGGTTGTCAAAACGGGTCGGATAGTTGATGAGCCGGAAGATGTCCTTGGGCAGGCCGAGATCGGCGATGGCCGCATCGCGAATGCGTCGCACCGGGGTCAGCGCCATCAGCATGGTCATCAGATGGCGGGGAATGAAGCTGAACAGGGCGGCATTGATGCGAATGGCCGGCTCGGGGGCATGGGCCGCCCGGGAGAAGGTGCTCAACATGTCGCCGACCCGCATGGGGTGAGAGTCGGTCAGGTGGAACGCCTTGTTGTCCTCCCCTTCCAGGTGGGCGATGTGATCGATGGCATCCACCACGAAGTTGACCGGCACCAGGTTGATGCGCCCCCCTTCGACCCCGATGGCGGGCATCCAGGGCGGCAGCATGCGACGTAGCTTCTGGATGGTCTTGAAGAAGTAATAGGGGCCGTCCACCTTGTCCATCTCGCCGGTAGTGGCGTCACCGACCACGATGCCGGGTCGGTAGATGCGCCAGGGGATGGTGCTCTCCTTGCGCACTATCCCTTCGGCCTCGTGTTTGGTCTGGAAATAGGGCATGTCGAGGTGTTCGGCCTCATCGAACATGTCTTCCCGGAACAGACCGTCGAACAGACCGGCCACCGCAATGGAGCTGCAGTGATGGAAGCAGCGCACCTTGAGCCGCTCGGCCAGTTGCAGGGCCTGACGAGTGCCCTCGGCATTGACCTGCTGCTGAATGCCCGCTTTGGCGTTGAGATCATAAATGGCGGCGAGATGCAGAAAATGATCGACCTTGCCGATGAGGGGCTCCAGTTCGCCGTTGCCCACACCGAGCAGCGGGTGGGTCATGTCGCCCACCACGGCAATGGCGCGATCCTCACCAACGCCCCAGTAGGCCAGCAGGTCGGGTACCCGCTCGAGATGGGCTGCCCGCATCAGGAAATGCACCCGACTATTTGGACGCTGCAGCAATTTTTTAATCAGCCGGCGGCCGATGAAGCCGCTGCCACCTGTGATGAAATAATCCATGGTATTTATATCCCTTACTGATTGGGCTGTTAGTTGCTGTTAGATATATCACGATTTTACTGAAAGTATTCATTCGAATATCATTCTTCGTGACCCAGTCCAAAATTACCAGGGTTGCCTGTTTCGTTATTAGGTAGAACCCTCTATTTTTTCTCCCTAGACTGAGGATGAAAGTTAAGTAATGCCACAACGAATATACCAAGGTTGTTGTCATTACCATCATCTATATCACGAGTAAGGAGACTGTCATGGCCAAAAAATTGAAAGCACTGGCAAGTTCGGTGACCGACAACCACCTCACTTCCACCATCAAAGAGTCCACCCAGCAGATCTGGCTGGCTGGCCTGGGTGCCTATGCCAAGGCGCAAGAGGAAGGCGGCAAGATCTTTGAAGCCCTGGTTCAGGAAGGGGAAGCCCTGCAAACCCGTACCCGTCAGAGCGCCGATGAAAAGATTGCGGCCATGACCGACAAGACTGCCGGTACCTGGGGCCGTCTGGAGCAGGTATTCGAGGATCGCGTGGCCCGCGCCGTCGCCAGCCTCGGCATCCCGACCCGCAAGGACATCGACAAGCTCTCCAAGCGGATGGCTGAACTGACCGAAGTGGTGCAGCAGCTGATCGATGCCCAGGACGACATTGTCCCGGCTGACGAGACCAAACCTGCCGCCGCCACTGCCAAGAAGCCGGTTGTTGCCAAGAAGCCGCCGGTCAAGAAAGCCGCCGTCACCCCCGTCGCCAAGGTGAAGGAAGAGGTCAAGGAGCTGGCAACGGAAGTAGAAAACGTGGCCAAGGAGATCAAGGAGAAGGGCGAAACCGCACTCTTCTGATCCTGACCGGCTTGTTCTGACTGATGATCCACCGGCCCATGCCCTCTGCTGGGCCGGTTTTGCGTGATAAGGGAGGCAAATCATGAGCACGATTGCGGTTGCCCTCGCCGGAGGGGGACCTCTGGGGGGGATCTACGAGATCGGTGCCTGCGCCGCCCTGGCCGACAGCATCAAGGGAGTGCGTTTCGAGCAGGCTGATATCTATGTGGGGGTGAGTTCGGGGGCGGTGATCGCCTCGGCGCTGGCCAACGGCATCTCCCCCGACAAGCTGGTGCGGATCCTGCTGAGCGACGACAGTGGCGAGTTCTTCGACCCCTCTACCCTGCTGCGCCCCGCCTTCGGGGAGTATTTTGAGCGGCTCACCTCGCTGCCGCCGCTGGCGCTGGCGTGTCTGGCCGACTACCTCTCCTCCCCCTGGAACAAGAGCCTGCTCGGCTCACTGCAGGGGCTGTCCAAAGCGATCCCCACCGGCATGTTCGACAGCCGCGGGGTGGATCGGATCCTGACCCAGTTCTTCTCGCGCCCAGGTCGCAGCAACGATTTTCGCGAGCTGGCCAGCCGGCTGTTCGTCATCGCCACCGAACTCGACACCGGTCGGGCGGTGGCCTTCGGCAGCCCGGGGCTCGACCAGGTGCCCATCTCCGCCGCGGTGCAGGCCTCCGCCGCCTTGCCCGGCCTGTTCCCGCCCTCCCTCATCGATGGCCGCTACTACGTGGACGGCGCGCTCATCAAGACGCTGCACGCCTCGGTGGCGCTGCAGGAGGGGGCCGATCTGGTGTTCTGCATCAACCCGCTGGTGCCCTTTGATGCTGGCCTGGCCAGCGAGCGCCCCGCCAAGCTGGTGGATAGCGGTCTGCCTGTGGTGCTGGCCCAGACGTTTCGCGCCATCATCCACTCGCGCATGCACGTGGGGATGGATCGCTACAAACACCAGTACCCAGAGGCGGATGCCCTGCTGTTCGAGCCCTCCCCGGCCGATGGCGAGATGTTCTTCACCAATGTGTTCAGTTATCGGGACCGGCGCCATCTGTGCGAGCACGCCTTCCAGCATACCCGCCGGGATCTGTGGCAGCGGCGGGCCGAGCTTGGCCCCATCCTCGCCAGACACGGGCTGGAGCTGGATCTTGACGCGCTGGCCGATGAGCAGCGCTCCCTGCTGACCCCGGGCATCGGCGCGGTGGCGGCGCTGGATGCCTCACTGACCCAGTTGCAGCACTGGCTGACCCGTCGCTATGGCGACAAGGGCCGGCGTCAACCGAAGGAGTAGCATGGATCGCAAACCCAAGCGGCGTACCAGGGATCGCATCCTGGCCACCGCCCTCGCCCAGTTCAACCTGCTGGGCGAGCCGACCGTCACCACCACCGCCATCGCGGCCGAGCTGGAGATGAGCCCGGGCAACCTCTATTACCACTTTCACAACAAGGAGGAGATAGTCAACGCCCTGTTCGGCGAGTTCGAACAGGAGATGGCCCACCTGCTCGACACCATTACCCCGCCGTTGAACGAGGCAGAGGACATCTGGTTCTTCTTGCACCTGATGTTCGAACTCATCTGGAAGTACCGCTTTTTCTATTACGACATCAGCACCCTGATGAACGGCAACCACAAGGTGGAGCAGCGCTTTTCGGCCCTGCTGCGGCGCAAGGAACTCACCGCCGCCGCCATCTGTCACCACCTCTGGCGCAGCAGTCTGCTAGAAGGCGATGAAGCGCAGGTGACGGCGCTGGCCGCCAACATTGCACTGGTGGGGACCTTCTGGATCTCTTATCAGCGAGCGCTGCATCCGCGGGCCGATGCCGACATCGCCCTCGGCGTTTTTCAGGTGATGGAGCTGGTGGCCCCCAGGCTGCGAGCCGATGCCCGCGCCGCGCTCGATGCCATCGCCAGCCATTATCGTCCCGCCGCCGTGGCGGGTTGACCGAATCGTGTTTTTTGATTGTGTTTTTAACAGGGAGAATCATATGACCACTGCACAGCCCAACTTCGATTTCACCCCCTTCCCCTGGCCGGAAGCCACCTATGACTATGCCGGGGAGCGCCTTGAGCAGCACTGGGAGCGGCTGCACCAGGGGGATGCCGAGCCCTGGCCCGAAGATGAACAGGTACAGGAAGCATGGCGCGCCTATCACGCCGGTGATTTCGCCCGGGCCGTCAGCCTGGGGCTGGCCGCCGGCGAGGATGGCCTCAACGTGGCGAACAAGGCGCTGGTGATCCACGCCAGCTACCTGCTGGATGACAAGTATGCCAAGCGCGAGGCGTTCGAGCTGGCCGCCAGCAACGCCGAGAAGCTGCAAAAACGTCAGCCAGACAACGTCAACGCCTGGTACTTCCACGCCCTGGCGCTGGGTCGCTACAGCCAGGTGATATCGGTCTCCAAGGCACTCTCCATCGGTATAGGTGACAAGATCAAGAGCAGCCTGGAAAAGGCGCTGGCGCTTGAGCCTGATCACGGGGAGGCCCATATCGCCTTCGGTGCCTGGCATGCGGAGATCATCGACAAGCTGGGCGCCATGATCGGCGGCATCACCTACGGCGCCAAGAAGGATGAGTCCGAGCGTCACTTCAAGGCGGCGCTGGCCATCATCCCCCACTCCGCCATCGCCCGCATGGAGTACGCCAACGCCATGGTGATGATGCACGGCAAGAGCAAGATGGCGGCGGCCGAGGCACTCTACGGCGAGGCTGCCGAGTGCGAGCCGCTGGATGCCATGGAGCGGCTCGACGTGGAAGCCGCCCGTGAGGAGCTGGAAGAGGAGTAACTCGCCAGACTCATAAGACAAGAGGCCAACCCCCGGGTTGGCCTCTTGCGTCTGAAGCGCGGCGCATCAGTCGTGCAGCAGCTGATCCAGCATTCCGGGGTCGCAGAGCAGATCCGGCTCCATCAGCACCAGCAGCAGCAACTGCTCAAACTCCACCGCGAAGCGCTCGACGATGAGATCCGGGTCCGGCACCCGCTTCTTGTCGGTGATCAGGCCCACCTGCACCTTGTTGTCATAGGAGAGGATGGAGACGCCGACCGCGATATCGCCGGCCTGGGGCACCCAGAACAGCGGCTGGCGCAACCTGGCGCCGGCCAGATAGAGGGTCTGCTGCGGGCCAGGCACGTTGGTGATGACGGCGCTGGCCTTGGCGGAGAGGATGTCGATGGCCTGTTGCTGCACCGCCTTGGGGGCAATGCCCATCACTTCCAGCAGGTTGAGCACCACCGCCGGCTGCAGGGAAGATTTGAGCGCCTGCATCCGATCCCGCACCGCATAGAGGCGTTGCAGCGGATGTTCGATGTTGAGGGGCAGATCCAGGGCCACCAGCCCGAAGCGGTTGCCAAGGGCCCCCTTGTCGTCCGGAGCGCGCATGTTGACCGGCACCAGTGCCCGGATGTCGACGTCGGCCTCGTCGCCCTTCTCCAGCAGATAGTGGCGAAAGGCCCCGGCGGTGGCGGCGATCAGCAGGTCGTTGACCGAGCAGCCGAGCACCCGCCCCACCGCCTTCACGTCCGGCAGCGGGATCTGTTCTGACCAGGCTACCCGCTTGGTGCAGCCGGTCTCTCCCCTGAGCCGGGTATCGGCATCATCGGAGAGGGTGGCGATGGTGTAGAGCTCGGCGGTCACGTCCCGGCTGGTCTTGAGGTAGTCCATCGCCTTGGTGGGGTGGGTCAGCACCTCGACGTATTTGGACCAGAGGGTGCCGGTCAGCTTGAGGCCGGCCCGCAGCAGGCGACTGCCCTGCTGATCGTGCTCTTCGTCGCCGTCGTCGTTGGCCACCGGCTCTGGCTGCGGTCTGGGAGGGGCAACCGGGCTCTCGTCCATCATGGTGAGCATGGCCCGCACCAGGGAGAAGCCGTCCCCCATGGCGTGATGAAAGCGCACCACCAGCGCCTGGCCGCCGAGGGAGGTGTCTACCAGGTGCATCTCCCAGAGCGGACGCTGATGGTTGAGGGGGGTGGAGGCAAAGTCGGCCACCAGCCGCTCCAGCTCGGCCTTGCCCGGCAGGATCACCCGCTTGAGATGCAGGTCGAGATCGAAGTCGGGGTCGGTACGCCAGTAGTACTCCCCCCCTTCCAGGCAGGCTTTCTGCGCGAAGCGCGGCTGTACCCGTACGGTGTGCAGCAGGCTCTCGCGCAATCTGGTTTCATCCAGCTGACCGTCGAACATCAGCACGCCGACGATCTGCATCAAGTTGTTGGGCCTGTCCATCCGCAGCCAGGCGGTATCGACACAGGAGATGAGTTCACACACAGACATGTATTATCCCTATTGTTTCGCATTATTTGTGCCACATTTCGTTCTGGACGTCGGCGAACAGAACGGAAGCAACAAACAATGTTTTCTTATGTTGGTGAAACTGCACGGCGATTAATTAACACCAGCCATCCATGACAAAAGCAGAGGCTCTTGTTGCCCCGTAAAATTTAAAAATACGACTTGTGATATGCCGCCTGAATAATAATCTCCAGGTCGGCTGTTTCGCCAAAAGAATATAAAGCGCGCTACTTCACTATTATTTATTGCGCTGGATCAGTCTTTATTGGATTGGTTATCGCCGCGCGGGACAAGGCAGGCGCTGATCAACATATTCGAGGATCTCCTGCTCCAGTACGCTGCGTACCGGCAACAGCATCAGGCCGAGGCGCACTTCCAGTGACAGGGTATCCTCGGTGAGGCAGAGGGAGCCATTGACCCCTGCGCCGCGAAACAGCAAGCGGGTCTCCTCCTCGTCTTCCCACTCGCAGTCGAGTTCGTACTCTTCGCTCATGTCCTGGGCGATGGCTTCGGCGGCGAGCCGAGCGCCGGCGAGGCCGAGCGGGTGTTGACGGCTGACCTGGATGGTCGATAGGTTGCTGCCGGCAAGGGGATCGTATAGAAACATGCTAACTCTCTGAGCGGTGACGACATTTACTGATATTAAACACATGAATCAAACAAGTGAAAGTGATTTGCAACATATTTGGGACTCACTTAACAAAGGCTGTCGAGTAAAAGCTCCATCGATTCCGCCTGGGTTGCCGCCGCGTTACACTGGGCTGGCGGCTCGTGACGAGTGACTCCCGCCCTCGTCGGTCGCCCGTTTTATCCGTTACAGGCCATGGGATACACCAGAGAACACAGGTCAAGAGAGCAGCAGATGACCCAAGAGAAACAACCATCCGATGACCACCACCTGGATGAAGAGAGCACCCTGGGGCGACTCTATCGTCAGCTCAACCAGGTGGCCGCCTTGCGCGAGCAGATGCGCACCCACCCGCAGGATCAGCAAGACAGGGACGCACTGCGCCAATGGCAGGCCGACCGGCTGGGGCGCACTCACCGCGATCTGCTGGAGAGCAAGCGCTACGGCCCGGCTGCGCAGTTTTTCCTGACCGACCTCTACGGGCCGGGGGATTGTGCCCGCCGCGATGCGGACGTGATGCGGGTGATGCCGACCGCCGAGCGGCTGTTGCCGGAGTCCGGTCTCAAGGTGCTGGCACAGGCCATTGAACTCGATGCTCTCTCCGAGGAGCTCGACTACCTGATGGTGGTGGCATTGCGCCGTAGCGGCAATATGGCGCGACTGAACGCCAAGGCCTATGCCCTCGCCTATCAAGAGGTGGGTGAAGAAGCGCGCCGCCGTAATCAGTTGCAACTGGTTAACGAGCTGGGGATGACCCTGGACCGGCTGGCCAGAAAGCCGCTGCTCGGGGCGACCTTGAAGCTGATATCGGGGCCGGCCCATCTGGCGGGGTTGGGCGAGCTCTTCTCCTTTGTCGAGCGGGGTTACCGGGTCTGTCATCACATGGGGCGGGCCAGAGAGTTTCTCGAGACCATCGCCAGCCGCGAGACGGCCATTATGCAGGCGTTGCTGGCGGGCGATGACACAGTGCTGGATTGACCTTGGGAGTCATGCAGGCACACATGCAGTCAAACATGACAAAGCGGGCCGAGTGGCCCGCTTTTCGTTTATCGTTGGACAGGAGTGCGGTCAGATCACCAGCAGAGCCATGAAGGTGTGCACCGGAGTGGCGGCCAGTTGCTTGCCATCCTGGCAGAGGGCCAGGATCGCCTCGGACCGTTTGGCAGGGAAGCGGGTGGCTAGGTTGTGGCGGAACTTCTCTACCAGCAGCGGGATCCCCTCCTCGCGGCGGCGACGATGGCCGACCGGGTACTCCACCTCCACCTTGGCGGTGTGGGTGCCGTCCTTGAAGAAGACCTGGATGGCGTTGGCAATGGATCGCTTGTCCGCTTCCAGATACTCGCGGCTGTAGCGCTTGTCCTCCTGCACCACCATCTTGGCGCGCAGCCCATCGATACGGGGATCGGCGGCCACGGCGTCCTCGTAATCCTCGGCGATGAGACGCCCGAAGATGAGCGGCACCGCCACCATGTACTGCAGGCAGTGATCCCGATCGGCCGGATTGTTGAGGGCGCCCACCTTGCTGATGATGCGAATGGCCGACTCATGGGTGGTGAGCTCGATGCGGTCAATTTCGTCCAGCCGCCCCTTCACCTGCTCATGCAGCTTCATGGCACACTCCACCGCGGTCTGGGCGTGGAACTCGGCAGGGTAAGAGATCTTGAACAGCACGTTCTCCATCACATAGCTGCCGTAGCTCTGATGGAGCGCGAACTGGTTGCCCTTGAACAGTACGTCGTAGAAGCCCCACTTGGGAGCAGACAGAGCGCCGGGATAACCCATCTCGCCGCTCATGGTGATAAGGGCCAGGCGCACCGCCCGGGAGGTGGCATCCCCCGCCGCCCAGCTCTTGCGAGAACCCGCATTGGGGGCATGACGGTAGGTACGCAGGCTCTGGCCATCGACCCAGGCCTGGGAGACCGCATCGATCACCTGATCGCGGCTACCCCCCAGCATGTGGGTCACCACGGCGGTACTGGCAACCTTCACCAGCACCACGTGATCGAGACCGACCCGGTTGAAGGAGTTCTCCAGTGCCAGTACCCCCTGGATCTCATGGGCCTTCACCATGGCCGTCATCACATCGCTCATGGTGAGTGGCGCCTTGCCTTCTGCCACCCGGGTACGGGAGAGCCAGTCGGCGGTGGCGAGGATGCCACCCAGGTTGTCGGAGGGGTGACCCCACTCGGCGGCCAGCCAGGTGTCGTTGTAATCGAGCCAGCGGATGATGGCACCGATATCCCAGGCGGCCTTGACCGGATCGAGACAGAGCTGGGTACCGGGCACCCGGGCACCATGGGGTACCAGGGTACCGGGCACGATGGGACCAAGGTGCTTGGTGCACTCGGGAAAACGCAGGGCCAAGAGGCCACAGCCCAGGGTATCCATCAGGCAGTAACGGGCGGTATCGAGGGCGGCCTGGCTGGTAATGGGGTGATTGCAGACGTAATCGGCAATATCGACCAGCACCTGATCGGGGTCTGGTCTGTGGTTGACGTCGACGTTGGCGGACATCGTGACTTCCTTATCGTTGTAGTGAATGAAACAGGGTGATGAAACGGCGCCCTGCCCGCCCGCCTGCGCTCATCGACCCCGCTGTTGCCGGTGTCGGGTGACGCAATGGGGTGACAGGGCCGCCCATGATTATCGCTGCTGCAGCGAGACGAAATGCCGGGGCGCCGGGCCGACGTAATCGGCGCTCGGGCGGATGATCCGGTTGTGTTCGCGCTGCTCCATCACGTGGGCGCACCAGCCGGTGACCCGCGAGCAGACGAAGATGGGGGTGAACAGCTTGGTCGGGATCCCCATGTAGTGATAGGCGCTGGCATGGAAGAAATCGGCGTTCGGGAAGAGCTCTTTCTCCTCCCACATCACCTTCTCCGCCTCGCAGGAGACGCGATAGAGCCGGTCATCGCCCACCGCTTCGGCCAGCTTGGCCGACCAGTTCTTGATGATGACGTTGCGCGGATCCGAGGTGCGATAGACGGCGTGGCCAAAGCCCATGATCTTCTCCTTGGCCGCGAGCTTGGCCTGCAGCTCGCTCCGCGCCTGGGCCTCATCCTGCCAGGGTTCGATCATCGCCATGGCGGCCTCGTTGGCGCCGCCGTGCAGCGGGCCGCGCAGGGTGCCGATGGCCGCGGTGACGCAGGAGAACATGTCGGAGAGCGTCGAGGCGCAGACCCGCGCCGCAAAGGTGGAGGCGTTGAACTCATGCTCGGCGTAGAGAATGAGGGAGACGTGCATCACCCGGCGCTCCAGCTCGCTCGGCGCCTTCTGGAGCAGCAGCGCCAGGAAGTGGCCGCCGATGCACTCCTCATCGGTGTCGAGAGCGATGCGCACCCCGTCGTGGCTGAACTTGTACCAATAGAGGAGAATACCCGGGAAGGCGGCCAGCAGCCGATCCGCCACTTCATGCTCGTGCTCGAAGCCATCCTCCGGCTCCAGATCACCGAGCATGGAGCAGCCGGTGCGCAGCACATCCATGGGGTGGGCGTCGGCAGGAATGCGCTCGAGCACCTCCAGCAAGGCGGCTGGCAGGGTGCGCAGGCTGCGCAGGGTCCGCTTGTAATCCTCGAGCTGCTGCTCGTCCGGCAGCTCGCCTTTGAGCAGCAGGTAGGCGACCTCTTCGAACTGGGCGCCGTCGGCCAGCTCCTGGATGTCATAGCCGCGATAGGTGAGCCCGGTGCCGCTCTTGCCCACGGTGCAGATGCTGGTCTCCCCCGCGCTCTGGCCACGCAGGCCGGCGCCACCCAACGGTTTTTGCTGTCCCATTTTTCCTCCTAGTCCCTGGATGTAAACAGACGGTCCAGCGTCTGCTCGTAGTGGTGATAACCGAGGAAATCGTAGAGTGACTCCCGGGTCTGCATGGTGTCGACGACGGCCCGCTGATGGCCATCCTGGCGAAGGTGTTGATAGACGTTGAGGGCCGCCTGATTGGCTGCCCGGCTGGCGCTCAAGGGATAGAGCACCATGTCAACGCCGTGGGCGGCGAGCGCCTCCTTGTCGAACAGCTCGGTTTTGCCGAATTCGGTCATGTTGGCGAGAATGGGGACCCCGGCCGCCTGCTTGAACAGGTCATACTGGCCGAGCTCGATCACCGCCTCGGCGAAGATCATGTCGGCGCCGGCGGCCACATAGGCGGCGGCGCGCTCCAGCGCCGGGCCAATCCCCTCCACCGCCAGTGCGTCGGTACGGGCCATGATGACGAACTCGTCGTTCTCGCGGGCATCCACCGCCGCCTTGATGCGATCACACATCTCCTCCTGCGAGACCACCGCCTTGTTGGGTCGGTGGCCACAGCGCTTCTGGGCGACCTGATCTTCCATGTGCACGGCCGCTACCCCGGCACGCTCGAAGGCGCGCACGGTGCGGGCGATGTTGAAGGCCCCGCCCCAGCCGGTGTCGATGTCGACCAAAAGCGGCACACGGGTCGCCGCCGTGATGCGTTCGGCGTCGGTCAAGACGTCGTTCAGGCTGGTCATGCCAAGATCCGGCAGGCCATAGGAGGCGTTGGCCACGCCGGCGCCCGAGAGGTAAATGGCCTGAAAACCGCTGCGCTCCGCCATCAGCGCCATGTAGGCATTGATGGTGCCGACGATCTGCAGGGGGCGTTCATTGGCGAGGGCGGTGCGAAAGCGCAGACCTGCCGAGGGGGTAAGGCTGGACATCATGACTCCTTTCACTTGTCTGGTCTGACTATCTAATATCACGTTTACGTTAACGTCAATCATACTTTCGTGGCAGACCCCTGCCAGGCAAGACAGGACGCGGCTTTTAGGGTAAATTTCAGCAATTCCTTCAACAGGTTGAATCGTAATGTCGGATCCCAATCCCGTGATCGTTTGCCCGGCTTGCGACTTGCTGATCGAACGCAAGTTATTGCCGCTTGGGCGCCACGCCCACTGCCCCCGCTGTCATCAGCATTTGTACGGGCGCTACGCATTTCGCCCCTCCCAGCTGATGGCGCTGACCATCACCGGTTTCCTGTTGCTCCCGTCCGCCTTCTTCGAGCCGCTGATCTACCTGCGCCTGGCCGGTGTCAATTCGGACGCCAACCTGCTCAAGGGGATCCTGGTGCTGCTGCTCGAGCACGAGATCTGGGTGGCGGGGCTGGTGTTCTGGTGCGCCGTGCTGGCGCCGGTGGGCTTGCTGCTCGGGATTTTTGCGCTGGCCTCGGGCCTCGCCAAACGCTGGCACATACTGGCGCCGACCCTGAAAGCGGTGGAGGTGTTTCGCCACTGGGCCATGTTGGAGGTCTACATCGTCAGCCTGCTGGTCGCCCTGTTCAAGCTGGTCGACATCGCCGATGTGCGCCTCGGCGGCGGCCTGCTCAGCCTTGGGATCCTGATGCTGCTCAACCTGACGTTGCTGATCCTGTTTGACCCCGCCCCCTATTGGGAGCGGGTACCGCTGGAGGAGCAGGACCATGTCCCAGACCAGCGCCCGTGAACTGGGGCTCTGCCGCTGCCACACCTGTGGCCTGCTGGTGCGCTATCAGGCGGGCAGCGTCTGCCCACGCTGCCACAGCCGGCTGCAAGTGCGCATTCCCCACTCCCTGGCCTGGTCCTGGGGGTTGCTGGCGCTGGCCAGCTTCATGCTGCTGCCCGCCAACCTGCTGCCCATCACCCACTTCTACAATAAGGGGTTGTTGCAATCCGACACCATCTTCAGCGGTATCATGATGCTCTATCGCAGCAAGATGTCGGGGATTGCCACCATAGTCCTCACCGCCAGCATCATAGTGCCGGTGGGCAAGATCCTGGGGCTGGGCTGGATCTGCTGGCAACTACAGCGCAGCAAGCCGGTGCGGCGCAAACGCCAGCTCATCATGTATCGCATCATCGACTTCATCGGGCGCTGGTCCATGCTGGACTTGTTCGTCATCTCGCTGATGGTGGCCCTGGTGGATCGCGGGGTGCTGCTCAACGTGCGAGCCGGCCCCGGCGCCACCGCCTTTGCCGGTGTGGTGGTGCTGACCATGATGTCGGCCCGCATGCTGGACACGCGCCTGCTGTGGGACAAGGCGGCCTGCTAGGGCGCGGAACCTGTTTTCTTCTATCTGAATGCTGTTTATCTCAGCCAATTAAGGAGTCGGTATGATCGGGGCTGAACCCGTCATTGAGAAGCGTCGCTGGTTGTCACCCGTCTGGTTGCTGCCCTTTATCGCCCTGTTGCTGGCGGGGGGCTTCATCTACCAGCAGTTTGTCAGCAGTGGCCAGCTTATTCGCATCAATTTCGCCCAGGGCAACGGCATCTTGCCGGGCAAGACCCAGGTGCGCTATCAGGGGGTCGCCATCGGGGTGGTGCAGGAGCTGGCGCTGGCCGAGGATGGCCGCAAGATAGCCGTGCTGGCCAAGATTGACAGCCGGGCCCGCCCGCTCATCCGCAAAGGTTCGGATTTCTGGCTGGTGAGCCCCAAGGCGTCGCTCACCGAGATCTCCGGTCTCGATACCCTGGTCTCCGGCAACTACATCAACCTGCAGCCCGGGCGGGACAACAACCCGCCACAGGAGGAGTTCGACGCGCTGGACGGCCCTCCCCCCGGTTATCAGGCCCAGGGGCGGATGCTGCACCTGACCGCCGATTCGCTCGGCTCGGTCGGCATCGGCGCCAAGCTCTATTTTCGCGGCATCGAGGTGGGCAGCGTCATCAACACCCGCCTTGGCGAAGAGAACCAGAACGTGATCCTGGATCTGGTGATCGAGCCGCGTTTTGAACACCTCATCAAGGCCGACACCCGCTTCTGGAACATCAGCGGCATCAAGGGCTCCTTCAGCCTGGCCGGGGTCAATGTGGAGGCCGGCAGCCTCACCTCCATCCTGAGCGGCGGCATCGCCTTCGACTCTCCCAAGGACTCCCCGGAGCCGGAGAAAGGCCAGGTCTTCACCCTCTACAAAGGGTTGGCCGAGGCGGCACGCGGCGAGCGAATTGACATCCAGGCGGGGGATCTGCCCATCAAGGAGGGGATGCCCATCCTGTTTGAAGGCATCGAGATCGGCCGCATCGACCCCATTCGCCTCACCGACAAGGGCCGGGTGGTGAGCGCACTGATCAACCCGGAGCAGGCGTTTCGGATCACCGGCAACAGCCGTCTGGTGTGGGAGAGCGTTTCCCTCGGCGCCGGTGGCATCAAGCATGCGGATCGCCTGCTGGCGGGCCCGGCCATTCGTCTCGACTATGTGGCGGGCGAGCGGGTCAAGGCCATGACCCTGAGCAACAAAGAGCAACCGGGCGGCATCAAGCTGGTGCTGCAGGCCGACGATCTGGCCGGCCTCAACGAGGGGGCGCCGCTCTGGTACAAGGGCTTGCAGGTGGGTCAGATCAGCCAGCTCACCCTGGATGGCGGCGGCAACGCCAGCGTGGCTCTGGTCGTGCAGAGCCAGTATCAGCATCTGCTCAACCGGGCCCGTTTCTATCGGGCGGCGCCGCTGCAGATCGATGCCGACTTGAGCGGCATCAAGGTGGAAACCAGCCCGGCCAGCGCCTGGATTGGCGGCGGCATCAAGCTGGTGCAGGCCCCCGCCGGTGAGCGGGTCAACCGGCTCTATCCCAGCCAGGAGCTGGCGCTGCTCGGTACCCGCGATGCCAAGCCCCGTCGCTGGATCTTGAAGGCCGAACAAGCCGATGGCATCGGTATCGGCTCCCCCGTGCTCTATCTGGGGCTCGAGGCCGGCAAGGTCAACGCGCTGCGCGCCGCCAGGGAGGGGGTGGAGATCGAACTCGAGATCGCCGGTGTCTATGCCCCCCTGCTGGAGCAGCAGCCGCAATTCTGGAAAAAGCCGGCGCTGGATACCCGGGTGCGGGTGGATGGCGTGCAGGTCAAGGTGGGGAACCTCGCCACCCTGCTGCGCGGTGCCATCGAATTCGATCGGCTCGGCACGGGCCGCAGCAGTCACCAGCTCTTTGACAGCAAGGAGCAGGCCAAGGCCAAGGTACGGACCCTCTCCCTGGTGGCCGACAGCAACCCGGGGCTCGGGGTCGGCAGCCCGATCCGCTACCGCGGGGTCGACATCGGCAAGATTGAACAGATTGAGCTGGAGCCGACCCTGGGCCAGGTGATCTTCAAGGCCGAGCTGGATGGCCAGTATGCCGCGCGCTTCCTGCAGTCTGGTGCCCGTTTTACTCTGGTGCAGGCCAAGCTGGGACTGGGCGGCGTGGCTCATCTCGATACCCTGATCAAGGGTGCCTTTGTGGAGGCGCAGCCCGGCCAAGGGGCTGGCAAGGAGCGCTTCCCCCTCAGTCAGAGCGGCCCGGCCGGCCTGGCGCTCACCCTCAAGAGCGCATCGGTCAACGGTTTGAGCGTCGGCAGTCCATTGCTGTTTCGCAAGATGGTGGTGGGTAGCGTGACCAAGGTGGCGCTGGCCCGTGATGGCAGCGAGGTGCTGATCGACGTCAACGTGGAGCAGGAGTACGCCCATCTGGTGCGGGCCAACACCCGCTTCTGGAACGTCTCCGGGGTCAAGGCGGATATCGGCCTGACCGGTGGCACCATAGAGGTGGAGACGGTGCAGAGCCTGCTCGCCGGCGGCATCGCCTTCAACACTCCGGAGAAAGAGATGGGGCCGACCGTCAAGGCCGGCCACAGTTACCCGCTGCATGCCAAGGCCGAGAAAGAGTGGCAGGAGTGGAGCCCCCGCATCCAGCCCTGATCTCTCCCCTCACTCACGCTCACCCAAGCCCGGCACTGTGCCGGGCTTGTTTTTAGCCGCTGCGCTTTCAGAATATTCCTGCCCTTGTGATAAGATGTCGCCCCTCATTTTCGGTCAACGAGACGGCTCCGTGCACGACAACACCTATCTTCCCGATCACTTCTTGCGCCATATCGCGGCCATCATGCCGGCGCACCTCTCCATGGATGAGTTCGTGGCCAGTTGTCGACGACCGCTGCGGCGCAGCATCCGGGTCAACACCCTGAAGATATCGGTGGCGGCGTTTGTGGCGCGGATGCAACCGCTTGGTTGGCAGCTCGATCCCGTGCCCTGGTGCGACACCGGCTTCTGGCTCAGTCGCGAAGACGAGAGCGTACCCCTTGGCAACACCGCCGAGCATTTAAGCGGCCTCTTCTACATTCAGGAGGCGAGCTCCATGTTGCCGGTCACCGCCCTGTTTGCCTGTGAGCAGACCCGGCGTGACGGCATGTTGCTGGACGCGGCGGCGGCCCCCGGCTCCAAGACCACCCAGATCGCAGCCTTGATGAACAACCAGGGCATGCTGGTTGCCAACGAATACTCCAGCAGCCGGCTCAAGGTGCTCAGCGCCAATCTGCAACGCTGCGGTGTGACCAACGTGGGCATGACCCATTTCGATGCCAAGGTCTTCGGCCAGTGGTTGCCGGAAACCTTCGATGCCATCCTGCTCGACGCCCCCTGCTCCGGCGAGGGCACAGTGCGCAAGGACGAAGACGCCCTGCGCAACTGGAGCATCGAGAGCATCGACGAGATCGCCGCCGTGCAGCAAGGGTTGCTGGAGAGCGCCTTCCATGCCCTCAAACCGGGTGGAGTACTGGTCTACTCCACCTGTACCTTGAGCCTGCAGGAGAACCAGGCCGTCTGTCAGTCACTGCAAGACAAGTTCGGCGATGCGTTCAGCTTTGACTCGCTGGCCGATCTCTTCCCCGCTGCAGAGAAAGCCTGTACACCAGAGGGATACCTGCACGTTTGGCCCCAGATCTTCGACAGTGAAGGCTTTTTCGTCGCCAGATTGCGCAAGCACCACTCAGTGCCCAATACCATGTTCAAACCGGGCAAGCTCGGCAAATTCCCTTTCTCGCCGCTGCAAGCCAAGGAGTCCGAACCCATGTTGCGCGAGATTGAAGCAGCCTTCGGGGTGGTGCCGCAGGGAAATCTGTTTGGCCGCAGCGAGGAGATCTGGCTCTTCCCCCAGCTGTTCGAGCAGGTACAGGGCAAGCTGCGCTTTGATCGCATCGGACTGAAACTGGCGGAGACTTTCAAGAAAGGGTATCGGCTGACCCATGAGTGGGCACTGGCCTATGGCGATGGTGCGAGCAAGGGATTCGTCGAGCTCGATATAGCGAATGCACGGGAGTTCATGATGGGGCGGGACGTGTGGCCGGAGCAAGCCGCCGGTAGCGGTGAGGTGATCGTCCGCTATCAGGGGCATACCTTGGGCATGGGGAAATGGGTGGGCAGCCGGGTCAAGAATGCCCTGCCCCGCGAGCTGGTGCGCGACAACAATCTGTTCGTGTAGCAAGTTGTACCGGAGCAGGAAAACCCACACTCCGGTTGAACCTTTGCGCGGATCTTGAAAAGCCTTGAGCCTTGTCTAAGCTTAAAGGCAATCCGAACACCAGTTAGCGCACGGCTCTGCAAGGAGCCAATTCCCCTATGCCAGGTACAAGGAATTCGTACCTGGCTTTTTTTATATTCCTGTTTCTCGATCTCTGCCTCAGTTGCTGGCGCGTTTACTCGAGCATCTCCGCCGGTGCTTGCGCATCGATCTGCGCTCTATCCTGTTTCTGTTGCTGCTCATGTTGCAGCTCTTGCCGATAGAGCAGATCGATGGCCTGTTCGATGAGGGATGCCTGGCTGTCTTCGAGCAACTGCCCCAACATGGCCAGCCGCTCGGCATGGCGATTGCTGATCCAGCATTGCAACCGGCTGTGAGTTTCCTGTTTGCGTTTCACGTGTTGGCGCTGCCGCTCGGCGTTGTCTTGCGCCCCGCTCACTTCTATTTCCTGGCTCATATCACCTTGCAACTTTGATTTTTACAGCCCGTTATCTCTCACCAAGTCTTCAATATTCGCTGACCAACACCGAAGAGTCTGACTCTCCCCTTCTTGATGGGGTGAGGTCCAGTGCGCTGCAAATATATCATTGGATCAACAAGATATCATTTAACATAAAAAAGAGAGTGACGCGGTTATATTACAGCAGACCATCCAGGGCGTGATCCGAGAACTTGTGGGCATCGTCGAAATACTCTTGCAAGGTACGGATATCCTTGTGACGGGTGACCTCGATGATCTTGTTCATCGGTTTGCCGGCAGTGACCGCCGAGGTGATGAAGCCGCGGCGCAGACTGTGGCCGCTGACCTGGAGATCATCGATGGCCTGACCGGTACGGCGCTTTATCATCAGATTGATACCCTGCGGGCCGAGCGGCTCCTGCATGAGCTGACCCCAGCGATTCATGCGGCGAAACAGGGCCCCCTCATGGATCCGGCTCTGTTTGAGCCAGCGCGTCAGTGCCGACACCGGGCAATATTGTTTGCCGGGCACCAGGGCGATCTCCGTTTCATGTAGCTGATGCTTGCTGGGCTTGAGCCGAAGACGGATCCCCTGCCCCACAAAGTCGAGATCATCCACCTCAATCCTTGCGGCCTCCGAGCGGCGCAAGGCACCGCTGAACATCAGCAGCAACAGGGTGTAATCCCGCAGTCCCGCCAGATTGCTGGTGTCGATTTCGTCGAGCACACAGGCCAGCGGTTTAAGGGTCAGCGCCCCCGTCTTGCGCTTGCGGTTGTCACCGAGCCGCACTATGCCCCGCATCATCTCCTTTATCTCCGCATGCTCGGTCGGCATGGGGTGGATCCCCTTCTGCTTGAAGGCATAACGGATGCCGGCGAGCCGTCTTACCAGGGTGGCTGGCTTGCGGGGATCGCCGTTGCGAAGCTCCCCCTTCCCCTCTTCCTTGTCCAGCCAGACCCAGTCGGCCAGGATACCGTCAGCCTGATCCGCCAGAAAGTTCATGATGTCATGATGGGTAGTCTGCAGCGGATCGAGCCCATGCTGCTGGCACCAGAACACGAAGATGCGGGTATCGGCCTGATAGGCATTGAGGGTGGAGTCGGCTTTGGCACTGCGCAAGAAACGTCTGGCCCGGCTGTTCAGCTGAGGATCGAAGACGCTCTGCAAGGGCTGCTGAACTGGGTTTGAAATACGTGGGTAGTTCACTTAACTCTATGATTTAATGCGGAGTTTCGTCGGATCTTACAGGATCTTGCAGATCTATCAAATATCGATAATGAATATTATCGATACTTATGAAAAGTGCTTTTAACCCATTTCACCCTCCTCATTTACTCCTCAAGCACACTGTTCTTCTTGCTTCGTTTTATCAGGGTTGAGGGTTTTACCTCATCAGCATCCACCACAGAAAGTGAGAGATAACGAACAACTATGGTCGTTTTTGGATGGGCCATGATATTGCTGATTGTCATAGTAAAACGCCCCGCTATGCGGGGCGTTGTTTGTTATCGCTTTGCCAACTTGAACAACTCGAAGAAGTTGTGACTGGTCGCCTGCGCCAATTCGGCCAGCGGTATTTGCCGCAGATCCGCGATGAACTGGGCCACGTCGCGTACGAAGGCCGGCTCGTTCTCCCTGCCCCGGTGCGGAACCGGCGCCAGATAGGGAGAGTCGGTTTCAACCAGCAGTCGT
The DNA here is from genome assembly GCF_040907805.1 of Aeromonas sp. s3. NCBI lineage: Bacteria > Pseudomonadati > Pseudomonadota > Gammaproteobacteria > Aeromonadales > Aeromonadaceae > Aeromonas > Aeromonas sp. s3. Next base: position 152,270 of record NZ_JBFOCQ010000033.1, read on the forward strand.
TCCAGTGGCAGCGCCTTGACTACAGTTTGCAGCGCAGCCGCATTTTTGAAAGTAGCGATGCCGGAGATGGAGATATAAAACCCCATCGCCATGGCCGCCTCGGCCATTTCAAGCGACTCGGTGAAGCAGTGCAGCACCCCGCCGACCTGATCTGCCCCCTCCTCACGCATGATCTGCAGGGTATCCTGCTGGGCATCGCGGGTATGGATGATGAGAGGCTTGTTCAGGGCACGGGCCACCCGGATATGCTCGCGGAAGGAAGCCTGCTGTACTTCCTTGTTCTCCGGCGAATAGAAGTAGTCGAGCCCGGTCTCGCCGATGGCTACCACCCTTTCATCCGCCGCCTGGGCCAACAACAAATCGGCATCGACGCCAGGCTCCTGGTTGAGAGGGTGCACGCCGCAGGAGGCAAACACCTGAGGGTAAGGGGCTATCGCCTCCAGCATGGTCGGGAACTGTGCCTGGGTCACGCTCACACAGAGAAAATATCCCACATCCTGCCTGGCCGCCTTGGCCAGCACATCGGCCATGTCGGTCTGCTTGCTGCCATAACTCAGACGATCGAGGTGGCAATGGGAATCAACGAGTAACATACAAAACCTTTTGGGATCTATAACCAGCGAGTGAGCCAGTTCATCAAATGAATGGTGGGGTTGGAGAGCTGCCCGGGCTGGCAGGCCGCCTTGAGCCCAACGAGCTGCTGCTCCGCCTCCAGCAGCTTTTCACTGGAGTGACGTTCCGCCAGTTGTTGACTGAGCGCGGCCAGATCCGGCATGGCCAGCTGGTGAGGGCCACAACCGGCCTGCGTCTTGAGCGCATCGCACAAGAACAGCTGCACCCAGTGCAGTCTGACCTGGGTATCGCTTGCCAGCAGGCTGCACACATGGTTGGTCCGGGTGGGTGTTTGCGAGAGGGCGAGAAAACTCTCAAGCAAATCACGGCGATCCGTGTCCTGCTGCTGCATCAAGTAATCCAGCACTCGCAGCGGAGCCCCCTGGCAGATCCGCACCTGAGCCTGGGTGGCCTGATGACCCTGCTCGGCGAGCCAGGCCAGGGTCTCCCCTTCCGCCGGCAACTGACAGACATGCTTGTGGCAACGGCTGAGAATGGTGGGCAGCAGGCGGGAAACCTGGGAGGCGATCAGCAGCAACAAGCTGTCGCCGGCCGGCTCCTCCAGGGTTTTGAGCAGGGCGTTGGCGGCCGATTCGGTCATGCGCTCCGCATCGGGGATGATCACCACCTTGCCGCGGCCAAGCTGGGCCGAATTCTGCAGGCGCGCACAGATCTCGCGGATGGCCTCGACCCCTATGGTCTTACCCTCAGTGGTGAGGGAGCCCAGATCCGGGTGATGACCCTTTTCAAACAGCTGGCAGGAGTGGCAATGACCGCAAGGCTCGCCCCAATCAGGCTGATGGCACAAGTGCAGGCGGGCCAGCTGCTGTGCAAGTTGCTCCTTGCCAAGACCGGGATCACCCAGCAGCAGCCAGGCGTGCCCGAGCCGGCCGGCGGCGGCAGTCTGGCTCAACGCCCGCCAGTCCGGGATCAACCAGGGATACATGAGGGCTCGTCTTTCAGGTAGTGGGCCAAGGCAGCCTCGATGGCCGCCTTGACCTGCTCCGGCGCTTGGCCGGCGTCGATCACCTTGATTGACTCATCGGCGGCAGCCAGTTCCAGATAGCGCTGGCGGGTACGCTCGAAGAAGCTGAGCTGCTCAAGCTCGATCCGGTCTAGCTCACCGCGGTGACGGGCCCGTTGCAGGCCGATGGCGGGATCGATGTCGAGATAGAGGGTCAGATCCGGCTTGAAGTCGCCGAGCACGGCCCGTTTGATGGCACCTATAAGGTTGGCATCGATGCCACGGCCACCACCCTGATAGGCCTGGGAGGAGAGGTCGTGGCGATCGCCCACCACCCAGATACCGTCGGCCAGCGCCGGCTTGATGCGGGTCTCGACCAGTTGCACCCGGGAGGCGTACATCAGCAACAGTTCGGCTTCGATGGTGAGCCGCTCGTCGTGCACCTCCTTGACGATGGCCCGCATCCGCTCCGCCAGCGGGGTGCCGCCCGGCTCACGGGTACACTCGACCCGCGCCACCCCGTGGGCATGCAGATAGTCGGTCACGTAGCGCACCGCGGAGCTCTTCCCCGCGCCTTCCAGTCCTTCAATCACGATAAATTTAGACATTAGGGTTTCTTCAAAATGTATTCACGCACCGCCCGATTGTGTTCATCGAGGGTCTTGGAAAAATAGTGGGCCCCGCCCCCCTTGGCGACGAAATAGAGATAGTCGGTCGACAGGGGGTTGAGCGCCGCTTCGATGGAGGCCTTGCCCGGCATGGCGATGGGAGTGGGCGGCAAGCCGTCGATCACATAGGTGTTGTAGGGGTTCACGTCGGTCAGGTCGCTGCGGCGGATGTTGCCGTCATACCTGTCCTTCACCCCGTAGATGACGGTGGGATCAGTCTGCAGCTTCATGCCAAGGCGCAGACGATTGACAAACACCGAGGCGATCCGCGCCCGCTCTTCCGGCATCCCCGTCTCTTTTTCGATGATCGAGGCCATGATCAGCGCCTCGTAGGGAGTCTTGTAGGGCAGATTGGCCTGACGCTTCTCCCAGCTCTGCTGCAGGAAGGTCTCCATGTCCTGATGGGCACGGCGCAAAATGGAGAGATCACTGGCATGAGTGGTATAGGCGTAGGTCTCCGGCAGGAACCACCCCTCCAGCTTGCCGTTTTCGATGCCAAGCTCCTGAGCCAGATCGGTCTCGGGCAACTCGACGGTCAGCCGCTCCAGATAAGGGGCGCTGGCCAGCTGTTTCAACCAATCCTCGAAACGGGAACCTTCGACGAAGGTCAGGCTGAAGTGAAACTCCTTGCCGGAAGCAAACAGGGAGAGGGTATCCTTGAGGGGCGACCCTTCCTTGATCTCATAGGTACCAGACTTGATGGCAACCAGCTCGGGATGACCGCGCAACCAGAGTCGCACCGCCCAGGGGCTGGTTTCCCCCTCCCCCAGTTCGGCGATCAGACGCGCCGCATGGGCTCCCTTCTCGACGGTAAAGAGACGGGTCGGTCCCTTGTTGGTGAGCGTCTCCACCTGTTGCCACTTGTAATGTACATAGCCCCCGGCAGCGGCGACAGTCAGCGCCGCGCCCGCGAGCAGGGTGTAAAGCCGATTAAACTTCAATGACCAAACGCTCCTGTAAACGGCGGATCAATTCCTGACTGGCATATTGGGTCTCCCCGATGCCGGTGACCGGCACTATGCCCATCAGGGTATTGGTCAGCCATACCTCTTCGGCCTGCCACAGTGACTCCAGCGGAGCCTCCACGACACGCAGTTCAATGCTCATCTGTTTTAGCATTGCCATCACATGGCGCCGCATGATGCCGTCTATGCCGCAGTGGGAGAGATCCGGCGTAAACACCGTTCTGCCACGGCGCCAAAACAGATTGGCACTGACCCCTTCTACCAGAAATCCCCGACTGTTCAAGACTATACCTTCGACCCCGGAACGGGCCGCAAGTTCGCTTTTCAGCAGCACCTGCTCCAGCCGGTTGAGGGTCTTGAGGCCTGCCAGCATGGGAGCATCCCCCAATCGCTGCCGGCATACCAAGAGTGGAATGCCATCTTGTTGCCATGTCGGGTAGTGGGCCGGGTAAGCGGCCAGCGACAGGATCCGGGTCGGCGCATGGCAGGCAGTGCCATCATAGCCCCGACCACCGCTGCCGCGGGTCAACATCACCTTGATCACCGCCAGCGCTTGATCGCGGGCCAATTGGGCCACTTCATCGCCAAGTTGTTGCCAGTCCAGCTCGGCAAGGCCGAGTCTGGCGCTCGCTTGCTGCAACCTTGTCAGGTGTGCCGGCCACCAGACGGGCCGGCCATCCCTGACCAACAGGGTGGTGAAATGACCATCCCCATAGGCCAGACCACGATCCATGGCGGACACGCTGTCTGTCGGTATTCCATTGATCAGCAAAAGGATCCCTCCGATAAAAAAGGCCCGATACTGACGTATCGGGCCCATACTATCCGCCCAGGGCGAATTATACGCGTTTGAAGATCAGTGAGCCATTGGTGCCGCCAAAACCGAAGGAATTGGAGAGGGCATATTCGAAGTTGCCGGCCTTGGCAACATGAGGCACCAGATCCAGGTCGCACTCATCATCCGGGTTGTCCAGGTTGATGGTGGGCGGCGCCATCTGATCGCGCAGCGCCAGTACCGTGATGATCGCCTCGATGGCGCCGGCGGCACCCAGCAGGTGACCGGTCATCGATTTGGTGGAACTGACCATCAGGGATTTGGCATGTTCGCCAAATACGGCCTTCATGCCGCGCAGCTCGGCGACGTCACCCAGCGGGGTGGAGGTGCCGTGGGCGTTGATGTAGCCCACCTGCTCGGGGGCGATACCGGCATCCTTGATGGCATTTTGCATGGCGCGTGCGCCACCGTTGCCGTCAGCGGGAGGCGCCGTCATGTGGTAGGCATCGCCGCTCATGCCAAAGCCGACCAGCTCGGCATAGATCTTGGCGCCACGGGCCTTGGCGTGTTCGTACTCTTCCAGCACCAGCACCCCGGCGCCATCACCCAGCACGAAACCGTCGCGATCTTTATCCCACGGACGGCTGGCCTTGGTGGGCTCGTCGTTGCGGTTGGAGAGCGCCTTGGCGGCGGCAAAACCGCCCATCCCCATCGGGGTGGAGGCTTTCTCGGCGCCGCCGGCGACCATCACGTCCGCATCGCCGTAGGCGATCATGCGACCGGCCATGCCGATGGCATGGGTGCCTGTGGTACAGGCGGTGGTGACGGCGATGTTGGGGCCCTGCAGGCCTCTCATGATGGAGAGATGACCGGACACCATATTGATGATGGTGGACGGTACGAAGAAGGGGCTCAGCTTGCGGGGACCGCCGTTGACCAGGCTGCTGTGGTTCTGCTCAATCAGACCCAGACCGCCGATGCCGGAACCGATCGCCACACCGACACGCTCGGCATTCTCCTCGTTGATGACGAGACCGGCATCATCCAGCGCCTGCACGCCTGCGGCGATGCCGTACTGGATGAAGAGATCCATCTTGCGAGCTTCTTTGCGGTTGATACCGTACTGCTCGGGATCGAAATCCTTGACCTGGCCTGCGAAGCGGGTCGCAAACTCGCTGGCGTCAAAGTGTTCGATGGGAGAAATGCCGCTCTGCCCGTTGAGCAGGGCTTGCCAGCTGGATTCGGCAGTGTTGCCTACCGGGGAAAGCATCCCCAAGCCGGTCACCACGACTCTGCGTTTTGACACTGAGGTAGTCTCCGAGAGGTGTTTTGAAAAGGAGTAAACATAAAAGAAGCGGCCCTTGGGCCGCTTCTTTCAGAACAGGAACTTATTCCTGATTAGCGGTGATGTAGTCGATAGCCGCTTGAACAGTGGTGATCTTCTCGGCTTCTTCATCAGGAATTTCGGTATCGAATTCTTCTTCCAGCGCCATTACCAGTTCAACGGTATCCAAAGAGTCAGCGCCCAGGTCGTCGACGAAGGAGGCAGCGTTCTTAACGTCTTCTTCTTTAACACCCAGTTGTTCGATGATGATTTTCTTTACGCGTTCTTCGATGTTGCTCATGACCTGAATTTTCCTTTAAAAATACGCTATTGCGTCTGGTTGGGGTAGTTTATTCAATTGACGTGAGTTTGCAAGTAGCTTGCCGCTGGTCAAACCACGAAATTCGCCAAACTTCGGCGTACTATCGCAAATTTGAACAGATCTCACGACAAATTGATTACACCATGTACATCCCGCCATTAACATGCAGGGTTTCGCCAGTGATGTAGGCGGCATCATCCGATGCCAAGAATACCACAGCAGCGGCAATTTCTTTTGGATCGCCCAGACGAGCGGCAGGTACCTGGCTCATGATGCCGGCACGCTGCTCTTCATTGAGCGCCTTGGTCATATCGGTCTCGATGAAACCGGGGGCAACCGCGTTCACGGTAATGCCGCGGGAGGCCACTTCACGAGCCAGCGACTTGGTGAACCCCACCAGGCCCGCCTTGGCGGCCGCGTAGTTGACCTGACCGGCGTTGCCCATGGTGCCGACCACGGAACCGATGCTGATGATGCGGCCATTGCGCTTCTTCATCATGGCGCGCAGCACCGGCTTGCTCAGACGGTACAGGGAGGTGAGGTTGGTGTCGATGATCTCGTTCCACTCATCATCCTTCATCCGCATCAGCAGGTTGTCACGGGTGATCCCGGCGTTGTTGATCAGGATGTCGATGTCGCCAAAACGCGCCTTGATGGCGGCGAAGACGGCTTCGATGGATACCTGGCTGGTCACGTTCAGCGCCATGCCGCAACCCTGTTCACCCAGATAGGCGCTGATTGCCTCGGCGCCGCTCTCGCTGGTCGCCGTGCCGACTACCTTGGCGCCACGGGCCGCAAAAGTTTCAGCAATCGCACGGCCGATGCCACGACTGGCACCGGTCACCAACACAACCTTATCGGTAAAGCTCATTCATTGCTCCTGTTTACTTGATCTGGGCCAGCGCCTGCTCGAAAGAGGCGGCATCGTTGGCATGAATACCTTCCACGCGCTTGTCGATGCGCTTGGCGAGCCCGGTCAGTACCTTGCCCGGTCCCATTTCGATCTCGAGGGTGACCCCCTCGTTGGCCATCCGCTCGACAGTCTCGGTCCAACGAACCGGGCTGAACAACTGACGCACCAATGCCTGCTTGATGGCGGCCGGATCCTGCTCACAGGATACGTCGACATTATTGATGACGGCGATGGCAGGAACCTTGATCTCGATCCCGTCCAGCGCAGCTGCCAGTTTTTCGGCAGCAGGTTTCATCAGCGCGCAGTGGGAGGGCACGGAAACCGGCAGCGGCAGCGCACGCTTGGCACCGGACTCTTTCATCAGCACGTTGGCGCGCTCGACGGCCTCTTTGTGACCGGCGATGACCACCTGGCCCGGGGAGTTGAAGTTCACCGGGGAGACGACCTGGCCCTGTGCCGCTTTCTCGCAGTTGGCGGCGATGGCGTCGTTGTCCAGGCCGATGATGGCGGCCATGGCACCGGTGCCTTCCGGCACGGCTTCCTGCATGGCCAGACCACGCAGCTCAACCAGTTTGACCGCATCGGTAAAGGCCAGCGCGCCGCTGCAGACCAGGGCGGAATACTCACCCAGACTGTGGCCTGCCATCACGGCGGGGGTTGCCCCACCCTGCTGTTGCCACAGGCGCCACAGCGCGACAGAAGCGGTCAGCAGTGCAGGCTGGGTACGCCAGGTCTTGTTCAGCTCTTCGGCCGGACCTTCCATTACCAGGGCAAACAGGTCATAACCCAGCACCTGGCTCGCCTCGGCGAAGGTCTCCTTGATCACGGCATGTTGTTCGGCCAGCTCGGCCAGCATGCCGACGGTTTGGGAGCCCTGTCCCGGGAAGGCAATGGCAAATTGGGTCATCATTGATTCCTTTAAATAAGAGAAAAATGAGAACGGCAGGATGAGACGCTCGTCCCACCCCGCTGACGATCAGAGGCGAACCAGCGCCGAGCCCCAGGCAAAACCGCCGCCGAAGGCTTCCAGCAAGACCAGCTGGCCCGGTTTGATCCGGCCGTCGCGCACCCCTTCATCGAAGGCGATGGGCACGGAGGCGGCAGAGGTGTTGCCGTGTTTGTCGAGGGTCAACACCACCTTGTCCAGCCCCATGCCAAGCTTCTTGGCGGTGGCACTGATGATGCGGAAGTTGGCCTGATGGGGCACCAGCCAGTCCAGCTCGCTCGGCTCGATGCCGGCGGCGGCCAGGGTTTCGGTGACGATCTCGCTCAGACGGGTGACCGCGACTTTGAAGACATCGTTGCCCTTCATGTACATGTAGGCTTCGAGCTCGGCCCCCGGCATGCCGCGACGGGGCTGCGGCAGCTTGAGCAGCTCGCCGTAACGACCATCGGCATGCAGATGGGTGGAGAGGATGCCGGGGGTGTCGCTCGCACCGATCACCACGGCCCCTGCCCCGTCCCCAAAGAGGATGATGGTGCCACGATCCTCGGGATCGCACATGCGCGACAGCACATCGGCGCCGACGACCAGCACGTGGCGGGCGGCACCGGATTTGACGAACTGATCGGCAATGGAGAGCGCGTAGGTAAAACCGGCGCAGGCGGCCGCCACGTCGAAGGCCGGGATCCCTTGCACCCCGAGCAGCCCCTGCAGTTCACAGGCGGCGGCCGGAAAGGCGTTTTCGGCGCTGGTGGTGGCCAGCACTATCATGTCGAGATCGGCGGCCGTCAGGCCCGCGGCCTCCAGTGCGCGCAGGGCTGCCTGGTGAGACAGGGTTGCAACGGTTTCATCGGCACCGGCAATGCGGCGTTCACGGATCCCGGTACGCTCCACAATCCACTCGTCACTGGTCTCTACCATCTGTTCGAGGTCGGCGTTGGTGCGTACTGAGTGCGGCAGATAGCTGCCAGTACCCAAAATTTTGCTATGCATAGAGTTCTTATAGATCCCTGTCGGAAAAGACAGATTCAAGGCGATCTGCGATTTGCAATGGAAGTTGATGCTTGGCCTCTTGCGCGGCCAGCAGGATCGCGTTACACAGGGCACGCCGTTCGGCCCGCCCATGGCTTTTTACCACAATGCCGCGCAATCCTAACAGACTTGCACCGTTATACTGGTCGGGGTTCAGGTAAGAAAAACGTCGTTTGAACATAAATCCGGCGATACGGCCAAGAAAACTGCGTTTCTTGCGGGGATATCCGGCCAGTTGGGCCATCATCCGCACCACCCCCTCTGCCGTCTTGAGGGCAACGTTGCCGACAAAACCGTCGCAGACGATTACGTCGCAATCGCCACTGAAAATTCGATCCCCTTCGACAAAGCCAACGAAGTTGAGCGCCTGGCACTGGCGCAGCAGTTCGGCACTGTGGCGCACCAGATCGTTGCCCTTGATCTCCTCCTCCCCCACGTTGAGCAGGGCCACCCTGGGAGTGGCAATACCCTCCACCTTTTCAGCCACCACGGCCCCCATCACCGCAAATTGCAGCAGGGTGTCGGCATCGCAGCTGACGTTGGCGCCGAGATCCAGCATCACGGTGCGTTTGCCGGACAGGGTGGGCAGCGCCTTGATGAGGGCGGGTCGGTCGACGCCGGGCAGGGATTTGAGCACACATTTGGCCATCGCCATCAGTGCACCTGTGTTGCCGGCGCTGACGCAGGCATCGGCCTCGCCGCTCTTGACCAGATTGAGTACGACTCGCATGGAGGAGTCTTTCAGGGTGCGCAGTGCCACGATCGGTTTGTCGCCCATCCCAACGACCTGGGAGGCATGTACAAAACGGACGCGAGGGTGATTGAGCAAGCCATGTTGCTGCAGGAGAGGGGTGGTCTGGTGCTGGTCACCGACCAGGATCAATTTCAGCTGGGGTAAAAGAGACAGTGCCTGCACGGCGGCAGGCACTGTTTCCGAGGGGCCAATATCTCCCCCCATGATGTCTAGCGCGACAGTTTGCGTAGACAAAGGCAATCCTTAAGCGATTACCTTTTTACCGCGGTAGAAACCATCGGCAGTCACGTGGTGACGACGATGGATTTCGCCACTGGTCTGATCAACAGTCAGGGCAGCGGTGGTCAGCGCATCGTGGGAACGACGCATGCCACGCTTGGCACGGGTTTTACGGTTCTGTTGTACGGCCATTGTAGGCTAACTCCTAAATTCACTTACGTTTAAGCTCTTCAAGAACTGCAAAGGGATTCGGCCGCTCATCAGCAGGTTCGATTTCACCCCAGGTCATCTCCATGTTACCGCGCGGGCAAGCATCCATGGGATGCATGGCCACCTGCGGCAACGAGAGGATGAGTTCATCCTCCAGGATTTGATGAAGATCCATCTCGCCGTTTTCGTCCAACTCAATGGGCTCATAAGCTTCCGGCAGTTCTTCCTCGTTTGTTCTTTCGAACAGCGGAGTGTAGATAAATTCAGCTTCACAGAGATGTTCGAATGTCTCTCCACAACGCTGGCAAACCAGGTCAACCTTGGCATGGGCAGTGCCTTTCATAACGGTCAACTTCTGGACATCTTTGCCAAAGTGCAGCGATACATCGATATCACTCCGCAAGCCTGCGGTTGATTCCTCCAGCCTGGGCATCTGCGACTTTTCCACTATCCCGACATAATCGAGCAGCTTCGAGGCACTACGGACTGGATCAACCTTTACGGGCAACTTCACCTTTTGCATAGGGCGCGAATATTATAGGTCCAACAACTGATAGTCAAAGGAAAAAGTCCTTACCGCCGATGATTTTAACCTCACAACCCCCGCACATGGCGGAACTTGCGCTCACCGGTGTCTGATTATGCCACAAACCAGCGGATCCGACACCGGATCCTGGCCGGATTTGCTGGCGCGTCAGGCCCCAGACAGTTGTCAGACCGTCCCGCCGTCGCTTGCTTGTCCAGTTCGCCCTGCCTTCCCCACCCTGCTGCAGTCAAGGGGTAGAGCCACAAGCACCATGCTTTCCACCATGTAGCTGATGAAGACAGGCACAGATCTCCACCGGGGCGGCCTCCATCAGGCGGCGAATGGCGCGAAAACTCTGCAGCGCAGCGTCGGCAGCCATGGGATTGACGAGCCAGGCGGGCAGCGTGTCGCCCGGGTTGGTATAGGTTTCGAGGCGCACCAGCGTCGTGCCGTTCAGCTGAGGCAGCGCCTCCCAGCGTCCTTCACTGGTGCGGATCCGCACCCGGCCGGGATAAGGCGGCAAAGCATCGGGGGCCGCCCAGACGCTCAACACCAGGCCGCAATCTGGCAGCCGTTGCAGGCGGGAGTGGGTGATCAGCTCCCGGTCCTGTACGGGCCAGGGAGCAGCGAGTCGGGTATAAACAATATCCTCATCGGGGGCGGGCTTGGCCAATACCCTCACCTCCAGGCTTTGGGGCAGCCACTCCTGATGTCGACCGGTATCACGCAGTACCGCGAGCAGTGCCGCAGGGGGCGCTGCCACATACATCTCCAGTCGCAAGGCCAGAAAGGCGCCGGGTGGATGAGGGCGGGTCCACAGCAGTATTCCCTCCTCCCCTGCCTGCAGGTGCCAGCCCTGTGCCCAGACCGGCAAACAGAGCAACCATAACAGCCATATCCCGACTCTCATTATCCATGACCCCGCCTTGCCCATTCCTATGCTTATAGCCGTTTTTTTGGCCCCGCGAGGTAGAGGTCAGGGTTAACCCGCGCCCGTTGCCGCGATATGCTGGTGGTAGAGCCGTTTGATCTCGTCGCGCAGCCACAGCACCTTGGTGTTGTGGTTGTTGCGCTTGTGCCAGAGCAGGATGAAGGCGATGTCGAGTTGCCGGTAGAGGGCTTCATCCAGCGGCAGCGGCAAGGAGATCAGATTGTCGTGGTGCTGGCGGGCATAGCTGGCGCAATAGGAGGGCACCACCGCGATCAGTTCGTGGTCTGACTGGGCTGCGATGTGCAGCGCCTGCTCGAAGCTGGAGACCCGGATCGGCACCTGCCGATTGAGCCCCTCATCATCCAGCAGGCTGTCGAGCGCCCAGGCATCGCTCGCCTCCCACACCACGCTGACATGGGGATAGGCGAGGAAGTTGTCGAGGTTCCAGGTGCGGGCCAGCAGCGGGTGATCCTTGCGCAAAAACACCATGGGCCTGTCTTCGAACAACACCTCGTGATCGATGTAATAGGGCAACCGGTTGACCCTGGCCAGCGAGCTGGGGTGGGTTTCCCTCGCACAGAAGCCGAGATCGGCATCGCCATTGATGATGTCGTTGAGGGAGTGATGGTCCCAGTTCATGATCCGGATGGTTGATTTGCGATAGGTTTCATAAATCACCATGGGCAGATCATTGAGAAAGCTGATGTAAAAGGGCGACTCCAGCACCAGCCTGAACGCGGCCCCCGCCGGAATGGCATTGCCGCAGAGAGAGGCGATGTTGCCCGATAGCTGGAACCACTCCTTGAGCTCTTCTTCCAAGGTGAGCGACAAATTGGTGGGCTCCAGCCCCCGCTGAGTGCGAAGGAACAGCGGGTCGTCGAACCAGTCGCGCAGCCGCGCCAGCGCCTTGCTGACGGTAGGCGCCGTGACATTGAGTTTCTTGGCAGCCTTGGTGACACTGCGCTCTTGCAGCAACAGCCGAAATACCACCAACAAATTGAGATCGAGGTCGATCAAGGGACGCATGCTCAGGGATTCTCCATGACCGGGGTACCATGGGTGGCGCTGTCGAAGGCCGGCCCCAGGGCGCGAAAGAGCAGATAGAGTAACACGGCGCCGAGCAGGGCACAGGCAAGCAGCGTGCTGGATGTAAAGCCAAGCCACCCCATCAGCCAGATATAACCGGCGCTCACGGTTATCTGGGCAAGACAGAGGGTGGCGCTGGCGAGCGCGATCTGGTGACGGCAACTGGCCAGTGCCTCGCCCATGGCGAGGCCGAAGCTCGCAGAAAAACCGATGCAGGTGAAGGCAAAGCCCGCCAGTAGCAGCCACAGGCCCCAGAAGCTTTCAAGATGAGAGGCCAGGATCAGCAGCAGCGCCAACCCCAACCCGCCGTGGGCCAGTGCAAGCAAGTTGTGCTTGTGGAGCCGACGCAGCAACAAGGGGGCGAAGAAAGAGGTGATCATGCTGATCATCGCCATGATCATCATGATGCGGGCATACTCTGCGGTTGCCAGCCCCCTCTGGGTCATCAGGATCATGGACGAAGTGCTGACATAGGTCAGAATGCAGGTCATGCCGGCACTGCTCAGCACGCACATCCAGAGGAACTGCGGCACTCGCAAGAAGGCAAAGCGGGCTGCTGACGTGCTCGAGGGTGGCTCAAGGTGCGCCGGCAGGCTCTCTTTCAGCCCCAGCAGGTTGATCAGCAGCACCACGCCGCCGAGCAGCGCCATGGCCTGAAAGATGGCGGGCCATGGGAAGCCGGTCAGGATGAGATAGCCGAGCAGCGGCGCCAGCACGGGGATCACGCAGATGACCCCATTGATTGCCGACAGCACGGCCGCCAGCCGTGCCGGTGGCAACACGTCTCGCAGCACGGTAAAGGTCATGATGTAGAGCGCGCCAGCCCCTGCCCCCTGACCCACCCGCGCCAGCAGAAACTGCGCAGTGTCGTCGGCGCTGCCGGCCAGTAGCGACGCCAGCATAAACAAGCCGGCCCCACTCAGGATCACTGGCCTGCGGCCGTGGCGATCCGCCAGCAAGCCGGCCAGCGGGACGGTCGCGGCCATGCCAAACAGATAGAGGGAAAACGCGGTGTGCAGCTGAGCCTCGCTGGCCTGAAGGCTGGCACCTATGTTGGGCAACGCCACCAGATAGAGATCGATCCCTACCGGGTAGAGCGTGATCATCAAAAAACAGCAAAGCATGTAACGGCCCATGGTGACTCCTCAGTGAATGGGTAGCATCGACAGGGGCACTATAACGTCAGGCCGAATGAATAAGCCGATAGCGGTGTTTTCCAATCTCGACATATTGGAAAAGAGAGTGGCGGCGACATTTGCCCGCGCCGCACGATGGCGATACCATCGGCGCCTGCCCGTTTCTGAACCTGGATAACTGATTGCCATGTCGCGCCCCCTGATCCTCGCTTCCACCTCCCGTTACCGCAAAGCCTTGCTGGAAAAGCTGGGCCTCCCCTTTGAGTGCGCCGCGCCCGAAGTCGATGAATCTGTGCTACCCGGTGAAGAGGCACAAGCGCTGGTGGCCCGCCTTGCCCATGCCAAGGCCAGCGCCATTGCCGGCCTTCGTGATCAAGGGCTGATCATCGGTTCTGATCAGGTGTGCGTCTGCGATGGCCGGATCCTGGGGAAACCGGGAACGGTCGAACAAGCGGTAGCCCAGCTGATGGCGGCCCAGGGGCGCAGCATCACCTTTTATACCGGCCTGTGCGTACTGGATGCGGCCTCCGGCCGGGTCGAGCAGCTGGTTGAGCCTTTCACCGTCCATTTTCGCCAGCTGGATGAGGAGGCTATCCGCCGCTATGTGGAGGCCGAACGTCCCCTCGACTGCGCCGGCAGCTTCAAGTGTGAAGGCATGGGTATCGTGCTGTTCAAGGCTCTGGAGGGACGCGATCCCAATGCACTGATCGGCTTGCCGCTGATCGGACTGATCGAACTGCTGGAGCGCCACGGCCTCTCTCTGCCCTGATGAAGGCAGAATGTTGGCAATAAAAAACGGAAGCCTTGGCTTCCGTTTTTTATTGCATCCCGGTGCTTGTCATCAACCCAGCAGCGCCCTCAGCTCCGCCATGGTATCGACCACCGCCAGCGGATGGTGGGCCTGCAGGCGCCCCCGGTTGTGCACGCCCCAGCTTACGCCGATGCGCGGCATGGCCAGCGCTTCGGCCATCGCCATGTCGTGGATGGAGTCACCTATCATCACCGCCTGTGACGGGATCAGCGCCAGCTCGGTCAGGATTTGGGTCAACATCAGGGGATCAGGCTTGGAGTTGGCCTCATCCGCTCCGCGCGTGGCGGCAAAGAGTGGCCGCAACCCGGTTTCATCCAGTACCCTGTCCAACCCCCGCCGTGACTTGCCGGTCGCCACCGCCAGCGCAATGCCCTGCTCGTGCCAGCCGTGCAGCAGCTCCCTCGCCCCGGCAAACAGGGGGCTGGGAGTGGCATCGTGCAGATAGTGGTGGCGATAGCGGGCGATCAGAGCATTGGCTCGCTCACCGCCCTGCTCCAGGGAAAACAGCCGGGGGATGCCGACCTCCAGACTGAGGCCGATGATCTGATGAGTCTCGGTGGCGGTGGGTACCACCTCGGCACAGTCACGGGCGGCGGCAGCCACGCAGGCCACTATCCGGCCCACCGAGTCCATCAGGGTACCGTCCCAGTCGAAAATGGCGAGCCGGATCTGCGTCATCAGCGGGCCAGTCCGTTGAGGAAGGTTTCGAGCTCGGGCGACAGGGGCGCTTCGACCTGCATCTCGCGACCATCGGCCGGATGGGTAAAGGTCAGCCGCCAGGCATGCAAGAAGAGCCGTTTCAGGCCTTGGCTGCGCATTTTCTCGTCAAATGCCGCTTCTCCATACTTGTCGTCACACGCGATGGGGTGGCCGGCATGCAGGGTGTGCACCCGGATCTGGTGGGTACGGCCGGTGATCGGGCTGCACTCGACCAGGGTCGCCTCGGCGAATTGACGGGCAATGCGAAACCGGGTTTCTGACGGCTTGCCATCGGCACTGACCCGCACGACCCGCTCGCCGGATTGCAGATCATTCTTGCGCAGCGGCGCATTGACCACCTTGACGTGGGGTTGCCACTGGCCACGCACCAGCGCCAGGTACTGTTTGCGCATGGTCTTGACCCGCAGCTGCTCGTGCAGACTACGCAGGGCGCTGCGCTTCTTGGCGACCAGCAGCACACCGGAGGTGTCGCGATCGAGACGATGCACCAGTTCGAGAAAACGGGCTTCCGGGCGCAGGGCGCGCAGCCCTTCGATGACCCCGAAGCTCAGCCCGCTGCCGCCGTGAACGGCCATGCCGGACGGCTTGTTGAGCACGATCATGGCGTCGTCTTCAAACAGGATCTGGCTTTCCAGACGCTGGATGCTGCCGAGGTTGGCCGAGGGCAATTCATTCTTTTCGGCGACCCGCACGGGGGGAACCCGTACCTCGTCGCCGGCGCAGAGTTTGTACTCCGGTTTGATGCGCTTTTTGTTGACGCGCACTTCCCCCTTGCGAAGGATGCGATAGATCAGGCTCTTGGGGACGCCCTTTAGCTGAGTCTTGAGAAAATTGTCGATGCGCTGCCCGTCATGCTCAGCTTCGATGGTGAGCAGCTGCACTTGTTGTTGTATCTGTGTCATGGCGCGGATTTTAACACTGCCGACGGCCCTTGGCTGCATGCTTTGTTGAAAAATGGCGCCTTGCTATAAAAGTGATTTAAATGGGATAATAAACAAGGTTTTGTCATTGTGTTCAAGCCTTGTACTAAGTGGCCAAAAATTATGCCACCCAATCCCGAAACACCGTGTATACAAGAACATGACGGTTCCCGGGTGCGAGGTACAGCGCATGGAGAACGCAAACAGAACCGCCTATTTGTCTCCACACCGGTATCCTTTTCATGCCTTCTCGAGAAGGCTGAACCAGAGTGCCCTTAGTTTGCGCCTCATGCATACCCCAACCGGGAGGTTGCCCCAGTATGCTGAAGACCCGAGGCCGGCGCCGGCAGGATCCTGTGGAGGAAATCAAAATGACAAAATAACGAGAACTCAATGAAAAGAATGCTAATCAACGCGACTCAGGAAGAAGAGTTGCGCGTAGCGCTGGTTGACGGACAACAGCTCTACGATCTGGATATTGAAAGTCCGGGACACGAGCAGAAGAAAGCGAACATTTACAAGGGCAAAATCACCCGCGTAGAACCCAGTCTCGAAGCTGCTTTTGTCGACTATGGCGCCGAGCGCCACGGTTTCCTGCCGTTAAAGGAAATCGCCCGCAATTACTTCCCCTCCGGTTACTCCTATCAGGGTCGTCCCAACATCAAAGAAGTGGTCCGCGAAGGCCAGGAAGTCATCGTCCAGATCGACAAGGAAGAGCGTGGCACCAAGGGTGCAGCCCTCACCACCTTCATCAGTCTGGCCGGCAGCTACCTGGTGCTGATGCCGAACAACCCCCGTGCCGGCGGTATCTCCCGTCGCATCGAGGGCGATGAACGGACTGAACTGAAAGAAGCCCTGAGCGGCCTGACCGTGCCGGACGGCATGGGCCTCATCGTGCGTACCGCCGGTGTGGGCAAGTCCCCGGAAGAGCTGGAGTGGGATCTGAACGTTCTGCTCAACCACTGGGACTCCATCCACAAGGCGTCACAGAGCCGCTCCGCGCCGGTGCTGATCCATCAGGAAAGCAACGTCATCGTGCGTGCCATCCGTGATTACCTGCGCCGCGATGTGGGCGAGATCCTGATCGACAACCCGGTCATTTTCGAACGCGCCAAGTCACACATCGAGCTGGTACGTCCCGATTTCCTCAACCGCGTGAAGCTGTACAAGGGGGAAGTTGCCCTGTTCAACCACTTCCAGATTGAGAGCCAAATCGAGTCTGCCTTCCAGCGTGAAGTGCGCCTGCCCTCCGGCGGCAGCATCGTGATCGATCCGACTGAAGCGCTGACCTCCATCGATATCAACTCTTCCCGCGCCACCAAGGGCGGCGATATCGAAGAGACTGCGCTGCAGACCAACCTGGAAGCGGCCGACGAGATTGCCCGTCAATTGCGTCTGCGTGACCTGGGTGGTCTGATTGTCATCGACTTCATCGATATGACGCCGGTTCGCCATCAGCGCGAAGTGGAAAACCGTCTGCGTGAGGCCGTGCATCAGGACCGTGCCCGCATCCAGCTCGGCCGGATCTCCCGTTTCGGTCTGCTGGAGATGTCTCGTCAGCGTCTGCGTCCCTCCCTCAACGAGTCCAGCAGCCATATCTGCCCCCGTTGCCAGGGTCAGGGCGTGATCCGTGACAACGAATCACTGGCCCTGTCCATCCTGCGTCTCATCGAAGAAGAGGCGATGAAGGACAACACCGAACAGGTGCATGCTCAGGTGCCGGTCGATGTCGCCGCCTATCTGCTCAACGAGAAGCGCAGCTCCATCGCCAGCCTGGAACAACGCAATGATGTGCGTGTCTACATCATTCCGAACCAGCACCTGGAAACCCCGCACTACGAAGTGACCCGCATCCGTCAGAACGAGATCCCGGAAGCGGCCAGCTACGAGCTGAAAACCGAAATTGCCAAGCCGGTCTACCAGCCGAAACAGGCCCAGACCATCGAGCGCGAGCAGCCCCTGCTGCAAGGCTTCGTCCAGGCACCGCAACCGGCTGCGCCGGCGGCCCCCGCCCCTGTTGCAGCCCCGGTTGCCGAAGAGCCGGGCCTGTTCGGCAAGCTGTTCAAGAGCCTCTCCAACCTGTTCGGCGGCAATGCTGACAGCGCCGAGGTCACCGCGCCTGCCGAGAAACCGGCAACGCGCGAGGCTCGCAAAGAGGACGGTCACCGTCATCAGCGCGATGAATCCCGCAGCCGTGGTCAACGTGGTCGTCGTGACGACAACCGCAGCAGCCGCAACGGCGATGCCGGCGAGAAGCGCGAAGGCGTGGCCAGCCGCGAGAACGGCGAAGGCCGCAACCGTCGCCCACGCAAAGAGCGTGAGCCGCGTCAGGAACGTGAAGCCCGTGGTGACGTGCGCGAACAGCGCATGGAACGTGAACCTCGCGAGGCTCGTGAGCCGCGTCAGGAGCGCGAACCCCGTGCCCCACGTCAGGCTCGTGAGCCCCGCGCTCCGCGTGAACCCCGTGCCGAGGTAGTGGTCGACACGCTGGACAGCGTAGAAGCCGTTGCCACCAACGTGGAACAGCGTCAGGAAAAAGAGCAGAAAGTGGCCGAGCGCCGCGAACGCCGCCAACTGCGCAAGCAAATCCGCGTCGATGCGCCTGCCGATGACGCCGCTGTTGCCCATGCTGCCGATGTAGCGCCGGTTGCCGCCGTCGATGCCGTTGACGCGACTGAACAGCAGGATGAGCAGGCAGAAGGCCAGCGTCGTTCCCGCCGTACTCCGCGCAATCAGCGTATCGAAGGCCAACGCCGCAAGCGCATCAACGAAGAAGCTCGCAGCCAGCGTGACGATGAAGAGCAGACTGCCGAAGTCGCTGCACCGACTCTGACTGCCGCCGCGCAAGCCGATGCAGCCCAGGTCAAAGTGGAAGAGCCGGCCGTGCCCGTGATCACCATCCCGAGCGCTGAAGCCGTTGCTGCAGCCCTGCAGGCCTCCTCCGCCCTGACCGAGCACGTGGTTGCCGAGGCCGTCGCCGAAGAAGCCCGCGAGCAGGCCGAAGCCGTTGTCGCCGCTGAACCGGTAGCAACCGTCGTCGAAACCGCCCCCGTGGTGGCCGAACCGGTCATTGCTGCTGTTGAAGCCGCGCCTGTTGCAGTGGAAACCGTGGCAGAAGCTGTCGTTGAGGCTGTTGAGACTCCGGTTGTCGAGAGCAAGCCGGTTGTGGAAGCGACCGTAGAAACCGCCCCGGCAGTTGCAGACGTTGTTGCCGCACCGACCTTTGAGCCGGTTGCCGCTGTGGCCGAACCTGTTGTCGTTGCAGAGACTGCCAAGGTTGAACCCGCAACCGCAGCCCCGGCTGCCAAGCAGGTCAAGCGCGGTGGCAGCCTGCTGGCTGGTGCCCGCAAGGCCTCTGCCCCGATGGCAACTCCGGCCGCCGCCCCTGCCCTGCCGGCACGCGAGCCGGTCGAGTATGCACCCTTGGTGCGCAGCGAAGTGGCCACTTCCGGCCGTCATGGTGGCAGTACTGCCGCCGTCAACGTTGCAACCAGCCCGGCCGGTCGTCCCTGATTGACCCGCTAGCCTGATAAAAGAGCCACACACTGTGTGGCTCTTTTTTTATCTCTTTATGTAGCACCTATTGTTCCAGCAGCGCCTGCAACCCAGTCCATTACCGTCTGCTCATCTTCTTTATGCCACTCTGTGCAAACCTAACCCTGGCTTCTCGCACTGCTGATGGTTACCCGTCATGCTTCCCTACCCCACTATCCAGGCTTCACGCTTCTGATACATCCATATGATCTGAAACCCCGGTCGTTTTACGACAGCAGACATGGTCAGTTGAAACCGCGGTTAATACGACTTGCTCCCCCCCATTCCCGCCGGCTTTCCAAGCAGTGAAGCTGTGATAGCGGAGCAGAACATTGTTCATGGCGTTGCACACTGTCCATTTCTTCTATCGGATATTCACCAACGCACATCTGACTGCCTCGTTACATCATCTGAACTCTGCTGCTCGCGCCGATTGGCCTCCCCATGACTTGAGTGACTGGTCTAACGGGCCACATTTTTGTTGATGTCAAATCCCCTCGCTTTGTAGACGGGTTTCTTTGAAGGTCGTGATATGGGTGAGATCAGTGACGAGTCTTTTACATTGTTTTCAAATATTTAGTTTGATGGCATATAACGAGAGCATTGGCATCCTCGTCAACTACGAAGGTATGGCTGAGTGTTTGTTTTGAAGACATGAAAAAAGGGCCCTTGGGGCCCTTTTGACAATCAGATGGAACTGGTTCAACTGAACAGATGGTTGCTGATCAGGAACAGACCACCGGAGAGCAGCATGGTGAGCGGCAGGGTCAGCACCCAGGCCATCAGAATGGTCTTGATGGTCTGGCTCTGCAGACCCGACTTGTTGGCCACCATGGTCCCCGCTACCGCAGAGGAGAGAATATGGGTGGTGGACACCGGCATGCCGGTCAAACTGGCGATACCGATGGAGGCAGCTGCCGTGATCTGGGCTGCAATCCCCTGGCTATAGGTCATGCCGGAGGAGCCGATCTTCTCGCCTACCGTGTAGACGATACGACGCCAGCCCACCATGGTACCGCAGCCAAGCGCCAGGGCGATGGAGACGATAACCCAGGTCGGCGCGTATTCGGCGGTCGCGGTCAGATCCTTGCGCCATTTGGCCAGATCGGTCAGCTCCTTGGCCGGCAGCGGCAGCTTGGAAACCTTGCGGGCGGTATCGTCGATGCACAGCAGCAGGCGACGTACTTCACGGCGATCGGTCAGGTCCATCTCTTCATAGGTGCGCACCTGGGCAAGACGATTGTCCAGGGTGGCCATGGCCTGCAATGCACCGGAGGCGGCGCAGTGGGTCATCAGCTCTTCCTGGGCCTGGGCAGGCACCTTGAAGTCCACCACCTTGGAAACCAGCTCATGGTTGCGCTGATAGATCTCCATGATGCGCTGGTTGGCATCCTGGGTGCGATCCAGATCGTAGGAGCGGCTGTTCATATCCAGCGCGAAGTAGGCCGGCGCCATGCAGATCAGTACCAGCATCACCAGACCGATCCCCTTCTGGCCATCGTTGGAGCCGTGCACGAAGCTGACCCCCATGGCAGAAGCTACCAGCGTGAGGCGAGCCCAGAACGGCGGATGCTTCTTGCCATCCACCAGCAGGCGCTCTTCCGGCGTTTTGTGGATCTTGCTGCCCTGCCAGACACGTTTCATGGCAAACAGCAGTATGGCCGCGATGATGAAACCGACGGTGGGCGAGATGATGAGGGAGAGCATGATGTCGATGGCTTTACCGACGTTGATGCCTTCCTGCAGCGGTTGATGGTTGATCCAGGCATAGGCGCCGCCTACCCCCAGGATGGAGCCGATCAACGTGTGCGAGCTGGATGCGGGGATCCCGAAGAACCAGGTGCCCAGGTTCCACACGATGGCGGAAAACAGCAGGGAGAACACCATGATCAGACCCTGGGTAGAGTCCATTCCGAGCAGCAGATCGATGGGCAGCAGGTGAACAATGGCATAGGCCACCCCCAAGCCGCCCATCATGACCCCGGCAAAGTTGAACAGACCGGAAGCCACCACGGCCGTATGTGCCGGCATCGCCTTGGTATAGATGACCGTTGCTACCGCATTGGCGGTATCGTGAAAGCCATTGATGAATTCATAGGCCAACACAAAAAAAACGGCCAATACCAAACCGATTGACCACCACAAACCCAAACCACTAAACATTTCAAACATAAAAAACGAACCTGTTTATGAGTTGCGGCGGATTATGCCAGAAGGCTGATAACGCCATACCCGTTGTTGAAATATTTCAGTAAGAAAAAAAAAGAGCATTCAGCCAAAAAATAGCTTAGCGCCAGTCTCCATGCGGCTTGTCTTGGATTAATTAAACAGACCTTGCCTGACAAAAACAGTCCCCAAACGGGAACAATTCATCATCTCTGGCCCCTTCAATCCCCCTCCACAGGTGCGTGCTGCGTCAATCCTGGACCGACCCAAAAGGGAAAATTGCACAAGGAACCGACAACTTCCCTGCCGACGCAGGTTGCCACCACCATGGATAAGGGCGCCGTTGCGGGCGCCCTTCTTTAGCATATTGTTTCTTGTCGACGGGCAAGGATCACGCAGGCCAGATCAGTCCTGGTTGATGCGGCTGGCCACGGCGCCCTGCTGGCTCTTGTACTTGGCGTTTTCCCGCTTGTTGTAGGGACGCGCCGCCACACCGGAGAGCATCTCGAAGTTCAGTGCACCTATCTTCATCTTGGGGCGCAGCGCCAGCGGCAGCTTGCCGCCGTTGTAGAACTCCAGCACGATGCGGCCGGACCAGCCCGGATCGATGCGGTGTGCGGTCACATGTACCATGAGGCCCAGGCGAGCCAGGGAGGAACGGCCGTCGAGCCAGCCGACGATATCCGCCGGCAGGGTGACCGATTCATAAGTGACCGCCAGCGCCAGCTGACCCGGGTGCAGATAGAAGGCTTCCCCATCGGGAATGTGGATTTCGTCACTCATCACCCGATCGATGGCATCGGCCATCTCGCTGCTCGGCCCGCTCAAGTCGATGTAGGGGGCGGTGTGATCGCGAAACACCCGAAACTCGTTGCCCAGCAGCACGTCGACGCTGACGCCACTGATCCTTTCAATACCGGGTCTTGGCTCAATGACGATCTTGCCTTCATCCAGATGACGTTCGATATCGGTATCACAAAGACGCATTGGGCGACTCTCCTGACAAATTGTTCATTTAAAAAAGCCGGGCATCACCCGGCTTGATATCTCTCAACCAATCAACATATGGCGGATCCGCGCCTTGAGCATGTCGATGGCGATGCGGTTCTTGCCGCCACGGGGCACGATCACGTCTGCGTACTGCTTGGAAGGCTCGATAAACTGCAGGAACATGGGACGCACCGTCTTCTGGTACTGCTTGAGCACCGAATCCATGGTCCGGCCACGCTCCTGCACGTCACGCACCAGGCGGCGCAGCAGGCAGATGTCGAGCGGAGTATCCATGAAGATGGAGGCATCCATCAGATCGCGCAAGCGGCTGTCGGTCAGCAGCAGGATCCCTTCCAGAATGATCACCCGGCGCGGGGCAAAGGGGGTCACATCGCTCATGCGGGTGTGTTCGGTATAGGAGTACTGGGGAATGTTGACGGCATCCCCCTGCACCAGCTGGCTCAAGTGTTGTACCAGCAGGTCGTGATCCAGTGCGTTGGGGTGGTCATAGTTGGTCTTGACCCGCTCTTCCATGGTCAGGTGGGTCTGATCGCGATAGTAGCAATCCTCGGTGATCACGCCAATTTGACCGGCTCCCAGCTCGGCCACCAGCTCTTCATAGATGGTTTGGGCTATAAGACTTTTGCCGGACGCGGATGCACCAGCAATACCGATGATCACACACGAATGTTGAGTATCAGACATTGAAAAATACCTAAAGAGAAGAGCAGTGGGGATTGTTTAAACCGATCCATTATATAAAAAAGGGTGAGCCCTGCCCACCCTCAAATCCACCCCAAACGGCCGACCGCCGATTATTCATCCAGCGCCATGGTATAGAGGGGGGTCGCAATCGGTTTTCCGCTGAAATAGAGTTCAGCCCCCACCCGACGGGCCAGTTTCAGATAGGCCTCTGCCAGCTCCCCTTTCGGTGCGCCGAACACGGTCGGGCAGCCATCGTCCATGTGTTTGCGTATGTCGATGTGCAGTGGCAGCTGACCCAGCAGGGCCACCTGATACTGCTCGGCCATCTTCTGGCCGCCGCCGGTACCGAACAGCGCCTCATGATGACCACAGGCGCTGCAGACGTGATAACTCATGTTCTCGACGATGCCGAGCACGGGCACATTGACCTTGTTGAACATGGCTACCCCCTTGCGGGCATCCGCCAGCGCCACATCCTGAGGGGTGGTGACGATCACCGCTGCCGTGGTCGGTACCTGCTGGGCCAGGGTGAGCTGGATGTCACCGGTGCCCGGCGGCATGTCCACCACCAGGTAGTCCACCTCGCCCCAGCGGGTCTCGTGGAGGATCTGGGCCAGCGCCTTGCTCGCCATGGGGCCGCGCCAGATGGTGGCATCCTGCTCGGAGACCAGATAGCCGATGCTGTTGCTCTTGAGGCCACAGGCCATCACCGGCTCCATCAGCTTGCCGTCATGGCTGACGGGACGCTCCTTGAGGGTTCCGGTCATGGTCGGAATGGAGGGACCGTAGATGTCCGCATCCAGAATGGCGACCCGCGCCCCCTCCTTTTGCAGTGCCAGCGCCAGGTTGACGGCGGTGGTGGACTTGCCCACCCCGCCCTTGCCGGAGGCAACCACAATGATGTTGCGAATGCCCTGCACCGCCGCCAGCCCCTGCGCCCGCGGCATGCTGGCCACCTCGATCTCGCCGACCCAGTCGATACGGGTCGCGCCGGTGACGCTGCGCAGCCGGGCATCGAAGTCCTGCTGGATCTGCTCGAACAGGGAGTGGCCAGCGAAGGGCAGCACCAGCTTGATGGTGAGCGCCGAACCTTGTTTGTCGATGCTGCGCACGAAGCCGGCAGCCACCAGATCCTTGCCCCACCCTGTCGGCTTAAATTCGGCCAGGATCTGTTTTACTGAATCAATCACCATTAACTCCTCATTATCTTGTCATTATCTTGAGGTGAACGGTTACCGCACACAAATCAGTGGCTTGCCTGCTTGCCGACCAGCGTGCGCCGGCGGGTAGGACGAGCCACAACCCTAGGCAGGCTACCCCCAATTCGGGTAACATGCACGGCACTCTATCATCCCAACAAGCACATCAAGAACGACTATATGGCAACTGATCCTCGTACAATGCTGGTAACCTGCGCCCTTCCCTATGCCAATGGCTCCATCCATCTTGGCCACATGCTGGAACACATCCAGGCCGATATCTGGGTTCGTTATCAGCGAATGCGCGGTCACCAGGTGCACTTTGTCTGTGCCGACGATGCTCACGGCACCCCGATCATGCTCAAGGCCCAACAGCTGGGGATCACCCCGGAAGAGATGATCGCGGCCGTCTCCCAGGAGCACCAGGCCGACTTCGCCGGGTTCAACATCAGTTTTGACAACTATCACTCCACCCACAGCGACGAGAACCGTGAGCTGGCCGGGCTTATCTACGGCCGTCTGCAGGCCGGCGGCAAGATCAAGAGCCGCACCATCTCCCAGCTGTTCGATCCGGAAAAATCCATGTTCCTGCCGGATCGTTTCGTCAAGGGCACCTGCCCCAAGTGCAAGTCCCCGGAGCAGTATGGCGACAACTGCGACAGCTGCGGCGCCACCTACAGCCCGACCGAGCTCATCGATCCGAAATCTGCCGTCTCCGGTGCCACTCCGGTGATGAAGGACTCCGAGCACTTCTTCTTTGACCTGCCACAGTTTGAGACCTGGCTGGCCGACTGGGTGCGCGGCTCCGGCGCCATTCAGGAAGAGATGGCCAACAAGATGCAGGAGTGGTTCGAAAGCGGCCTGCAGCAGTGGGACATCACCCGTGACGCCCCCTACTTCGGGTTCGAAATTCCGGGCGCCCCGGGCAAGTACTTCTACGTCTGGCTGGATGCCCCCATCGGTTACATGGCCTCCTTCAAGAACCTGTGCAACAAGCGCGGTGACATCGATTTCGACAGCTACTGGAAAGCGGACTCCGAGGCCGAGCTCTACCACTTCATCGGCAAGGACATCGCCTACTTCCACTGCCTGTTCTGGCCATCCATGCTGGAAGGCGCAGGTTTCCGCAAGCCGACCAAGGTCAACGTGCACGGCTACGTGACCGTCAACGGCGCCAAGATGTCCAAGTCCAAGGGTACCTTCATCAAGGCCTCCACCTATCTGAACCACCTGGATCCGGAGTGCCTGCGTTACTACTATGCCGCCAAGCTCAACAGCCGCATCGACGATCTGGACTTGAACCTCGAAGACTTCGTGCAACGCGTCAACGCCGATGTGGTCAACAAGCTGGTCAACCTCGCTTCCCGCAACGCCGGCTTCATCGCCAAGCGCTTCGACGGCAAGCTGGCCGCCACCTGCGCCGAGCCTGAGCTCTACGCCGAGTTTGCCAATGCCCGCACCGTGATCGCCGAGGCCTACGAGAGCCGCGAGTTCAGCCGCGCCATCCGCGAGATCATGGCGTTGGCCGACAAGGCCAACCGCTACGTGGACGACAAGGCCCCCTGGGTCATCGCCAAGCAGGAAGGGGCGGATGCCGAGCTGCAAGCGGTCTGCTCCGTCGGCATCAACCTGTTCCGCGTGCTGATGGCCTACCTCAAGCCCGTCATGCCGCTCCTGGCCGAGCGCGCCGAGGCCTTCTTGGCCGAGACCCTCAGCTGGGATGGTATCGCCGCCCCGCTGGTCGACCACACCGTCGCCCCGTTCAAGGCGCTCTTCTCCCGCATCGAGCCGGCCAAGATTGACGCCATGATCGAGGACTCCAAGGAGGATCTGGCCAAGGAGCAGGCACCGAAAGCAACCGGCCCGCTGGTTGATGACCCCATCAGCGAAACCATCGCCTACGATGACTTCGCCAAGATTGACCTGCGCGTGGCGCTGATCACGAAGGCCGAAGCGGTGCCGGAAGCGGACAAGCTGCTCAAGCTGCAACTGGACATCGGTGGCGAGACCCGTCAGGTGTTTGCCGGCATCAAGTCCGCCTACAACCCCGAAGATCTGGAAGGCAAGCTGACCGTGATGGTGGCCAACCTGGCCCCGCGCAAGATGCGCTTTGGCATGTCTGAAGGCATGGTGCTGGCCGCCGGCCCGGGTGGCAAAGATCTCTGGATCCTGGAGCCACAGGAAGGTGCCCAGCCTGGCATGCGCGTCAAATAAGCGCTGCCGCAGCCGTTAGCAACGAGGGAGGCCTGGGGCCTCCCTTTTATTTTCTCTCTTTCCTCCTCCCCCTCTCCCGCTGATTGCGCCGTTTTGTGCTTTGCCTCCCCCCTTGGGTGCTTGTTGCTCCCAAGCAATTTGCCTAGACTGGCGATTCACTTCGGGCCCATGGCCCATTCATCAGGCAAGGAGCAAGCATGATCACCTTATATGGCACCCCCGTCAGCCGGGCCCTGCGCGTATCCTGGTTACTGGAAGAGCTGGACGTGGCATGGCAGTTCCAGTTTCTCGACTTCGCCAAGGGCGAGAATCGCAGCGACTGGTTTTTGACCCTCAACCCGAGCGGCAAGATGCCGGTGCTCAAGGACGGGGAGTTCGTGTTGACCGAGTCCGCCGCCATCATGCAGTACCTAGCCGAGGTGTATGGCCCGAACTGGCTGCCGGCCAGAGGGACCCAGGCCTCGGCGCTGCACGCCCAGTGGGTCAGCTTCATCACCTGCGAGCTGGAGCAGCCACTGTGGACCATCGGCAAACACCGCTTCGCCCTGCCCGAGGCCCAGCGCCTGCCGGCCATCTTCCCCACCGCCAAATGGGAGTTTGACAAGGCGGCGGCCATCGCCGAATCCTGGGTGCCCGAGCAGGGTTACCTGCTGGGTGAGCAGGTAACCATCGCGGATCTGCTGCTGGCCCATACCCTGATGTGGGCCACCCGCTTCGAGCAGACCATTCCGCCCAAACTCGCGGCCTATCGGGATCGTCTGGCCAAGCGCCCCGCCCTGCAGGCGGTGCTGGCCAAGACCCAGGCCATCGCCGACGCCGCCCAGGCCGGCTGACCTGCGGACAAAAGAGCGTCAATGCAAACGGGAGCCTGTGTGGCTCCCGTTCTTTATGGCTGTTCGGCATCATTGGCGTGGCAAGGCGCTCAATTGGTATGAAAGCCGCTCCCCTTGGGCGGTGGTGCCACCTCATATTCCATCCGGGTCACCTCGGCGGTACGCGGGCCGCGCTCCAGCCAGCCCAGCATCATTTGCACGCTCTGCTCCGGCCCGCAGATGAGGATCTCCACCGAACCATCTTCCAGGTTGTAGGCATGGCCCCGCAGCCCCAGTTGCAGCGCCCGCTCCCGGGTGAAGTAACGAAACCCCACCCCCTGCACCAGGCCCCACACTCGCACGACAAACGATTGCTCTCCCATTTCTCACACCTTCCCCTTAAGAAATTTCCCTCCAAGGCGATAATGAGCGCGACACTCTCATCCCCTTGCAGGACGCAATACCATTATGAAAGAAGTAAAGTTTCGGTGGGTTGACCGTTATCTCATTCACCTCACGATCAGCGAAAAATTTCTCATCACCTTCTGGTGCCCGCTGCTGTTCATCGCCTTTATCAGCTGGTACCTGCTGGCAGACGGCCATCAGCAGGAGATGCAACTGCGCCTGGATCAGCTCAAGCAGCGGGTCGAACTGAGCGCCCAGCTGGCCAGCCAGCACGCCGATCTGACCCTGCCCGCCGAGCTCACGCTGAGCCCGACCGGCAGCACAGGGTTGACCCAACAGGGCGACATCTATCGATACGGCGCCAGCGCCGGCCAGGCCGGGATCGTCACCGGTACCCTGGATGCCTCCCGCTACTCCCTGTGGGATGGCCAAGGAACCACCCTCACCATCATCGCCGTGCTGGCCGCCCTGCTGGCCCTGGTGACCCACTACCTGATGACCTTCGTGTCGGGGGCGCTCTACTCCACCAACAAGGCGCTGCAGACAGTGGCGGATGGCGATCTCACCTTCCGCCTCAACTTCTTCCCGGTGCGCGACGAGTTCTCCATTCTGGCCGGCAGCATCGACCGCTTCACCGACCGCCAGCACAAGATAGTACAGCTGGTGGAGGAGTCCGCCGAGGCGCTGACCATGGCCGCCGACGAGTTTCGCGATCATGCGAGTGAAGGCGAAACCATGGCCCGTTCCCAGCGCCAGCACATGGACTCCCTGGCCGCCGCCATGGAGCAGATGTCCGCCGCCATTCGCGAGGTTGCCCGCAATGCCAACGACACCCTGCAGCAGACCCGCCAGTCGAGCGAAGAGGCGGCCAACGGCGCCTCCCGGGTATCGCGCACCATCACCGCCATCCGTACCCTGGCCGACGAGATCGGCAACGCCTCCGGCGCGGTAGAGCGGCTGACCCACAATGCCAATCGCATCAACGAAGTGGTCAACGTCATCAACGCCATCTCCCAGCAGACCAACCTGCTGGCCCTCAACGCTGCCATCGAGGCGGCCCGCGCCGGTGAACAGGGTCGAGGCTTTGCGGTGGTAGCCGACGAGGTGCGCACCCTGGCCAGTCGTACCCAGCAGGCCACAGTAGAGATCCAGCAGATGATTGAAGAGCTGCAGGCCGGCACCGGCGCGCTGAACGACATCATGGAGAAGACGGTGGAGCGGGCGGCCAGCAGCCAGCAGCTCATCAGCGAGGTGGGGCTAGACATCGACAAGCTCAGCAACCACAGCGATGCGGTGCTGGAGATGAGCACCCAGATCGCCACTTCGAGCGAACAGCAGAGCTCGGTGGCCGAAGAGATCACCCGCAATCTGGATCAGGTGCGCCACGAAGCGGGCCAGGTGGAAGCGTCCGCCAGCGCCTCGGTGGCCGGCACTGCCGGCCTCAAGGCCACCGCTACCGAGCTGACCCAGGCATTGAAAGGGCTAAAGATCTGATTTTTCTAACAACAAGCTCCCAGAGCCTGACGCTATCTGCCAAGGTTGTTTGAGTTTTGCCAGCGGGCCACATAGAATGTGGCCCCTTTTCTTTTGACCATCTGGCAACTCCCATGAGCGCTTCCATCTATCTCGTCAAAGGCCGCGAAAAATCCCTGCTGCGTCGCCACCCCTGGATCTTCTCCAAAGGGATCGAGCGGGTTCAGGGCAACCCCATTGACGGCGATACCGTCGAGATCCTCACCCATGACGGCAAGTGGCTCGCCCGTGGCGCCTGGTCCGGCAGCTCCCAGATCCGCGCCCGGGTCTGGACCTTCGACAAGGATGAGACCGTCGATCTCGACTTCTTCATCCGCCGCCTGAAATACGCCCAGGAGTCCCGTGACGGGCTCATCAAGCGTCAGGGCCTCACCGGCTATCGCCTGTGCGCCGCCGAATCCGACGGTCTGCCGGGCTTGACCATCGACCGCTACGCCGATTTTCTGGTGTGCCAGATCCTCTCCGCCGGCGCCGAGTTCCAGCGCGAGCTGATCACCCAGGCGCTACGCACCCTCTACCCCGAGTGCAGCATCTATGAACGCTCCGATGTGGCGGTGCGCAAGAAGGAAGGTCTGAAAGAGCGCACAGGCGTCATCCATGGTGAGACCCCGAACGAGCCGGTGGTGATCGAGGAAAACGGCGGCGTCAAGATCCTGGTGGACATTCGCAACGGCCACAAGACCGGCTTCTATCTGGATCAGCGTGACAACCGCCAGGCCGCCGCCAAGTACACCGAAGGCAAGCGGGTGCTCAACTGCTTCTGCTACACCGGTGGTTTTGGCGTCTATGCCCTCAAGGGCGGCGCCAAGGAGGTGGTCAACGTGGATCTCTCCCAGAATGCGCTGGACATCGCCCGCCAGAACGCCGAGCTGAACGGGCTGGATACCAGCAACACCCAGTTTGTCCGTCACGACGTGTTCAAGCTGTTGCGCGAATACCGCGAGAAGGGCGAGAAGTTTGACGTCATCGTGCTGGATCCGCCCAAGTTTGCCGAGAGCAAGGCCCAGCTGCTGGGCGCCTGCCGCGGCTACAAGGACATCAACATGCTGGCGTTCCAGCTGTTGGCGCCGGGTGGCGTGCTGCTGACCTACTCCTGCTCCGGCCTGATGGAACAGAGCCTGTTCCAGAAGATCGTCGCCGATGCCGCGCTCGATGCCGGCCGCGACGCCCAGATCCTGGAGCTTTTGTCCCAGGCATCCGATCACCCCATCGGTACCGCCTATCCGGAAGGCTTCTACCTCAAGGGACTGGTGGTGCGCGCCCGCTAAGCAGAGCAGACCAGCGCTGACAACCCCTTCTCCCCGGTTCCAGATCCGGGCCAGGACGAGGTCCGGCAAGCCATCAAAAAGCCCGCGATCAAAGCGGGCTTTTTTTATGCGGCCGCCAAAGAGATAACCTCACCCCCGACTTTGCCACCAACAGCGATGGGTGCCCCTATCTCT
This sequence comes from Aeromonas sp. s3, assembly GCF_040907805.1. Taxonomy (NCBI): domain Bacteria; kingdom Pseudomonadati; phylum Pseudomonadota; class Gammaproteobacteria; order Aeromonadales; family Aeromonadaceae; genus Aeromonas; species Aeromonas sp. s3. Next base: position 183,101 of record NZ_JBFOCQ010000033.1, read on the forward strand.
CCTCTTCCACTGTCTGCAGCCATCCTCAATCTGGAATTGCCCCATCGTTAGCCCGCTTCTCATGCCTCTTTCACCCTTGGCATGGCATACACAGCCCACCAGCAGGGACTGCCCGGCATTTTTTTTATGCAAAAACATGAAATGTTACGCACCAACATTAAAAATTACTCGGGAAAATATCGGCCATAAACGCATACTCACTCACCTGAGTGAATATTGTTGTTTTCCCCTGTGGTTGGTCACACCCTGCCTCTCCCGGCTCGTCAAAGCACCAGGTCGGTAGGAATGCATCATTCCATTCAGTCACGCGCTGGCGCCCCCAACGGGAAGTAGTGTCGAAATGGTCTGGCCTCCTCCACCACCCGCACGATGGAGGGACAGCTGAGTAGACGGGCGCGATAGGCACGCAGGCAGCCATGGCTAGCGGGGATCTCGTGGGCCCAGTCGGCGTAGAAGAGCGAGGGCGCGGCGGCGCAATCGGCCAGCGTGAAGTCTGCGCCGGCAATCCAGTGGCGCCCTTCCAGCCGCTGATCGAGCCAGGGGTAGATCTGATCGAGCAGCTCGCGGGCCTCCACTACGCCATAGCGGTCACGCTCAGCGGCCGGGCGCAGCATATCCAGCACCACTTTTTGCATCGGCGTCATCACATAGTTGTCGAAGACGCGATCCAGCATATGCACTTCCAAGCCCGCATCGCCAGGCGGGATCAGGCAGACGGGGCCCGGGTGGTGCGCCTGCAGATGGGCGACTATGGTGCTGCTCTCGAGGATGCAGCGACCGTCATCCAGCAGCACCGGGAAGCGCTTGAGCGGCCAGAGGGCGGCAAGTTCGGCGTTGGCCGCCGGCTCTTCCAGATTCCGGTACTCGAACGGGGTGGCATTCTCGTAGAGGGCGATCAGCACCTTCTGGCTGTAGGACGAGAAAGGATGGGCATAGAGTTTCATCGGGATGCACCTGGCACGCGGATGGATGACTCACCTAGTCTAGATCCCTTCTCCACTTCAGATGCCGCGCTGATCCCTTGCTGGCTTTTGGATGATAAATGCGCATTCATGACGACAATCACACCCGTATGGCTCTCTTTTAGGTAAGGTGATCCCGCCTGTGGCCGCCAAGCCTAGGCGGCCGACTCATTGATGAGCAGCACCACAACAAAAATTGATGTCAGGCCAAGCTGAACATCATCAAGGATCCCGTCATGAATCAATCATTGCCGCTGTTGACGCCGCTGCGGGGCATCGCTGCCCTGATGGTGGTGTTGTTCCACGCCCGCTTGCTGCTCTTTCCCCAGTGGATGGAGTCGATCGCCGGCCACACCCAACTCATCGAGAACGGCTACCTCTGGGTCGATCTCTTCTTTATTTTGAGCGGGCTGGTGCTGGCCCACGTCTACGGGGAAGCCTTCGCCCGCACGCCCCGCACCATAAGTTATGGCCGCTTCCTCTGGCTGCGGCTGACCCGGGTTTATCCCCTCTACCTGGTGACCCTGCTGCTGCTGGTTGGCTGGGAGCTCTACAAGGCCCACCATGGGATTGGCTTCTACGCCGGCCCCCTGTTCAAGATGTGGGAGTGGGAGGGGATGCCTCCTTTCGGCTCCCCCTTTACCCCGGCCGAGGCACTGCCAAGCAGCCTGTTGCTGCTGCAGGTGGTGACCGATCACGGATTGACCTGGAACTTCGCCGCCTGGTCGCTGAGCGTGGAGTGGATTAGCTATCTGCTGTTTCCGCTGCTCATTCCCCTCGCCGTCACCCACAGCCGCTGGAGCAACCTCGCCCCCTTGCTGGCCCTGACTGTGCTGGCCTTTATCGTGCACAGCCGGGGTACCCTGGATGTCACCAGCGGGGCACTGGCCATCGGGCGCGGGGTGAGTGAATTCGTGCTCGGCCTCTGGCTGCTGCCGAAGGTCAAGGCTGCCCGCCAGTGGCCCATGATGCAGAAAGATCTGCCGCTGCTGCTCGCCTTTCTGCTCCCCTTCGCGCTGATGCAGTTCACCATGACGCCGCAGCTGACCCTGCTGCTGATCAGCGCCTACGTGTTGCTGATCTGGATTGCCGCCTGCCAGGGCAATCGCCAGAGCCCGCTGCTGCGCCTCCTGGATAACCGCGTCACCAACTGGCTGGGGGATCTCTCCTACTCTATCTACCTGCTGCACGCCCTGGTACTGCTCACCGGCTGCGAGCTTGTCCACTATCTGGCGCCGGGGCTCACTGCGTGGTGGTATGCCCAGACCACCCCCCTGCTGGGGGTGCTGGCCACCTTGTTGATGCTGGCAGTGCTGATCGGGCTCTCGTCCCTCAGCTACACCCTGCTGGAGCGGCCGCTGCAACGGCGCCTGCGCCGGCTCGGCAAGGCTCGCCAGCCGGTGATGGAGCAAGCCGGCTAAGTTCCCCACCAATGGCCCCGAAAGCAGCATGGCTCGCCTTCGGGGCTACCTTGGGGAGAGCCTTGCCAGCGTCATGCCCAAGACGGATCCCTTCCTCTAAACCCGCCAATTCCCTGCGCTTTGTGTGAATTCCAGTTCGAACCAGAGCGGCTATTTGTGGCATAATGGCCCGTCCTGTGGCCCTTGGCGGGGCTGCGCCGGCGCATCTATCGCCTCTCCTCCCCCGTCCTGCCAGACTGCCTTACACGGCTGCCTGACATCGCTGCGCTCAAAGCCAGCCAAGGCCACCCGAATTTCGCGCGCATGCGCACCCATTTGACGGCTCCGCAGAGCCGCTGCACTTATTTTGTTTGTACACGCACGTTTGCACACACAAGGGGAAAGTATGTCTTCCATTCGTCTGACCCAATACAGCCACGGCGCTGGCTGCGGCTGCAAAATCTCTCCCAAGGTGCTCGGCACCATTCTCAAGAGCCAGATCCCGGGCTTTGACGACCCGACGCTGGTAGTCGGCAACAGCAGCAAGGATGACGCGGCCGTGGTCGATATCGGCAACGGTCAGGGTATCGTCTCCACCACCGACTTCTTCATGCCCATCGTCGATGATCCCTTCACCTTCGGTCGTATCGCCGCCACCAACGCCATCAGCGACATCTACGCCATGGGCGGCAAACCCATCGTCGCCATCGCCATCCTCGGCTGGCCCATCAACACCCTGGCGCCGGAAGTGGCCCAGCAGGTGATCGACGGCGGCCGTCAGGTGTGTCACGAAGCGGGTATTTCTCTGGCCGGCGGCCACAGCATCGATGCCCCCGAGCCCATCTTCGGCCTGGCGGTGACCGGTATCGTACCGCTCAACGCCATCAAGCAGAACGACACCGCCAAGGTAGGTGACACCCTCTATCTGACCAAGCCTCTGGGCATCGGCATCCTCACCACCGCCCAGAAAAAGGGCAAGCTCAAGCCCGAGCACGAGCAGCTGGCCCCCAACGCCATGTGCACCCTCAACAAGATCGGCCAGTGCTTTGCCGAGCTGCCCGGTGTGCATGCCATGACCGACGTGACCGGCTTTGGTCTGGCCGGCCATCTGCTGGAGATGTGCGAAGGTTCCGGCGTCAGTGCCCGTCTGGATTTCAAGGCGCTGCCGCTGCTGGACGAGGTGGATTACTACCTGAGTGAGGGCTGCGTACCGGGCGGTACCCTGCGCAACTTCGACTCCTATGGCGACAAGCTGGACGCCATGGATGACCGCACCCGCAACATCCTGTGCGACCCGCAGACCAGCGGCGGCCTGCTGGTAGCCGTCGGTAAAGAAAGTGAAGCCGAGCTCCTCGCCATTGCCGCACAGGCAGGGCTGACCCTCTCCCCCATCGGCCAGCTGCAGGCCCGCACCGGCAACCAGTTCATCGAGGTTGTCCAATGAGTGCACTGCCACTGGCCACGTATTACGCCCGGATTTTTCTGGATGACGTTCCGCTCATCGACCTGCGCGCCCCCATCGAGTTCAAGGAGGGGGCCTTCCCCTGCTCGACCAATCTGCCATTGATGACGGATGATGAGCGGGCCCAGGTCGGTACCTGCTTCAAGCAGCAAGGTCAGGCGGCCGCCATCGCGCTGGGTCATCAACTGGTCGGTGGCGCGGTGCGGGCCGAACGCCTCGAGGGCTGGCTGGCCCAGCTGCGCCGGCAGCCGGATGCCGTGCTCTACTGCTTTCGCGGCGGTCTGCGCTCGCAAACGGTGCAACAGTGGCTGCATGAGGCGGGAGTCACCCGCCCGCGGGTGGCCGGTGGCTACAAGGATCTGCGTCGCTTCCTCATCGACACGCTCGACGGAGCGGCAGCCGAGTGCCACTGGAGCGTGCTGACCGGCATGACCGGCTCCGGCAAGACCCACATGCTGGCCAAGGTGGCCCAGGCGCTGGATCTGGAGGGGCACGCTCACCACAGGGGGTCGTCGTTTGGCCAGCTGCCCGGCGGCCAGCCCAGCAACATCAACTTTGAAAACAACATGGCCATCGAGCTGCTCAAGCGCCGCCAGCAGGGGGAGCAGCGTTTCGTGGTGGAAGACGAAAGCCGCCTCATCGGCCGCTGCTGCCTGCCCAATTCGCTGTTTGACACCATGAGCCAGGCCCCGCTGGTGGTGGTCGAGGTGCCGCAAGAGGAGCGCGCCGAGCAGATCCGCCAGGACTATGTACACGATCTCTGGCTGCGTTATGAGGAGCGTTTCGGCGCCGAAGAGGGCTGGCCGCTGTTTGCCGCCTACCTCACCGACGCCCTGGCCAGGCTCAAGCGCCGGCTCGGTGATCAAGCCCATCGCGAGCTGGATCAGTTAATGCAAGTGGCCCTCGAAGAGCAAGGCCGCAGTGGCCACACCGAGCTGCACCTGGCCTGGATCACCCTGCTGTTGACCCGCTACTACGACCCGATGTATCTCTACCAGCTTGGCAACAAGCGCGAGCGCGTCATATTCCAGGGTGACAAACAGGCCTGCCTCGATTTCTTTGCCCAGCAGCGCGCCTGATCTTCACCGTACAAGAGGACCCCATATGTTGAAATTCGAGGTGATCCCGGTCACCCAGTTTGCCCAGAACTGCTCCCTCATCTGGTGCGACGAGACCCATCAGGCCGCCCTCATCGATCCGGGCGGAGAAGCGGACAAGCTGCTGGCCGCCATCGCCAAACGGGGGCTGACCCTCACACACATCCTGCTGACCCACGGTCATCTGGATCACGTGGGCGCCGCCGCCGAGCTGCGCGACAGAACCGGCGTCACCATCACAGGCCCCCACAGGGAAGATGCCTTCTGGCTCGACATGCTGCCCCAGCAGAGCCAGATGTTCGGCTTTGCCCATACTCCGGCCTTTACACCGGATAGCTGGCTCGAACAGGGTGACAAGGTGCAGGTTGGCAAGTGCGAGCTGGAGGTCTACTTCTGCCCGGGTCACACCCCGGGCCATGTGGTGCTGCTCAGCCAGGCCGAGCAACTTGCCTGGGTGGGCGATGTGCTGTTTGCCGGCAGCATAGGTCGGACCGACTTCCCGCGCGGGGATCACGGGACGCTGATCAAGTCGATCACCGAGACCCTGCTGCCGCTGGGGGACGACATCGTCTTCATTCCGGGGCACGGCCCCAGCTCGACGTTCGGCCGCGAGAAGGCAAGCAATCCCTACCTGACGCAACCTATCTGGTGATCTCCCGCTCCTCGCGGGTGTCCCATTGGCTCTTGAGGCGCAAGATCTCCGGCATGATCTCGAGAAAACGGGCGAGCAGCCGGGGATCAAAGTGCTGGCCGGCACCGTCACGCAGCGTGGCCAGCACCTGCTCCAGCGGCCAGGGCTCCTTGTAAGGGCGACGCACGCTCAGGGCATCAAACACATCGGCGATGGCCACGATCCGCGACGCCTCGGGGATCTCTTCGCCGGTCTCCCCTGCGGGGTAACCCGAACCATCCCACTTCTCGTGGTGATGCAAGGCTATCTCCGCCGCCATCCGAAAGATGGGGGCGTCTGAGCGGCTCAAGATCTCGTAGCCGATGCGCGGGTGGGTGCGCATGATGACCCACTCCTCTTCGGTGAGAGGACCGGGCTTCTTGAGGATGTGATCGGGGATCCCAATCTTGCCCATGTCGTGCATGGGGGCCGCCAGCTCCAGCAGCTCCGACTGCTCCGGACTCCAGCCCGCCGCACTGGCCAGCGCGCGGGCGTAGGCGGCCATGCGCCAGATATGTACCCCGGTGTCGGTGTCGTTGTAATGACCCGCCTCGCTCAGCATCACGATGGCAGTGCGGTAGCTGTGCTCGAGCTGATCGAGGCGCACCAGAGAGAGGTGGTTGCGCACCCGGGCGCGCACCGTGCTCGGGCAGACCGGCTTGTAGATATAATCCACCCCGCCCGCTTCGAACCCCTGGCTCTCGCTGTCTGCGTTGTCGCTCGCCGTGATAAACAGCACCGGGATCCCGGCGTGGGCCGGATCGGCCTTGAGCCGGCGGCACACCTCGTAGCCATCCATGTCAGGCATACGCACGTCAAGCAGGATCAGGGCGGGCTCGTGGCGCGCCACGGCGGCCAGCCCCTCCTCTCCTCCCTTGGCGAAGAAGAGGCTGTACTCCTCCTTGAGGATTTGTCGCAGCAGCCCGAGGTTGCTCGGCTCGTCGTCGATGATCAGCACACGCGGTCGGTTCATGATCCAGGTGCCTCCCGATTCTCCAGATAATCCTCCAGCTTACAGGTGGCAAGCTGGATGTCGAACAGCTCCAATGCCGCGCTGATCTCGCTCACCAACTCAGCGGGCAAGTAACTCTTGGCCTGACCCAGCGCAGGCTCGATCAGCTCCAGATCCTCGCTCATGAGGGCCTGACGCAGGGCGTGCAGGCACACCTCCTGCGCCTCCCCCTGCGCCAGCGGGGAGCTGACAGCACCTGGCTCGCGCCCGGCATAGATGTCGATGGCCTGCTGCGCCCGCTCCAGCGCCTCGAGCAAGGGGGCGATGAGCTGACTGGTGTCTCCCCCCTGTTCGATGGCCTCGTTCAATTCCGCACTGATGCGCGCCACATCGGTGAGCGACAGGCTGCCCGCCACCCCCTTGAGCTTGTGGGTCAGGCTCGCGGCAGCGTCCGTCTCGTGCTGGGCGATGTAACCCGGCAGCACGGTACCGACCGTCATGTAGTCATCGCGAAAACGCCGCAGGTATTTGAGATAAACCGACGCCTCGCCCCAGTTGCGCAGGCCGGTATCGATGTCGATGCCCGCCACCGGCTCCTGGGCTGGCGGCGCGTCGCTGACCGTGAGCGGCGCCACACTGTCGGGCAGGTAGCGCAGCAGGGTTGCGATGAGCTGCTCCACGTCGAGCGGCTTGGCGATAAAGTCGTTCATGCCAGAGGCCAGCGCTGCTTCGCGTTGATCCTTGAACACCCCAGCGGTGAGTGCCAGCACGGGGATATCCTCCCGTCCCGGCAGCTGGCGCAGACGACGGGTCGCCTCGTAACCATCCATCACCGGCATCTGCACATCCATGAGCACCAGATCGATGCGCTGCGCCGAGTCGGCAAGGCAGGCCAGAGCCCGCTCCCCATCGATGGCGGTGATCACCACGGCCCCCTCCCGCTGCAGCAAGCGGGTTGCCACCTCCAGGTTGATGTCGCTGTCATCGACCAGCAGTATGTGCACGTCCGGCAGGCGCTGATGGCGCTGACCGCTTTCCAGCGGCTCCACATGTTCGCGCTTCTCGTGAATGAGGCGCGCCACCGCATTGTAGAGACTGGAGCCGGTGACTGGCTTGTGCAGCACCAGATCCACCTGCTCCGAGCCGGGGCGGCGCATCAACTCTTCCTGGGAATAGGCGGTCGCCATGATGATGATCGGCGAGCGATCCTGCTGCTCGAAGGCACGGCGAATAGCCACGCAGGTCTCGAGCCCGTCCATGCCCGGCATCATCCAGTCGAGCAGGATCACGTCGAAACGCTCCCCCTGGCGCAGCAGATGGTGCAAGGCCTGCTCGCCCGACTCCACCACCCGTGACTGCCAGCCGAGGGAGCCCACCGTCATCGACAGGGTATCGCGGGTCACCTGGTTGTCGTCGGCGATAAGCAGCGAAACATGTTGCAGCCGCTCGTGGAAGACCTCGGGTCGCTCTACCTGAGCCAGCCGGACACGGAACCAGAATTCGCTCCCCTTGCCCAGTTCGCTGGTGACACCGATGCCGCCCCCCATCAGACTCACCAGACGGCGGCTGATGGTCAGGCCAAGCCCGGTTCCGCCAAACCGGCGGCTGGTGGAGGAGTCGGCCTGGGAGAAGGCATTGAAGATGTTGGCCTGCTGCTCGGGAGGAATGCCGATCCCGGTGTCGCGCACCCGAAACAGCAAGGTGGCCGTGCCATCTTGCTCGTCCTCCAGCTCGACCTTGACCTCCACCTCCCCGCGCTCGGTGAACTTGATGGCGTTGCCGGTCAGGTTGAGCAACACCTGTTCGAGGCGCAAGGCATCCCCTATCAGGTGCGTGGCTCGCTCGGGGGCACTGCTCACCACCAGCTCGAGGTGTTTTTCGCCCACGCAGGTGGACATGATGGCCGCCACGTGATCGAGTACCTCTTCCAGACTGAATGGCACCTGCTCGAGCTCGAGCCGGCCCGACTCAATCTTGGAGAAATCGAGGATGTCGTTGATGATCCCGAGCAGTGCCTGCCCGGCCTGGTGGATCTTGCGCACCAGGGCCCGCTGGCCATCGTCGAGCCCTCCCTGCTCGAGCAGGTAGGTCAACCCCATGATGGCGTTCATGGGGGTACGGATCTCGTGGCTCATGTTGGCGATGAAATCCCCTTTGACCCGCGCGAGCCTGGCCGCCTCCTGCTGCGCCAACTGCTCCCGATGCCGACTGTGCACCAGCGAGGCCACTCCGGCACCAAACAGCAACAGCAAGGTGGCGCAACTGGCCGAGATGAGCCCCCAGATGTGAGTGCGGATGGCCAGCAGCTCGCTGCGTGGCACCATGGAGGCGGCTTTCCAGATCAGCTGATCGTGATTGAGTGCCGGGTACAGGGTAGTCCAGCTCCACAGCCCGTCTGCCAGCTCAACCTGGCCACTCGACGCGCCCCAGAATGCCTGCCAGGCCCGGGGAGAAGATTGCTTCAAGGTGAGGTCCGGGCGCTCGAGCATGAACCCCCACTCTTGCGCCGGATCCGGGCTGCGCAGCCAATAACCGTCCTGGTTGAGCAGCATGGTGTGATCGGCGGCCTTGCCACTGCTGTTGGTGAACTCCTTGAGCATGCGAGCGGCCTGCACGTTGATAAGCAGCAAGCCCAGATCGCGGCCCCCCAGACGCATGCGCTTGGCGATGCGGATCATGGGATTGAAGGGGCGATCGATCACGCCGTGTTCGACGTTGAGATCGAGCGGCGAGACGTAAACCCGCTCCCAGGGCAGCGCCATGGCATCGCGAAAATAGTAACGCTCCCCTTTGTTTTGCAGCTGGTCGTCGGCCACACGCTGCAGATGCTGACCCTGACGATCGATACGCACCCGCTCCATGCCGTCCGGCGCCAACCAGCGCACCTGGGCATAGTCAGGATTGCGGTTCATCAGAACGGTAAACTGGGCAGCCATGGTGTCACGCTCGCCGCGGCCCGCCGCCTCGAGCAGAATGGGCTCTTCCGACATGCTGCGCACATGGCGCAACGGCACCGCCAGTTCGTCATCGAGACGACTGCTGGCGAGCGCCAGGAAGGTGCTCTCATCACTGCGAACACGATAGAGCTCGCGCTCGACCAGTGCGTCCCCCAGCAGGTATCCCCCCACCAGGACCAGCACCAGAATGGGTGAGAACAGCAGGAAATATCCCCGTATGATTCCCTTCATGACGGTCAACACCACCCCGCAATTGGACTTGTTCGAATACTTTATATATGTCAGAGCACCACAATTGGTGTCCTGCTGTCAATCATGCCTACAAGTAAAGACTAACAGCACTAGTTGAGTATTTTATTTTTATCGGGAAAAAATGCCGTAAAAACAAAGAGGCCACCCGATTGGGTGGCCTCTTCACAGGAACGTTCGTGGTCGATTAGACGCGAACGAAGTCCAGGTGCAGCAGCTTGTAACGTACCGGGTGACGCTGGATAGCTTTCACTTTTACGTTAACTTCTTCACCGTTGATAACCAGAGTCAGTACGGACTCATAGAATTCCGGCTTTTCTTGGGCCAGGATGAACTTCTTGTGGTCAACGGTGATGGACACGGCTTCTTTGCCTGCACCGTAAACGATGGCAGGAACTTGGTCAGCGTGACGCAGGCGGCGGCTCGCACCTTTCCCCAGGTCAGAACGGACTTCAGCTTGGAATACGAAAGACATAGTATGTATCTCTTTTAGATGAATTTATGGTGCAGACTGCGACCGGTCGGCACCTCGCAAAACGAGCGCGAATACTATCACGGGCCCCGAGCAGTGACAAGAGACCTCAGCGTCCCTGTTCCAATCTGGCAAAACGCTGCAATCGCTGGGCCGGACTCAGGGCATCGAAACGGGCCAGCGTCTGCGGCGCCGGGCAGTAGAGGGTATCTCCCGCCTTCACCTTGATGCCCTGACCCATCAGCGCCTGGTTGTCATCGACGATGGCCAGCAAATAGCTGTAGGTATCCCCCGCTACCCCGGTCACGGTCCCGTTCTGGGCCAGCATGGCAGCGATGCGCCAGAGGGTCTCTCCTGCGGCGACCTGATGACAGACCCGCTTGCCGCCAGCCGCCGGCGCTGCCAGCGTCAGCGTGCTGCTGACAGGCACCATCATCCCCTGCCCATCCCCCTGCGATGACTCAAATTGCGCCAACCGGGTAGCTGGCGTCTGCCAGCTGGCCTGCTGTGACAAGGCAGCCAGCAGGGGTTCCCCTTGCTCATTTGCCTTGGGTTGGCCCGGTGATGGGGGCACGGCAAACTCCGCCATGAAGGGCACGGCTAGGGTCGCCACCTCTTGTGTCGGATGAGGTTGATAGGCCGCCGGGGTAATGGGTGCCAGCCCGTAGGCCGCTTCGTCGATGCGCCGCAATCTTGCCAGATAAGCTTTGGAAAGCTCGGCCTCCCCCTCGAACAGATCGAAGGGAGGCACCAGCCGTGCCGGAAACAGCACCTGCCAGCGTCCCTTCTTCTTCTTGAGCTCGAGGATGGGAAATTGATTGCCCCGCCAGGCCACGAACATGGCGGGCGGGGTGCGATGCAGCGGGTAGTACTCCGGGTTCAACTGTACCCAGGTTTGCTCGGCAATGGGCTGATAGCCACTGATGTTGACCATCGCCATCCCTAACCAGAATCCAAGCATCCTTGCTCCTCCGTTAGCGTCCAGGCAGCCGGTAGCGCACCCGCGGCCTTTCTCCTCAGCAGATTAGCACTGGGCGATGGCGTTTAGCACCCGTTTATCGGAGACCGGATAGGGGGTCCCCAGATTCTGGGCAAAGAACGACACCCGCAGCTCCTCGATCATCCAGCGGATGTTGGCCACCTCGGTGGGCACCAGCTGGGATTTCGGGATCTTGGCCAGCAGCGCCTTGTATTCCGACTCCACGCTGTGCACCTTGAGCATGTAGACCCGATCCCGGTTGGGATCGATGGCCAGCTTCTCCAGGCGCCGCTCGATGGCGCGCAGGTAGCGCAAGAGATCCGGCAGCCGCTGCCAGCCGGTCTCGGTCACGAACCCCTTGTGAATGAGGTTGCCGAGCTGCTGCTGGATGTCGGACATGGCAAAAGCGGTGTCGAGCTGCATCTTGCCCTTGAGCCGCTTCTTGATCTCATGGGAGAGGGTCAGCACGGCTTCCACCTGTTTGGCCACTTCCACCACCGCATCGTTGAGCTCGGCACGGACATACTCCTTGAGCGCCTCGAAACCGGCCTCGTCCCAGGCCATGCCGCCGTGCTGCTCAATCAGCTTGTCGCAGCCGCAGGCAATGCAGTCATCGATAAGCTCCGCCACCTTGCCAAACGGGTTGAAATAGAGCCCCAGCTTGGCCTTGTTGGGCAGCTTCTCCTGCAGGTACTTGATGGGAGATGGCACGTTGAGCAGCACCAGCCGGCGCTGACCGGCCCACATCAGCTGCTGTTGCACCACCGGGCTCTCCACCAGCTGGATGGCGACCGAATCCTTCTGATCCACTAGGGCCGGATAGGCCTTCACCTCGAAGCCGCCGCGCTTCTGGCTGTACTCCTTCGGCAGCTCGCCAAAGCTCCAGAGGGTGAGGCCGGACTGCTCGATGTCGTCGTCCGCCACTTGCGACAGGGTCTCCTGCACCTTGCCGCGCAGGGACTCTTTCAATGCCTCCAGGTCTTTGCCTTCCGCCACCTTCTTGTGTTTGTCGTCTACCACCCGGAAGGTGAGTTTCAGGTGATCGGGCACCGCAGTCCAATCCCAGGATTCGCGGGGCACGGTGACCCCTGTCATTCGCCGCAGCTGACGCTCCATCTCGTCCAAGAGCGGCCCCTGCTCGGGGTTGATGCTGGCGAGCAGCGCATCGGCATAGTTGGGGGCCGGTACGAAGTTCTTGCGCATCGGTTTTGGCATCGACTTGATGAGGGCCACCAAGAGCTCGTGACGCAGCCCCGGGATCAGCCACTCGAACCCCTTCACCTCCACCTGGTTCAAGAGCGGCAGCGGAATATGCAGGGTCACGCCATCGGCGGCCTCCCCCGGCTCAAACTGATAGGTCAACTTGAGCTTGAGGCGCCCCTGCTGCCAGAAGTTGGGATAGTCGAGATCGCTGATGTGGGCCGCATCCCCCTTCATCAGCATCTCTTTTTCGAAGTTGAGCAGCTCGGGATCCTGCTTCTGCGCCTCCTTCCACCACTTGTCAAAGTGACGGGCGGAGATAATTTCTTCCGGCAGGCGGGCATCGTAGAAGCGGAACAAGTCCTCGTCATCCACCAGGATGTCGCGCCGACGGGATTTGTGCTCCAGCGCCTCCACCTCGGCCAGGAGCTTGCGGTTGTCACTGAAGAAGCGGTGGCGGGTCTCGAAATCCCCCTCCACCAGGGCGCGGCGGATAAACAGCTCGCGGCACAGGGCCGGATCGATGCGGCTGAAGTTGATGGTGCGCTCGTTGACCAAAGTCAGGCCGTAGAGGGTCACCTTCTCCTTGGCCATGACGGCGCCATTTTTCTTCGACCAGTGGGGGTCGCTGTGGTGCAGTTTGATGAGGTGGCCCGCCAGCGGCTCCACCCACTCGGGTTCAATCTTGGCGTTGATGCGAGCGTAGAGACGCGAGGTCTCAACCAACTCTGCGGCCATCACCCACTTGGGCGGCTTCTTGAACAGGCCCGAGGCCGGGAACAGATGGAAACGGCCGTTGCGGGCACCAAGAAACTCCGGCTTTTCCAGATCCTTGTTGCCGATATGGCTCAAGAGGCCGGTCAGCAGGGCGCAGTGCACCGTCTTGAAATCCGCCGGCTCCTGGTTGGCTTTAAAACCCAGCTCTTTCACCGTCTGACGCAATTGGAAGTGAATGTCCTGCCACTCGCGCACCCGCAGATAGGAGAGAAACTCCTTCTGGCACATGCGCCGGAACGGGTTGCTGCCAAGGGCATCCTGCTGCTCTTTCAGGTAGTTCCACAGATTGACGAAGGCGAGGAAGTCGGACTCCTTGTCTTCAAAGCGTCTGTGCTGCTCGTCGGCGGCCTGCTTCTTCTCCATGGGCCGCTCGCGAGGATCCTGGATGCTGAGGGCGGCGGTGATCACCATCACCTCACTCAAACAGCCGGTTTGCGCGGCGCTGATCACCATCTTCGCCAGGCGGGGATCAAGGGGGATGCGCGAGAGCTGGCGACCGGTCTCGGTCAGCTGAAGCTTGGCTTCGCGATCGCCGGTGGCAGGCAGCTCGCGCACCGCCTCCAGCTCTTTCAAGAGGGTCAGACCATCCTTGATATGGCGCGATTCCGGCGGCTCGACGAAGGGGAACGCCTCCATGTTGCCAAGGCCGAGCGCCAGCATCTGCAGGATGACGGAAGCCAGGTTGGTGCGCAGGATCTCGGGGTCGGTAAAGGCCGGACGGCCGTTGAAATCTTCCTCGGAGTAGAGGCGGATACAGATACCGTCCGCCACCCGGCCGCAACGACCCTTACGCTGGTTGGCACTGGCCTGGGAAACCGGCTCGATGGGCAGGCGCTGCACCTTGGTACGCCAGGAGTAGCGGCTGATACGGGCCGTACCCGGATCGATCACGTAACGAATGCCCGGCACCGTCAGCGAGGTCTCCGCCACGTTGGTGGCGAGCACGATGCGCCGTCCGGCGTGGGGCTGAAACACCTTGTTCTGCTCGGCGTTGGAGAGGCGAGCGTAGAGCGGCAGCACCTCGGTGTCGCGCAGGTTGAGCTTGCGCAGGGCATCGGCGGTATCGCGGATCTCCCGCTCGCCGTTCATGAAAATGAGGATGTCCCCGAGCCCCTCGCGGGCCAGCTCTTCGACTGCATCGAAGATCCCCTGCAGCTCGTCGCGCTCCTCCAGCCCTTCGCTCTTGTCACTGCTTTTTTTATCAACAAACAGTGGGCGGTAGCGCACCTCCACCGGGTAGGTGCGACCGGAGACCTCGATCACCGGCGCCTTGTTGAAGTGGCGGGAGAAACGCTGCGGGTCGATAGTGGCCGAAGTGATGATGACCTTCAGATCGGGGCGCCTCGGCAGCAGCTGCTTCAAGTAACCCAGGATGAAGTCGATGTTGAGGCTGCGCTCGTGGGCCTCGTCGATGATGATGGTGTCGTACTGGGTGAGCATCCGGTCGTTCTGGATCTCCGCCAGCAGGATACCGTCGGTCATCAGCTTGATATGGGTCTGCTCGCTCACCTGATCGGTAAAGCGCACCTTGTAACCCACGTAATGGCCAAGCTCGGACTCCATCTCCTCAGCAATACGGGCCGCCACGGTACGGGCCGCCAGACGCCGCGGCTGGGTGTGGCCGATAAAGCCTTTCACCCCGCGCCCCAGCGCCAGACAGATCTTGGGGATCTGGGTGGTTTTGCCCGAGCCGGTTTCGCCGGCGATGATCACAACCTGATGTTCGCTGATCGCCTTGGCGATCTCCGCCTGCTTCTGGCTGACCGGCAGGTTGTCCGGGTAGGTGACCCTGGGCACACCGGCCAGACGGGATTGATAACGCGCCTCGGCCACATCCAGGTCGGCGGCAATGGTCTCGAGCACGGCGGCCTGCTTGGCTTCCGGCAGCTTCTTGGCCCCGTGCAGACGGCTGGAGAGACGGCGGGCGTCGAGGTTCATGCAGGCAGATAGACGGCGGCGCAGCGCCTCGATAGAGAGAGACAAGGTACGAATTCCTTAAAAGAGTGCCCATCAAGGGCCATATCGATAGCTGGGGGAGATCCTAAAGAGCGAGGCTGGACGGTGCAAGCCTTAAAGCGGTGCCGAGGGGGATGAGGCCTGTATCACGGCGGGCATCGGCATTCCCCATGCGGCAATAAAAGAGCAGGCATGGTGCCTGCTCTGTGCTGCCAACGTGCTGACGAGGTGGAAACAGCGTCCTCAGGCACGTGCCTTGTGTACGAAACAGGTTCCCAGCTGGGCGTGGATGGCCTGCATCACGTCGTGGCGGCTGATGACCCCGAGCAGATGCCCCTCCTCCACAACCGGATAGATCTTGGGCTTTTGTCCCATCATCATCTCGGCCAGCTCGAGGATGCTGGTATCGGGGCCGACGGCCAGCACCTCCTTGCGCATCACATCCCTGACCTGGGCCACCTGTTCACAGTGATAGGCCTCTTTCAACATGACGGCGATACAGTCCTGCTCGGAGACCCAACCCACCAGGTGACCCCGTTCGTCCACTACGGGGCCGCCAAGCTGGCGACTGTTGAGAAACTTTTCCACTGCCGCCTGCACCATCATCTCCGCGCTGAAGGTGATGGGACGAGTCTGCATGTAATCCTTTGCCTTGAGTGATTCCATCGTGCGTTCCCCCAACCTGCCTCCCGGGCGGGAGGCGCGAGCCGGGCACTATGTCCGGCTCACTCCAAGCATAGCTCGCATGGATCAGGAGATGGATTGCAGCAACAGCAGCAGCTCGTTCTGGCTGTGGCAGTCGGTCTTCTTGAACACCCCTTTCAGGGTCGAGCGCACGGTTTCCACCTTGACGCCACGCAGCTCGGCGATGTCGTTGCTGCTGTAACCCTTGCTCATCAGCACCAGCAGCTCTTTCTCGCCGATGGTGAGCGGATAGAGGCTGGCCAGCGCTTCGATGTCGGGGTTGAAGGAGTGTTCGGGATCCCGCAGCACCACCTCCACATACCGCTCGAAGCGATTGAGACCGCTCATCAGAGTGCACTGGATCAGCAATGGCCGCAGATTAGGCTGACGAGGAATGGACATATAGGCGCTGGCGCCGGGCAGCAGATAGGCGAAGCCATTCAATATCTCTTTGAACTGGCGCTGCTGCTCCTTATTTTGCAGCGAGAAAATACCATTGCCCGCTCGCAGTTCCACGTTCTCGTCGGCAATACGATTGAAGGCCACGTTGGAATAATGGATATGCCCTTTGTCATCGACGATAGCGCTGGGTTTATTATGGTTTTTTACCAGCTGTTGCAACTGATAGTTCTGGGTTTCCAGGGCCAGCAAGTTCCAATAATGTTGGCTCCAGGCCGCCAGGCCAGAATAAACTTCGCCAAGGGAAGAAATTTCCTGCGCGCTGAAATCATCCTGCGTCGCCGCACGATAGGTAGACAGGCTGCTCAGCCCCCGCCCCTTCACCCGGCAGACACCGCCGGCCGCAAACTGGGCGCCGAAACTGGCCAGCAAACCCGCCGAATTGGAGAGGCTGTTGGCACTGACGATCCCCTGGCAGCCCTTGTCCAGATAGTGATTGAACCACACATCCTGGCGATGGTGCTGGACATAGAACTGCTGCTGGGCTTCGGTCAAACCACTGGAAAAGAGCTTGATGCCGTCGCTCTTGTCGTCATCCCGCAACAAGAACAGCGACGAGCTGCCTGACACGTCGGAGCGGAACTGATCCACCACCAACTTAATGTCAGAATCATTAATACCGCACTCATATAACTGGCTTATATAGGGCGATACCCTTTCTTTTACTAATGCCTTCACACCCGAACTCCTAATTTCTTATTTTTATTGAAGTGGCATCTTACTCTGCAATGAGAAACGCGAAAAGTAGTCAAATGAACAAAGGTTTTATAACTGATCCATAAATAGTAATGATGAAACGACATAAGAGAGCTCGAAAGCGAAAATCTTAAATCCAAGTTAATGTTTTCTATGATTTTTGTCGCTGATGTTGTGCTTGTCTGTGGCAAGCCACAGGCACTATCGATGCGACAATGGTGCAACAAAGCAGCCCTCTCATGCCATTTGCTGCGACAAGTTGCCCAGGGGTGCCAATCAACGCGACTATGTCAGTCCACAGACCTGGTTATTTTGGGCCTCTCCACGCCTAAGGAAGGGCATGACACCTCTCGCCCTCAGCCATGCTGGCACCCTGCCCGACAGCTCCCTGCGCCCCTGATCATTTATCAAATCCAACCGACTCCCTTTGCCGCCAACCTCATCGCTTACTCGCTGTCGTCGCCGCTCAAGGCGTTTCATTTTGGTTAATTTTGTGTTTAATTTACTCCTGAAACACTTAATGTATATACAAATAACAACCCAACACACGGACTGACACCCACCGCAAGGAGCAGGTATGGAATCGGACAACCTACTGTTAACCCCCATGAAGCCAGGCGCGGGTATCAAGCTGCTGCTGACCAGCCTGCTGGGCATCGCCATCTTCTTCATTCCGGTCGAGCTGGGGGGGCGCAGCACCATAGTGGTGGATCATCTGGCCGGCCTGGTGATGGCCCAACGCTCCCTGGCAACCGGCCTCATCCTGCTGCTGATCGGGTATGGAGCCGTGATGCCCTTGCTCGATGGCCGCTGGCGTGCGCGCCCCATCGACAGGGTATTTAGCCTGTTCAAGGTGCTGGGGCTGGGAGTGGCCTTGATCTATGTCACCGGGATCGGGCCGGCCTGGCTGATGACCCCGGATCGACTGCCTTTTCTGTTCGACAAGCTGGCCATGTCGGTGGGCCTCATCGTGCCCATCGGCGCCATGGCCCTCACCTTTTTGCTCGGCTTCGGTCTGCTGGAGCTTATCGGCGTATTGATGCAGCCCGTGATGCGACCCCTCTGGCGCACGCCAGGCCACTCCGCCATCGATGCCGTGGCCTCGTTCGTGGGCAGCTA
Source organism: Aeromonas sp. s3 (assembly GCF_040907805.1). NCBI lineage: Bacteria > Pseudomonadati > Pseudomonadota > Gammaproteobacteria > Aeromonadales > Aeromonadaceae > Aeromonas > Aeromonas sp. s3. Next base: position 201,192 of record NZ_JBFOCQ010000033.1, read on the forward strand.
CTCGGTGGGTCTGCTCATTACCAACCGGGTTTTCCTGGCAGGCAAGTACACGGTGCGCGAAGCCGTCATCATCGCCACCGGCTTCTCCACCGTGTCGGCCGCCTTCATGATCACCGTGGCCAAGACACTTGGCCTGATGGCGCAGTGGAATTTCTACTTCTGGTCCACCCTGATCATCACCTTCATCATCACCGCCATCCTGGCGCGCGTGCCTCCCATCGCCACCATGGCTCATGAAGGCGACACCGACGAACCCTTGCCTGCCGGCCAACGCCGCTGGCAAGCGGCCATGGCCGCCGGGCTCGCCCAATCCAGCCAGGCCGAGCCCTTGCTGAGCCAACTGCGGGACAACCTCAGGGACGGTCTTCACATGGCTGCCGCCGTGGTGCCGACCATACTGTCGGTCGGTTTGCTGGGCCTGCTGCTGGCCCAGCACACTCCCCTGTTCGATCTGATAGGCTGGCTGCTCTGGCCGCTCACCTGGCTGCTCGATCTGGGAGAGCCGCTGGCCACCGCCAAGGCGCTCTCGGCCGGTCTGGCGGAGATGTTCCTGCCGGCCATCCTGCTAAAGGATGCAGAGCTGCTGGTGCGCTATGTCGCGGCCGAGGTCTCGGTCAGCTCGGTGCTCTTTTTCTCGGCCTCCATCCCTTGCATCCTGGCCACCCGGATCCCGGTGAGTGTGGGACAACTGGTGGTGATCTGGCTGCTACGTACCCTGCTTGGCATTGTGCTGGCTACGCTTTGTGGCCGCCTTGCCATCGCACTCGGCTGGCTGGCTTGAAGACTCGAAGAGGCTCACGCATCAGCACGTTGGCTGAAACAATAAACAGGGAGGCAAGCCTCCCTGTTTATTTAATTTATCGACCCCCTCTCCAACACTGAAAATAATACATGGCCAGCCCATTCACGATCATCAAATTGATACCGTCTGAGCATCACCAATAATGAACAACAATGGGTCAAGCACATGATGGCCGCTTGAAAAATTTATAAACAATAGAAATCCATTTAAAAAACATATGGCGAGCGTGACCAAGGCAAGTCTTGAATCAGGCCTGTCATGTCGCCCGCAGGCTCACTGTGACAGCTACGTCACCCCGCAGCAGGCCTCCATGCAGCCGGCTTTTAGATTGATAAACCAACCTGACAGCAGAACAGCTGTTCTCCATTTCTTTTTTGAAGGCAATATTTGGTAACAACTTCCTCATTATCATTTCCCCATGGCTGTGATACTACAGTTGACTGCCGATCTCTTATTTTTGGTGACACAGATTAAATATGGATATTGTCATGACACATCATCGCCATGCATTTTTCGACAGGGTCGACAGGCAACCGCAATTCATGCGGTCAGGAGGGGCCCATGCTGCCCACTAGACCCGTAGTCGAGACTCATCTCGGTGCCTTGCTCCTCATGGTCTTCGTCATCGTGCTGATGGGTCAGTTTGGCCACCAGCTATGGACGCCAGACGAACCTCGCGAAGCCGCCATCGCCTGGGAGATGTTCAACAGCCGTGAGCTGGCCATCCCGACCCTGGCCGGCAGCAGCTTTATCGAAAAACCCCCGCTCTATTACATTCTTGCCATCCCCTTGCTGGCCCTGCTGCACGATACCTTGGGCATCACGGTGACGTTGCGCCTGGTGGGGGCACTCTGGGCCCTGGGCACACTGCTGTTCACCGGCCTGCTGGCCAAGCGGGTATTGGGTTCAGGCACTGCGGCGCTCTGGTCGGTCATTGCACTGGGAACCATGGAGGGCTTCATCATGAACAGCCACTGGATCCGGGTAGACACCGGCCTCGCCTTTTTCGTCGCCTTCACCATGTGGGCATTCGCCGAATGGTACCTGGGTGGTCGATCACGGATGCTTTGGTGCGCAGGGCTCGGTCTCTCCCTCTGTTTTCTGGTCAAGGGGCCCATCGGCCCCATCACCCTCTTCTTTGGCTGGCTGACGCTGTTCATCCCGGCACTCAGGCGTCATCTTGCCGCTAACGAGGGAGGCCGTTTCGTGATGCAGCACCTCGGCATGAGCCTGCTGTTCATCATGCCCATTGCAGGCTGGCTGCTAGCCCTGTGGCAACATCCCGAGGGGGAAGCGCTTTGGCAGCAGTGGTTCTGGCAAAATCAGGTGGGCAGGTTGACAGGCAGCGCCGCCGAACTGGGCCACATCAAGTCCGGCGAATACTTCTTCTACCTTGCCGGGCTGGCTGAATACACCCTGCCCTGGCTGCCCCTCGTGCTCTATTGGGGCTGGCAGACCATCAGGCAGAAACAGTGGAGCGTCTCCCGCCTGTTCCTGCTCATCTGGACAGTGGGCACCCTGCTGCTGCTCAGCGTGGCCTCCACCAAGCGGACCCTCTACCTCTTTCCGCTGATGCCGGTCTTTGCCCTGATGATCGGGCAACTGAGCCTCAGCTGGCCTCGCTGGCTGAATGGCTATGGCCGTGGCTGGACCCTGTTCATGTTCCTGTTCGCTCTGGCCCTGCTCATGGCCCCTTTCTACCTGCCGCTGTTGCCGGTGGAGATCCCCGACCAGACCCTTTCCGTAATCAGCACCCTCGGCTGGCGTCATGTGCTGGCGGCGGTATTGCTTATTTTCGCGGCCGAACAGTTGTGGCGCTGGCGTGAAATTGAGGGAGCCACCCTGCTGGCCAGTGCATCCGGCATCATGTTCTTGCTGGCATTTACCTTGGCCTACCCCGCCATTGATGCCGCCAAAGCGATGAAAGGCGATACAGAGCGTTTCTTGCTGAAGATCCCCATCGAGCAGCGCGCCCGGATTGCCGGCTGGAACTTTGGTGAAACCGAGCGGGGACTCTTTTCGGTGTACGGCGACTGGCAGATCAAAAACGTCGACACGGCGCGGCTTCATGACATCTTGACTTGCCGTGACCCCATCTTCACCAGCCTGCTCATCAATCAGGACGACAAGAACTTCCAGCTGGCCAGCTTGCTGGCCGGGCATACCTACCGGTTGCTGGCCACGGGACACCCCAGAGTGGACAGAGATGCCCGCGCCATCTACTGGGTCAAGGGGCGCTGCGACCATTGATGAATTGCACGGGGATAGACCCCATCGGAGAAAGGCCATTGAGATAGACGCTGGCTCAAAGTGGCCAGTCAATTTGCCAACGCCGGCTGAACAGCCTGCTCCTGCATCAGCAGACCAGGCCGCATAAAGCAAAGAAGCCAGGACTGTCCCACTCCTGGCTTCTTTGCTTTTTACGCGCTTACCCGTGTTCAACGCCTGTCAACATGACACGCCTGCACGTTATTCTCTTGCCAATGTCCTTCAGATAAGAGTCGCAGCCAAAAACCCGGCCATGATTGCTTGCCCGGGCTATCAACATGACCGGCTTTTTAATGAAGAGCTCCCACCGCCATCAATTCGATTCAATCAGGCGCCCTCGGTTCACGCTATAGACATTGAGCATGCAATAAAGAGTCGTGATCAGATGGCCTGCGATAAGGCGCAGACTCTTCCCCCACTCATCCATGGCCAGGCTGAGGCAAGGCGCCGGTTCGACGCTCAACTATCATCTATGTCTCCACGATTTAGTCATACTGACAGGCAGCCCGAGATGACGCACATGTCTGCACGCCGGCGCTCTTGTGTGCAAGGAGAGCCGGGGGGTTCAAGCAGAAACTGTCGCATGAAAGCTGATCTTCAATCGTCATTGCCGATGAATGTCAGAGTTTTAACCTTATGTTCAGTAACGCTATTTCAGAGTTAGATTGATCTTAGGAACGAAGAGCACTGTTTCACCGTCATAACGTTAATAAGAGGACATAGTGAATGGACAAACACACTCATGGGGCCGGTCAGTGCCCTTTTGCACACGGAGCCAATACTTCCGCCGGCCAGGAGCCTCAAGTTTGGTGGCCCAATGCCCTCAACCTCGACATCCTGCACCAACATGACCGCAAGACCAATCCGATGGATGAGTCTTTCAATTATGCTGATGCCTTCAGCAGCCTCGATTACGACGCCCTCAAGGCCGACCTCCATGCCCTGATGACCGACAGCCAGCCCTGGTGGCCGGCCGACTGGGGGCACTACGGCGGCCTGATGATCCGCATGGCCTGGCACTCCGCAGGCAGCTATCGCGCCACCGACGGCCGTGGCGGTGCCAACACCGGCAACCAGCGCTTCGCCCCCCTCAACAGCTGGCCAGACAACGGCAACCTCGACAAGGCGCGCCGCCTGCTGTGGCCCATCAAACAGAAATACGGCAACAAGATCTCCTGGGCCGACCTGATGATCCTGGTCGGCAACGTCGCTTATGAATCCATGGGGCTCAAGACCTTCGGTTTTGCCGGTGGCCGCGAGGACATCTGGCATCCGGAAAAAGATGTTTACTGGGGCTCCGAGAAAGAGTGGCTGGCGCCGAGCGGCAGCGAAGGGAGCCGTTACAGTGGTGAACGGGATCTGGAGAACCCGCTGGCCGCGGTGATGATGGGGCTTATTTACGTCAACCCGGAAGGGGTGGATGGCAACCCTGATCCCCTGAAAACCGCCCACGACATGCGCGTCACCTTTGCCCGCATGGGGATGAATGACGAAGAGACCGTCGCCCTCACCGCAGGTGGCCACACCGTCGGTAAAGCCCACGGTAACGGCAGCGCTGCCAAATTGGGGCCCGCCCCAGAAGGGGCGGATGTGCATGAACAGGGGCTTGGCTGGATCAACCACGAGAGCCGCGGCATCGGCCGCGACACGGTCACCAGCGGGATCGAGGGTGCCTGGACCAGCAACCCGACTCGCTGGGACAACGGCTACTTCAAGATGCTGCTGGGCCATGACTGGTGGCTCAAGAAGAGCCCGGCCGGTGCCTGGCAGTGGGAGCCCGTCGCCATCAAGGAGGAAGACCGCCCGGTGGACGTGGAAGACCCCTCCCTGCGCTGCAACCCCATCATGACGGACGCGGACATGGCACTGCGCTTTGACCCCGTCTACCGGGAGATCTCCGAGCGCTTCGCAGCGGATCAGGACCTCTTCTCTGATGCCTTTGCCCGCGCCTGGTTCAAGCTGACCCACCGCGACATGGGGCCGCGCAGCCGCTACCTCGGGCCGGAGGTGCCGAGCGAAGTCATGGTATGGCAAGATCCGGTGCCGGCGGTGAATTACCAGCTTTCCGAGCAGGAGGTGAGCGAGCTCAAGGGCAAGCTGCTGGCCTGCGGCGTGGCGCCAGCCGATTTGATCGCCACCGCCTGGGACAGTGCCCGCACCTTCCGCGGCTCCGATTATCGCGGTGGAGCCAACGGTGCCCGTATCCGCCTTGCGCCGATGAAGGCGTGGGAAGGCAACGAGCCCGCTCGCCTCGAGAAGGTACTCAACGCCCTAATCGCCCTGCAGGCCACCCTGAGCAAGCCGGTCAGCATCGCCGACCTGATTGTGCTGGGGGGCAGCGCAGCGGTAGAGCAGGCGGCCAAGCTGGCCGGCGTTGATATCGTCGTTCCCTTTGCGCCGGGTCGCGGCGATGCCGGTGCCGAGCAGACCGATACCGAGTCGTTTGCCTTCCTCGAGCCGGTGCACGATGGTTTTCGCAACTGGCAGAAGGGGCACTACAAGGTGCAGCCGGAAGAGATGCTGCTCGACCGTGCCCAGTTGCTGGGGCTCACCGCCCGCGAGATGACAGTGCTGGTCGGCGGTATGCGGGTGCTTGGCACCAACCACGGCGGCTCGGCCCACGGCGTCTTTACCGACCGGGTCGGGGTGCTCAGCAACGACTTCTTCGTCAACCTGACCGACATGGCTTATAGCTGGCAGCCGACTGGCCGCAACAGCTACCAGATCGTGGATCGTCAGAGCGGCGCAGTGAAGTGGACCGCCACCCGGGTTGACCTGGTGTTTGGCTCCAACTCGGTGCTGCGTGCCTACGCCGAGGTCTATGCCCAGCAAGATGGCAAGGAGAAGTTCGTACGCGACTTCGTCAAGGCCTGGGTCAAGGTGATGAACAACGACCGTTTCGACCTGAAATAATCCGCCAGGTCCGTAGAAATAACGCCAGCCGTGAGGCTGGCGTTCTCTTTTGTCGGCACGCGCCGCCAGCGGTGGTGCATCGGCCTCCCCTCACGAACGGGGGACAGGAGAGCGGAAAGAGAGTGAAGCAAGAGGGGGCGGAAGGAATGCAAGCAGAGAGGACAGGCCTTGCACCGGTTCGATGTGGTGCGCGGCGTGACAGGGGTGGACCCCTACTCATAAAAACGCAGCTGACACGGGGAAAGTGTCAGCTGCGTCATGACTATTCGCGATGCATCCGGATGGTGAAGGCCCTTGAATCGCTGCGCAAGCCACTGGCTGACAACGAGAGGAAATCACCTGTCCCATCCTGGCCCATGGGTCGGCAACGACGCTCCAGCGTTACCGGAGCGAGTTGGCGGAGAAGCTGGGGCAAGAGCCCCATCACGACCGACGGGCAGACCATCACGCGCAGCCTATTGCTGCGACAGGAAATGAGTCCTTAAAAGGGCATCTTGAAGCCGGGAGGCAGTTGCATGCCGCCGGTCAGCTCACCCATCTTGGCCTTGTTCTGCTCTTCGACGCGACGCACGGCATCGTTGACGGCCGCAGCCACCAGATCTTCCAGCATCTCTTTGTCATCTTCCATCAGGCTCGGGTCGATTTCGATGCGACGCACGCTGTGGCTGCCGGCCATGGTGACCTTGACCATGCCAGCGCCGGCTTCACCGACTACTTCCATCTGGGCAAGCTGCTCTTGCATCTTCTGCATGCGCTCTTGCATCTGTTGGGCCTGTTTCATCAGGTTCCCCATTCCACCTTTACCAAACATATGTCGTCTCTCGTCTTGAAATCCGGCATCCAGCGCCGGGCCGTGGGTTTACCCGTCCTAAGTGGGGACGGACAAACCGTTTTTCAACCGGGCACCAGGCCCGGATGGTGTGATCAGTTGCTCAGCGGCTCTATGCTGTCGTGGTGCAGCATGGCGCCAAACCGCTGTTGCAAGAATTGCACGTTGGGATCCTGCTCCAGATCCCGGGTGACCTGTTCCCGCACCCCGAGGTAGAGGCGGTGCTCAATCTCGAGCGGGGTTTCCCGCTCGGGCACCACGCCCAGGGTGACGTCCACCTGTACCGCCAGCCCCAGTTCGGGGCCGATGATCTCGGCCAGATCGGCGCGCGCCCTGTCGCTCACCAGATGGCGCTGCTCAGGTTTGAGAGTCAGCAGCACCCTGTCGCCCTGCTGCTCCATCACCGAATTGATGGCCAGCTGGCGCAGGCGGCCGCCCACACCAGTGCGGGCAATCAGTTCGGCCCAATGGTCGCCGCAATTGGCCAGCAGCGAAGAGGGGATCAATCTGGCCGCCTCCTCGCTTCCCTGCGGCTGGTTGTCGCTCTCCAGCTCGTTCCAGTCGATGGTTTCCATGACCGAGGCGGCTGACTCGCTGATGGTCGCCTCAGGGTACGTTGCAACGGCGGCCGGGGCACTCGGCGCAGCAACCTCCTGCCGGCCGGCGCTGCCATCCAGATCCCAGGGCGGCAGATCATCCGCCTGGAGACGCGCGGCAGGCGCTGGCTGCATCACCTGGGTGGTTCGCTCCGGCAAGGGGGCGCTGGCGAACGCATCGTTGAAACCCTGACTCAAATACTCTTCGTAGTCGCTGCCGCTCTCTTCATAGGCATCGAGCGGCGGCAATTCATCGTAACCTGACTGGGCTGCCTGGGCAGCTGCCTGCACCCGGGGGGCACTCGGGGAGTGGGGCGTCGAGGGCGGCATGGCCGCAGCCGGTGCCATCGGTGCCGGTTTGGCGGCCGCCATCGGCTTGACCGGCGTCGCCCGGGCTGGCGCCGCACTGCTGCTCGGCTCGCCGCGCAGGCGGCTTCGCAGCAGATTGCGCTTGCCCAGCAGACTTTGCATGCTGGCCACCGTTGAAGAGACACTCCCCTCCCCGCTGTCAGCCACTTCGTCAGCCACATTCGTTGGTACGGCGCCTTGTACGGAGGACGCGGGCTCGGCTGCGGCAGGCTGAGCCGTGGGCGCAATAGGTTCGGGCGCGGCCTCATAGCCCATCTGCTCGGCTTCGCGCAGCAGCTCCGCCTGCTCGGCAAAGAGCGGATCCAGCTCGGCGCCGCCTTCCGGCTCCGCCATGTCAGCCACCTGTGGGTGAGGCTGGGCGGCCTGTCCGGCCTCCTGCGCCCCTTGGTGCTCGACCGATGCAGAAGAAGTGACCGGCGCGGGCGAAGTCGCGGCGTCGGCTGATGGAGCCTGCGGCATCATGCCGGTGGCCGGGGGTGGCTCAACCCCCTCGGGCTTTCCCAAGGCGGGGGCCGGGCTCCTCGCACCTGCGGCGGGCAGGCCACCGAGTGCCGGAGGCAGCGCCGTCAGGCTGGCGGGGTGCAGCACCTCGCGCCGGGGCGAGAAGGCCAGCATCCGCAGGCAGGTCATCTCCAGTGCGGTGCGGCCATCGGGGGCCCAGGGCAGATCCTTGCGGCCGCCCAGCACGATCTGATAGCAGAGCTGCACCTCTTCCGGGCTCATGGCCTGGGCCAGCTGCAGCAAGGCATCGGCATCCGCCCCCTGCTCCTGCACGGTAGCCGGCAACAGCTGCGCCATGGCGATGCGATGGAGCAGCCCTTCCAGCTCGGCATGGAGCTGATCAAAGTCGGGGCCCAGGGTCGCTATCTCGGTGATCTTGGCCATGGTGGCGGGTGCATCCTGGCGCAGCACAGCTTCCAGCAGTTGATGCAGATGGCGGTGATCCAGGGTCCCCAGCATGGCCAGCACGCTGTCGGTGCGCACGCTGCCATTGCCGTGGGCCAGCGCCTGATCGGTCAGGCTCAGGGCATCGCGCATGCTGCCGTCCGCCGCCTTGGCCAGGGCCAGCAGGGCACGCGGCTCGAAGGGTTGTCCCTCCTGATCCAGCACCCATTCGAGCTGCTTGGCGATCTGGGTTTGATCCAGACTCTTCAGATGAAACTGCAGGCAGCGCGAGAGGATGGTGATGGGCAGCTTCTGCGGATCCGTGGTGGCCAGCAGGAACTTCACATAGGGGGGCGGCTCTTCCAGGGTTTTCAGCAGCGCGTTGAAGCTGTGGCGCGACAACATGTGCACTTCGTCGATGAGATAGACCTTGAAGCGGCCACGGGCCGGTCGGTACTGCACGTTGTCGAGCAGCTCGCGGGTATCTTCCACCTTGGTGCGTGACGCCGCATCGATTTCCAGCAGATCGACGAAGTTGCCCTGATCGATCTCGCGGCAGGTGTCGCACACACCGCACGGATGGCTGCTGATCCCCTGCTCGCAGTTGAGGCTCTTGGCCAGGATGCGCGCGATGGTGGTCTTGCCGACTCCGCGAGTACCGCTCAGCAGATAGGCGTGATGCAGCCGTCCCTGATCCAGGGCGTTGGTCAAGGCGGTCAGCACATGATGCTGGCCTACCACTTGTTCAAACGTATGGGGGCGCCATTTACGCGCCAGAACCTGATAGCTCATAGATCTCGATGCAGGGATGACAAGGCATTGAGGCTGGATGCTAACACAAATGCGGGGCGGGCTGTATCGGCTATCGGCCGAGGCGGGAGGGATCGCTTGAATTTCAAACCGATGCCCGCTCGGGCACCGGTTTGGACGCAGGCAACGGGCTGACGAGGCCCGTCTGCGTGATCGGACTGGCGGCTTATTCGCCCGGCAGTTCGACCAGGGAGACCACCTTGACGCCGGCGGCGGTCAGGCGGGCATCACCACCCAGCGACGGCAGGGAGATGATGAAGGCGGCATCAGCCACTTCGCCGCCGGCACGGCGGATCAGCTTGACGGTGGCATCGACGGTGCCGCCGGTAGCCAGCAGATCGTCCACCACCAGTACCTTGTCACCGGGCACGATGGCGTCGGTGTGCAGTTGCAGGGTGTCGGTGCCATATTCGAGGGCGTAGGACTCCTCGATGACGGCGCGGGGCAGCTTGCCCGGCTTGCGAACCGGCACGAAGCCCAGACCCATGGCGAAGGCAACCGGCGCGCCGAAGATGAAGCCGCGCGCTTCGGTACCGACAATCTTGGTGATCCCTTGATCACGATAGTGATTGGCCAGCAGATCGATGGTGGCCTTGAAGGCCTCGGCATTCTCGATCAGGCTGGTGATGTCACGAAACAGAATACCCGGCTTCGGATAGTCGGGAATGGTCTTGATGCTCGCTTCGATAAATTTCAGGGTTTCCGGATTCATGGTTTGACCGTTTGTTTTTCGACGCAGATGGTCGTTTCTCTCAGCTTCCCGCCAGCGGGAAATAAAAAGGCCCGTCACGCAAAAATGACGGGCCGACTCCATAGCATTATTGCCGCAATAGCTTAGGGACTTCACTTCTCCATTGCAACTGGCTCCAGCACCGGCAGGCGCATTAACCAGGTGAGCAGGATCACCATTATGGCAATGAGCAGCAGCCTGACCCACATCATGGGCACCACCGCCAGCGACACCGAGAAGGAGAGCAGAATAAAGAAAATAGCGCGCCGTCTGGCATGGCGGCGAATGCCGCGATACTGCTGCCAGTCAGCAATAGGAGGTCCGAACCAGGGATGGCTTAGCAGCCAGCGATGAAAACGAGGGGACGAGCGGGCAAACAGCGCCGCCGCCAGCAGCATGAAGGGGGTGGTCGGCAACAGGGGCAGGACTATCCCGACTATCCCGGTGGCGAAGGCAAGCCAGCCCAGGGCCATCAAACACCAGCGTTTCATGGGTACTCCTTCTGAATGTATCTCTGCCTTTAGCCTAACAGAGTTGGCCTGGAAGCTGACAGCCTGGCCCAGGCGGTGGCCGTCGATTGGGTTCATCGAGTGGGCAAACGGCTGACAATCCCGGCCATTGCTACTACAATCTGCGCTCTTTTTTCTCTGTTTGCCCTGCGGAACCGGTTATGCGCGTTATTTTGGCCCCCATGCAGGGGGTGCTGGATCACTTGATGCGGGAGGTGCTCACCTCCGTCAACGACTACGACCTCTGCGTCAGCGAATTCATCCGGGTGGTCGATCAGCTGCTGCCCGCCAAGGTGTTCCATCGCCTCTGCCCCGAGCTCAAGCAGGACGGCAAGACCCGGGCCGGCACCCCGGTGCGGGTACAATTGCTAGGCCAACACCCCGAATGGCTGGCCGAGAACGCGCTGCGCGCCATCGAGCTTGGCTCCCCCGGCGTCGATCTCAACTTTGGCTGCCCCGCCCCCACAGTCAACAAGAGCAAGGGGGGCGCCGTGCTGCTCAAGGAGCCCGAGACCATCTATCGCATCGTCAAGGCGGTGCGCGAAGCGGTGCCGGCCCATCTGCCGGTGAGCGCCAAGATCCGCCTCGGCTACGATGACAAGGATCTCTATCTGGAGAACGCCCAGGCGGTTCATCAGGCCGGGGCCAACGAGCTGGCCGTGCACGCCCGCACCAAGCGCGAAGGCTACAAGGCGCCGGCTCACTGGGAGTATGTGGACGCCATTCGCCGTGCCCTGCCCATCCCGGTCACCGCCAACGGCGAGATCTGGAACCATGCCGATGCCCTCACCTGTGCCCGGGTGTCCGGCTGCGATGCCCTGATGGTGGGCCGCGGCGCCATCTCGTTGCCCAACCTGGCCAACGTGATGAAGACCGGCTGTGCCCACATGAGCTGGGCCGAAGTGCTGCAGTTGATGGTGAGCTACACCGAGCAGGATTTGGCGAGCGAGAAGGCCGACTACTACCCGAGTCGCATCAAGCAGTGGTTCAGCTACCTCAAGCGGGAGTATCCCGAGGCAGACCAGCTGTTTCAGGAGATCCGGGTACTCAAGGAGACCCATCCCATTCGGGACGCCCTGCTGCAGGCCGCGAAAACTGTGATCTAACCGTTCTTTACTTGACGCATATCATCTTGATAATCCTGTCGCTTCCCTATACTGCCCACAATTTGTTATTCGTCCGTTGGGGGCTAGTGTGTGTGAAATGACGCAAGCTCAGTTGGCCGTGTGGCGTGATCGCCTGCTGACTGACTGGGCGCAAGTAAGAGAAGAGCTGATCGGTCAGCTCAAAGCCTGTCGGCGTGACGAGTGGGCGGAGCAGGTGGATCACTGCGAGCGGGATCAGCTGGTCGATCTCACCAGCCGCCTCGACTTGCCCAAGGTGGAGCAGAGCGTGGCCCGGCTCAAGCGGATCGATGCGGCGCTTTGCCAGATGGATCTCGGCCTCTATGGCCTCTGCTCCGACTGCGAGGAGCCGCTGGCCATCGAACGGCTGGAGCAGGACCCGACCCTGCAACGCTGCCCGCGCTGCGAAGCCCGCTATCGCAAGGGATTCCACGCCCACGAGCTCTGAGGGATGCACCTTCGTGCATCCTTTCCCCCGGGCTGGTCAGCCCGACATTTCTATTCAATAATCAACAACAACCACGCTGAACAGGGATAGCTCCGTGTACAGAGTCTTGTTGTTATGGTGTTTGTGCACCGCCGCCTGGGCGCAGGAGTCACTGCAGGTGGGCTGGGCCAGTTGGCACCCGTTCAGCTTTCGCGACGAACAGCAGCAGCTGCAGGGGCTGGACATCGACCTGCTGCAAGCCATCTTCAGCCGGGCCGGCTTTAGCGCCAGCTACAGCGAGATGCCCTGGGCCCGCGTACTGCGCGAGCTGGAGTTCGGCACCATCCAGCTCACCATGTCCGCCAACCAGACCGCCGAGCGCGAGCGCTACGCCCGCTTCAGCCTGCCCTATCGCAACGAAGAGACAGTGCTGCTGGTGCGCCGTCAGGACAGGGCGCGCTGGCAAGGGATCACCCAGCTCTCGGACCTGCTGCCACGGCAGGATTTCACCATAGGGATGATGCGTGATTTTGATTACGGCACCGATTTTCGCACCTTCATGCAATCGCCACAGATGCAGGATCGGCTGCTGGCCCGCCTGCGGATGGAGCCCTTGCTCAAGCTGCTGCTGGCCGGTCGCATTCAGGGGGTGGTCATCGATCCCATGGGGCTGCAGGAGATGAACCTGGCCGGTATCCCGCTCGATGACCTCACCCCCCTGCTCAATATCCAGCGCACACCGGTGCATCTGATGCTGAGCCGGCGCACCACCACGCCAGCCCAGCTGCACCGGCTGGACGAGGCCATCCTGGCGCTGCTCACCAGCCCGGAATACACCCAGATCCTGGCCCGCTATCGTTATCAGTTGCCGCCCATCAGATGAAAAAACGGGCCCAGTGGGCCCGTTCTCTTGTGCGCTATCTCATTGGGCCAACAGATGGCCAACCAGCTCAAAGCGCCAGCCCTGCAGCAGCATGGGCTTGTCGGCTCGGGCCCGCTCTTCGTCGCTCATGCGCCAGCTCCAGGTGAAGTACTGGTGAATGATCTTCTTGCTGGCCACCAGTTCGGGCGGAATATTGCTGGCCTTGGCCTTCTCTTCCACCATCCCCTTGATGCGCTTGAGCTCGGCCTTGTACTGGGGGTAATCCACCAGCCGGCGAATGGGCTCGGGCCAGCCGGCGGGATCGCTCTGCTGGGCGGCGGCCACGATATCCAGCATCCGCTTGCCGTGGATCTTGATCTCGATGGGGGCCAGCCCCAGCTCGTTGAGATCCCGCAGGGAGGTGGGCTTGCGCTCCGCCACCTTGAACAGGTGCAGCTCCTTGACCACGAAGTTGAGGGCCAGATCCCGGCGCACCGCCTCCTGCTGACGCCAGGCGGCCAGCTCGCGCAGGATCGCCAGCTCGCGGCGCCCCAGCTGCCAGGCGTTGACGATGTCGAGATAGGCCTGGCGGGGATCGCTGCTCTGGGTCTTGCGGGCAGAGTGGTTCTGACACTCCTGCTCGAACCAGGCGAACTTGCCGCTGTCACGCAGCGCTGCCATCACCTTGTCGTAGAGAGGCAGCAGATAGAAGACGTCGGCCGCCGCATATTCGAGCTGACGGGGGGTGAGCGGGCGCGCCAGCCAGTCGGTGCGCGCCTGATCCTTTTCCAGGGTCACGCCGAGAAACTCGTTGACCAGGGCGCCGAAGCCCACCGAGACCCCGTGGCCCAGAAAGGCTGCCGCCAGCTGGGTATCGTGCATCTGGTTGGGCAGATGGCCCGCCTGATGCTGGATGAGCTCCAGATCTTCGCCGGAGGCGTGCAAAATGGCGATCTGCCCTGCCCGACCGAGTCGCTGCCAGAGGGAGGAGAGATCCAGCGTCAAGGGATCCAGCAGCGCCAGCTGGTGGCCGTCGTAGATCTGGAACAGGCCCAGCTGGGGGTAATAGGTACGGGTGCGGACGAATTCAGTATCGATGGCCAGGGGAACGTCGGCCAGGGAGGCGAGATACTGATCCAGTTCGGCTTGCTGTGAAATGAGTTGATAATGCATCTGTGCCTGCGCGTTGATCAGGGCCAAAAGAAAAAACCGTGGGCTGACCCACGGTTTTGCATAACGACGGCATGCTGCTTGGCAGCGCCACGCCGGTTACTGCTTGGCAATCTCCTCGTCGCGCAGCACGCGGCGCAGGATCTTGCCCACATTGGTCTTGGGAAGTTCGTCACGAAATTCTACCAGTTTCGGGACCTTATAGGCAGTCAGATGTTTGCGGCAGTGCGCAATAATCTCGTCTTCCAGCAGCTTTGGATCTTTCTTGACCACGAAGATCTTCACCAGCTCGCCGGAGACCTTGTGCGGTACGCCGACGGCGGCCACTTCCAGCACTTTCGGGTGGAGCGCCACCACGTCCTCGATCTCGTTCGGATAGACGTTGAAGCCGGAGACCAGGATCATGTCTTTCTTGCGATCGACGATCTTGAAGAAGCCCTGCTCGTCGCACACCGCGATATCGCCGGTACAGAGCCAGCCATCCTGCATCACCTCGGCGGTGGCTTCCGGCCGCTGCCAGTAACCGCTCATCACCTGCGGGCCGCGTACCTGCATCTCCCCCGGCTTGCCGAGTTCGTGGATCACCTGGCCGTTGTCATCCACCAGCCGGATGTCGGTGGAGCAGACCGGCAGGCCGATGGAGCCGTTGTAATCCACCAGATCGTAGGGGCAGACACTCACCAGGGGTGAACACTCGGTCAGGCCGTAACCTTCCAGCAGCGGGGTGTCGGTCAGCGCCTTCCACTGCTCGGCCACCGCCCGCTGCACCGCCATGCCGCCGCCGATGGTGAGCTTGAGCTTGTCAAAGGGCATGCTCTGGAACTCGCCATTGTTGACCAGCGCGTTGAACAGGGTGTTGACCCCGGTGATGCAGGTGAAGGGGTACTTCTTGATCTCTTTGACAAAGCCCGGGATGTCGCGCGGGTTGCTGATCAGCAGGTTGTAGCCACCCAGACGCATGAACAGCAGGCAGTTAACGGTCAGCGCGAAGACGTGGTAGAGCGGCAGTGCGGTGACCACGAACTCCTTGCCCCGCTCCAACACAGGGCCGTAGACGCCGAGGCACTGCTCCACGTTGGCGATCATGTTGCGGTGGGTCAGCATGGCCCCCTTGGAGAGGCCGGTGGTGCCGCCGGTGTACTGCAGGAAGGCGAGATCGTCGTTGTTGATCTCGGGCTTGATGTACTGCAGATAACGACCCTTGGCCAGCGCCTGACGCATGGTGCTGGCGTGGGGCAGATTGTACTTGGGCACCAGCTTCTTGACGTATTTCACCACGAAGTTGACCAGGGTCCCCTTGGCCAGCCCCAGGTTGTCCCCCATCCTGGTCAAGATCACGTGCTTGACCGGAGTGTCGTAGACCACTTTTTCCAGGGTGTGGGCAAAGTTGGAGACGATGACGATGGCCTTGGCGCCGGAGTCCTTGAGCTGGTGCTCCAGCTCGCGCGGGGTATAGAGCGGGTTGACGTTGACCACTATCATGCCGGCACGCAGGATGCCGAACACGGCGATGGGATACTGCAGCAGGTTGGGCATCATCACGGCGACCCGGTCACCCTGGCTCAGCTTGAGCTCGTTTTGCAGGTAGGCGGCAAAGGCGCGGGACTGCTCCTCGAGACGACGATAGGTAATGGTCTGCCCCATGTTGACGAAGGCAGGCTGGTCGGCAAACTCGTTCACCGACTCTTCAAACATCTCGACCAGGGAGCTGTATTGGTCTGGATTGATCTCGGCGGGCACCCCTTCTGGATAACGCTTCAGCCAGACTTTTTCCACGAACTTCTCCTGCATAACTAGCACCTGTGCGCTCACTGTGTTGCCTCCGTCCCTGTTCACATCCATTTCAAGCAGTTGTTTTAAGCTCATACTCTAATGCCGCCCATATTTACATAGGGCAACATCAATTAACAGCGAATTAACAACAGAAAAATGTGAGGGGGAAGACAAACCTGGAATTATTGAAAGCCGCCGATTCTACCGAATTTGACAAAATTTTTCGATACAAACCGCGGTCTCTGCCGAATTTTCCATATGAAAATGGTGGTTTCCCGCCAAAACGACACGTTCAATGCGTGTAAAGGCGGCATGACGCTCTCCCCACTGTACCTGCAGGCTGGCAAAACCCTCTGCGCCGGCGATAAACAGCACCGGGCAACGGATGGCCCGGATCAGGGCCTGGGCCTGCCCCTCGCTCATGCGCATGGGGGAGAGATCCCTAAGACGGGGATCGCTGCGCCAGTGCCAGCGCCCTGCCCGCGCTTCCAGCTGCCGCTCGCAGATAAGGCGTGCCGCACTCGGGGTGATGTCCGCCACCTTGCAGCGCGCCGCCACCGCCTCGTCGATGGAGGCAAAGCCCTGGGAGGCTCGCTCGCGGGTTCTGCTGCGGTTGAGGATGGCTCGGCGCAGCTGCTCCGGCACGGCGTCGTCCGGCTGACTGAGGGGTCCGAGCCCCTCCAGCAGAATGAGCCGCTCCACCTGCTCGGGGAAGACCCCGGCATAGGCGGAGGCAATCAGCGCCCCGAGGGAGTGGCCCAGCAGCACAAAGCGCGACCAGCCGGCAGCCTGGGTGATCTGATAGAGATCGTCCAGCCAGTCGACAAAGACATAGGGTGTGTTCTTGTGATCCGAGTGACCGTGCCCCGGCAGATCGACACAGACGAGGTGAAAGTGAGTCAGAAAGGGGGCCAGGGGCACAAAGCTTGCGCTGTTGTCGAGCCAGCCATGCAGGGCAAGCAGCAGCGGTTTGTCCCCCTGCTCCCCCTGCGCCGGCGGGCTCTCGAGCAAGGCAACCCGGCGGCCGTCGGCCAGGGTCAGGAAGCGCTCTTGCAGCAAGGTGTTCATGCCCAGCTCCTAGCGGCGCAGCGGCCGTCTCGGCCAGTAGGGATCATAGAAGGGGTCGTAGAAGTAGGGATCCATGTAGCGAACCTCCACCTCCTTGACCGGCGGCCACAGCTTGCTGCCCGTCACCTTGAGCACCGAGAAGCGATATTTGTGCTCGCCAATCTGGCTGTCCACCGGCTGGGCTATGGTGCCGAGCACCGTCAGGCTGCGCCCCTTGGCATAGAGGGTCGGGTCGACAAAACCCTGCATGATGGCCAGAAAACGGCCCGGGCTCTGTTCGGTCTGCTCCGGCACCCCGTTGGACTTGAGCGGCAGATAAACCACCTCGATGACGCTCTGATCCGCCTTGTTGTGTACCGACGAGATGACGCCGCTCCAGCGGGCCGGCTTGCCTTCCAGGCCGGCAAGCGCCGGCTGGTAGGCCACCAGCTGGTTGGCGGGCTCATAGGCCAGCTCTTGCGGGACCGAGCTGCAGGCACCGAGCAGAAGGCCGGCGGCCCCCATCACCATTGCACGCTTCGACATGTCACTCTCCTTGAGTCGGGCTAGGCCCGACCTCTCAACCGCCCGCATGGGGCCTGTGTCGACCGGCATGAGCGACAAGTCTGCCACTCCTGCCCTTATTCGCGACCCGGCAGCTTCTTCCAGGTCACCTTGTCACGCAAATATACCGGGGTCGCCTGCTCGACCGCCACCGCCTCGCCGGCCAGCCAGGCGCTGCGGGCCAGCGGCAGCATGTCCTCTGCCGCCGGGAAGCGTACCTGGCTCGCCACCAGCTCGTCGGCCAGCGCGGCGAGGGTCTCGCCATAGGTCTCAAATCCGGTACCGACGCGGGTAAAGCTGCCCGGCAACGTGCCGCGGGACGCCACCAGTGCGGCGGGGCCGCTCACCATCTCTTCGCCCACCAGCTGGATGCGGCCATCGATGAGCTCATATTGGCCGAAGTAGACCTCGTCCATGCGCGCATCGATGGCTGTCAACACCCGCTCGGCCCCGTCCAGGCGATGAGCCCCCTGCGCCATGGCGGCCAGAGTGGAGATGCCGATCAGCGGTACGCCTGCGCCCAGCGCCAGCCCCTGCGCCACGCCGATGCCGATCCGTACCCCGGTAAAGGAGCCGGGACCACGGCCGAAGGCGATGGCATCGAGTTCGTCCAAGGTTACCCCGGCCTCATCCAACACAGCCTGAACCATGGGCAGGATTTTACGGGTGTGATCCCTTGGCGCCTCTTCCCAACGGGAGAATACCTTCTCCCCCACCAGCAAGGCGGCGGAGCAGGCTTCGGTGGCGGTATCTACGGCCAGGATCTTCAACTCGTTCATGCTTTCCAATCTCTATAAAATCAGTCAATTACATAATCTGCAAGCAGGCTCTGCCAGCAGTTTTCATATTCTGGTGCGCGCATTGCGGGGCGCCTCTGCCCCTATCGGCAGCGTGATCGTCTCGCCAGTGCACGGGTAAACAGCATCTTCGGCAAGCTCAGCCCTTGCGATCGAAAAAACCGCCCAGGGTGGCCAGCTCCCGGGTCCGAGGAATCGCGGGCAGGCTCTTGATGAATGTCGCGCCGTAGGGTTTGTTGACCATGCGGGGATCACAGATGACCAGTACGCCGTGATCACCGCGATCACGGATGAGCCGCCCCACCCCCTGCTTCAAGGCAATCACCGCCTTGGGCAGCTGGATATCGGCGAAGGGATCGCCCCCCCTGAGCTTGCAATCATCCACCCGCGCCTTGAGCAGCGGATCATCGGGGCTGGCAAACGGCAGCTTGTCGATGATAACACAGGAGAGCGCGGCACCACGCACGTCGATCCCCTCCCAGAAGCTGCTGGTCGCCACCAGCACGGCGCGGCCATTCTCGACAAACTCCTTGAGCAGCCGCTGCTTGTTGTCCTCCCCCTGCAGCAACACGGTGCGACCGATCTCCCGGCGCAGCACCTCGGCCACCTGGCGCATCACCTGATGACTGGTACAGAGGAAGAAACAGCCCCCCGGCGTCTTGTTGATAAGCGGGATCATCAGGTTGGCCAGCTGTTCGCCCCGACCAAAGGCATTGGGCTCGGGCAGAAAGCGCGGCACGCACAGGCGCGCCTGCTCGCCATAGTCGAACGGACTGTCCAGGATAAGCTCGGCGCTGCCGGCCAGCCCCAACTCCGTCTTGAAGTGATCAAAGCGCATGTCCACCGTCAGGGTCGCCGAGGTAAACACCCAGGCCACCTCGGGGCGCAGCACCTCGGCGCCGAAGCGCTCGGCCACCGACAGCGGGGTCAGATTGAGGGTGAAATGGAGCCGCGAGCAATCATACCAGTAGGAGAATCCGGTCTGGTTGACCGCCAGCACCTCGCCAAGACGAGTGCGCAGCTCGCTGATGCGCTCGAAACAGTGGTCAAGCTGCTCCCCTCGCCCCAGCGCCAGCTTCAGCACCTCGTAACACAGGCCGAGGGCATCGTTGAGGCGGGCCAGCGCCTGGCCCCAGAGCGGTTGGCGCAACATGTCACGGGTGTTGCCACGACCGCCGTCCACCCCGAAGGCGAGCCGCAAGTCCTGGCTTGCGATGGCGAGCCTGTCCGCCGCCTTGCCAAGCTGGCCCATGTCGTGGGCCTCGGCCCGATAGGCAAGCTGGATATCCTGCGCCAGATCCTGGATGGTGCGGCTGCCCACCGACTTGCCAAAGTATTTGGTGGCGATCTCGGGCAGCTGGTGCGCTTCATCAAACACATAGACCTGTGCTTCGGGCACCAGCTCGCCGAAACCTGTGTCTTTGACCGCCATGTCAGCGAAGAAGAGGTGATGGTTGATCACCACCACCTGGGCATCCATGGCGCGGCGGCGGGCCACCACCAGATGGCAGTCGTCGTAATAGGGGCAGTCACGGCCGAGGCAGTTTTCATTGGTGCTGGTGACGTGGGCGAGGATCTCGGCGTTTTCCTGCAGCCCCGGAATGTCCCCCACGTCACCGTTGTCGGTGGCGGTGGACCAGGACTTCACCTTGACCAGATCGTTGAGCACTTCGGGCTTTTGCAGGTGGGATTCGCTGAGCAGCCGGTTCATCCGCTCGATGCACAGATAGTTGCTGCGCCCCTTGAGCAGAGCCACCGGCGGGGTATAGGAGAGTGCGCCGGTGATGGTCGGCAGGTCTCGATAGAAGAGCTGCTCCTGCAGGTTCTTGGAGCCGGTGCTGATCACCACCCGCTTGCCGGATTCCAGCGCCGGCACCAGATAGGCGTAGGTTTTGCCGGTACCTGTGCCCGCCTCCACCAGCAAGCGACCGTGTGACTTGATGGCGTTGGCCACCGCTTCGGCCATCTCCAGTTGCGGGGCGCGGGCGACAAAACCGTCGATATGGCTGGCCAGAGGGCCGTCTGGCTTGAAGAGGGTCTGGATGGTCAAAGGGGCGTCCCGCTGCAACAAAAGGGGGCATTATGCCAAAAAGGTGGCAAAAGCGGGACTGACTTCTGCCCCTAGACGAAGAGATCGATCTGGTGATCGGGATCCGGCTTGTGATCGTCCTCTTCAGGCTTTTCCTGATCACGCTTGGCCGAGGGGTAAGGCTGCTGGCGCTGCTGGGAGTCGCCGTTGTCGGTGCTGGTCTTGCGCAACTGATGCTTCTGGCTGATCTGGGTTACTTCCCGCTTGATGTCGTCACTGCTCGGCGCGGCCGGCGCCCTGGGCAGAATGGGGAATAACAGGTCCTGGCTGGGCATGATGTCGCCTCCTCTGGCTCACCTTGTCTAGTTATCGACCATAAAACCGTTTTCTCAACTTTAATCGACCAAATCACATTTTCCGGTTGCTTTTTCCGTCAAGGCAGGTAGTTTAAATCGGGCGTCAACTACGACATCTTATTTGTAAAGGATTGATTACATGCAGTTCACCAGCCTGAAGACTCATCACCACCATCATCATCCCGAATAGTCTTTCAGGAGGTTGACTGCTGGAAGACACTTAACTGGTGACTTCCAAAAGGACCGCAAGATTCATAAACCCTCGGAAGCACCCACTTCCGAGGGTTTTTTCGTTTTTGACTAGAAGGAAATCGAGCAATGGAAACACAACGTCTGCGCATCGCCATGCAAAAATCCGGTCGTCTGAGCCAGGACTCCCAGGCCCTGTTCAAGAGCTGCGGCCTCAAGATCAACCTGCGCGAGCAGCGCCTCATCGCCCATGTCGAGAACATGCCCATCGACATCCTGCGGGTGCGCGATGACGACATCCCGGGGCTGGTGATGGAAGGGGTGGTCGACCTTGGCATCATCGGCGAAAACGTGCTGGAAGAGGTGCAGCTCATCCGCGCCTCCCAGGGCCAGCCCTTTGCGGTCAAGACCCTCAAGCAGCTCGACTTCGGCGGCTGCCGCCTCTCCCTGGCGGTGCCGGACGACGTCAACTACACCGGGCCAGAGAGCCTCGCCGGCAAGCGCATCGCCACCTCCTACCCTGGGCTGCTCAAGCGCTTCTTCGACGAGAAGGGGCTCGGCTTCAAGAGCGTGATGCTGGGCGGCTCGGTGGAAGTGGCACCGCGCGCGGGCCTGGCCGATGCCATCTGTGATCTGGTCTCCACCGGTGCCACCCTAGAGGCCAACGGCCTCAAAGAGGTGGAGGTTATCTACCGCTCCAAGGCGGTACTGGTACAAGCACCCAACCCCTTGTCCGATGCCAAGCAGAAGATCATCGACACCCTGCTGCCCCGCATTCAGGGGATGCAGCAGGCGCGCGAGAGCAAGTACATCATGCTGCACGCCCCCAAGGACAAGCTCGACGCCATCACCGATCTGCTGCCGGGCGCCGAACGTCCCACCATCATGCAGCTGGCGGGCGAAACCAATCAGGTGGCGCTGCACGTCGTCTCCAGCGAGACCCTGTTCTGGGAGACCATGGAGCAGCTCAAGGCGCTGGGTGCCAGCTCCATTCTGGTGCTGCCCATCGAGAAGATGATGGAATAAGGAAGGGATATCATGCAGACCCTGATCTGGAAGACCCTCTCCCCCGCCCAGCAGGCCGACGTGCTGACCCGGCCAGCCCTGAGTGACGAAGCCGACATCGGCGCCGTGGTGCGGGAGATCATCGGCTCGGTACGCAGCCGGGGTGATGAGGCCCTGCGCGAGCTGAGCCAGCGCTTCGAACGTGCCCCGCGCCAGCAACTGCAGGTAAGCAACGCCGAAATCGAGGCTGCCTGCGCGCGGCTGGATGACGACATCAAAAATGCCATCGAAGCGGCCATTGCCAATATTCGCACCTTCCACGCCGCGCAATCGCAGCCGGTGGTACGAGTAGAGACCCAGCCCGGGGTGGTGTGCGAACTGCGCACCCAGCCCATCAGTCGGGTCGGCCTCTATGTGCCGGGCGGCAGCGCGCCGCTCCCCTCCACCGTGATGATGCTGGCCATTCCGGCACGCCTGGCCGGTTGCCGTGAAGTGGTGCTCTGCACCCCGTCCCCCGCCAGCGAAGAGATCCTGTTTGCCGCTCGCGCCTGCGGGGTCGAGAAGGTGTTCGCCATCGGCGGCGCCCAGGCCATCGCCGCCATGGCCTACGGCACGC
Organism: Aeromonas sp. s3; assembly: GCF_040907805.1. Classification (NCBI taxonomy): domain Bacteria; kingdom Pseudomonadati; phylum Pseudomonadota; class Gammaproteobacteria; order Aeromonadales; family Aeromonadaceae; genus Aeromonas; species Aeromonas sp. s3. The sequence continues at coordinate 223,862 of NZ_JBFOCQ010000033.1, forward strand.
AGACGATCCCCAAGGTGGACAAGATCTTCGGCCCGGGCAACGCCTATGTGACCGAAGCCAAGGGCCAGGTGTCGCGCGACTGGCGCGGCGCGGCCATCGACATGCCGGCCGGCCCCTCCGAGGTGCTGGTCATCGCCGACGAGAGTGCCAACCCCGCCTTCGTTGCAGCGGATCTGCTCTCCCAGGCCGAGCACGGCCCCGACAGCCAGGTGGTGCTGGTGACCACCTCACCGCTGCTGGCCGATGCCATCGCAGGGGAAATCAAGAGCCAGCTGGCCAAACTGAGCCGCCGCGATATCGCCGCGAAGGCGCTCGGCAGCAGTCTGGTGATCCTCTGTGACGATCTGGCCGAGGCCTGCGCCATCTCCAACGCCTACGCGCCGGAGCACCTGATCGTGCAGACCCGCGCCCCGCGCGAGCTGCTGGATAAACTCGAGAACGCCGGTTCCATCTTTCTGGGAGCATGGACCCCCGAGTCGGTCGGCGATTACGCCAGCGGCACCAACCACACCCTGCCTACCTATGGCTATGCCCGCACCTGTTCCAGCCTTGGCCTCGCGGATTACCAGCGTCGCTACACGGTGCAGGAGCTGAGCGAGCGCGGCATTCAGGGCCTCGGCCCCATTGTCGAGCGTATCGCTCAGGCCGAAGGGCTCGATGGCCACAAGAATGCCGTCACCCTCAGATTGAACGCACTTTCAAGCCAGCCGCAGAAGGATTTGTCATGAGCATTGCCAATCTGGCTCGCCGCGTGGTGCGGGCCCTCACCCCTTATCAATCCGCTCGCCGCATCGGCGGCAAGGGCCACGTCTGGCTCAACGCCAACGAGGCGCCGCAGGCCTATCCCTTCACCATCGAGGGGAGCCGTCTCAACCGCTACCCCGAGTGCCAACCGGCCGAGGTGGTGAATAGCTACGCCGCCTACGCTGGGGTCAATCCGGATCAGGTGCTGGTGAGCCGTGGCGCCGACGAGGCCATCGAGCTCCTGATCCGCACCTTCTGCGAAGCAGGTGATGATCAGATCCTCATCTGCCCACCGACCTACGGCATGTACGCCATCAGTGCCGAGACCTGCGGCGTCGGTATCGTCGAGCAGCCGCTCACCGCCAGCCGCCAGCCGGACTGGCCCGCCATCGCCGATCGCCTCGGCGATGTGAAACTGGTGTTTCTCTGCTCCCCCAACAACCCCACCGGGGATCTGGTGGGGCGCGATGGACTCATTGCCCTGCTGGAGAAGGCGCGGGATCGCGCCATCGTGGTGGTGGACGAGGCCTATATCGAGTTCTGCCCCGAGGCTTCCGTGGTAGACCTGCTGGCTCGCTTCCCCAATCTGGTGGTGACCCGCACCCTCTCCAAGGCCTTTGCCCTGGCGGGGATCCGCTGCGGCTTTACGCTGGCAAACCCGGAGGTGATCGCCATGCTGGCCAAGGTGATCGCCCCCTATCCCATTCCCGAGCCTATCGCCCAGATAGCGGCGCAGGCCCTCTCCCCCATGGGGCTCGAGCTGATGCACGAGCGTGTGGTGGAGCTCAACAGGCAAAAGGCCGCCTTCAAGGCTGAGCTGGCCAAGCTTGCCTGCGTGAAGGAAGTGTTCGAGGACAAGGGCAACTTTGTGCTGGTGCGCTTTGTGGATGGCGCCAGCGTGTTTGCCGCCATGAAGGCCGCCGGCATCATCTTGCGGGACTTCTCGACCAAGCCGGGCCTGGACAACAGCATTCGCGTCACCATCGGCTATCAGGGCGAGATGGACGCCGTGCTGGCCGTGCTGCGTGATCTGCCCCCCACTTTGTAAGACAAGGATGTAGCGATGAAGACCCCGTTTTTGTTTATCGACCGCGACGGTACCCTGATTGAAGAGCCGGTGACCGACAAGCAGGTGGACAGCCTCGCCAAGCTGCGCTTCGAGCCCATGGTGATCCCGGTGCTGCGCGAGCTGCAGGCCGCCGGTTACGTGCTGGTGATGGTGACCAATCAGGACGGGCTGGGCACCGCCAGCCTGCCGCTGGAGAACTTCCAGCCCCCCCACGATCTGATGATGCACCTGTTCGAATCGCAAGGAGTAAGCTGGGAAAAGGTGCTGATCTGCCCTCACTTCCCCACCGACGGCTGCAGCTGCCGCAAGCCCCACCTCGGCCTGGTCAAGGAGTATCTCGCCTCCGGTCGCATCGACTTTGCCAACTCCTTCGTGATTGGTGACAGACAGACCGATCTGCAGCTGGCCGAGAACATGGGCATCAGTGGTATTCGCTACCACCCGCAGGATCACGACTGGCTCGCTATCCGTGATCAGCTGCTCACTGTTCTTAGTCCAAATAAGGGCCGCGTAGCCTCGGTGGAGCGTTACACCAAAGAGACCCGCATCCAGGTGGCAGTGGATTTGGACCCTTCTGCCACAAACAAGAGCAGCGGCAACCAGATCGCCACCGGCATCGGCTTCTTTGATCACATGCTGGATCAGATCGCCACCCACGCCGGTTTCCAGCTCAAGCTGAACGTCAGCGGGGATCTGCATATCGACGATCACCACACGGTGGAAGATGTCGGCCTGGCGCTGGGTCAGGCGCTGCGCCAGGCCCTTGGCAACAAGCGCGGTATCGGCCGCTTCGGCTTCGTGCTGGCGATGGACGAGGTGCAGGCAGTGATCGATGCGCGTCCGCTGACCGAGCAGGAGGTGAGCACAGCGCTGGATCTGAGCGGTCGCCCCTACTTCGTGTTCGACTGCCCGAGCGGCTTTGGCCGCGACAACGTGGGCGAGATGGCCACCGAGATGGTGCCCCACTTCTTCCGCTCGCTGTCGGATGCCATGGCCATCACATTGCAGATGAAGGTGGGCAGCGGCAACACCCACCATCAGGTGGAAGCGCTGTTCAAAGGCTTTGGCCGCGCCCTGCGTCAGGCCATTCGGGTGGAAGGGAGCGAGCTTCCCTCCAGCAAAGGGGTGCTGTGATGGATGTAAGCAAGCAGAAGCTGGTCATTATCGATACTGGCTGCGCGAATCTGGCCTCGGTCAGAATGGCGTTCGAGCGCCTCGGCGTGCAACCGCGGGTCTCCCGCGAGGCGGCCGATATCGAAGCGGCTGACAAGCTGATCCTGCCCGGCGTCGGCACCGCCGTGGCCGCCATGAAGAACCTCAACGAGCGCAATCTGGTGCCCCTTATTCGTGCCGCCCAGCAGCCGCTGCTGGGCTTTTGCCTCGGCATGCAGATGCTGGCGGAGGCCTCCGAAGAGAGCATGGGTACGGATGACTCGTCAGAGCGGCTTATAGACTGCCTCGGCATTGTGCCGGGCAGGATCAAACTGATGGAGGTAGGTAACCTGCGCCTGCCCCATATGGGCTGGAACCAGATTGAGCATGACGAGACCCATCCCCTGCTCAAGGGGATCCCGAGCGGCAGCTACTTCTACTTCGTCCACTCCTATGCGCTGGAGGTGACCGACGCGACGCTGGCGACCTGCAACTACGGCCAGCCGTTTACCGCCATCGTCGGCGGGGTTGCAGAGCGCAGCAACTTCTTTGGCGCCCAATTCCACCCGGAGCGCTCCGGCGCGGCCGGTGCCCGTCTACTGCAAAACTTTTTGGAGCTTTAACAAGGATGATTATCCCAGCCATTGATCTGATTAACGGCCAAGTCGTCAGGCTCTATCAGGGCGACTACGGCCAGAAGACCGCCTATAGCGACAGCCCGCAGGCCCGCTTCGATGAATATGTCTCCCAGGGGGCGGTACAGCTCCATCTGGTGGATCTGGACGGTGCCAAAGATGCCAAGGCGCGCCAGTTGCCCCTGCTGACCCAGCTGCTGTCGGCCACCGAAGCGCCGGTGCAGGTGGGCGGCGGCGTACGCACGGAGCAGGATGTGGCAGACCTCTTGACCGCCGGTGCCAGCCGGGTGGTGATCGGCTCCACCGCCGTCAAATCCCCGGATCTGGTGGCCAGCTGGATGGAGAAATACGGCCCCGAGCGCATCGTGCTGGCGCTGGACGTCAATATCGATGCCCAGGGCAATCGCCATATCGCGGTAGCCGGCTGGCAGGAGAACAGCGGGGTGACCATAGAGGCGTTGATCGATCGCTTCCTCCCCGCCGGGCTCAAGCACGTGCTCTGCACCGACATCAGCCGTGACGGCACCCTGGCCGGTACCAACGTCGAACTCTACCGGGATCTCTGTGCCCGCTACCCGAGCGTCGGTTTCCAGGCCTCCGGCGGCATTGGCGGCATCGAGGATATCGAGGCGCTCAAGGGCTCAGGGGTCAAGGGGATCATCCTCGGTCGCGCCCTGCTGGAGGGCAAGTTCTCGGTGGGGGACGCCATCGCCTGTTGGGGCAGTCACGGCAACGCCGGCTGATCCCGCCACAGCAGACAACCTCCTGACGTTGACTGGTGAAGGCCCGCCTGCGGGCCTCTCTCCAGCAAGGGGTAAATCGGGGTAAGTCCTTATTACTTGGTAACAATTGACTCTATACTCGAACTCACTGAGACAACGTCACGGAGGATCTATGTTTACATCTCACTCCGCCACCATCCTGATTGTCGACGATTCCCCCGAGAATCTGATGGTGCTGACCGACCTGCTCTCCTCCACCTACCGGGTGCTCGCGGCCCAGAGCGGAGAGAAGTGCCTGCGCATCGCCACCGGCAAGATCACACCGGACCTCATTCTGCTGGATGTGATGATGCCTGGTATGGACGGCTACGAGGTGCTCAAGCAGTTGCGTCTCAACGGGCACACCAGCCGCATCCCGGTCGTGCTGCTCACCGCCCTCGCCGATCCCCAGAGCGAAGAGTACGGCCTGTCGCTGGGAGCCGCCGACTACATCACCAAACCCATCAAACCCGCCATCGTCCAGGCCAGGGTACGCACCCAGCTGGAGGCCAAGCAGGCCCGCGACGGTCTGCAAAACCAGAATGCCGCGCTGGAGGCCGAAGTGGCACGGCGCATGGCGGAAAATGATCTGACCCAGCAGGTCTCCATCCGCGCCCTCGCCCATCTGGCGGAGATCCGCGATCCCGAAACCGGCAATCACATCCTGCGCACCCAGGGCTATGTCAGGCAGCTGGCCAGCGCGCTGTCGACCCATCCCCGCTTTGCCGAGACCCTGACCCCCCGCTACATCGACCTGCTGAGCCGCTCGGCCCCGCTGCACGACATCGGCAAGGTGGGCATACCGGATCAGATCCTGCTGAAACCGGGCAAGCTGACACCCGAGGAATGGCAGATCATGCGCACCCACGCCAAGCTCGGCAGCGATGCCATCGAGGAGGCAGAACGGGACATCGATCAGCCACTGGTATTTCTCACCCTGGCCAAGGAGATCGCCCACTGGCACCACGAGAAGTGGGACGGCAGCGGCTATCCGGACGGTCTGAAGGGAGACGCCATTCCTCTCTCGGCCCGCTTGATGGCGCTGGCGGATGTGTTCGACGCCCTCATCAACGTGCGGGTCTACAAGGCGGCCATGCCCTATGACGAGGCGCGCGCCCTGATCCTCTCCGGCAGCGGCCAGCATTTCGACCCGGACGTGGTGACCGCCTTTGACAATCACTTCGACGAGTTCATCGCCATCGCCGAGCGCTACAAGGACGACAACGAGGTCCCTCATGGCTGAACGGCCGCCCTTGACCCGGGCCCATGTACTCAATGTGGTGCTCACCTATGCCGCCGTGGCGAGCCTGTGGATCCTGCTCTCCGACAAGGCGGTGGAGTGGCTGTTCAGCACCCCGGCGCAATTTGCACTGGCCAGTACCATCAAGGGGTGGCTGTTCATTGTCATCACCGCCACCCTGCTCTACGCCATGCTGCGCCGGCACATCGATCAGCCCACCGTCAGCAGCACGCCATCGAGGCGCCAACTGCTTCCCTTTGTGCTGTTCAATGGCCTCATCATCGCCCTGACCGCCATGGCCATCGCCCAGAACATCAATCTGACCCAGGACAAGGAGGCGACCCGGCTCGAGACCATCGCCGACCTCAAAGGCAAGCGCATCACCGAGTGGCTCAACTCCCGCGAATTCGACGCCCATATCCTGCTGGAAAACCCGCTCTATGGCGCCCTCTATCGCGAAGCCCAGACCAGCCATGCCGGCCAGGCCGACCTGATGGCCAGGCTCGATGAGTTTCTCTCCATCCGCCGTTTCAGCGCCGCCACCGTGCTGGCGCCGAGTGGCGAGGTGCTGTGGCAGACGCAGGGGGCCAGCGGTCTCAACCGCGCGCTGCGCAATGTCCTGACCAGTGTCAGCGCCGGGCGTATCACCCGGGTGGGCCCCTACCTGGACGAGCAAGGGCATGCCCGGCTCGATTTCATCGCCCCCCTGCCGGTGACCGACGGCAAGCCCCCCCTGATCGTGCTGCAGATCAGCAGCAGTGATCCCCTCAACAGCATTCTCAAGACCTGGCCGGTACCGGACAGCAGCGGCGAGGCCCTGCTGTTTCGCCGCAACGGCGAGCAGATCCAGTTCATCAATGACGTCCGCTATCGTCCGGATTCGGCCCTCACCCTGCAGTTGCCGGCCAGCAGCAAGGAGCTGCTGGCGGCCCAGTACCTGCGCCATGATCACGACGCCCAGGACAAAGCGATCTTCTTTGGCCGGGACTATCGCAACGTGCCGGTGTTTGGCACCGCCCGTCCGGTGCTGGGCACCGACTGGTACCTGCTGGCCAAGATAGACGAGGCGGAGCTCAACCGCGCGGTATTGAAAGAGAGCATCTGGATCGGGCTCATCGGCCTGCTTGCCCTCTTTATTACCAATGCGGGCATAGTGCTGCTGCGCCAGCACACCCGGCTGCAGATGGCCGAGCAGGTTCGCCAGTCCCAGGCTGGCCGGCTGCAGGCGCTGCAGTTGCTCTCCGCCATCGCCGACAGCTCGGAAGACGCCATCTTCGCCAAGGATCTGGAGGGCAAGTACATCCTGTTCAACCGCGCAGCCAGCCAGTTCGTCGGCAAGTCGGCCAGCGAGATGCTGGGCCAGGATGACACTGCCATCTTTCCCCCCGATCAGGCGCGCATGCTGATGGAGATTGGCCGCCAGGTGATTGCCAGCAACCGGGTGCAGACCCAGGAGGAGTTTCTGACCCTGCCAGGCGGCGAGCGGGTGTTTCTCGCCACCAAGGGGCCGCTGCAGGGCAGCGATGGCGAGGTGATCGGTATTTTTGGCATCTCCCGCGACATCACCGACTTCAAACGGGCCGAGGCGGGCCTGCGCGAGCGTGAAGGATTGTTCCGCGCCCTGGTGGAGCAATCCCTGGCCGGCATCTACATCATCCAGCAGGGTCAGCTCTGCTACATCAACCCCGGTTTTGCCCGCCTGTTCGGCTACGGCTCGACCGCGGCGCTGCTGAAGATTGGCTCCCTGCCAGCCCTGGCCAGTGCCAAGGACAGCGCCAGAGTGGCCGAACAGCTGCAGCGCTGCGAGCAGGAAGACAGCGAGATCCACACCCGCTTCACCGCCCTGCATCATGATCACCAGAACATCGAGATGGAGCTGTACGGCCGGCGCGTCGACTACCGTGGCCAGCCCGCCGTGCTCGGCCTCTTGCTGGACATCACGGAGCGGGAGCAGGTCGAACAGGCCCTGACCCGTCAGGCGAGCGAACTGCGCCAGCAAAACAACGAGCTGGAGCGGTTCAACAAGGTGATGGTGGACAGGGAGCTCGCCATGCTGGCCCTCAAGCACAAGATCAATGAGTTGTCGCTCCAGCTCGGAGAGCTGCCCCCCTATCCGCAGGCCCCCACTCCGCCGGAAGAGTCCCTATGATGAACTGGTCTTCGCTGTGGCATCTTCGCCCCACCAAACAGCGCTGGGGCGTCTGCCTGCTGGCACTGCTGCTGCCCGTCCTGATGCTGCAGATCCGGGTCCAGCTGCCCATCGCCTTTGGCGAGCGCCCCCTGCTGGTGCTGTTCATGCTGCCCATCATCGTCTGTGCCCTGCTGGGGGGCCTGCTGCCCGGTCTGCTCTGCACCCTGATGAGCGGCCTGCTCACGGCCTACTTCGTGTTGCTCCCGGTCCACGAGCTGCGCATCGACTCCGGCCAGGATCTGGTGCAGTGGGGCATTCTGGAGGTCAACGGCATCCTCATCAGCCTGCTGAGCGCCGCGGTGCACCACTCCCGCAGCCGGGAGACCCAGCGTTGGCAAGAGCTGGCCAGCATCCAGTCCCGTCTGCAACAGAGCGAAACCCGCTTCCAGGCCACCTTCGAACAGGCGGCGGTCGGCATTGCCCTGGTCGCCCCCGACGGCAAGTGGCTGCGGGTCAACCAGCGGCTGTGCGACATGGTGGGCTATCAGGCCGACGAGCTGATGGGAATGACCTTTCAGCAGATCACCCACCCGGACGATCTCTTCATCGACCAGACCTATGTGACCCAGATGCTGGCCGGCGAACGCCAGCAGTACACCCTGGAGAAGCGTTACCTGCGCAAGGGGGGCGAGATCCTCTGGATCACCCTGACGGTGGCACTGGTCAAAAACCTCAAGGGGGAGCCCGACTACTTCATCTCGGTGATCGAGGACAACCAGCAGCGCAAGGAGGCGGAGGAGGCCCTGCGCCGCAACGAGGGGATCCTGCGTGAATCCCAGCACCTGGCCAAGATCGGCAACTGGCGCTGGCACATCGCCGATGACAGCCACTTCTGGTCGCCGGAGATCTACCGCATCTATGGCCGCGATCCCTCCCTGCCCCCCGCCATCTATCCCGAAGTGAAGAAGTATTTCACCCAGGAGGGGTGGCGAACCATCGCCCAGTCGGTCGAGCGCTGCCTGCAGGATGGCCTGCCCTACGAGTGCGACGCCGAGGTGATCCACGATCAGGGTGAGCCGGCCTGGATCATCGCCCGGGGGGCGGCGCTTCGAGACAACGAGGGGACCATAGTCGAGCTTTACGGCACGGTACAGGACATCACGGAGCGCAAGCTGGCAGAGCAGCAGTTGCTGCACAACCAGCAGATAGCGCTCGATACCCAGCGCCGCGCCCGACTGGCGGCGCTCAATCTGATGGATGACGCCATCAGCGCCCGCATCCGCGCCGAGACCACCAGCAGCGCCCTGCGCGAGAGTGAACAGCGGTTGCTGCTGGCCCAGGAGGGGGCGCACATCGGGATCTGGGAGTGGAACATCCAGAGTGGTCGCCTCTACTTCTCCCCCGAATGCGCCCGCCTCTATGGCCGCAGCGCCGAGCAGCTCAGCGAGATCCACACCTGGCAGCGCTGCCTCCATCCGGACGACAAGCCGCGCATCGACAAGCTGCTGGCAGACCTTCCCGCCGGCGGCAAACCGGTGGAGCTCGAGTTCCGGATCCTGCTGCCCAACGGCGAGGTGCGCTGGCTCAGCAGCAAGGGCAGCGTCTATCGGGATGCCCAACAGCGCCCGCTGCGCCTGCTCGGCATCCATCTGGACATCACAGAGCGCAAACTGGCCGAGCAGCAGCTGCGCCAGCTGTCGCTCGCGCTGGAGCAGAGCCCGGACGGCGTCTTCATCACCGATACCCAGGCCCGCATCGAGTATGTCAACGTCGCCTTCCTGACCACCAGCGGCTACCAGCAGAGCGAAGTGATCGGCCAGACCCCGACCCTGCTGCGCTCCGGCCTCACCCCCAGGGCCACCTATATTGCCCTGTGGGACGCCATCAAGCACGGCCAGCGCTGGCACGGCGAGTTCATCAACAAACGCAAGGACGGCTCCCACTATCATGTGCTGGCCACCGTCTCCCCCATCCGCCAGGAGAACGGGGTAGTGACCCACTACGTGACGGTACAGGCCGACATTACCGAGAAGAAGCAGCTCGGCGAGGAGCTGGATCAATACCGCTACCACCTGGAGGAGATGGTTGACGAACGCACCCTGCAACTGGCCCAGGCCCACCAGCGGGCGGAGAGCGCCAACCGGGCCAAGAGCGCGTTTCTGGCCAACATGAGCCACGAGATCCGCACCCCCATGAACGCCATTCTGGGGCTCACCTATCTGCTCAAGCGCGACACGCCGGATCACACCCAGCAGGAGCGGCTGGAGAAGATCGACAACGCCGCCCAGCACCTGCTCACCATCATCAACGACATTCTCGATCTCTCCAAAATCGATGCCGGCAAGATGGCGCTGGAGCAGAGCGACTTCTCCCTCACCGCCATGCTGGACAACGTCAGCGCCCTGATGAGCGAGCAGGCCCGCGCCAAGGGGCTCACCATCATAGTCGACATCGGCGACACCCCGGCCTGGGTGCATGGCGACATCACCCGTTTGCGCCAGGCGCTGCTCAACTACACGGCCAATGCCATCAAGTTCACCGAGCAGGGCTCGGTCACCCTGCGGGTACGACCGGAGCGCCAGCTTGGCAGCGACTATCTGCTGCGCTTCGAGGTGGAGGACACCGGCATCGGCATCAGCCCGGAACAGACCGAGAAGCTGTTCCAGGCCTTCGAACAGGCGGACGTCTCCACCACCCGCAAATATGGCGGCACCGGGCTGGGGCTCGCCATCACCAGCCGGCTCGCCACCCTGATGGGCGGGGATGTGGGGGTCAGCAGCACCCTCGACAAGGGCAGCTGTTTCTGGTTTACCGCCCGCCTCTCGGCAGGAGTGGGCGAGCCGCAACAGCCCGCCCGACTGGAGCAGACGGTGCAGCAGGCGCTCTTTTTCGCCAACCACGCCAGGGTGCTGCTGGTGGAGGACAACGCCATCAACCGAGAGGTGGTGCTGGAACTGCTCGGCAACAGCGGCCTGGTCATAGAGACGGCGGTGAATGGCCAGGAGGCGCTGGCGCGCGTCAGTCAGCACCCCTTCGATCTCATCCTGATGGACATACAGATGCCGCTGATGGATGGCTACAGCGCCACCCGCGCCATCCGGGCACTGCCGGGTTGGGATAAGGTGCCCATTCTGGCGCTTACCGCCAGTGCCTTCGAAGAGGACAGAAGGGCCTGCGAGTCCGCCGGCATGAACGACTTTATTGCCAAACCGGTCACCCCGACCCGCCTGTTTGCAGCGCTGCAACAGTGGCTGCCCAACAGCTCAGCCGCCAAACCTGGTTATCAGCGCCGGGCCAACGATCTGCTGATCGGCCCCCTCGCCCGCCTGCAAGGGGTGCCCGGGCTCGACCTGCAACAGGGGCTGGCGGTGTTGCAGGGCAACCAGAACAAGTACGTGACCCTGCTGCGCCACTTCGCCAGCGAACACAGTCTGGACATGCAGCAGCTGGCCGCTCAGCTGCAAACCGGTGACAAGCCCGCTGCCACCCGGCTGGTGCACACCCTGCGCGGGGTGGCCAGCACCCTGGGGCTGGTCGAACTGGCCGCGCTCTGTCAGCAGCTGGAGCAGGCCCTTGCCAAAGGGAACCCGGCCCCGGCCGAGCTGATGATGCCCATCGAGCGCCACCTCTCTGAGCTGCTCAACCTGCTGGGAGAGGAGGAGCGCCTGGTCCCCGCCACCTCGGCCCCCCTTGGCGGCCAGTGGCAACAACCGCTGCTGCGTCAGATGGAAGATCTGCTGCTGCAAAGCGACACCGCCGTGCTGCCGCTGTTCGAGCAGTATGTCGCCCCCCTGATGCTCACGCTGGGCGCCCGGGGCGAGACGCTGGCACGCCAGCTCAAGGTGTTCGACTTTGATGGGGCCCTGCTCACTCTGCGGGCACTGCTGGCAACGGATGATGCTCATGGGGAACCCCTGGCACGCCAGCCCGATGGCAGCAAGGGATCCCAGGGGGCCAACAGGGCGGATAAAGGGTTGAATCACTGAATAAAGTCGTGCATATAGTGGTGTTCCCCCGCGCGAAAACACCGTCCGGATCCGGTCTTTTCTCCCGTACAGGAACCCGCTGTTAAAGCATGCCATTGACATTTTTTCACTCGCCACCGGGCTCTCGGGCCCGTTAGCAACAACGTTAGTTTTAACAGTGCTTTACATGGAGCAACGAGCATGTTGTCAAAGCGTATTATCCCCTGCCTCGACGTCAAAGATGGCGTGGTGGTCAAGGGAGTGCAGTTTCGTAATCACGAGGTGATGGGCGGCATCGTCGAGCTGGCCCGCCGCTACGCCAGCGAGGGGGCCGACGAGCTGGTGTTTTACGACATCACCGCCTCGAGCGATGAGCGGGTGGTGGACAAGAGCTGGGTGAGCCGGGTGGCCGAGGTCATCGACATCCCCTTCTGCGTCGCCGGTGGCATCAAGAGTGTCGAAGATGCCCGCCAGATCCTGGAATTCGGGGCCGACAAGGTCTCCATCAACTCGCCGGCGCTGGCCGATCCCACCCTCATCACCCGCCTGGCCGAGCGCTTCGGCGTGCAGTGCGTGGTGGTGGGCATAGACTCCTATTTTGATGCCCAGAGCGGTCACTATCAGGTCAAGCAGTTTACCGGCGACGAGAGCCGCACTCGCACCACCGCCTGGCATACCCTCGATTGGGTCGAGGAGGCGCAAAAGCGTGGCGCCGGTGAAATCGTGCTGAACGTGATGAACCAGGACGGCATGCGCCAGGGCTATGATCTCGAGCAACTCAAGCTGGTGCGGGCCGTCTGCAAGGTGCCGCTCATCGCCTCCGGCGGCGCCGGTGCCATGGAGCACTTTCGCGATGCCTTCACCCTCGCCGACGTGGACGGAGCGCTGGCCGCCTCCGTGTTCCACAAAGGCCTTATCCCCATTCCCGAACTGAAACGCTGGCTGAAAACCGAAGGAGTCGCCATCCGTGAATAATCAAGCTGTAAACAACGACGTATCGCTGGCTGAGCGCCTGGACTGGGCGAAATGTGACGGCATGATCCCCGCCATCGTCCAGCATGCCGCCAGCGGCGAGGTGCTGATGCAGGGATTCATGACCCGGGAAGCCCTGGATAAAACCCTGGCGACCGGCCAGGTCACCTTCTTCAGCCGCAGCAAGCAGCGCCTCTGGACCAAGGGGGAGAGCTCGGGCCATGTGCTCCAGCTGGTCGCCATCACCACCGACTGCGATCAGGACTCCCTGCTGATCGCCGCCAACCCCGTCGGCCCCACCTGCCATCTGGGCAATCCCTCCTGCTTCGACGGCCACCCTGTGCCGCCCCTTGGCTTCCTGGCCGAGCTCGAGCAGATCCTGGCCGCACGCAAAGGGGCAGATCCGGCCACCAGTTACACCGCCAGCCTCTATGGCAAGGGCACCAAGCGCATCGCCCAGAAGGTGGGTGAAGAGGGTGTCGAAGTGGCGCTCGCCGCCATGGCCAAGGATCGGGAGGAACTTATCAACGAATCCGCTGACCTGCTCTACCACCTGACGGTCTTGCTGCAAAACGAAGGGCTGGCGTTGAAGGATGTGGTACAGCGGCTTTATGAGCGCCACACCAAGTGATGACCAACCGGTGAAGCACAAACGGGCCCTGATGGGCCCGTTTCCTTTAATGGTCAGCACCGGCACGAAAGCCGGCAGGCCGCACACTCTCTCAGCCGATACGGGTCCAGAAGCTCATGCTCACCGAGTCAGGATCCAGCAGAGTCAGGTACTCCCCTGCAACGGCATTGTGCAACCACTGCTGGCAATAGGCTTCGACCAATGACTGGCTGGGGGCCATCACCAGGTCAGCATAGAGGCCGTCGGTGCCGCGCAGCAGGCAGTGCACAATGAGTTCGGACTGCTGGACAAGAAATTCGGACTCGACCCTGTGTGCCAGGGCAAGCAAATCCGCCTCCGTCACCCCCTCCTTGAGCCTGAAAGTGGCAAACTCGACGCCCCCTGCCCCTTGCATGTCTCCCTTGATGATCATCTTGTTCTCTCCGTTGTGGATGGTCTGGAGAAAACAGCATAACGAAGGGCTACTGACAGCCTTGTGTCAGTCCTGAATTGCCGTTTCGGCACCACTGCGCACATGGGTGAACTCGTCCGACTGTCGCAGGGTGAGGTAATCGGCCAGGGTCACGCCAGGGGGCGCCCCTTCCCTCTGACGGCACTGTGCCAGGGTATCGATGCGATCCACCCTGAAATCCCGGTAGGCCTGACGCAGCGCACACCAGGCGCCGAGCGTCCAGCATCCGCCCCAGTAAAAGAGCCCGAGGGGATAGATGTGGCGGCCCGTCTTGCAGGCTTTGGCATCCTGATAACCTATTTCCAGCCAGCGGCCGGCGGTGATGGCCTCGTGCAACTGATCCCAACGGGCGTATACCGGATGCGCCGTGCGATAGTCCGGTACCCGCACCACGGGGTCGCAGTCCACCTGAATACCCTGTGCCGGCAAAGCGGCCTCTATCTTGGCGAGCAGGGCCCGGGCCGGATCGGCCATCCCCTTGCCGGTCAGCACCGCCACCAGATTCACCCCGGTGATAAGGGCCTCCAGCTCGGCTGCGCTCAACTGCAAGGGGGCCATCTCGAACCCCTCGCTCAGCCGATAGCCCAGCCCGGCTTCACCATAAACGGGAATGCCAGCCAGAGAGAGATCGTCCATATAGCGGTAGATGGTGCGCTCCGAGACACACAGACGCGTTGCCAGCTCGCGGGCGGTCAGAGGCTGGTGAGCCCGCAGCAGGTTGGTCAATTGAAACAGTCGATCCGATTTTCTCACGGGTATCCTCAGGCTGGCGGGACATGCCGGCCATGGTAAGCCGGGACGGGCTCGAAAGGCACGTATTGTTGGCTGGCAACCGCTACCGGCGAGGCCTTGCTTCCTGCATCTCGTAAAGCAAAACGGGCCCGCAGGCCCGTTGATTGACTTGGCGCTCTCGTCAGAGTCACCCCAGCTGCTGGCGCAACATAAATTTCTGCACCTTGCCGGTGGAGGTTTTCGGCAGTGGGGTGAAGATGATGCGCTTGGGGGCCTTGAAATGGGCCATCTGCTCGCGGCAAAACTCGATGAGTTCGGCCTGGCTGAGTTCGCGCCCCTCCTTGAGCTTGACGAAGGCGCAGGGCACCTCCCCCCACTTCTCGTCCGGCATGGCGATCACCGCCACCTCGTCCACATCGGGGTGGCGATAGAGCACGTCCTCCACCTCCAGGCTGGAGATGTTCTCCCCACCGGAGATGATGATGTCCTTGGATCTGTCCTTGATCTCCACGTAACCGTCCGGGTGCCACACTGCAAGATCACCGCTGCGAAACCACCCCTCCGCCATCGCCTCGGCGCTGGCGACCGGGTTCTTGAGATAGCCCTTCATCACCACATTGCCGCGCAGCACGATTTCGCCCATGGTCTTGCCATCCCGGGGGACCGGCTCGCCGCTGACCGGGTTGATGACCCGCATCTCTCCCTGCAACGGTGAGGCTACCCCCTGACGCGCCTTCAGACGCGACAGCGTGGTGGCATCCTGCCCCTGCCAGCTTCTTTGCGGTTCGCACAGCACGCAGGGGCCATAGGTTTCGGTCAGACCGTAGACGTGGGTCACGGCGATCCCCATCGCCTCCATGCCAGCGATCACGGTGGCGGGGGGCGCCGCTCCTGCTGTCATCGCCTTGATGGGGTGGTCGAGCCCGCGTTTGAGGGCCGGATCGGCGTTGTTGAGCATGTTGAGTACGATGGGGGCGGCGCAAAAATGGGTCACCTTGTGCTCGTGCAGCGCCTCATAGATGGCTGCCGCCTGCACATGGCGCAGGCAGACGCTCACCCCGGCCGTCGCCGCCAGGGTCCAGGGGAAGCACCAGCCGTTGCAGTGAAACATCGGCAGGGTCCAGAGATAGACGCTGTGCTTGGGCAGCTCCCAGGAGAGCACGTTGTTGACCGCATTGAGGTGGGCGCCGCGATGGTGATAGACCACCCCCTTGGGGTTGCCTGTGGTGCCGGAGGTGTAGTTGAGCGAGATCGCCTGCCATTCATCTTGCGGCAGCCAGCCGGGCTCATCCCCGCTCCCCTCGGCAAGAAACCCCTCATAGGTGAGCTCGCTTATTATCTCCCCTTGCTGATAGAGGGGATCGTCGATGGCGATCAGCAGCGGCTGGTTCTCGACAAGTGCCAACGCCTTTTGCACCAGGGCGCCAAACTCCCGGTCTACCAGCACCACCTTGCTCTGGGCATGCTGGAAGATAAAGGCCATCGACTCGGCATCGAGCCGGGTGTTGATGGTGTTGAGCACGGCGCCGCTCATGGGCACCCCGAAGTGGGCCTCGAACATGGCCGGGGTATTGGGGGCGACGATGGAGACGGTATCCCCCTCGCCGATGCCGCGCAGGCGCAGGGCCGAAGCCAGCTGGCGGCAGCGTCGCTCGGTCTGGGCCCAGCTCTGGCGCAGGGGGCCATGGATCAGCGCCGGATAGTCGGGGTAGACCCGGGCGGCCCGTCCCAGAAAGCTGATGGGGGTCAGCGCCTCATAATTGGCGGGATTTTTTTCCAGATCGCGCTGATAGATGTTCTGCTCTGTCATCGGGTTCCTTCCTCGCAGGTAGCAAAAGCGGTGCGCTCCCGGGAGCGCCGGCAACCATCCTCTGGCGTCCTGCCAGAGGGTGCTCGTATCGGGGATCACAGCCTAGCGCGAGGCGATGGCCACAGGTATTAGCAAAACGTCTTAGAGGTGCTGCGCCGGCGCCGCCAATCTGACCGAGCTGCATGCTGGTGCCTGTTTTTTCAGCGACAAATATCGACGGCCAATATCCTCAGCATAAAACCCGGCAAATAATGAATATGCTGATGTTGGCATGCAAGCTGGCCATATCGGGTTGCAGGCTTGCCGATATCGATATATTTCGAAACAATGCCAGCTGGATATTTATGGCATAAGCAAGCAC
Source organism: Aeromonas sp. s3 (assembly GCF_040907805.1). Lineage (NCBI taxonomy): Bacteria > Pseudomonadati > Pseudomonadota > Gammaproteobacteria > Aeromonadales > Aeromonadaceae > Aeromonas > Aeromonas sp. s3. The sequence goes on from NZ_JBFOCQ010000033.1 coordinate 240,516, forward strand.
ATCGGTTTATTGCCAATAAATTAATGACCAATCACTCATGAAATATATTTTGTGACGGCTTCCATAAAGCAGGCCCGCAGCGCTGTTCATGCTTCCCCTCGGCGGGTTATGGTTTCCTGGTGAAACAATCTACCGGATGTTCAATATCAGGCCAGATTTCTCGCCATACGATGCGCCATAACCAGTGAGTTTGCGTACTCCCGCTGCATGACGAAGGAACCCTATCGACCCGATATTCCGCCGAGCCCGAACCTGCTTTATCGAGGAGCATTTTATGTGTGCCGAGCCGAATAACCAGACCCGCAGACAATTTCCCACCGCGTTTACCATCTTGTTTTTGATCATGTTGTTGGCCATCGCCCTCACCTGGATAATTCCGGCGGGCGCCTATGCCAAGCTCTCTTATAATGCCGCCAGCCATATGCTGACCATCAACACGCCGCAAGGGGAAACCCGGCGAGTGCCCGCCACTCAGGATGAGCTGACCAGACTCGATATCAATATCGGGGTGGAGCAGTTCGTCAATGGCACCATCCGCAAGCCCATCGCCATCCCCGGTACCTATGAGCGGCTGGCCCAGGCGCCGAAGGGACTCTCCGACGTGGCGGTGAGCATGGTCAAGGGCACCATAGAGGGGGCCGACATCATCGTCTTCATCCTGGTACTGGGTGGGCTTATCGGCGTCATCAACAAGACCGGCGCCTTCAATGCCGGACTGGTGGCGCTGTCGCGCAAGACCCGCGGCAACGAGTTCCTCTTTGTGGCGCTGGTCTGCTTTGTGATGGCGCTAGGGGGCACCACCTGCGGGCTGGAGGAAGAGGCGGTCGCCTTCTATCCCATCCTGGTGCCCATCTTTCTGGCGCTCGGCTATGACGCCATCGTCTGCGTGGGGGCCATCTTCCTTGCCGCCTCCATGGGCACCACCTTCTCCACCATCAACCCCTTCTCGGTGGTGATCGCCTCCAACGCCGCCGGCATCCCCTTTACCGAGGGGCTGAGCTTTCGCGCCGTCGGCTGTCTGGTGGGCACCCTGGTGGTGATCGGTTACCTCTACTGGTACTGCAAGAAGATCAAGGCCAACCCTGCCTTCTCCTACACCTACGAAGACAGAGAGAGCTTTCGGGCCCGCTTCCTGAAAGAGGGCTCCCTCGATGAAGGGGTCCCCTTCACCCTGCGCCGCAAGATCATCCTGACCCTGTTCATCCTCGCCTTCCCCCTGATGGTGTGGGGTGTCTCCATGGCTGGCTGGTGGTTCCCGCAGATGGCGGCCTCCTTCCTGGCCGTCGCCATCGTCATCATCCTTATCTCCGGCCTCAAGGAGAAAGAGGCTGTCGAGGCCTTCACCCAGGGAGCGTCCGAGCTGGTGGCGGTCTCGCTCATCATCGGGCTGGCGCGGGGGGTCAACCTGGTGCTGGATCAAGGGATGATCTCGGACACCATTTTGGCCTATGCCTCCAGTCTGGTGGCCGGCATGCACGGCGGCGTGTTTGCGGTGGCGCAGATGCTGGTGTTCACCCTGTTGGGGCTGGTGGTGCCCTCCTCTTCGGGGCTGGCGGTGCTCTCCATGCCCATCATGGCGCCGTTGGCGGATACCGTGATGATCCCGCGCTACATCGTGGTGTCGGCCTACAACTGGGGACAGTACGCCATGCTGTTCCTGGCCCCCACCGGGCTGGTGCTGGTCACCCTGCAGATGCTCGGCATCCAGTTCAACCAGTGGGTCAGGTTCGTGCTGCCCATGGTGGGCTTCGTGCTGGGCTTCGGCGCCCTGATGCTGGTGGCGCAGGTGATGATGCTCTAGCCCCTGACCCCGGCGGCGGGGTCAGGCTTAAACTGCGGTGCAGATCCGGGGGAACTAGTGGCGCACCCTGTGCTGCTGGCGAAAACAGAAGAGCTTGAGGCTGATGTCGGCAAGGTCGGCGGGCAGCTCCTGCGCCGTCTCGCAGAGGGGTTGATAGAGGGAGTCCAGCAGCCGCTGGGCTTGTTCCCGGGTGATGATGCCGGCCTGCACGGCCGGTTGTATCCATCTTGGCAGCATCGACATATGAACCCCCTTGCTGACCGGATGACCGCAGCCAATCTGGCCTGACTGCGGGTGGCGCCTGCCGGCTCACATTGGTGCGAGCCGCCATAGACACGCGATTGATTCTCTCTGCCAACAGAGCAAGCATAATGCTTGCCGTGATCTGTTATCGGCCGCCAATCCTCCCGGCAACAGTGATTTATCAAGCGGTTGGCGCACCCTGACTGACGCTGGTGGATGACAAGCCCCTCTGGTTTGCCATTAGGCCAGCCGGCGGTGGCAGGAGATTGGCGCAAAATGGGAAAATAGGCCCAGCTGAATCGCAAAATGCCACTCGCAGATCGCTTTTGCTGCCTTCACCCCGCCTTTGTCGCCAAAGCCCGACACCTTTTTGGCGAGGCACTTTTCGGTGCAGTCAGGGGTTGTCGTGCCCGCACGGGCTTTGCCTTGTGCCTCCTTGCCCTTGTGCCAAGATGAGCGCAAGCAAGAGACGCATCCCGTGATGCATTTGAGGAGAAGAGAAAATGAACAAATCCATGTTGGCAGGAGTCGGGATCGGTGTGGCCTCTGCGCTGGCCTTGTCAGCCGCCGCCAGCGGATCCCTGTTTTCATCACAGCCTCAGTTCGCCGAAGTGCTGGCCAGCAAAGCGGTGACCGAGACCATCAAGACCCCCCGTCAGGAGTGTCGCAACGTCACCGTGACCCACCGCAAACCGGTGCAGGACGAGCACAAGATCCTGGGTACCGTGGTCGGTGCGGCGCTGGGCGGCGTGCTCGGCAACCAGTTCGGTGGCGGCAACGGCAAGAAGGTGGCGACCGCCGCCGGCGCCGTGGCAGGCGGCTACGCCGGCAACCAGGTGCAGGGCAACATGCAGGCCGGTGATACCTACACCACCACAGAGCAGCGTTGCAAGACGGTGCAGGAGAGCAGCACCCGCACTCTGGGCTATGACGTCACCTACCGCCTCGCCGGTCAGGAAGGGGTGATCCGCATGAACAAGGCCCCCGGCGCCACCATCCCGGTCAAGGATGGCAAGCTGGTGATCGACGGTCCCCAGAGCGGCAGCTGATCCCGTCGGCTGGTCCCTCTCAGAGGCCCATCCTGGTGATGGGCCTCGTTGTTTTCGGCACTTTGGCCTGCAACAGCAAGGTGGCCAACAACAGAAAGGGGCCCGCAGGCCCCTTTCTCATTGCTGAATCATCCTCAGTGGCGACCGAAGGGCCACCAGGACTTGTCGTTGTCCAGAATGTCGACCCGGGTCTCCTGCAGGTTGCCCGGCTGGCCACCTTGCAACGCAGCCAGACTCACCTTGAACTGCTCGGTGGGCTCGACAAACCAGTCATCGATGATCAGCACCTTGACCGACTTGCTGCCTCCCTCGCCCGCGGCCCAGCTCACCGACTGACCGAACCAGGGCAGGAAATCCAGCCCCCAGCGCGCCGTGACTCCGTCAAGGGCCACCCGGGCCCGGGCCGGCTTGCTCAGATCGCCGCTGCGCACCAGCGGGATCTCGGCAAACCACTGCCCCTCGTTCACCGTCAGGCTGGCGCGTGCCAGCGAGATGGTGGATGGCGCCAGCTTGTCCTTGATGGTCACCAGGGTCTGGTGCTGATCGCCCAGGGTCGCGCCGCTCGCATCAAACAGCTCCAGAGTAAAGGTCTCGTCCCCCTCGTGCAGGGTGTCGCTCTTCACCGGGATGCTGATGGTCTGGCTGTCGCTCTGGCCAGCGGCCCAGTGCAGGGTGCCGATGAGGGGCGCCACGTCGCTTGCGTCCGCGCTGCCGTAGGCAATGCGATAGCTGACGCTGGCCTCCCCATAGCTGCCGTCGCGGCGCGCCACGCTCAGGGTCAGGGTGTTGCCCTCCTCCACGTTCGCAGCGGCGCTCTCGAGGCTCAAGACCCCGGCGGGCGGCAGCGGGTACTGGATGGCCACCAGCACGGGATCGTGATCCGAGGCGCTGAAGGGCCCTTCGGATTTCGCCAGCTGGCCGCTGTACTTGCTGCCGTACTCGAAGAAGTTGCTCTCGGCGGAGTTGATGTGCCAATCCTCGATGCCGATCACCTTGGCCGCGAGGCTCGGGTTTGCCAGGGCGTGATCCAGGTTGCCGAGCTCCCCTTCGTAGCTGTAGGAGTAGGTGTCGGAGCCGTGGAAGCGGGTGTTGAGGTTGACAAGGCCATACCCCTTGCCAAGGGCGCTGCCGCTCTCCTCGAAGGGTTGACCCGCCAAGGTGGTGAAGGAGGCGCTCATGATCTGACGCGATTGGGCGGCCGGATCATAGTCGGTCAGCACCCGGATGGGATCCTCCATGCCGTAGGCGTTCATGTCGCCGATGAGCAGCAGATCCCCGGCCAGATCCTTGAGGTGCTCCCCCAGTACCTTGGCGGCAGAGACCCGCAGCGCATTGCAGTGGCCCTGGCCGTCCAGCGGATCGGCAGTGGCGTAGTCAGGGTAATCCTCGAAGCAGGCGGAGCCCTTGGACTTGAGGTGGTTGACCACCAGGGTCAGCGGCGCATCCCCCTTGGGCGAGCTGAAGCGCTGCACCAGCGACTCGCGCATCCCTTGGTTGATGGTCACCGGCTTGCCGCTGGCGTCCACCGCCTCGGCCTGCTGCACCGGCAGCGCGATGAGGCTGGCGGCCCCCTCCGGGGTCACCTTGGCGGGCCGGTAGATAAGCCCCACCGTGATGGCGTCGGTGCCTATCGGCTTGCCATCCGGCGAGGCAATCCAGCGGTAGTGATCCGCCTCGTCCGGCAGGGCGGCGTTGAGGGCAGCCACCAGGTTGGCGATGGCGGAGTTGTCACCGTAGCCGTTGTTCTCTATCTCCATCAGCCCCACCACGTCGGCGTTGAGGCGGGTGATGGCGCTGACGATCTTGGTGCGCTGCAACTCGAACTCCGCCACCGTGAGGGCGCCCCGGTTGCTGCCGGTGGGGTTGGCATCGCCCCCCACGACCGTGGTGAAGAAGTTGAGCACGTTGAAGCTGGCGACCCGCAGATCCCCCGCCTCGGCGAGCTCGGGGGTTTCCACCCGATCCCAGCCGCTGTGATCTATCTGGCTTGCATCGATGCGGTTGCTGGCCACCAGCCTGAACAGGTTGTAAGAGTAGCCAAGCGCCCCCTCCAGCCCATTGAGCTTGTCGCCGATGCGCAGGTAACCATCCTCGGCGTTGAAGCCGGGGAACCAGGGCAGCACACCGTCCGGCGCCTTGGCGTCGGTCTCCACCACCAGCTGGTTCTGCTGGTTGCGCAGGGCCCAGTTGTTCGCCTCCTGGCTCATGGCGGCAAATTTTTGGGTCGACTTGATGAGCGGCGCGCCATAGGCCAGCACCAGATTGTTGCGCTTGCCGTCGTAATCGAAGCTGAAGTTGCGGGTCACCACCAGGCTGGATTCAGGCACCAGTCGCACCTGCATCCCCTCGTGACGTTCCAGCAGCTGGCTCAGACTCTCCCCCGCCACCGGCACCAGATCCACCGCAGCCGGTACAGCCCCAGCGGGCCGGGTCACCACCAGCTCGTCGGCGTTGAGCTGGGTCTGATTGAAATACTCTTTCACCTTGCCAGAGACGCACACCTCGGCGCCCGGCACGATGGCAGCGTTGGCCTTGGTGCTGTAGACGAAGAGGCCGTCGGAGGTGGCCGGATCGCCGTCCCCCTGCTCATCCTGAATGAAGAAGCCCTTGTAGAGGCCGCTCACTACCTGAGTCACCACACCGCGGGTGGCGTAGGCCTGCTCCGATTCAAACTTGCCGGCCGGCACCAGCGGGCTGCTGGTACCGGTGCCCTGAATGGCGGGCACCGGCACCAGGCTATCCACCGGGCAGACGAAGGCGGGCGGCTGGGTGCCATCGCAGGGACCATCGCCGCTGCAGCCCAGGCCACTGGCGTCATCTTTCGGGGCCGCCACGTATTCGAGCGCCGGATCGAAAGGCGAAGCCGCATCGACCCGGCCGGTGGTGACGGTGGCCTTGCGGCGCAGGGTCATGTCCAGGGTCGAGACGTTGCCCGACACCCAGGCCGTGCCCGGATCCACACCGACCTGGCCGAAGCTGTCCACTATCTCGTTGCCGCGATAGAGCACCAGGGCGTCGTCACCGTTGAACACCAGGTTGCCGCTGGTGCGGTTGGCCTTGGCCAGGATCTCGCTGCTGGCGGAGGGGTTGGCCAGCACCAGGGTGGCGCCCGGGGCCAGGGTGCCCTGCAGCGCCAGGCTGTTGGTAGGTGATTCGCTGATGGGTTTGCCGTTGGCGTAGAGGGCCAGCCGGTATTGGGAGAGATCGACGGCATCGCTGCCGAGGTTGCTCAGCTCCACCGCCTTGTTGTTGCCCGAGCCTTCCAGGTATTCGCTGATGAGCAGCTGTGCCTGTGCCTGTCCCGCCAGCGCCAGCCCGACGGCCAGCGCTACCAGAGAGTGTCTTCCTGACATGCCAGTTTCCTTTTCTTTTTGACGTTATGTTTTGCGCCCCGCCAGGCGGGCCGCAGCACCTTGTTACGATTCTGATTGAGCATCATGGCGGCCTCGGCCAGCCAAGGCGCCTACTCTGCCCGTTTCGGCACAGGGCCGCCGCGAGCTGGCTAACAATTACAGAAAAATGTTGCGGTCACGTGACGAAAAAGGGGCTTTTTTTCAGCCCCCTTGCCGTTATTTTCCGTTATTTCCCGCCCACCGGTATTTGCTGCCGCCAATAGGCAAAAGAGGCGCACAAGATGGCGACACAAATTGACATAGTGCGTAAAAACAGTCGCTTGCCATTTCCAGGCCGCTACGCGGACCAGACTGTTCGTTATTTGTGCTGACAGCCCGGCAGTGCAGTATGCCTGCTCCCCAGTGCCCGCCCGAAATAACGGGATGCACACTTTACCTGCGCGCCTGAAATAATCTCTCGGTTATTTAAGCGCTGTCATCCCATGCAAGGCTGTCGTTCGGAGGGAGCATCGCAGGAGAGCCCCGTCACCCCTTGCAGCACTTCTTCACCGCCCGCACCACGTTCTGGTAACCGGTGCAGCGGCACAGATTCCCCGACAGGCCGCGGCGGATCTCAGCCTCGGTCAGCGGACGGCGATCTGTCTTGTCGAGCAGGGCGGCGCTCGCCATCACGAGGCCTGGGGTGCAAAAGCCGCACTGCACCGCCCCCTCGTCGATAAAGGCCTGTTGTACATCGGAGAGCTCATTCCCCTTGCGCTCCCCCTCCACGGTGCGAATGGATTTGCCATCGGCCCATACCGCCAGATAGAGGCAGCAGTCGATGGCCACGCCATCGACCCGCACGGTACAGGCGCCGCACTCGCCGACACTGCACCCCTCTTTCACGCTGATCAGCCCCTGCCCGCGCAGGAAGTGAAGCAGCGACATGGTGGGCCGCACAGCATAGGAGTAAGGCTTGCCGTTGATCTCGCACTGGATCGCAACAGTGGGACAGCTTTGCGGTTGCATCATAGGATCTTGCCTCCGGCACGTTCGACGGCGCAGGTGATCACCCGCTGCGCCAGGGTTTTGATCAGGTGCAGGCGAAATTCCTTTTCTGCCCGCCAGGAGGAGCGCGGCGCCACGTCGGCTACCACCGCATCGGCAATCGCTGCCAGTGTGGCGCGAGTCAGGGGTTGCCCCTCGGCCGCCGCTTCGGCGTGCGGGGTGCGCACCGGCGTCGGCGCCGCCACCCCGTAAGCCAGCCGCAGGCGCTTGAAGTGACCATCCTCAATCTGGCAGTAGGCGGCGCAGCCTATGGTGGCGATATCCATGGCCCCTCGCATGGCGTACTTGAAGTAGTGGGAGCCCACCTGGGGGTGCGCGTCCGGGGCAAAGTGAAACGCCACCAGGATCTCCGCTGGTTGCAGCGCCACCTTGCCCGGGCCGGTGTGAAAACCGGCGATGGGGATGCGGCGCGTGCCATCGGGGCCGGCGATCTCCAGCTCGGCTTCCAGCGCCACGGTGGGCGCCGCCGAGTCGGCACTGGTGGCGCCGTTGCAGATGTTGCCGCCATAGGTGGCGACGTTGCGGATCTGCGGGCCGGCGATGGTGGCAGCGGCCTCGGCCAGCATCGGCAGGCGGCGCTGCACCAGCTTGTTTTCGATGAGCTCGGTAAAGGTAGTGCCGGAGCCGATGCGAATAGCGCCGTCGGCCAGCTCGCTCACCCCCTTGAGTTCCGGCAAGTCGTGAATATCGACGATATGGCGATAGGCGGCGTTGAGGTGATGGAGCTGGATCATCACATCGGTGCCACCGGCCAGCAGGCACGCCTCGGGGTCGGCCTGGCGCAGGGCAACCGCCTCGGCCACACTGTGGGCCTTGTAATAACGGGCAATATCAAACATGGCGTTGCTCCTCCCCTGATCCCTCGCCAATCAAACCCGCGGCGACAAACTCCCGGAACAGGGTCTTGGGGGTGATGGGCAGCTCGTTGATGGCCACCCCGGTCGCCATGCGAATGGCGTTGCGAATGGCCGGGCCCGGCGAAATGATGGGCGGCTCCCCCAAAGATTTGTGGCCATAGACCGACTGGGGCTCGTAAGTCTGCACGAAATCGCATTCGAGATCGGGCAAGTCCAGCATGGTAGGGAACTTGTAGTCGAGCAGGTTGGGGTTGCGCACCACGCCGCTCTTGGCGTCGATGATCATCTCCTCGAACAGGGACCAGCCGATCCCCATCCCCATGCCGCCGTGCACCTGCCCCTCTGCCAGCTGCGGATTGAGGATCTTGCCCGCATCGTGCAGGTTGAGGATGCGATTGATGGTCACCTTGCAGAGATCGATGTCGACGCTGAGATCGACAAAGGTGCAGCCAAAGCTCGGCGGGTTGGTGGTGGTCTTGTGGGAGACTTCCGAGGTGATCTGGCCGCCGATGGTGAGGTGGTAGTAGGCGTTGACCGACACCTCGGCGACGCTGATGAGCACCTTGTCCGGTGCACCGGCCAGCACCACGTAGCCGTCGACCAGGGTGAGCGATCCCACATCCTGATGGCAGAGCTGGGCCGCCAGCGACAGGATGCGGGCCCGCAGCTGCAGCGCTGCCTGATGGATGGCGGGGGCCGCCACATAGCTCTGGCGCGAGGCGAACGAGCCCGGATCGTAGGCGGTAATGTCGGTATCCTGAGTCGAAATGACCCGGATCTGATCAAACGGGATGCCCAAGGTCTGGGCCGCCATCTGGGCAAAGACGGTGTCCGATCCCTGCCCTATCTCGGTGGCGCCGATCTGCAGATTGACGGTGCCATCCTGATTGAGCAGCATGCGGGCGCCGGCAATTTCGACCCCCACCGGATAGGTGTTGGATCCATAACTGAAACAGGCAACCCCGATGCCGCGCCGTACCCGGCTTGCCGGATCCTGTGCCAGACATTCGGCCTTGAGCCGCTCCCACTCGAACTGCTCGCTACCCCGGCGCAAACACTCGGGCAAGCCGGCGCTGTAGATGGTCTTCTGGTTGACCTGATTGACATCCCCTTCGCGGGCCACGTTGGCTATGCGCACTGTAAGCGGATCCAGACCCAGCTCGGCGCAGGCATCATCCAGCATGCATTCGAGGGCAAACACCACCTGGGGCGCGCCGTAACCGCGCATGGCACCGGCGGTGGGCAGGTTGCTGTAGAAGGTTTTGGCGTCGTAGCCAAAGGCACTGCGCGGATAGAGGTAACTTATCTTGTTGGCGCCGGCGCTGGCGATGGAGTGGCCGTGGGAGGCATAGCCGCCGGTGTTGGAGAGCACGTCCAGTTGATACCCCTTGAGCACGCCATCCCGGCTGATGCCAAGGGTGCCGTCGATGGCAAAGCCGTGGCGGGTACGAGAGGCAAAGAAGCACTCCTCCCGGCTAAAGGTCACCTTGACCGGCACGCCGCCGAGCTTGTAGCTCAAAAACGCCGCCATCGGCTCTTCCAGCACATCCTGCTTGTTGCCAAAACCGCCGCCCATGTAGGGCTTGATCACCCGCACGCTCGACCAGGGCAGGCCGAGGGATTTGGCCACCCGGCTGCGCACAATCTGGGGGATCTGGGTGCTGGTCACGACTATGATGTGGTCCGGCTGATCCATGTAGGCGTAGCAGGTCACCGTCTCCAGATGGCAGTGCTGCACCACCGGCGTCTGGTAGTGCCCCCTGAACTGCAAGTCGGCGGCGGCGATGGCCTGCTCCGGCTCTCCCGCCCGGATCTGGCTCTGGCGCAGCAGGTTGCCGGTCGGGTGGATGGGACAGGCCCCCTCGGCCAGGGCGCTGGCCGCATCCGTCATCACCGGCAGCGGCTCGTAGGTCACCTTGACCAGGGCGGCGGCCTTCTCAGCGACCAGCGGATCGCGGGCCACCACGATGGCGACGCCATCGCCAAAGTGGCGCACATGGTCGGTGAGCAGGCGCCGGTCTTTCACGTCCCGTTTGGTCTCATCGAGAGACCAGGCGTGGCCGGCGGTACGAAAACAGGTGGTGGGCACATCCTCGTGGGTGAACACGGCTTCAACCCCGTGCAGGGCCAGCGCGTCGCTGGCGTCGATGGTGAGCACCTTGCCGTGGGCGATATGGCTTCGCACGTACTTGGCGTGGCGCATGCCGAGCATGATGTTGTCGTCGGTGTAGCGGGCGCTGCCGGTCACCTTGGCCTCGGCATCCACCCGCTTGAGCGGTAATCCTATGGACATATGCAAGTCCTTTGTCAGGCAGAAAAAATCAGAACCGGTATAAAAAACAGCAAGATATGCGCCCGTTTCCGGCACCTCGGGCCAAGCGGGGGGCAAAGGCGGCGAGCAAAGGGAAGAAGTGTGAAGAAGATCCCATCCGGCGCCCATCAGGCTCTCCGTCATGGCCGTGACCGGCCCCGCAGCAGCTCCCCATGGAGGACTCGGCAGCGCCATTGCCGGGCGGCGTTATCAATCTGGTAAGCCTCGTTATCAAAATGGTATGAGTACGGTTTGAAGGGCGGGGCCGGCCAAGAGAGGCTGGCCCCGCCATAGAGAAGGAAATGATCCGGACTAGATGGCCCAGCCGCCGGCGTAGAAGAGCACCAGCGCCAGGGCGATGATGACGGTGCCGACGTTGAGCTTGCGCCACTCCTTCGAGCAGATGCGGCCGATCACCAGGGCGCTGAAGCCCAGCATGATGCCGGTGACTATGTTGCAGGTGAGCACGATGAAGACGGCGCACAGCAGGCCGGACATGGCGCCGACGAAATCATCGAAGTCGAGCCGGGCGACGTTGCTCAGCATCAAGAGCCCCACGTACATCAGCGCCGGTGCGGTGGCATAGGCCGGCACCAGGTAGGAGAGCGGCGAGAGGAACAGCATCAACAGGAACAAGACCCCCACCACGGTGGCGGTGAGACCGGTCTTGCCCCCTGCCGCCGTGCCCGCCGCCGATTCGATGTAGACGGCGGCCGGCGCGGCCCCCACCAGACCGGAGAAGATGCTGCTGATGGAGTCGGCGCTGAGCGCCTTGCCGCTGTTGATGATGTGACCGTCCTTGTCCAGCAGGTTGGCCTGCCCCGCCACGGCGCGAATGGTACCGGTGGCATCAAACACCGCCGTCATCACCAGCGCCAGCACGCTTGGCAGCACCAGCGGCGAGAGCGCCCCCATCACGTCCAGGCTGAAGATGAGGGAGTTGCCCTGCTCGTCGGCGAGGCTCGGCATGGCGAACAGCCCCTGGTACTTGACCGCCGGATCGAAGATGAGGCCGAAAATGGAGATGGCGATGATCACCAAGAGGATCCCGCCCGGAACTTTAAGCTTCTCCAGCCCGACGATGATCGCCAGCCCGATGAGGGACATGATGACCGGCATGGAGGTAAAGGCCCCCAGCGCCACCGGCAGCCCCTCCAGCGGGTTCTTGATCACCAGCCCCACCCCGTTGGCGGCGATCAGCAGCAGGAAGAGCCCGATGCCGATACCGGTGCCATGGGCGATCCCCATCGGCAGGTTGTCGAGGATCCAGCTGCGCACCCCGGTCACCGAGATGGCGGTAAACAGCACCCCCATCAGAAAGACGGCGCCGAGCGCCACCGGGATGGAGATCTGCTGCCCCAGCACCAGGCTGAAGGCGGTAAAGGCGGTGAGCGAGATGGCGCAGCCGATGGCCATCGGCAGCTTGGCCCAGAGTCCCATCAGCAGCGAACCAAAGCCCGCCACCAGACAGGTGGCCACGAACACGGCGCCGGGCGGAAAGCCCGCCTTACCGAGCATGCTGGGCACCACGATCACCGAATAGACCATGGCGAGGAAGGTGGTGAGCCCCGCCAGCACCTCCTGGCGCACGTTGCTGCCCCGCTCGCTGATCATGAAGTAGCGATCGAGTGCGCCGCCGGCGGGCTGTCGTCCCGCCGCCGCCCCCTTGTCCGCAACTGCCCCGTCCATCTCGTTTATCCTGTTTGTCTGGCTCATGGCCGACTCCTTCCTGCATCCCTGAATGTGTCGTGACGAAATGGCGGTCGGTGCCGTGGATCTCTGCTGCCACGGTCGCCGGCATCATGGGGTTGGCAGACAAGGCAAACGTTTGACTTGCCATCTAAAAAAACCGGGCCATTTCACCTGCTGTGGCGGGGCAAGCGCCTCGCCTGTCGTGCGGCGCAGGCACCACGCTGGCCCCTGCTGCCGTGTTCCCGGGGCGAGCATGCCCGCCCCTCTGCTTTGAAAACCGGATCAACCCCGCTCGTGCACCAGCTGACCATCCACATAGGTGCGGTAGATGGATCTGTCATCCCCCAGTGTCAGCAGTACGAACAGCTTGTCGCGCAAGGTGGTGGAGTTGTCGTAACGCAACTGCTGCAGCGGGGTGGCGACCGGGTCGAGCACCACGAAGTCCGCCTCCTTGCCCACCGAGAAGCTGCCGATCTGCTCGTCCAGCCCCAGCGCATGGGCGCCGCCCAGGGTCGCCAGATAGAAGGCCTGATAGGCCGAGAGCCGCTCCCCCTGCAACTGCATCACCTTGTAGGCCTCGTTGAGGGTCTGCAGCATGTTGAAGGTGGTGCCAGCGCCGATATCGGTGCCCATCCCCACCTTCACCTGCTTGTGCCACGCCTTGTGCAGCTTGAAGAGGCCACTGCCCAGATACAGATTGGAGGTGGGACAAAACGCGATGGTGCAGCCGGTCTCCTTCAGGCAATCCCACTCCTGCTCTTCCAGATGAACGCAGTGGGCAAACACGCAGTTGTGGCCGGTGAGGCCGTGCTGGTGATAGACGTCGAGATAGCCCTGATGCGCCGGGAAGAGGGATTTCACCCAGGCTATCTCGTCCTTGTTCTCGCACAGATGGGTGTGCAGATAGGTGGTCGGGTACTCTTCGCGCAGCCGCCGCGCCATCGCCAGCTGCGCCGGGGTCGAGGTGGGAGCAAAGCGCGGCGTGATAGCGTAGAGCAAGCGGCCGTTGCCGTGCCAGCGCTCGATGAGCGCCTTGCTCTGTTCATAGCTGCTCTCGGCGGTATCGAGCAGATAATCTGGCGCATTGCGATCCATCATCACCTTGCCGGCGATCATCCTCATGTTGATGCGGCTGGCCGCCTCGAACAGGGCATCCACCGACTCGGGGTGGACGGTGCCGAACACCAGCGCCGTGGTGGTGCCGTTTCGCAGCAGCTGCTTGATGAAGAAGGTGGACATCTCGCGGGCATACTCGAGATCGTTGTAGCGCCGCTCGGCCGGGAAGGTGTGGCGGTTGAGCCACTCCAGCAGCTGCTCGCCATAGGCCCCCACCATCTCGCTCTGCGGGTAGTGGATGTGGGTGTCGACAAAGCCGGGCACTATCATCTTGCCGCGATAGTCACGCACCCGCACCTGGGCCGGAATGCGATCACGGCCCTCCTCCCACTGGCCGAACCAGTCGATGCAGCCGTTGCGGATGATCAGCAGGCCGTCTTCGATGAGGCGGGCATTGGGCTCTATCTCCTCGGGCTGGCTCACCACCCGGGTGATGTCGAAGAAGCTGCCACGCACCGCCTTGACGGAGTTGTCGTTTTTCATCTCTCAATTCCCTCTTGTTGTTCGTTAGCCGCGATCCACTTGCGGGGCGCGCACCTGGGCCTCGTCCGTCGCCAGCCCCTGTTGGCGGGCGGTGGCCGACGGGGCGGGCCGGGTGGCAAAACGGGTGTCGGGTTTGTCGCTCAGCTGGATCAGCTCCACCGCCTCGGCGGCATTGGCGGCCGCCTTGCGTCTGCGGCTCTGCGGCAGCACCAGGTTCATGATGATGGCGGTGATGCCGCCGGCGCAGATGGGGTTCTCCACCAGCATGTAGATCCCCGCCGGCAGCACCTTGAAGACGTTCGGGTCGTAGGAGACCCCGAGCCCCAGCCCGAGCGAAGTGGCGACGATCAGGGTCTCGCGCCGATCGAAGCCGTGGCTGATGATGATGCGACCACCGGCGATGGCGATCATGGAGAACATGATGACCATGGCCCCCCCCATCACAGGCGACGGTATGGTGGTGAAGAAGCGCCCCACCACCGGGAAGAGGCCGAGCAGCACCAGGATGACGGCGATGAACTTGCCCACGTGGCGCGAGGCCACCCCGGTCATCTGGATGACGCCGTTGTTCTGGGCAAAGGTGGTGAGCGGCAGGGAGCCGAGCGCCGAGGCGATCACCGATACCAGGCCATCTGCCAGCACGCCGCCGGAGAGTCGTTTTTGAAACTCGGGGCCCTGGATCTGCCGGTGGGAGACCATGGCGGTGGCGGTGATGTCCCCCACCGCCTCCAGCACGCTCAACAGATAGATGGTGCCGGCCAGCACGAAGGCGTGCAGATCGAAGGAAAAACCGTACTTGAACGGGATGGGTACTGTGATGAGTGGCAGGTTCTCAAGGGCGGAGAAGTCCACCATGCCGAGCATCAGGGCCACCGCATAGCCCACCAGCAGGCCGATGGCGATACCGCTCATGCGAAGCAAGGGGCTCTTGCTGCAGTTGAAGGCGACGATGACGCAGAGCACCAGCAGCCCCAGGCCGATGTTCTCGTATTTGCCGAAGGTGCCGCTGCTCATGGCGGAGAAGCCACCGCCAAAGTCGATGATCCCCACCTTGATGAGGCTCAGGCCAATCATCAGCACCACCACCCCGCTCACGGTCGGGGTGATCACCCGCTTGAGATAGGGCAGCACGAAGGAGGAGCCCATCACCAGGAAGGCCCCGACGAAGGAGACCCCGAGCAGGGTCGAGACGATCAGCTCCTCGTGCAGGCCATCTTTTTTCATGGCGCTGCCCAGCGCAATCATCACGGTGACGAAGGAGAAGTTGACCGACTGGATGGAGAGCAGCCCCGAGCCGATGGGGCCGTAGCGGTTCACCTGCAGCCAGGTGCCGATGCCGGAGGCGATCATCGCCATGGAGACCAGATAGGCGGTGGTCTCGGTGGAGAGGCCAAGGGCCCCGCCCACGATCAGGGCCGGCGTCACCATGGGCACGAAAATGGCCAGCAGGTGGGTCACGGCCCCCATCAGGGTTTGGTAAAAGGGAGGTTTGTCTTCGAGCGCGTAAATCAGGTCCGAGTGCTTGCGTGTTGTTTTAGACATCTTGATTGTCCCATCACACAGAATATGGGCGGAGTACTCATTCCGCTGTCAGGTGCTGGGGGCGAGCCTGCGCCCGCCCCTCACCTTTTCTTTTGTTATGCCGACGCTGGTTGCTCCAGCTTGCCCAGTTCGCGCAGGATCTGCTCCGGCGTGAAGTGCCACTTGCGCAGCCAGACACCGCAGGCGTCGTGGATGGCGGTAGCGATGGCAGGTGCGGCGCCGTTGACCCCGATCTCCGAGATGGACTTGGCGCCGTAGGGGCCGACCTTGTCGTCACTCGGTACCAGGAAGGCCCGAAAATCGCGCGGAATGTCGCCAATCTTGGGCGCGCCATAGCTCTTCAGATCCCGGGTGAGCGGGATGCCCTTGCCGTCGTAGCAGATTTCCTCGGTCAATGAGTGACCGATGGCCCGCATGGTCGCCCCGTAGATCTGGCCGAGCGCCAGCTCCGGGTTGATGGGGGTGCCGCAGTCGAGCAGGGCGTAGAACTTGTCGAGCCGGATCTGGCCGGTTCTGACGTTGACCGCCACCTCGGCGAAGTTGGCGCCGTACGGGAAGGCGAGCTCAGAAGTGATGTAGCTGGCGGTGCCCACCAAGATACCGAAGCCGGTACCGGTCTCGGCCTTGTGGGCCAGCTTGGCGAGGCTCACCTCCCCCAGCTTGCCGCGCACCACGCCCGGGAACGCCAGCTCAACATCGGCTACCGGCTCGCCCAGCATGGCGGCGCCGTGGAACAGGATCTTCTCCTTGAGGTTCTCGGCCGCCTTCTTGGCCGCGTTACCGGAGAAGCAGGTACCTGACGAGGCGTAAGCCCCCTTGTCAAACAGGGCGTGGTCGGTGTCGCCCGAGATGACGTGCACATCCCCGAGCGGGCAGTGCAGCACTTCGGCGGTCAGCTTGGCCACCACGGTATCGAGGCCGGTGCCGATATCGGCGCCACCGGAGTGGACGATAAAGGTGCCGTCCGATTCCAGCTTGACCATGCAGTTGGCCTGATCGATGTCCGGGATCCCCGATTTTTGCATGATGATGGCGACGCCACGACCGATGCGCCAATCCCCGTCGACGGCTTTGGGGCTATCCCAGGCGATCAGCTCGCGACCCTGCTTGAGGATGGGTTCGAGGGCGCAGCTGGCCGCATGGGGCACAGAAGTGGGCATCTTGCCCTCGCCGATGGCCCCCAGCACCTTGAGGATGTCCCCCTCGTGCACCCGGTTGTGCTCCACCATGTCGAGCTGATCGATGCCGAGTCGCTCGGCAAGTTCGGCAATCGCCATGGTCAGCGCGAAGTTGCCCTTGGGCGCGCCATAACCCTGATAGGCGCCGGTCGGGCAGATGTTGCTGTAGTAGGTATTGACGGTAAAGCGCACGTTCTCGCACGGGTAGAGCGGCAGGGAAAGCGCCGGGCCGTTGCTCGGCACCGTCAATGAGTGGTTGCCGTAAGGGCCGGTGTTGGCGCGAAAATCCATCTCGATGGCGGTGATGGTGCCATCCTTCTTGGCCCCCACTTTCACCTTCACCTTGGCCACGTGGCGGGAGGTGTTGCTGATGAACTCCTCTTCACGGGTGTAGCGGAAGGTAACCGGACGGCCGGTGACTCTGGTCGCCCAGGCGCACACCTCTTCCAGCAGAATATCCTGCTTGGAGCCGAAACCGCCCCCTACCCGCTCCTTGATCACATGCACCTGATGTTGCTTGAGGCCGACGATACGCGCCACCTGACGGCGTACGTGCCACGGCACCTGAGTGGAAGCGTGGATCACCAGCCGATCCCCATCCATGTAGGTAAAGCAGATGTGCGGCTCGGTCGGGCACTGCTGGGCCTGGGTCGACTCGTAGGTGCGCTCCAGCACCACATCTGCCTCGGCAAAGCCCTTGGCCACATCGCCAATCTGGCCATGGACGCTGGCGGCCAGGTTCTCATGCGGGCGGGAACCGATGGGGAAGTTGATGATCATGTGCTCGTCGCCGCGACGCACCGAGCAGGCGTTCTGCTGCTCGAGATCCGCCGGCGCCCCGGCCATGTAGACGATGGGCTCGTCGTGGACCAGCGGCGCATTAGGGGCCATCGCCTCGTCTATGTTCATGACCGCCGGCAGCACCTGATACTCGACCTCAATGAGTTTGAGCGCCGCCAATGCGATGGCTTCGCTCTCGGCCACCACGGCAGCAACACGATCACCGACGTGGCGCAGCTTGCGGCCAAACATGCGGCGATCGAGCGGTGACGGCTCGGGGGCGCTCTGGCCACCCGGGGTGTAGTAGACATCCGGGCAGTTGAGGTGAGTGATGACGTGCACCACCCCCGGCATGGCTTCGGCGCGGCTCACATCGAGCCTGGTGATCACCGCATGGGGATGGGGGCTTCGCAGCATCTTGATGACCAGCGCATCCTCGCTGACCCTGTCCTCCACGTAGCAGGGCTTGGCCTGCACCATCTTGGCAGCGTCCACTTTCGGGCAACTCTTGCCGATGTGGCGCAGGTCGTCACGAAACTCGGGGGCAATCTGGCACAGGTAATCGGGATCATTGAGGCGCGAGCTGGCCAGCTCGATGGCCTGATAGAACTGCTGGTAGCCGCCGTCGCGGTGAAAGAGGCCCGAGAGCGCGTCGTCGATTTGATCACGGTTGGGGCTGGGGTGGCGATCAAGCAGGTCGGTGACGATGAGCGCCGCGGCCGGATCGTTGTAGCCGGACTGCACCACGCCCACGTCCACCATGGCCTGCTGCACCAGACTGAGCTGGTTCCAGCTGCCCAGCGACTCGGCGGTGCGCACCTCTGATCCATCCAGCTGGGCGGCGATCAGCAGGGAGGCGTTGATCACCTTGCCGTTGAAGAGGATCGCGTCGGAGCCGGCAAAGCCGAAACCGTCGTCACTGTTGCGCACCGAGTGCATCCGGCACTGGTTGAACAGCACCCGCTGGGCATTCTCGCCAGCCGGGGCGATGACGGTGCGCAGGGCACCGTTCAGGGTAAAGTTGAGTTCCATCATGCCTGTACCTCCTGCTGCTGGCACTCCACCAGCAGATCTGCCACCACCACGCCGCTGATATAGCGCTTGTAGGCCACGCTGCCACCGAGATCCGCGCGCGGCGCAATCAGTGCGCTCACCGCCGCCTCCAGCGCTGCATCCCGCAGCTCATGACGCTCCACGTCCCGCAGGCGCATCGGCTGCGGTGTGACGCCCGCCAGGGCGACCCGCATCTCGCCAAGGGCGTCGAGGGCCACCGCGGCTGTCATCACCGCCAGGCCGTCGGCGTTGCGGCTGATGCGGCGAGTGGCGCAGCGCAGCTCGGGCTCCGGCAGCACCACCCCCAGCACCAGCTCCTTGCGCTGGCCGGCCAGGTAGGCATCGATGGGTTGCAGCTGGTTGTTCTCCAGCACCACCACCGCTTCGAGCACCAGCAGCACCGGCAGCAGCGGGGAGTCCTGCTGCTGGCAGGCAAGCTCGCCGCCGAGGGTGGCCTGATTGCGCAGATGGCGGGAGTAGACAAACCCCAGCGCCTCGCACAGGG
Source organism: Aeromonas sp. s3 (assembly GCF_040907805.1). Lineage (NCBI taxonomy): Bacteria > Pseudomonadati > Pseudomonadota > Gammaproteobacteria > Aeromonadales > Aeromonadaceae > Aeromonas > Aeromonas sp. s3. The sequence goes on from NZ_JBFOCQ010000033.1 coordinate 259,526, forward strand.
CGGCCGGGGTACGGGGGTCGTCTTTGAGGGCTTGCAGGGTAACGGTGGCGCCGATGTGGAGCTGGCCGTGCTGCTGCTCAATCTGGCCAAGTCCGAGCTTGTCCAGCGAGATGGCGACCTTCTTGTCGGTGCGGGTCGGGGCGGCGTTGAGCTTGCTGCCGCCCCCCATGTAGACGGCGTCGTTGCCAAAGCGGGCCTTGAGTTCCAAAGCCTGACCCAGTTGCTCGGGTCGGAAGAATTGCTCAATCATGTGTCGTCCTTACTCTTGCTGCCCGCCGCCGGGAAAATCCACAGGGCGGGCAATCCAGTCCAAACGTCGGAGGGTGGCCTCAGGCCAGCTGATCCATCCGTTGCCACAGGCGGCTCGCCACCTTGCTGGCCTGCTGATAAATGGGTTCGACGTCAAAGGCGAACTCGCGATCCTGATAGACCATGCGCCCCTCGACCATCACGCTGTTGACCGAGGATGAGCCCATGCCAAAGGCGAGATGGCCGCCGAGGTTGCGCGGCGCCAGCGGGGTCGGTGCGGCGTAGTCGCAGATGGTGAGGTCGGCCTTGTAGCCCGGCTCCAGGCGGCCAAATTTGGCGCCGAAGTTGCGTTCCAGCAGGGTGTTGCCGTTCCAGAGGAAGCGGGCAAAACTGTCGGGCCACAGCGCTCCGCCAGCATCCCTGTGCTTGAAGTAGGCAAACTTGAGCTCTTCGAACATGTCGGAGCCGATACCATCGGTGCCGAGCGCCAGATTGCGATACTCAGGCAGGTGCAGGTTGTAGCCCACGTGGTTGTTCATGTTGGAGCGGGCGTTATGCACCAGGAAGGCATCGCGGCTGTTGAGCAGTTCGATGTCAGCCGGGCTTAAGTAGATGCCGTGGGCGATCAGGGTCTTGCTGTCGACAAGGCCAAACTCGTCCAGCCGGGCGATGGGCTCCTTGCCATGGTGGTTGTGACCGTGGGCCATGTCGTAGCGGTCTTCCGCCACATGGATATGCAGACCGCGACCGGTGACCTGCACCGCTTCACGCAGCATGGCCAGCCCCTCGTCGGGTACGGTGAAGGGGGCGTGAGCGCCGATATGGGCCTCCACCAGATAGGGTTCGCTCCCCTTGGCTTTGGCCGCATCGATCTGTTGGGCGAACAATATGTTCTCCTCCACCCCGGCCTGCAGCTCGGCGAGGCCGCCGTTGCGATCCGTGGTCTCGAAGCAGGTCATGCCGCGCAGACCCGCCTCCATAAACCCTTTGCGCAGCACATTCAGGGAGCCCTTGATGAAGTTGGGCGACGCGTGGTGGTCGATCACCGCGCTGCAGCCGCTCTTGATCGCCTCCAGCGAGCAGATGAGACCGCTGTAGTAGAGGGACTCTTCATCGAGCGCCCGATCCAGCCGCCACCAGAGGTTTTTCAGAGTGGAAATAAAGTCCGGACAGGGGGCGATGTTGGCCATGATCCCCCGCGACAGGCCTGAGTAGAAGTGGTTGTGGGCACAGACGATACCCGGCATCACCAGCTTGCCGCCCATCTCCCGATAGGTGGCCTCTGGGTAGAGGGCCCGCAGATTGGGCCCCACCGCTTTGATAAGCGATCCTTCGATGGCGATATCCACCCCTTCCAGCACCAGGGTCGGCTCCAGCTGGACGGCGGTGACGTTTTTCAGAATAAACATGGTTGGCTCCTTCGCTTATTCGTTCGCTCAGACCTCGACGGCCCCCAGCAGGTAGTGGTGATGGGCGTGGACATGGCTGATGATGCGGCACATGTCGCCGAGCGCCTCGGGCGCATCCTGGATCCGGCTCTGGGCGTCTATGGTCAGGCGATAGATCTCGCCATCCTGACGCACCCGCAGTTCGCCACCGTCAGCCAGATAGAAACCTGGGTTGCGGCTGTTGTCGAAGTCCTCGGGCAGGCTGAAGATGGTGACTTTGTCCTGATAGGGCTTGCCCTGCCAGGGGCAGAACTGGGCGCAGTTGCCGCATTCGTTGCAGTAGGCATCCAGATGCAATGTCTGAAACGCGTCTTTGAAGCCAGGCACCGCGATGGCGACGTTGGCCCGGTTGGGGCAGACATCCACGCACTTGCTGCAGAGGTAGTTGCACTCGAGGCAGCGGTGCGCCTCTTGCGCCACGAAGGCATCGCGCTCGCTCTTGTCCACCATAGTGACGGCGATGTTTCCCTTGCGGCGGTAGATCTCGTCCTTGCCCGACGGCTGGGTGGTCACTTCATGCTGCTGGCTGGCGATATGCTCACGGGCCAGCACCAGATCCGCGGCGCGGCGGGCACCACCGATGGCACCGACGATGGAGGATGGGCCGCTCTGTACGTCACCGATGAGGAATACGTTGCGACGGCTGGTTTCGCCGCTCTGACTATCCACCTCGGGCCAGCCATCGCTGCCAAGGGGAATGCCCATGGCTTTCAATACCTCGCAGTCAGGCTGCTCGCCGATGGCGGTGATCAAGGCATCCATCTGCATCACTTCGGTCTGCTCGGTGGGCACCGGACGGCGGCGGCCCTGCTCGTCAGGTTCCCCCAGCGCCATCATCCGCACGACAAGCTTGCCATCTTTCTCAAAGCGCTCCGGATTGGTGAGGAAGCAAAAATGCACCCCATCCTCCACCGCTTCCAGATACTCCTCGCGATAGGCGGGCATCTCTTTTTCGCTGCGACGGTAGATAACGGTCACATCGCTGACACCGGGCACCTTGAGGGCGGCTCGGGCGCAGTCCATGGCGGTGTTGCCGGCACCAACCACAGCCACATGGCGGCCCAGCGGCAGCGGTTTGCCCTGATTGAAGCTGCGCAGGAAGTGGAAGGATTTGTAAATCCGCTCGTGTCCCCCCTCAAGGCGCATGCCACCGTTCTTGTCGGCACCGATGCCGACGAAGACATAGCTAAAGCCCTGCTCCTGCAGCTTGTCGACGGTGAGCGCCGGATCGCAGCCGAACTCGAACTTGACCCCGTGGGCGGCGACAAAGTCGATGTCGTGCTGGATAAGCTCGGCCGGAATGCGGAACTCGGGGATGATGTGTTTGACCACGCCACCGGCATCCGCTTCGCGCTCGAACACGGTGACCGGGTGACCGGCGCGGGCCAGGAAGTAACCGGCTGAGAGACCGGCCGGGCCGGCGCCAATGACCGCGACCGGGTGTTTGTCACCGCTGCCGGCCGGTTTGTGCCAGCGTGCCTTGTACCCTTCCCAGCCGCGCTCCAGCGCCACTTTCTTGAGCTCGCGGATATTGAGCGGGCTGTCGTAGTCGAGACGGGTGCAGTTGTACTGGCACTGGTGATCGCAGATATGGCCGGTGATGGCAGGCAGGGCGTTGCGCTGATAAATCAGCTCAAGGGCTGCCACATACTCCCCCTCGCCCATCAGGCGAATGTACTCGGGGATATCCTGATGCACGGCGCAGGCGGTGACGCAGGGCGCCACGTAGCAGTCGGTCAGCGGCAGGCCGCCGCCCACTTCGATGCGATCGTCGGATTTCCACTCCTTCTGGGTGTAATCCATGGTGAGCGCCTTGGCGGCCAGGGCTTCCAGCTTGGCCACATCCACCTGACGCATGCCCCAGCTATCGGAGGCGTCGATCTCGTTGAGGCACTCGATCTGGCGCAGGTAACCACCCGGCTTGAGCAGGTCGGTGGCCATGGTGATGGGACGAATGCCGGTCTCGAAGATCTCGGCAATATTGAACTTGCTGGCACCACCGGAGTAGGAGATGGGCAGCTTGCCATCGAAGACGCGCGACAGCACGGCGGCCACGTTGATGGAGAGCGGGAACAGCGCACGGCCGGACATGTACATCTCATCGCCGGGCAGCGCCCCTTTGCGGTTGATGGTGCCGAGAGTGTTGGTGAGCTTGACCCCGAAGGTGAGCCCCTTCTCGGCCCCCAGCGCCATCAGACGGGTCAGCATGGCCTTGGCCTGATCCAGCTTGAGGTCGTGATCGAACGACGCTTCGCTCAGACCAATGTAATCAAAGCCGCAGGTATCGAGGATCTCGCGCACCCGCGGGTAGCCCAGCAGGGTCGGGTTCAATTTGACGAAGGTGTTGAGCCCCTTCTCTTCCAGCATGTAGCGGCAGATGGCCTCGATTTCGTTGGGCGGGCAGCCGTGCATGGTGGAGAGAGTGACGCCGTGCACCAGGTTGGCCGGGATCCGATCCACCAGCTGTTGCAGGCGAGCGCGCCGCGCCCCCAGTCCCAGCTCGGCGATAAACTGCTCGTCGGCCACCAGCTCGCGCACCACCTGCTGGTACTCGGCAAATTTCGGATTGCTGCCGGCATCCATCAGGCTGTGGATGAACTGCTGCATCGGCGGCTGTTTGATGCCGTCAAGGTTGTAACCCACGCTCATGTTGAAAATGAAGGACTTGGCCTCGTCGCCCTGGCGCGGGTCGAACACCTCCTCCAGCAGGTAGAGGGCAAACCAGGCTTTCAGATACTCGTCAAACGCCTTGGGCAGAGTGAACTCGGTGGACCACTCGGTGTTGAAGCACTCGTCTTCGGCATCGATGCAGGGCTTTTCCAGTTCGAGACGGTCCAGGATCTGCACCGTCTTGAGCTCGATAAAGCGCCCGCCGGTCAGCCAGGAGGTGACGATGTTCTGGGCCAGCTGAGTATGGGGGCCGGCTGCCGGGCCGATGGGAGTCTCGCAGGTTTCACCGAACACCTTGATCTTGCGCTCGTCCTGCTTGCGATAGAATTGCGCGGCGGGAATACCGAAGATGGATTGACTCGCTTTATATTCCGAGAAGATACGGACCAGAAGGTTCTTGAAGGGAACGGGTCGCATAATATCGCCCATGTTGATCTCCTTGCAGCGGCACTGCTCATTGACAGGGTGAATAAATGGGGCCCATCCATAACCACGCATAAAAAGCCCCTTGAAACTGACAAGAGCAACAATCAGGCCAGCGCCGGATCTTTTTATTTTTCAGCCATAAAAACGTGAGGCATCTCCAATTAATAAAACATCGAAAGCCGATACCAGTTTCGACAATGAGAGTGGCTATCAACACCGAATTTAAATAATGGAAACGCCGCCCTTGTTGCTGAAAATGATCTCACTTTGGCGCGGCGCGCTATCAGTTTGATAAAGAGCGAGGCCAGCGCCATTATCAGGCCGGCCAGGATGATAACGGCCGCTGTCGGCCCCTGATAACGGGTTAGACAAGGGGATAAATATGCAAAGCAAGGCCGGACAAACCCCTGCCAGACGACCAGTTCAGCGCTCGAATGCTTCGTTTGCCAGCAGCGCCTGATAACGCTCCGGGGTGTCCACATCCTGCAGGATGGCGGCGCTCTGCATCTCGATGAATCGATGGGGGTGCGCCAGCAGCCAGCGGCGCACCGAACCCTGTGCCGGCGCCGCTGCCAGCGCTGTGGCAAGGGCTCTTGGCAACAGCACGGGGTGGCCCGCCTCCCCCTGATAGGAGGGAAAGAGGGTCTCGTCCCCCCGCGCCTGCCAGAGCGTGCGGTACACCTCGGGGGGGATGCAGGGCAGATCGCCGTGGCTCACGAAGAGGTGATCGCTGCTACAGGCGGCGAGCCCCGCGCGGATGGAGCTGCCAAGCCCCTGTGCATAATCATGGTTGTGTACCAGCCGGATACGGGGGTGATTGGCGTAGCGGCTGATCAGCTCATCGGCGCGGTGCCCCACCACCAGAATGACCCGGTCACACAGCACCAGGGCATTTTTGAGACTCTCATCAAGAATCGTGCTCTGGCGATACGGTAGCATCAATTTCCACGCGCCCATTCGTGATGAGAGGCCGGCCGCCGTAATTAGGCAGTCGCACCGCTCGCGCGAATGCCAGTGCTTCTCACTGACCGCGCCTCTATTTTCATCGGTCGTCGCCATGGCTATTTCATCACCCATTCTGCTCACCTCGCCAAATATCGAGAGTGTATTAAACCCGCTCACCGAAAATATTGATGGGCGTACCACTTTAATTAGTCTTTGCGGCGCCGGGGGGAAAACCAGCACCCTCTTCTGGCTGGCCGACTATTTCCATCAACAGGGCAAGAAGGTGCTGCTCACCACCAGCACCCGGATGTTTCTGCCCGCCCCCTCCTCTCGGCGCACCCTGCTGATCGAGGCCGACCCCATTCGTCAGCTGACCCGCTGCCAGGCGCAGCCCGATGAACCGATGCAGCTGGTGCTGTTCAGCCACCTCGATCGGGCCAGCGGCAAGGCGGTGGGGCCGAGCCCCCAGCAGATCGATCTGCTCAAGGGGCAGCAACGCTTCGACATCATCCTGGTGGAGGCGGACGGCGCTCATCACAAGTTATTGAAAGCGCCCGCTTTGCACGAACCTTGCATTCCTCAGCACAGTGATTGGGTGATTGCCCTGGTGGGCGGCGCCATGGTGGGCACCAGCGCCGACCCGGCGCAGATCCACCGCTGGGCCGAGTTCCAGGCCCTGTGCGGGATTGCGGCCGGCGAGCCGCTCGACTGGGCCCTGTTTGACCGGCTCATCGCCCACCCCGAGGGAGCGTTCAAAGGCACCCCGCCCGGGGCACGCCGGGTCTGGTTTATCAATGGCGATTATCAAAATGAGCAGCAGTGGCTGCCCGCCCTGATAAACCTGCTGCAACGCCACCCCGAGCTCCACGCCATCTGGCAGGGGGCCGTGCGTGAACCCGGCGCCATTCACCATGTTTGCTGTCGGCCTGCCCCCGAAGCCGCGCAGTCGCTGACCCGTTAAGGATGATACGAGGTACCTTATGAATCTGTTTGCACACGCTGCCCGACTGGAGCAGGAGAACACCCCCTTTGCCATGGCCCAGATCATCGAGAGTCGCGGCTCCACCCCGCGCCATCAGGCCCAGATGCTGGTGATGGCCGATGGCCGGATCCTCGGCACCATAGGCGGCGGCATGATAGAGCGGCTGGTGATCGAAGAAGCCGTGGCCGCCATTGCCGAGCGCAAGCCGCGCATCTTCCACGGCCGGATGGCCCGCAACGGCGAACATGCGGTGGGCTCGGATTGCGGCGGCGCCATGTCGGTCTATATCGACGTCTACGGCCTGCGCCCCCGCCTGGTACTGATCGGCGCCGGCCACGTCAACCGGGCACTGGCCCATGCCGCGGCGCCGCTCGGCTTTGACATCCACGTGGGGGATTGCTTCGAGGGGAGCCTCAGCCCAGATCGCTTCCCGGCCGGTACCCATCTGCAGCAGGCCGACACCATCAGCGCGGTGATCGAGGCGCTTGCCATCGAGCCCGCCAACTTCGTCATCATCGCCACCAACCACCAGGACAAGGAGGCGCTGGAGCGGCTGATCAGCCGTCCCCTCGCCTACCTGGGGCTGCTCGCCAGCAAGCGCAAGGTGCAGACCTTCACCCAGGCCCTGCGCCAGCAAGGGGTGAGTCAGGCCCAACTGCAACGGCTGCACGCCCCCATCGGCTACAACATAGGTGCCGAGACCCCCGAGGAGATCGCCATCAGCATCCTCGCCGAGCTGTTGCAGGTTAAAAACGGCAAGGCCGGTGGCCTGATGCAGGACGATGTGCGTCTCAAGCGGGATCGGCTGGTGGTGATGCGCGGCTCCGGCGATATCGCCACCGGGGTGGCGCTGCGCCTGCACAATGCCGGCTTCAAGGTGGTGATGCTGGATCTCGACAAACCGACTGTGATCCGCCGCACCGTCGCCTTCGCTCAGGGGATGTTTGACGGCGAAACCAGCGTCGAGGGCGTGCGCGCCAAGCGGGTCGAGAGCGTCGAACAAGCGTTCGAGCAGCTGGACCAGGGCGTCATACCGCTGCTGGTTGACCCCGACTGCGCGACCCTCGCCGAACTCAAGCCCCGCTATCTGGTGGATGCCATCTTGGCCAAGCAGAATCTCGGCACCCACAGGGAGATGGCCCCCATCACGGTGGCCCTTGGCCCAGGTTTCGAGGCGGGTCGCGACTGCGATGCTGTCATTGAGACCAACCGTGGCCACCATCTGGGGCGGGTCATCTATCAGGGCCCAGCCCAGCCCAATACCGGCATTCCCGGGGTGATCGAGGGGCACTCCGCCCGCCGGGTGGTGCGCGCCCCCGTTGCCGGGGTGATGAAGAGCCTGATCAAGCTCGGCGACCTGGTGCAGGAGGGGGACGTGATCGCCCACGTGGGGGACGCCCCCATCATTGCGCCGCTCTCCGGCATGGTGCGGGGGCTGCTCAGCGATGGCATAGAGGTCACCGTCGGCTTCAAGATCGGTGACATCGACCCCAGGGGCGAGCGGGCCGATCCCACTACCGTCTCTGACAAGGCGCGAGCCATCGGTGGCGCCGTGCTGGAGGCCATGATGCATCTGGCCCAGCGCAGATAAGCCAGCACGCCAACAAAAAGGGCCCGCCATGATGGCGGGCCCTTTTCCATGCTCGTTCCTCTAATCGGCTTAGCCCTGCTTGACCCGGGTCTCCCCCGCCACCGACACCACAGAGCGTTTGCCCTTGCGGCTGATGACGACCAGCGCCAGCACGATCAGGGCGATGCCGCTCCCCTCCACCGCCCCCGGATTTTCACCGAGCAGCCACCAGGAGAGCAGCACCCCGCTCACCGGCACCGCCAGAGTGCTGAGCCCGGCAATCCCCGCCGGCAGCTTTTTCAGCACGAACAACCAGAGGCTCCAGGCCAGCGCCGTGGCGAAGATGGCGCTGTAGGCGAGCGCGCCAAATACGTAGGGCTGCCAGTCGATGGGTCGCTCCGGCACCAGCGCCGCCACCACGGCCATCACCATGGTGGCGTAGATCATCTGCCAAGTGGTGAGGGACATGAGATCCACCGACGGGTGGCGGACATACATCCGCTTGGCGATGATGGCACTGATCCCCCAGCAGATGCCGGAGGCAATGCCCAGCAGCGCGCTCTTCATGGAATCCAGGTGCAACTGCCAGGGCTCGATCACCAACAGCAGGCCGCTGGCGGCCACCCCGACCGCCAGATAGTGCAGCTTGCGCATCCGTTCACCCAAAAAGAGCGCCGCGAAGATCACCACCCAGAACGGCATGGTGTAGCTCAGAATGGCCACCTTGCCCGCCCCGCCGCTGATCAGCGCCCACTGGGCCAACCCCACCATGCCGCAGGTCTGGAACAGGGCGATGGCGAGGGTATAGCGAAACGGGGTGGGCTTGAGATAACGGCGTCCGCGCAGGCACTGCACCAGCAGCAACACCAGGGATCCGCACAGGCAGCGCAGGGCGGTGAACTCGAACGCCCCCGCGTAGAGCATCACCTGCTTCATCACGATCCAGCTGTAACTCCAGATGGCGGTGAGCAGGACCAATCCCCCCAGCGCCGCCATGTTCAACTTGCTATTCATTGTGCTGCCTTGTTGCTGCGGCGGCCGGTGCGTCCGCCATTCGGGGCGCCATCTTACTCCTCTGCCGTCCCCCTGCCCACCGTGGATAAGAGCTGGCCGGCCCATGCGCTCCCTCTGCCAATCCCTGACGCCGGCCAACAGAAAGGGGGCCTTGGGCCCCCTGTTTGCAACCATCAAAGACGAGGCTACAAGCTGATCAGGGTCCCGGTCTTGCCGGCAATCCCCTCGGCCGCCTTCTCCAACAGGGTGATGAGGGATTTGCGCCCCGCCATGGAGCTCGCAAACGAAAGCGCCGCCTCCACCTTGGGCAGCATGGAGCCCCTGGCAAACTGCCCCTGCTCGATAAAGCCCCGGGCATCCGCCACGCTCAGGGTGTCGAGCCACTGCACGTCGGGCTTGCCGAAGTTGATGGCGACCTTCTCCACCGCGGTGAGGATGATCAGCATGTCGGCATCGATGAGCTCCGCCAGCCTGGCACTGGCCCAATCCTTGTCGATCACCGCGCTGGCACCGCGCAGGTGATTGCCCTCCCGCAGCACCGGAATGCCGCCGCCACCGACGGTGATCACCACCTGACCGGCGGCCAGCATGGCAGAGACGGTCTCCTTCTCGATGATGTCGACGGGTTTGGGGGACGCCACCACCCGGCGATAGCCACGGCCGGCATCCTCCTTGAGCCGCTCCCCCTTGGCCATCAGCGCCTCGGCCTCCTCCTTGCTGAAGAAGCCACCGATGGGCTTGCTCGGGTCGAGGAAGGCGGGATCGTTTTTATCCACCTCCACCTGGGTCACCAGGGTGGCAACCGGCTTATGGATGCCGCGCTCAAGCAAGGCCTCGCGCAGGGCATTTTGCAGGTCATAACCGATATAACCCTGACTCAGGGCCACACAGACCGACATGGGCAGATGGGGCGCCTTGGGATCGTGGCGGGCCGCCACCTCGAACGCCTGCTGGATCATCCCCACCTGCGGGCCGTTGCCATGGGTCACCACCACCTCGTGCCCCTGGGCAATCAGGTCGGCAATGGTGCCCGCCGTGCTCTGCACCGCCTTCATCTGCTCGGGCAGGTTGTTGCCCAGCGCATTGCCACCAAGGGCCAGTACGATTCGCTGTTTCATCTTGTTATCTCCAGTGAGGGGACAAGCCGGCGCGATACCGGCCCACCTTTCGTTGTTCGCATAAGTTTGCGGGTTAGCCTGTTTCGAACGGATTGTCAGCCTGCCACCGCGGGACAAGGCGAGTGCAGCTCCGGTGCCAAGGCCGGGTCAAAGGGCGCTCTGGCCAGAAAGCGGCCGTGACCGCGTTGCCCCAGAAACTCGCCATCGCGGGCGACGATCTCGCCGCGGCTCAGGGTCAGCCTGATCCGACCGGGGCAGCGCATTCCCTCGTAGGGGCTGTAGTCACCGTTGTCGTGTAGCGCGGCGTGACGGATCAGTGTCTCGCCACGGGGATCCATCAGCACCAGATCGGCGTCAGACCCAAGTTGCAGGTTGCCCTTGCGCGGCCAGAGGCCAAACAGGCGCGCCGGGTTGGCGCTGGTGAGAGCTACAAAGCGTGATGGCGAGATGCGCCCGCCGAGCACTCCGTGGGCAAACAGCAGCAGCATCCGGTTTTCGACCCCAGGCAAGCCGTTGGGGCAGCGGCTGAAATCGCCGCCCGAGAGGGTCATGCGCTGGACGTGGGAGAAGTTGCAGTGATCGGTCGCCACCACGTCGATGTCGCCAGCAGCGATGCCGACCCACAGCTTGTCCTGCTCGCTGCGCGAGCGCAGCGGTGGGCTGAGCAAGTAGTCGACCCCGTTCTCCTGGTAATAACACTGCTCATCGAGCAGCAGATATTGCGGGCAGGTCTCCACCCAGACCGGCTGGCCCTGGCGGCGCGCCAGTTTCAGATACTCCAGCCCCAAGCCGTTGGAGAGGTGGACGATATAGAGCGGGGCATTGCCCGCGAGCCCCGCCAGATTGATCATCCTAGCGATCGCCTCCGCCTCGCACTCCAGCGGGCGGCTTTGCGGGTGATACCATGGCTCACAGTGGCCAGCGGCCAACAGGGCAGCCCGGCGCGCCGCGATGGCGGCGTCATTCTCCGGGTGGACGGCGGTCAATGCCCCCACCTCTTTGAGGCGCGTCAGCGCACGCAGCACGTCTGTGTCCCCCAGCTTGTACTGGTAGGTGAGGTAGAGCTTGAAGCTGCTCACCCCCGCCTCCACCATGCTGGCCATCTCATGGAGGATGGCGTCATCCACGTGCTGCACCACGCCGTGAAAGCCATAGTCGATCACCGCCTGTGTGGCGGCATAGTCGTGATAGCGGGCCAGCTGGTAATACAGGTTGCACCCCGCCGGGCCAAATCCCATGTGATCGACGATGGTGGTGGTGCCACCACAGGCGGCGGCACGGGTACCGCTGAAAAAGTCATCGCAGCTGCGGGCAATCCCGACATCGATGTTGAAGTGGGTATGGACGTCGATGCCGCCCGGCATCACGTAGCAGCCGCTGGCATCGATCAGCTCGGTCTCGCCATCGGGCTCGATAGCGGCGGCGCGCGCGCGGATCACCCCGTTCTCGATCAGCAGATCCTGACGATATTCACCCTGCGCATCCACCAGCACGCCGTGTTTGATCAGCCGTTTCATCCACTCCCCCTCAACTCCTGTTGCCCTTCATGCAGCAAGCCCCGCCTGAGCGGGGCTGATCATGGTGGACAGGGACGCCAGTCTCCCTGCCCTGCGCTCTTACTTGTCCAGCTCGGCCAGATAGAGCATGGGGATCACCGCGTACATGGCGGCGCACTTGACCAGATGCTCCTTCCAGGTCTTCTCGTTCGGCGCGTGGGCCTCCGGCTCTTTACCCGGGCCAAAGCCGATCACCGGGATGCCGTGACGACCCATGATGGAGACCCCGTTGGTCGAGAAGGTCCACTTGTCCACCACCGGCGCCTTGTTGAACAGCTGGGTGTACGCCTTGGAGAGGGTTTTGACGGTGATGTGATCCTCTTCCACCTTCCAGGTCGGGAAGTAGCACTCGGTCGGGTAGACCAGGCCGGTGTAGGCCGGACGGTCGTACTGATACATGGAGACCTCGGCGCCGGCGGCTTGCACCGCAGGCAGGGCGCGGATCTCGTCGAGCGCCCCTTGCCAGGTCTCGCCCCAGGTGAGACGACGGTCGATGGAGACGGCACAGCTGTCCGCCACGGCGCAGCGGCTTGGCGACGTGAAGAAGATCTCGGAGACGGTCAGGGTGCCCTTGCCGAGGAAGTCGTCATGGCCGAGGTTGTGGCTCAGCTCCTGCAATTCGCCCAGGATCGGGCCCATCTTGAAGATGGCGTTGTCGCCGCGCTCCGGCGCGGAGCCGTGGCAGCTGACCCCCTGCACCTCCACGCGGATCTCCATGCGGCCACGCTGGCCACGGTAGATCTGGCAGTCGGTGGGTTCGGTACTGACCACGAACTCGGGGCGGATCTTGCTCTGCTCGATGATGTACTGCCAGCAGAGGCCATCGCAGTCCTCCTCCTGCACTGTGCCGGTCACCAGCAGGGTATACTCGTCTTCCAGCCCCAGATCCTTGATGATCTTGCCGGCGTAGACCATGGAGGCCATGCCCCCTTCCTGATCGGAGGCACCGCGGCCACCGATGATCTCGTGATCTTCCATCCCCTCATAAGGGTCGAAGGTCCAGTTGGCCATGTTGCCGACCCCCACGGTATCGATGTGGGCATCCATGGCGATCAGGTGCGGGCCGTGGCCGATGTAGCCCAGCACGTTGCCCATGGGGTCGATCTCGACCTTGTCAAAGCCAACCTTCTCCATCTCCTGCTTGATGCGCAGCACCACCCGCTCTTCATCGCAGCTCTCGCTCGGGATGGCGATCATGTCGCGCAGGAACTGAGTCATATCGGCCTTGTACTGGTAGGCCTTCTCCAACACCATTTCAAACGGAATTTGCTTGCTCATTGTGTCTCTCCATAACCAACCTGGGGGTACGGGAGTACGCCTCCCGCCCACTACTCGTCATGGCACCCGCCGGGCACCATCCTGTTTCGATTCATACCTAGTCACAGGCAGGGTGCTTGCCTTCCCACACCACTTCCCGGTAATGGACCACGTCAGTGTCCCCTTCGGTGTTGATCACCAGCACCACCGACTGCTCATCGAGCCCCAGCCGGGCCATCAGCACCGCGCGATCCGGGTGGTGGCGCACCGCCGCCAGCACGCCGGTGCCGACCGAGCCGGACTCGCCGGAGATGATGCGGGGATCATCGCCAAGGGGGTTGCCGAGCACTCGCATGCCAAGCGCCGAGACCTTGTCGTGACAGGAGATGAACTGGGTGGTGCAGCCACGCAGCACCGGCCAGCCGAGGGGATTGGGTTCGCCGCAGGCGAGACCGGCCATGATGGTGCGCATGTCGCCCCCCACGTTGACCATCTCCCCCGCCACGCCGGAGCGGTAGATGCAGTCGGCCTGGTCCGGCTCGACCACGATACTGTGCAGGTTCTTCGCCCCGAAGCAGTCCACCAGATAACCGAGCACGCCGCCCGCCAGCGCCCCTACCCCGGCCTGCAGCAGCACGTGGGTGGGCTGTTTGATGCCCATGGCCTGCATCTGCTCGACCGCTTCATCGGCCAGGGTGGAATAACCCTGCATGATCCAGGTCGGGATCTTGGTGTACCCCTCCCAGGCGGTGTCCTGCACTATGTACCAGCCGCGCTCCTCGGCCATCTTCATGGTCAGGCGCACGGTGTCGTCATAGTTCATGTCGGTGACGATGCACTCGGCCCCCAGCGCCAGGATGTGGTCCACCCGCTCCTGGGCCGAGCCCTTGGGCATGTAGACCACCGCATGCTGACCCACCTGCTTGGCGGCCCAGGCGACGCCACGACCGTGGTTGCCATCTGTGGTGGTGGCGAAGGTCATCGGCTCCTTGATGGTGCGCTTGATGAGATCGAAGGTGAAATCCTCCACCGCCACCCCGTATTTTTCACAGAGCAGGTTGGCGATGGCGTAGACCCCACCCAGCATCTTGAAGGCGTTGAGGCCAAAGCGTTTGGACTCATCCTTCACCAGGATGTTCTTCACCCCGATATAGGCGGCGAGCGCCTTCAGATCGCACAGGGGGGTGGGCTCATAACCGGCCAGTTTTTTATGAAAGGCGCGGGCCTTTTGCGCCTCAACACGGGAAAACAGGGGCAGCGACTCACCGGTAAAGAAACGGTTATCGGCAATCTCCATCTTCAGGGAAAATTGGGACATGAATACCTCGCAAAGAGTCATCTCGCCGGGGATCATCGAGTGAAAAGCGCCCCGGGGAGAGAACCCGTGACAATAACTGCGTGATGACGACGGCCGGGCGGGACTTATTTCCCGCCCGGCCAGGCCATTATTTGACGCGTTTTTGCGCCTCTTTTATCAAGCCTTCGAGGGCGGCGCCCGGTGCCGAGAATTTACGGGCGACAATCATGGCGGCGATAATATAGGGCTTCCAGCTCGCCTCTTTATAAGTGGCGATCCGGTATTTCTCGAATACCCCTTCACTCACTTCCCCTTCCTTGCAGGAGACACCAGAAATATCCGCCGGCAGGCAGTGCATATAGAGCGCCTCGCCCCCCTTGGTGAGGGCCATCATCTCCTCGGTGCAGTGCCAATCCTTGTGCTTGGCGTTCTGCGCCAGGCAATGCTGCTCCAGCTCTTTCAGGCCCGCATGATCGTTGGCCCGCAGCAGCTCGGTACGCTGCTCCATCACCTGATAGGGGGCCCAGGACTTGGGATAGACGATGTCGGCATCCTTGAACGCCTCTTCCATGGAGGTGACCTGGCGGAAACTGCCGCCGGAGGCCTTGGCATTCTCCTTGGCCACTTCGAGCACGTCCGGGATCAGGTCATAGCCTTCCGGGTGGGCCAAGGTCACGTCCATGCCAAAGCGGGTCATCAGACCGATGATGCCCTGCGGCACGGAGAGCGGCTTGCCGTAGCTCGGCGAGTAGGCCCAGGTCATGGCAATCTTCTTGCCCTTGAGGTTCTCGAGGCTGCCGAAGTGCTCCTGCAACCAGGCGAGATCAGCCATGGACTGGGTCGGGTGATCAATGTCGCACTGCAGGTTGACCAGCGCCGGGCGCTGGGGCAGCACTCCCTTCTCGAACCCTTCGTCGAGTGCCGCGCCCACTTCACGCATGTAGGCGTTGCCGGCCCCCAGGTACATGTCGTCGCGAATACCGATGGCATCGGCGCAGAAGGAGATCATGTTGGCGGTTTCACGCACCGTCTCGCCGTGGGCAATCTGGGACTTGCCCTCGTCCAGATCCTGCTGGGTCAGGCCGAGCAGGTTGAGGGCGGAGGCGTAGGAGAAACGGGTACGGGTGGAGTTGTCACGAAACACCGAGATGCCAAGACCGGTATTGAACAGCTTGGTGGCGATGTTTTCGGCGCGCAGTCCCTTGAGGGCCTCGGCCAGCTTGAGCACCAGCGCCAGCTCCTGAGGGGTCTGCTCCCAGGTCAGCAGGAAGTCTTTTTCATGCAGGTTGGACTTGAGTTCATTGATCTCTTTGATTAACTGGTTCACTGCTTTCATCGTTAGCCCCAATCTGTTGATGAGAAATGCATTGCTCCCCTTCCACTCACAGGTCACCAAAACAAGGGCCATTGGGTGAGTTCATCGGTCAGCGTCAAATAAGGGCAATCAATAAGCGTGCCAACGCATAAATAAGCGGGAAATAACCAGAAAAGGCGTCTTGAATGTGAGCCGGCGCACAGCCTGAAGCTATATGGCGCCCCGCCAAGGCAGGTGGACCGGCTTATTTTCCAGCTGATGGCTGCGTGCTGCTGAAATAACACGAGAATAGGGTGAGAGAAGGCCAAGCCGGCCCTGATAATTATCAGTCCGGCTATCACCAGAGCCTGCCAATTGATAGAAAGCGGGGCGACATTCTCATAATGATAACGCCGCGATTATCGGTCGCGGCGCGGTGAGGCGGGGCCGCCAGGCGACCCGCTGCGGGATCAGGCCTGCACGGCTATCTCGTACTTCTTTATCTTGCGATAGAGGGTGGCGATGCCGATCCCGAGTGCCTGGGCGGCCAGCTTCTTGTTGCCAAGGCGCAGCAGGGTCTCCTCTATCATCTGCTTTTCCATGTTCTCCAGCCCGTTTTCGCCAAGTGGCAGTGCCAACCCGCGCTCGACCTGGCCGGCAGCCGACTCTGGCAGGCTTGCCTCTGGCGATGACCAGGGCGTCCCGGCAGCCGATGCCGGGTTGCCAGCGGCAGGGCTGAGCGCAGGGTCGGCCAGCACGCCATGGGAATAAGGGTCGGGCGAGAGCGGCATGCGCGCGATCTGCACCGTGCTTCGTGGCGGCTCATCCGCCCCGCTGCGCTGGTTGCGCAGGATATTGGGGGGCAGCAGTATGCTCTCGATCACCTCCCCCGCCTGCACCACGTTCACCAGGTACTCGATGAGGTTGCTGAGCTCGCGCACGTTGCCGGGCCAACGGTAGCCTTCGAGCAGTGCCATCACCTCCGGGCTCAGCCCCGGATACAGCAGGCCGATGCGGCTGGTGTGCAGGTTGAGGAAGTAGTGGGTCAGCAGCGCCACGTCCCCCTCCCGCTCGCGCAGGGGCGGCAGGTGAATGGGAATGACGTTGAGGCGATAGAAGAGATCCTCGCGAAACTTGCCCTCGGCGATGTACTGCTCCAGATGCTGGTGGGTCGCGGCTATGATACGGATGTCCACCGGCACCGGCCGGCTGGCGCCGATGGGGGTCACTTCCCTCAGCTCCAGCACCCGCAGCAGCTTGGCCTGCATGGTGAGCGGCATGTCCCCTATCTCGTCGAGAAACAAAGTCCCCTGCTGGGCAGCCTGGATCAGCCCCTGCTTGCCGGTGCTGGAGGCGCCGGTGAAAGCCCCCTTCACGTAACCGAACAGCTCGCTCTCGAGCAGCTGCTCGGGGATGGCGGCGCAGTTGATGGCGATGAAGGGCTTGTCGCGGCGAGGGCTGAGCCGGTGAATGGCGCGGGCCACCACCTCCTTGCCGGTGCCGCTCTCGCCGCACACCAGCACGCTGGAGGGGCTAAGGGCGATGCGATGGAGCAGCTTTTTCAGGGCTCGCATCGGCTTGCTCTCCCCGATCAGCATGCTGACTCCCTCGTCGGGCTCCAGCGGCGGGTTCGGCGTACCGTGGGACTGGTGAAACGCCATCAGAAACAGCTGCTGGCCCTGCACGTGGTGCAGCTGACCGATGATCAGCTCCTGACGATCCCCCAGGGTGACGATGTGCTGCAGATGGCCGGTCAACCCCTGCTGGGCAAAGGTGAGCGGGCGCAGCCCTATCTCGCAGCCCAGCAGCGCCTCCTGCTGGCAGTTGAGCTGCTTGAGCGCCACCTCGTTGGCGTAAAGCAGCTGGCTCTTCTCGTCGAGCAGCAGGCAGCCCTGATCCATGTGGTTCATCAGGCTGAGGAAGACCTTGTTGACCCCGTCCGACAGGCCGCGCGAGTCGAGCAGCTTGGCCACGAAGATGCTGGAGATGTGCTGCACATAGTCGCACACCTCCTGCAGGTTGTTGTTGAGACGGGCCTGCTGCTCCGGGTTGAAGGCCACCAGGCTGATCACCCCGATGCAGTTCTCCTCCACCATGATGGGCACCCCGAGAAAGGCCCGCTCCCGGCAGCTCTCCTTGCAGCTGCACCCCTCACAGACTGGATCCTCGCTGGTGTGGGTGACGATCTTCTCGCGCTGATGCTCGATGACGTAGCGCAACAGGCGAGAGTCCCCCTCCAGCTGGCGACCGAAGAACTTGCCGTAAGGGCCGGTTCCCGCCACCCGCACCATGTTGGCGTCCACGATTTCCACTTCCAGTTGCAGCACGCTGGCCAGCATCTTGGCAAAGCGCAAAATGGTGGGCTGGATCTGCATCAACAAACATTGGTTACTGACGGACATCATGTTGTAAATCCCCTGGCTCCCACCCCGGGTGGGATTCATGCTGGCCAGATACTATGCCAATTCGATGGCAGCGACTTCGCCGAGGATCACGAAAAGGGAACTTGTACTCACCCTGCTACCGGGAGTGAGAGCTGGCGCAGGCCTCCAAAAGGGCAAAAACAACAGTGTTGACATAGATTCTTTATGGCAAAGTTTGACGATGGTGCATAGAGATTTTATCCACCTGACAAAAACCAAAATGGATGCAGAAAGAAATACACCCTAATACAGGGTGAGACATGTCAGGTGCTCACTAGACCTGTATACACTGATAATTCCTACAACTGGAGATATTTAGTATGAATACCATCGATATAAATGGATTTCCACACCATATGAGCGTTCTTAAGGGGTACTCAAGTCATGAACAAAATGAAATCATGACCATATGGTTTATGGATAATTTTGATAGAATAAGTTTTGATGATCGTTTGATATTCGGGAGCGTGCAATATGATGCAGTAGAACCATACGAGGTACTAACAGATTTTTTTGGTGGTTGGATACCTGGTGATATTATTGGAGACACTGCATCTGAACTAGATCCAGAAGGTGATGAAATATGGGTTCCGAAAATAGACTATTCAGCATACTGGCCAGAAAATGATATAGAACCTGATGCATACGAGGCATTCCAAGCTAGTATCGATCGTATCAACGAAATGATGAAAAGCGCTCATATGTTAGGTAGTGATGACCTTCAACAACATTTTTTCCAAATTCTCTATGCCAATGTATTCACTACCCTTGAGGCGTATATGGTACGAGCATTCATTAACAAGGTGCTTGAAAATAATGACAATCTTCACCAATACCTTTCTAAGCAGAGAGAGTTTGAATTTGAAAACCCCAAATTGGTTGATATTTTAAGGGGGCAGGAATATATAGATGAATTGATTGAAGCCATACGTAAGAAGTTGAAAGTAGTGTTGATTAAAGCCTCATGGCATGATTTGAGAAAGGTATCATCTCGGTTTAATTGTCTTGGTATTGATCTAAAGGTTTCAGAGTTTAAATTGAATGAAGTTATTAAGAAAAGGCATGACATAATTCATCGAAATGGTCGTACTCCTGACGATAGCAAATTAATCATTAGCCTAGAAGACATTATGTTTGCTATTAATACAGCGACTGTTATTGCCGATACAATAAGGGCTGATGAACTTGGGTTTGAAAGCAACCATGAAGATGTTCGTACTACTAGTGAGAGGTAATCGTTACCTCTAGTAACTCTGGGTGACAATGCTGAAGTGCTCGATTGAAGTCGTAGGTTAGATTAGTAAATCGTAATCGAACTTTCTTTTTAGCAATAAAAAGGACGCCCTCAGGCTTCCTTTTTATTGCTGAGCCGGATCAACTGCCCAGATGCAGGGCCAGCCAGACTGCCAGCGGGATCACCAGCACCGAGAGCGCATTGCCGCCAAGCACGATACTGGCCACCTTCTCGGGCTGGCACTGGTACTGCTCGCACAGCATGTAGTTAAGCACCGCCGGCGGCAGCGCCACCGACAGCATCAGGAGCGGGACCCAGGCCGGTTGCAGCGGCAGCAGCCAGACCGCCAGCCCCAGGGAGATGCCGCCGGCCAGCAGATAGAGCAGGTTGCACTTGAGGGCGAGCCCCAGGTGATCCAGCTCCCCTTCCATCAGCCGGATGCCGAGGGCAAACAGCATCAGCGGCACCGAGATCTGGCCGAGCAGCGAGGCGCTGGTCACCAGGTACTCGGGCAGCGGAATGTGCAAATTGGCCACCAGCAGGCCCGCCAGGGCGGCCCACAGCACAGGGCTTTTCAGCCAGAGCCAGCGGGAGGTGTTGGCCGAGAGGATGAACATGCCCACCGAGAAGTGGAGCAGGTTGGAGAGCACGAACAGTATGATGATGGCACCCAGCTGCTGCTCGCCGAAGGCCAGCACCATCAGCGGAATGCCGAGGTTGCCGGTGTTGCGAAACATGGCGGGCAGGATCAGGGCCGGTCGGCTGATGCTGCTAAGCCTGAGCAGAGAGAGCAGCAGCCCAGGCAGCAGGATCACCAGAGCCCCCGCCGCGATGAGCGAGAGGTGAGCCATCAGATCCAGCGGGTATTTGACCAGCGCCGAGAACACCAGCGCCGGGGTGAACAGCTCGATATTGGCCCGGTTGACGTAACCCAGCGCGCCGCCCGGACGCAACCGGCCGTAGAGGGCGCCAAGCCCCACCACCGCAAACACCGGAATGACGATATTGAGCAGCGCGCTGAACATGGGCGAGTCCTTTACAGTTCGCGGGCGGGGGTTCCCATCAGCAGCACGGGATCCAGGGTCACTTCCTGGCGGCCGTTGCTCACCCAGAGCTGGCCATCGGAGATGGTACAGGTGAGCTGCATGGTGCGCTCGACCATCTCGGTCAGCGGCAGGGTCTGGCTGTCGGAGAGCTCAATCACGGTGAGGTTGTCGTGCAGGCTGAGCTTGCCCTGGTTCTGCTTCCACCAGACGCTGGTGCCACGGCCGCCGTAGAGGTAGAGCACCACATGGCGGGAGCGGTTGCACGCCTTCTTGAGACGGCGCTCGTCGGGCTGACCGAGTTCGATCCAGAGTTCAATCTCGTCGGAATAGTTCTTGCGCCAGAGCTCGGGCTCATCATCGGCAGAGAGGCCCTTGGTGAACTCCAGTCGCTCGGCGGCGTGCCAGGCGAAGGCCGCCAGCCGGATCATCATCCGCTCGTCGGTCTCGGAGGGGTGACGGGCCAGGGTGAGAGAAAAGTCCTGATAGAGATTGCGATCCATGTCGGACAGGCTGAGCTGAGCCTTGAATACGGTTGCCTTGAGAGCCATAGAAAACCTTGAATACCTTGGGAAGCGGGCCGAAACGAAAAACTGCGCGCCAGTGTAATCAAAATCGGCGGCAGGTTCGACCTCAAGCAGCACAGATTTGGCCCGGCTCGCGCAGATAACAGCCTGCAGAGGCTCCAAAAACAAATGCCAGTCCGAAGACTGGCATTTGGCGGTATGAACGAAAGAAGCGGATCACTTCTCGGCGGACTTGACCCCGAAGGCATTGAGCAGCAAGCAGCAGGTCACTGCCACCGCTACAAACCCGCTCAGGAAGATAAAGGGCATGGCCCCGTATCCCAATACAGTCCAGATGGTTTGTTCAAGCAGACTCATTATGTGTCCTTCATCCAGTGAAATGGGTGTCCCTTTCGTGACGGGGTTATTCCCCGTTCCTGATGATGCTATTTGACCCCAACCAGCGCCTGAGTCCTATGCCACCAAAGTAATAAATAGGGGGCTACTTTGCGTTGGATCAACAATTTATCCCTTGCCGAGGAAAAATATGGACGCAATTCAACCCGTTGTCAGCCTGCGGCCCTCTCCTCTCCCATTGCTGCACCAAAAAGAAGGAGGCGACCCTGGGGTCGCCTCCTTGTCGGTTGGGCTGTTGCCGCGAGCGGCGCACCCTCAATAGAAGCGCTGCTGCTCCGCCGCCATCGCCTTGAGGCGATCGCAGGGGGCGAAGCGGTCGCCATGGCGCTTCTGGTAGTGCTCAAGACGCGCCACCAGGTGCTCGATGCCGAGGCTGTCCATGTAGCGGAACGGGCCGCCCAGGAACGGCGGGAAGCCGATGCCGAAGATGGCGCCGATGTCGCCATCGCGGGCCGAGGCCACCACGCCGCTGTCGAGCGCCATGGCCGCTTCGTTGAGCATCATCAGCACGCAGCGCTCGGCGATCTCCGCCTTGGCCTGTTTGGCTTGGGGGCTGACGCCCAAGACGCCGTAGACGCTGTCGTCCACCTTCTTCTTGCCCTTGGCGGCCTTGCCGTAGAGGTAGAAGCCCTTGCCGTTCTTGCGCCCCTTGCGATCGTTTTGCAGCAGCTTGTCAAAGGCCGCCGGCGCCTGGAAGCGCTCGCCCCCCAGCTCTTTCTCGAGGATCGGGGAGATCTTGGCGCCAACGTCGATCCCCACCTCGTCCAGCAGGGTGATGGGGCCCACCGGGAAGCCGAAATCGAGCAGGGCGCCGTCCAGCACCTCCACCGGCTCCCCTTCCAGCACCAGGCGCGCCGCCTCGTTCATGTAGGGTGCCAGGATGCGGTTGACGTAGAAGCCCGCCTCATCCTTGACCACGATGGGGGTCTTGCCCTGGGCCCGGGCAAAGGCCAGGGTAGTGGCAACCGTCTCGGCACTGGTGCCGGCGTGGGGGATGATTTCCGCCAGCGGCATCTTGTCCACCGGGCTGAAGTAGTGCAGCCCCACCACCCGCTCCGGGTGTGCCGCCGCCGAGGCGATCTGGTGGATAGGCAGGGAGGAGGTGTTGGAGGCAAACACTGTGTGCTCGCCGCATTCGCGCTCCACGTCCTGCACCATCTGGTGTTTGAGGGCGAGATCTTCGAACACCGCCTCCACCACCATGTCGACCCGGTGGAAACCGGAGTAGTCGAGGGTGCCGGTCAGCAGGCTCATCTGCTTCTCAAGCTCGCTGCGCAGGATATGACGGCGTTTAAGCTTCTTGGCCAGGATGTCGTAGCTGTAGCGCATGGCGTTGCCGATGCCGGCACTGGCCACGTCCTTGATCCGTACCGGTACCCCCGCCTTGGTGGCGGTGACGAAGGCGATGCCGCCCCCCATCAGACCGCCGCCCAGCACGGCGGCATGACCCACCTTGCGCGGCTCGGCCCCCTGATAGGTGACCTCCTTCTTCATCTCGGTGGTGGCAAAGAAGATGGAGCGCAAGGCGGCGGATTCGCTGGTCATCACCAGCTCGCCAAAGTGGCGGGATTCGGCGGCAAGGCCTGCCTGCATCCCCTCTTCCACCCCGATGCGCACCACCTCCAGGATCAGCTCAGGAGCCGGGTAGTTGCCACGGGTCTTCGCCTTCACCCCCTTGCGGGCCTGATCGAACAGCACCTTGCGGCCCAGCTTGTTGGTCTCCAGCAGTTTGCCCTGCAGATCCCGCTTGAGCTCGTGGCGGGGCTTGCCCTTCTTGGCCAGCTTGATGGCGGCCTCCAGCAGGATGGAGGGCGGCACCACATCGTCCACCAGCCCCAGTTTCTTGGCCTGCTTGGCCCGCACCTGCTTGCCGGTCAACATCAGATCGAGCGCCTTGGCCACCCCGATGAGGCGCGGCAGACGCTGGGTCCCGCCGGAACCCGGCAGCAAGCCCAGTTGTACCTCAGGCAGGCCGAGCACCGTCTTGCCGTGATCGGTGACTACCCGACCATGACAGGCCAGCGCCAGCTCCAGCCCACCACCGAGACAGGGGCCGTGAATGGCGGCGATCACCGGAATGGGTAGCGACTCGATCTCGGCGAAGATCACCTGCCCTTCCCGCGACAGCGTCTCGGCATCCTTGGCGCTGGTACAGGCCGCCAGCATGCTGATGTCGGCGCCGGCGATGAAGGAGTCCTTCTTGCCGGAGACCACCACCAGGCCGATCAGCTCTTTATTGGCTTTCACCTCGGCCAGCACCGCGCGGATCTCGTCCACGAAGGCGGCTTTGAGGGTATTCATGCTCTCGCCCGGCACATCCATGGTGAGAATGCCGATGCCATCCTGGCGCACCGCCAGGGAAAAAGTCTTCTTGCTCATCACTCTACCTCCAACACCATGGCCACGCCGAGACCGCCCGCCGCACAGGCGGTGTTCAGCCCCAATCCTCCTCCCCGACGCCGCAGCTCGTGCAGGGTCTGGGTGATCATGCGCGCACCGGTCGCGGCAAAGGGGTGACCATAGGCCAGCGAGCCACCGAGGACGTTGAATTTGTCCATGTCCACCTCGCCGATGGCCTGCTCACGACCCAGCTTGCTCTGGGCAAACTCGTGGCTGGCAAACATCTTGAGGTTGGCCAGGGTCTGGGCGGCAAAGGCTTCGTGCATGTCGATCAGAGTGAGATCGCTGAGCGTGATGCCGGCGCGGTCCAGCGCCAGCGGGGTGGCGTAGGAGGGGCCCATCAGCATGTCCTGCCACACATCGATGGCAGAAAACGCGAAGCTGCGGATATAACCGAGCGGCTCGAGACCGAGCTCGCGGGCCCGCCCTTCGCGCATCAGCAGCACGGCGGCGGCGCCGTCGGTGAGCGGGGTGGCGTTGGCTGCGGTGACGGAGCCGTGCAGTCGGTCAAACACCGGCTTGAGCTTGGCGTAGCTCGCCAGCTCCGAGCTTTCACGGATGTTGTTGTCTCGCTCCAGCGGCGCCTTGTAGGGGGGCACGTGAGCGGTGAACACCTCGCCACTCAACTTGCCATCGGCCCAGGCCTGAGCGGCCAGGGTATGGGAGCGGTGCGCCAGCGCGTCTTGCGCCTCGCGGCTGATCTGGTGGCTCTTGGCCATCTGCTCGGCGGTCTGGCCCATGGAGAGGCCGGTGGAGTACTCGGCCACGGCGGGCGGCACCGGCAGCAGATCCTTGACCCGCAGCTGGCGCAAAATGTTGAAGCGCTGCTGCAGATTGCGCGCCTTGTTGAGATCCACCAGGGCGCGGGCCAGCTTCTTGCTCACCCCGATGGGCAGCACGGAGGAGGAGTCGGCACCGCCGGCGATGGCGATGTCCACCGTGCCGGCCATGATGGATTCGGTGACGTTGGCGACGGCCTGGAAACTGGTGGCGCAGGCGCGCGACACGCTATAGGCATCGGTGCTGACGCTCATGCCGGTGCCGAGCACGATCTCGCGAGCGATGTTGGGGGCTTCCGGCATCTGTACCACCTGGCCGAACACCAGCTGGTCGATGAGCTTGGGATCGAGATCGGTGCGAGCGAGCATCTCGCTCACCACCAGTTTGCCCAGATCCACTGCAGGCACGCCGTGAAAGGCGGTGGCCTGCTTGGCAAAGGGGGTGCGCAAACCCGCCACGACGGCAATCCGTTCGCCCTGGCGAGTCGTCAGTTTCAATGGCTCTTTCATCCTGGCTCCTTGGTTAAACGAGAAGACTAAAGGGAGAGGTCTGACCTCATTGCGCCACATCTTAACAATCCACTCACAAATTTCATACGGCTGATTGAAACTAAATTGCCGCCATCTTGGCCCCCTCCCTCGCCCTTGTGCGCCAACTGGAGTATAAAAAGATCAACTTCTATGAAAACAACGGGTTTATTGCATGGCAGCGGCCGAGTTCAGACAGCTTGCGGACTATCTGGGTAGTCAGATTCTGGGACAGGGCCCCCTCATCGAGGGGCTGCTGATCGCCCTGTTATGTGAAGGACATGTGTTGATCGAGGGCGCCCCCGGTCTTGCCAAGACCCGGGCCGTCAAGGCGCTGGCCGGCGCGGTGGAGGGACGCTTCGCCCGCATCCAGTTCACCCCCGACCTGCTGCCCGCCGATCTCACCGGCAGCGAGGTGTTTCACCCTCAGGATGCCAGCTTCGTGTTTCAGCCCGGCCCCCTCTTCAACCACCTGGTGCTGGCGGACGAGATCAACCGGGCGCCGGCCAAGGTGCAATCCGCCCTCTTGGAAGCGATGGCCGAGCATCAGATCACCGTGGGCAAGAAGAGCTGGCGCCTGCCGCCCCTATTTATGGTGGCCGCCACGCAAAACCCGATAGAACAGGAGGGGACCTATCCCCTGCCGGAGGCCCAGCTCGATCGCTTCCTGCTCAAGCTGCTGGTGGACTACCCGAGCCCCGCCATGGAGCTCGCCATCCTCCAGTTAAACGCCCAGGGCGACACCCTGCCGGCGCCGCCGCTCACCCTGAGCCAGGCCGATCTGCTGGCGGCCCGCAGCGCGGTGCAGGCGGTGCAGATGCAGGGGCGCCTCGAGCACTATCTGGTGCAGCTGGTCTGCGCCACCCGCCCTGGCAGCGGCCTCTGTCCGGAGCTCGAACCCCTGGTCGCGGTGGGCGCCAGCCCCAGGGCCAGCATAGGTCTGGCCAGAGCGGCTCGCGCCAGGGCCTGGCTGGCCGGGCGGGATTTCGTGCTGCCCGAAGACATTCAGCAGCTGGCACCGGCCGTGCTGCGCCATCGCCTCATCCCCAGTTATCAGGCGCTGGCGGACAACCTCGACAACGAGGCGCTCATCACCCTGCTGCTGGATGCGATCCCATGCCCCTGAGCCCGCTCGCACCCTCTGCGCAGGCCCTGCTGTCATGACGAGCGCCGCCGATCCCCTCGCCCATCCCGATATCGCCCTGCCGCTTGCCAGGTTGCTGGCGATCAGGCTGTGGGCCCGGCAGGGGCCGCGCTCGCGTATTCAACCGGTGGCGCAGGGGCGGCTTGGCCGCACGCCGGGGCTCACCTTTCGCGAGCTGCGCGCCTATCAGGCCGGCGACGAGGTGCGCCACATCGACTGGCGGGTGACCGCCCGCCTCGGTCGCCCCTATACCCGCCTCTACAGCGAAGAGCAGGATCAGGCCCACTGGCTGCTGCTCGACCTCTCCCCGGCCATGTACTTCGGCTCACGCCACCAGCTCAAGGCACGCCTGGGCTGCGAGCTGGCTGCCGCCCTGCTCTGGCAAGGGGAAAAACAGGCCAACACCCTGATCTGCCACGGCGTGGAGACACACCTGCAACATCAGCGCGGCCCGCTGGTGCCGCTGCTAGAGGCCCTCTGCCACCACTACCGGCTGGGGCTGGCACGCACGCCGTCCCCCCACGCCCTGGCCCATACCCTGGCCCGGCTCAACCTGCCCCACGGCGCCAGATTGACCCTGATCACCGATCACAGCCCTCTCGATGAGGCGCTCTGCCGCCAGCTGCAGCTGCTCGGCCGGCGCCACGACATTCATTGCTGGCAGATCCGCGATCCGCTGGAGGCGGCCCTGCCCACCCAGGGCCGTCTGGCGGTGCATGCCGGCCAGCAGAGCGGCTGGCTCGAGGCCGGCGAACCCGGGTTTGCCTTGCGCTATCAAGTGGCCGCCGAGCAACTGGCTCGCCAGAGCCATCAGCAACTGCTGCCGCTGGTGCAGCGCCTCTACCGGCTCGACAACGGCCAGCCGCTGCAACGCCAGTGGCAGGAGGGTGCATGCCGCCAATTCTGAACTGGCTTGCCAGCGCCGTGCCGGGCAGCAATGTGCCCACCTCCCCGCTGGCGGCCCAGCTGCGCGACATTCATCCCGGCCCACCGCTGCAGCTCGCCTCTGATCCCCGCCTGTTGGGCTGGTGGTGGCTGCTGATCGCCCTGCTGGTCGGCACCTTGATCATCCTCGGCGTGCAGAGTCTGCTGCGTTATCGCCGCTGGCAGCGACAGCTCGACTGGCAGGCCCCCGATCTGGTGCCTAGGCTGCAGGCCGTGATGCGCGAGGCCGTGCTGCCGCGCTGGCCCGAGGCGGCCTCCCTGCAGGGCGAGCCCTGGCTCATCTTTCTTGATTCTTTGGGGCTTGATTCTCTGGGGGGCAGCCGCTTTCGCGAGCTGGCCCCGCACTGGTCTGCCTGGCTCTACGGCGGTCAAAGCCCGGATGCGCAGCAGCGCCAGGCGCTGCGCCGGGCCTACCTCGCCTGGGGACGTCACTGCATCTGCCCGCCAGCCTGGTTGCTGGCGCTGCGCACTCGCTGGCGAAGCCATACAAGAGATGTGCACATCCGGAGGCAGCCATGATCCTCGCCTGGCCCTGGTTTGCCCTGGCGCTGGTGCTGCCGCTGCTGGTGCGCTTCGGTCTGCCACCCCGCCCCAGCGGCGCACACGACCCCGGCGTGCTGAACCATGCCGGCTTTCCTCTGCTGCGCCCCCATGCCGGCCAGCCCCTGTGGCGGATGGCGCTGTGCTGGTGCGCCCTGGTGCTGGCGCTTTGCCGCCCCCAGTGGCAGGAGCCGCCTCAGGTGAGCTATCAGAGCAGCCGGGATCTCATCCTGGCGGTGGATCTCTCCGACAGCATGCGCACCCAGGACATGCTGGACGACGGGGAGCAAAAAGACCGGCTCAGCGCGGTGCGCCAGCAGATAGACAGGCTCATCGCCGCCCGCCCCGGCGATCGCATCGCCCTCATCGTGTTCGCCGACCACGCCTACCTGCTCTCGCCCCTGACCCAGGAGACCAACGCCCTGCTCGGCCTCACCCGTGAGCTCGATTTCGAGCTGGTGGGGCGCACCACCGCGCTGGGCGAGGCCATCCTGCTTGCTCGCCAGCACAAGGCTCCCAACCGCTCCACCGCCCTCTTGCTGGTCACCGACGGGCGCAACACCGCCGGCAGCGCCGATCCCCTGAGCGAAGCCAAACGAGCCGCCGCCGCAGGCATTCGCCTCTATACCCTGGGGGTGGGCGCCGATCCGGATACCTTTGCCGAGGCGATGGCACCCGCGCTGGCCCCGGCCCAGAGCGATCCCAGCGCCGAGCTGGACGAAGCCCTCTTGCAGCAACTGGCCGAGGTGGGCCATGGCCGTTACTTCCGCGCGCGCACCCAGGGGGATCTCGAGGCCATCAATCAGGCGCTGGATACCCTGGAACCCGTCGCCACCGCGCAAACCCGTTATCGCCCCAACGTGGAGCTCTACCCCTGGCCGCTGGCGCTGGCCTGGCTGCTGCTGAGCTGGCCAGCCCGGTTGCGCTGGCCGGTGCGGCTGACTCGCAAGGCCCAGCCTGATCAGCCGTCCCGAGGCGCCCCATGATGGAGCTCACCCTGCTGCGCCCGCTCTGGTTGCTGGCCCTGCTGCCCTGGTTGTGGCAGGGGTGGCGCCGTCGCCGCCAGGCCCCGCTGCTGGCCCCCGCCATGCAGGCCTATCTGCTGCCGGGGCAGCGGCGCCAGCGCCCCTGGCTCTGGCTGGCCTGCCTGCCGGTGATCCTGGCCTTGAGCGGCCCGGCCCTGCGTCAGCAGAGCCTGAGCGTGCCAAGCCCGGCCCTCGACATCTGGCTGCTGGATCTCTCCCGCTCCATGCTGGCCACCGACCTGCTGCCGGATCGGGCCACCCGGGTGCGGGTACTGCTGCAGGATCTGCTGGCCGACAGCGAGCGGCAGGAAGCAGCCCATCCCATCGCCCTCATTCTGTTTGCCGGGGATGCCTACCTCGCCATGCCGCCCACCCGGGATCAGCAGGCCATCGCCCTGCTGCTGCCCGACCTGCGCCCGGCCATCATGCCAAGACAGGGCAGTGCGCCCGAACGCGCCGTGGCACTGGCGCTCAAGCAGATCCCCGCCGGCCGGCAAGCCCGCCTGCTGCTGATCACCGATGACCTGACCGCCCGTCAGGCCGAGCGGATCAAGGCGAGCTGGCCCTGCCAGGGCAACCTCTTTTGCCACCCCGAAGTGCAAGCCCGTCTCGATATCCTGTTGGTCAACGCAGGCCAGCCCAGTCAACTGCCCGCCACCCTGGGCGGCGGCCTTGGCCGCGAGCTGCCCGCCCCGGATGTGGCGGCGCTGCAACAGCTGGCCGGCGATCTCGGCGGTCAGCTGCAGTGGCTGCAGCAAGGATTGCCGCGCTTTGCCCCCCTGCCCATGAGCCAGACCACAGGCGCACACCAGGCACAGGATCTCGGCCCCTGGTTGCTGCTGCCCCTGCTGCCGCTGGCACTGCTGGCCCGCATCGGCAGCCTATGGCTGGTGGTAATGGGGACACTCTTGCTGACGCCCCCCTCCCTGCAGGCCAATCCGGCGCTTGCCAGCACGCCCCCGGTCGGGGACAACCTGGCCTGGCAGGCCTTCTTTCAGGGACGCTATCAGGAGGCGGCCCGCGCCTTTACCGATCCCGTCTGGCAGGGCAATGCCTGGTATCGGGCCGGCGACTACGGCCGGGCCGTTGCCGCCTACGGCCGGGCCAACAGCGCCACCGCCCACTACAACCGGGGCAACGCCCTGGTACAGCTGGGCCAGCTGGCCGCCGCCGAGCAGGCCTATCTGGCGGCGCTGGCACTGGCCCCCAACCATGAAGACGCACTTTACAACCTGGCGCTGCTGCGCGCCCAGCCGCCCGCGGCAGCACCAGAGGCGCAGGATCCCAAGCCTGTCGATACCCCCGAACAGGCCGCTACCCCGGATGCCCCGCTGCCTCCATCTCCCCCCGTACTGCTGCTGGAGCAGCGGCTGCGCAAGGAGGATCAGCGCAGGCGCGAGCAGGAGGCCGACAAGGGCCTTCTCCCCACAAGAGGGGAGGATCCCTGGTGACGCGCCTCTTTGCCCCTTGCCATGCGCTCTGCCTTCTGCTGCTCTGGCTGCTGCCGGCGCAGCTCTTTGCCGCCCCGCCCCGGGCCGAGCTGCTGCCGGGTGCCGATCGCCGCGACTGGCTGCTGATCATCGAAGCGGACGGCGAGCGCCAGAGCGATGAACTCGCCATCACCCCCCTGCTGCGCCGCTTTGCGGTGGGCAAGGTGACCATGAGCCGGGTCACGGCCCCGCAGCAAAACCTGACCCGCTGGCAGATCCCCCTGCACCTGCTGGACGACGCAGAGCAGCAGGTGCCGGCTCTGTCGCTGGGGGCAGAGCAGACACCGTCCATCCCCTTTCCGCCGCGCTCCGAGAGCGGCAGCCTGGTGCCAGCCCCTGCCATCTCCCCCATCGAGTTGCAGGCCCGGGTGCTGCAACAGGGGCCGCTCTACCCAGGCCAGCCCTTTGTCTATCAGCTCAGCCTCTGGCTGCCCGCCAACATGGAGGCCCCCAACCTCACCGAGCCGGCCAGTGATGCCTTCACCATCCGCCGTCTCGGCAACGATCAGTGGCAGCCCCCGGCGAGCCCCGGCCTGCCGGGCCGGCTGACCCGCAGCTGGCTGTTGCAGGCCAGGGAGGCCGGGCGCCATCCGCTGGAGTCCCCCCGCTTTCAGGGGCGTTTGCCGCAGGATGACGGCGGCAGCGACCCCCTCTCGGCCCGGGCCGCCACCCTGTTCGTGCAGATCGACGAGCCCCCGCTGCAACCGGTGGCGAGCCGGCTTACCCTGAGCCAGCGGCTGGATCCCCCCACCGGCGCCAGAGCGGGCGAACCGGTGATCCGCACCCTGACCCTCACCCTGGAGGGGGGGGATGGCAACCGCCTCACCCTCTCCAGAGTGCTCGGGAGCACAACCCTGCCCGCCGGCGTGCAGGCCAGACCGGATGGAGAGCAGCAGCAGGAGCGCTATCTCGCCGAGGGGACGCTGCGCTTCGAGCGCGAGTGGCGCCAGGCCCTGACCGTCGACGAGCCCGGCGATTACCTGCTGCCCGCCATCGAGCTGGCCTGGTTCAACACCCAACACAAGCGCATCGAATACGCGCGCCTGCCCGCCACGCCCCTGCACATCACCGCGGGCGTGCAGGGGCAACCAGCACAGGATGGGCCGAACGACGAGAGCCAGCTATGGGTCATCTGGGCTCTGCTGCTGCGCGCCTGCTGGCGCCACGGGCCGCGCTGGCACGCCTTTTACCGCCTGCAACAGGCGCTGTATCGGGCCGATGCCGAACAGATCCGGGCCCGCTTGCTGGCGTGGGCCTGCCTGCGCTGGCCACTGCCCCATCTTCGTCTCGACACCCTGCCCTGTCGCCGCGATCCCGCTCTTGCGCCCCACTTCGCCGCCCTGGAGCGAGCCTGCTTTGCCACCGTCGTCCCCGTTGGCCATAGTGGGCACGACTGGCGCGGCTTTGCCGCGACCCTATGCGGCCAGGAAACTTTTGCGATAGCCTATGGCCTCAGGCTACTGGCCCGGATCTGTGGTTCCGGGCCTTCATTCAAATAAGGAAGCCCAGCGATGGCTTTAGGATTTTTCAGAAATAAAGGTGCCACGGTCGGAAAGGATCCCACGACCTCTCCGGTCTATGGAGATATGGCCGACAAACAAACCAAATACGAAGCCCTGGTGCATGCCCTGCACGGGGACATCTACCGCTACGCCTACTGGCTGTGCCGGGATCCGCAAGTGGCGGAAGACCTGGTGCAGGAGACCTTCCTGCGCGCCTGGAAGGGGATAGACACCCTGGTGGATGACAAGGCCGCCAAGGCCTGGCTCATCACCATACTGCGGCGGGAGAACGCCCGGCGCTTCGAGCGCAAGCAGTTCGATCTCGTCGATCTCGACGAGCACCCCCAGAGCGATCAGGAGGCGCTGCACAGCGAACAGGAGATGGAGAACGAGTGGCTCAGACGCCACATCGCCCGCCTGCCGGCAGAATACCAGGAGCCCCTGCTGCTGCAGGTGCTGGGAGGCTTCAGCGGCGACGAGATCGCGGCGCAGCTGGGGCTCAACAAGAATACCGTCATGACCCGCCTGTTTCGGGCCCGCAACCAGATCAAAGAGGCCATGGAGTCAACGACCCAACAGAGAGGACACACCAATGGATGAGCTGGAATTTCGCCGTCGGGCCATAGCCCATCCACATGAGCAGGATCCCGCGTTTCTCGAGCAGGCCCAGCGCTCCCCCGCCAACCGCAAGCATCTGGAGGAGATGAAGCAGCTCGATCGCAGCCTGCAGCGGGCGATGGAGGTCGAGGTGCCGGCCGGCCTGGCCGAGCGCATCCTGCTCAGACAGGCACTGGAAGCAGATCAGGAGCAGGTGGTGCCCCTGCCGGTGCGCCCGCATAGCAACTGGCGTGCGCTGGCGATGGCCGCCTCGGTCGCCTTCCTGCTCGGCATGAGCACCCGCTGGCTGAGCTGGCCGCAGGCCACCCCGGACGAGCTCTCGCTGGCCCAGGTCGCCATGGCCCACGTCTATGGCGAGGAGCCCTTCATCAAGGATGTGGACGAGCAGGTGAGCTTGCGCACCATCAACGCCAAGATGGAGAAATATGGCGCCACCCTGATGGGCATGCAGGGGCTGAAGATCACCTATGTCAACCACTGCTCCTTCTATCAGGGGCCGGCGCTGCACATGGTGCTGCAGGGCAAGATGGGCCCGGTCACCCTGTTTCTGGTGCCCAAGCATGTGCCGCTCACCCTGCAGCCCACCTTCGAGGATGGCCAGCTCAAGGGGGAGATCCTGCAACTCAAGGGGGCCAACATGGTACTGATCGGTGACATGGAAGAGCCGCTGGCACCGGTGGCGCAGCAGCTGGAATCCCGACTGCACTGGTCGATTTAACAGGTGTTAACGCAATCCTGACCCGAACGACCTCGGGTCAATCCGACGGGCAGACCAGACAACTTGGCTGCCCGTTTCCGCCCTTATCCCCCACGATTTGCCGCCATTTCCGGCTCATTCACAGCAAGTGCCGAAAAATATTTTTGTGATGCAGATCGCCCTATGTGCGTGTTTTTTATCCAATAAATGGTAAAAGAGACTATTTATGCGGCACATTCAAACAAATGATTAACACTCCAGAAACTTTTATGTATTCTGCTGTCACTGGTCTGATTTCTTACCTCCTACCAGATCCATAGAATCACGCCAGAATTGAATGGGAAGAAGCTGAAATAACAACAGATCTTGTCACATACGGAGGCAAAAAAGCCCCGATGCTGACAGAAAATCTGCCTACAAGAGAGAACACTATGACAACTGCCTTTTTCAAAAAGAGCCTGATCGCTGCCGCCGTCACTCTGGCCAGTACCCAAACCTTCGCCGCCGCGTTTCAGCTGAACGAACACTCAGCCTCCGGTCTGGGCCGTGCGTACGCCGGGGAAGCCGCCGTGGCAGACAACGCCTCCGTGTTGTCCCGCAACCCGGCAGCCATGACCCAGTTTGACAAGATGGCGTTCTCCGTATCCGGCACCTACATCAAGCCGGACGTGGATGTAAATGGTGACATCTATGCAGGTTCCGCCAAGATGGCCGGCGCCAGCGAGAGCGGCATCGCACCGAGCGCCTTCGTGCCCGCCACCTACTTCATCCAGCCGCTGAACGATCAGTGGGCCTGGGGTATCGGCCTGTTCTCCAACTACGGTCTGTCGACCGAGTACACCGAGAACTTCAACGGTGGCTCCATTGCCGGCAACACCGAACTCCTGACCTTCAACATCAACCCGAACATCGCCTACCGCGTCAACCAGCACTTCACTTTCGGTGCCGGTGTGAACCTGGTCTATGCCAAGGCTGAACTGAACCGCCGTGCCGGCGTGCTGGCCGCCGTGCCGCCGCTGAGCAGCGTACCGGGTGTCGGCAAGGACACCATCGTCAGCCACCTGAAGGGTGACGACTGGGGTTACGGCTGGAACGTGGGCACCATGTTCGAAGTCAACGAAAACAACCGCTTCGCCCTGACCTACCGCTCCCAGGTGGATCTGAAGTTCAAGGGTGACTACCAGGGTACCTCCTCCGGCTTCAAGACCGTCGGTGGCGAACTGCCGCTGGATCTGCCGGCCCAGGCCGAGTTCGCCGGTTACCACCGTCTGAACCAGCAGTTTGCGGTGCACTACTCCGTCAACTGGACTGACTGGAGCGCCTTCCAGGAGCTGAAGGCCACCAGCGGTCAGTGCAACAGCACCGACGGTGCCGGTGTCTGCCTCTACAAGCCGGAGAAGTTCAAGGACTCCACCCGTTACTCCCTGGGCGGTACCTGGTACGTCAACCCGTCCTGGGAAGCGCGTATCGGCTTTGCCTACGACAACACCCCGATCGAGCCGGAATACCGCAGCCTGAGCATCCCGGACTCCGACCGCGTTTGGTATAGCGCCGGTGCCACCTACCACATCGACAAGGACATGAGCGTCGATTTCGGCATGGCCTATCTGGACGGCAAGAAAGTGGACGTCAACGAGAAGCTGGTTGAAAGCAACGAAGCCCTGCGCTGGAAAGGCACCTCCCACGGCAACGCCTTCCTCGCTTCCGCTCAGTTCAACATGAAATTCTGATCATCAGCGAATTGACCAGAGCGCCTGCGGGCGCTCTTTTTTTATGCGCAATGCCTGTTTCAGCGTACATCTGTAGTAAACAACTGTACGCTTTTCTTTTTTTATCAAGCTATTAGCAGCACATCCTCCAGCATTTAATCCCGTTTTGAACCACCTGCCTCCGCGCCCGTTGCCTTACTGGTCTTACCATATAAAATCCTGCATCCAATCAGAAAAACGTTCGAACCCAAGGTTCATTTTCAAGGACAATGCAATGCACTCCATCATGAAGCCGTCTCTCATCGCCCTGCTGGTGCTGTCGAGCCAGGCCCAGGCGGCAGGTTTCCAGCTGGCCGAGCAATCCGCCACCGGCATGGGCCGCGCCTTCGCGGGCGAAGCCGCCATCGCCGACAATGCCAGCGTGCTCTCCCGCAATGCCGCCGCCATGACCCGTTTCGATACCATGGCCTTCTCCGGTGGCTTCATCTATGTGCACCCCGATGTCAACATCGAGGGCACCACCCGGGTGCCGACCGCCAGAGGGCCGGTCGACCTGGATGCGGCGGCCCACGACATCGCCGATGATGCCTGGGTGCCCAACGCCTACCTGATAGTGCCGCTCAACGATCAGTGGCGCCTGGGGCTGGCCGCCACCTCCTATTACGGGCTCGGCGTCAAGATGCCGGACAACTACAATGCCGGCCACTTCGGCAACGTCTCCGACATCAAGACCGTGGATCTGGGCGCCTCGCTGGCCTATCGCGTCAACCGCGTCTGGTCCGTCGGGGCCGGCCTCTCCGCCATTCGGGGCGAAGGGGAAGTGGGCGGCACCTTCCCCTCCAACAACCAGATTGCCAAGCACCTCAAAGGTGATGGCTGGGCCATGGGCTGGAACCTGGGCACCCTGCTGGAGCTGTCGGACGCGACCCGCATCGGCCTCTCCTATCGCCACGACGTGACCCTGAAGCTCTCGGGCGATGCCATCGGCATCGATCAGAACGGTCAGCCCTTCACCGATACCGGCAGCCTGGATCTGCCGCTGCCCGCCACCGCCGAGCTGGCCCTGTTCCATCAGCTGACGCCGGCGCTGGCACTGCACTCGAGCATCAACTGGACCAACTGGAGCAAGTTCGTACAGCTGGAGTCCGAGCTCGACCACCACGGCGTCATGCACATCAAGGACGAACACTGGAATGACAGCTGGCGCTATGCGCTGGGTCTGACCTACCAGCTGGCGCCGCAATGGACACTGCGCTCGGGCCTTGCCTACGACCGCAGCCCGGTGCCGGCAGATCGCCGCACCATCTCCATCCCCGACTCGGATCGGGTCTGGTACAGCGCCGGGGTGGGTTATCAGTTCGATCGCAACCTCTCGCTGGATCTGGGGGTGACCCTGATCGATGGCAAGAAGGTGGACGTGAGCGAAACCATGCAGCTCAAACCCGGCATCCCGCAGACCACCTCCACCTTCCAGGGCACCTCGGAAGGGGACGCCTGGCTGGCCGGCCTGCAGCTCAACTACCTGTTCTGATCCGGCGGGCCTCCTGGGGCCCGTCTATTCAAGCACTATGCCAGTTATTGACCGTTTCTGGCCTTCACGCGCTGGCATAGTGCTCTGCTTCACAATAAAATCAATCCAGTACACCCGCTGGAGAGATGCATGTATTCCTACGTAGCAAGGCAGCCCATCCTGGATCGGGAGTTGAAGACCCACGCCTATGAGCTGCTGTTTCGCGACAGTCTGGATAACGTGTTTCCTCCCATCTCCTCCCAGCAGGCCACGGCCAGGCTGGTGGCCGAACAGTTCCTGCAACAGAACATCGATCAGCTGCTTGGCGGTCGCCCCTGCTTCATCAACTTCCCCCACTCCCTGCTGCTGGAAGGACTGGCCGAATGCCTGCCGCCGGAGAAGGTGGTGATCGAGATCCTGGAAGACGCCACGCCTGACGACGCCCTGCTGGCCAAGGTGAAGCAGTTGCACGAGCTGGGCTATCAGCTGGCACTCGATGACTTCACCCTGTCGCCGGACTGGGAGCGCTTCCTCCCCTACATCCACATCATCAAGTTTGACCTGCGCACCACCTCCCTGTTGCGGATCAAGGTGTTCATCCAGCAGCATCAACAGCTCAAACTCACCTATCTGGCCGAGAAGGTGGAAGACAAGGCGGAGTTCGAGCGGGCCAAGCGGCTCGGTATCGACCTGTTCCAAGGCTTCTTCTTCAGCCGCCCCGAAATGGTCAAGCAGGCCACCATGGAGCCAGCCCAGGTGGTGGTGATGCAGTTGCTCAACGTGGTCAACCAGGCCGAGCCGGATCTCAACCGCATCGAGCAGTTGCTGAGTCAGGACATCTCCCTGTCCCTCAAGCTGCTGCGTTACGTCAACCATCTCAAGAGCCACGCCAACCCCATCTCCTCCTTTCGCCAGGCGGCGGTCTATCTCGGCCACACCCAGCTCAAGCGTTTCGTGACCCTGGTGGCCGCCACCAGCGCCGGCCAGGGCAAGAGCGCCGAGCTCTATCAGATGTCGATGATCCGGGCCCGTTTCTGCGAGCTGCTGGCCCATACCCATGCGCCGACCCAGGAGGCCCAGCAGGCTTTCATCACCGGCCTCTTCTCCCTGCTCGACGTCTTGATGGAGCAGCCGATGGACAAGCTGCTCGGCACCATTCCGCTGATCGAGGAGATCCGGGTCGCCCTGCTCGAGCGCAAGGGCAACCTGGGGTTCTACCTGTCGTTTTGCGAAGATTACGAGAATGCGAACTGGCAGCGGATCACCGCCAGAACGGCCCGGCTCGGGCTCAATGAAGAGAAGGTCAGTCAGCTCTATCTGACCGCCACCGCCTGGGTCAACCAGCAACTCCAGGCGATGGCGGAGACAGATTAACCCAGCTCGATGGCGACCGCGGTCGCCTCCCCGCCCCCGATGCACAGACTGGCGAGCCCGCGCTTGAGGCCACGTTCGCGCAAGGCGTGGATCAGGGTCACCAGGATCCGGGCGCCACTTGCTCCCAGCGGATGACCGAGGGCACAGGCGCCGCCGTTCACGTTCACCTTGTCATGGGGCAGCTTGCAGCCCGCCATGGCCAGCATGCTCACCATGGCGAATGCCTCGTTGACCTCGAACAGATCCACTTCGTCCACCTGCCAGCCCACCTTGGCCAACAAGCCCTCGATGGCCCCGATGGGCGCGCTGGTGAACTCAGCAGGCAAGGCCGCGTGGCTCTGATAACCCACCAGTCGTGCCAGCACGGGCACGCCGAGCTGCGCGGCGGTGTCGGCCCGCATCAGGATCAGCGCCGCCGCCCCGTCCGAGATGGAGCTGGCATTAGCCGCCGTGATGGTGCCCGTCTTGCTGAAAGCCGGCTTGAGCTGGGGGATCTTCTCGGGGCGCGCCTTGCCAGGCTGCTCATCCTCGGCCAGCAGCAGGGTCTCTCCGGCCTTCACCGGCGCCAACTCTGCTGCAAAGGCACCGCTGCGCTGGGCCGCCAGTGCCCGCTCCAGCGAGGTGATGGCAAAGGCATCCATGTCGGAGCGGGTCAGCCCGGCGCGATCGGCGCTCAACTGGGCATAATGGCCCATCAGCTGACCTTCGTAGGCATCCTGCAGCCCGTCGAGGAACATGTGATCGAGCACGCTCTGGTGCCCCATCCGAAAACCGCTGCGCGCCTTGTCGAGCAGATAAGGGGCACGGCTCATGCTCTCCATCCCGCCGGCGATCACCACGTTCGTGTCACCGAGTCGCAACCCATCGGCCGCCAGCATCACCGCCTTCATGCCGGAACCGCACACCTTGTTGACCGTGGTGCAGGGGATGCTGTCCGGCAGGCCCGCCTTCAACACCGCCTGACGGGCGGGCGCCTGGCCGACCCCGGCACTCAGCACGTTGCCAAGATAAGCCTCATCGATCTGCTCCCCCTTGAGCCCGGCCTGCGCCATGGCTGCGGTGATGGCACAGGCACCCAGTTCGGGTGCGCTCAGGTTGGCCAGGGCCCCTTGAAAGGCCCCCATGGGGGTACGTTTGGCCGCAACAATCACGATATCCATCAATTGCACTCTCCTTGTTACATTGAGCTAACATATGCCGCCGCCGTCTCGGGAACAAGACTTGCGGGGCAGTTGACGTTTGGGTAAGGTGCCAGCCAGGATTGACAGTCAAGATAGCGCCATGAACCGAACCAAGGATGACAAACGGACCTACAGCATCAGCGAACTGGCCCGTGAATTTGATGTTACGACCCGAAGTATTCGTTTTTATGAAGATCAGGGACTTTTGAATCCTGCTCGTCAGGGGCAGACCCGGATCTACAGCCGTCAGGACAGAGTGCGGCTCAAGCTCACCCTGCGCGGCAAGCGACTGGGGTTCAGCCTGGCGGACATCCGCGATCTGTTCGATCTCTACGATGCAGACAAGAGCAGCCGTACCCAGCTGCAGACCATGCTGGGACTGGTGGCCGACAAGCGGGATACCCTGCAGCAGCAGCTGGAAGACATCAAGATGGTGCTGCTGGAGCTGGACGCCGCCGAGCAGCGCTGCCAGCAGGCGCTGGAGCAGCTCGGCTGAGGCAAACAGACAAGCATAAAAAAGGGGCCCGCGGGCCCCTTTTCATTGCAACTGGATTATTTGTTCCAGCGGTCCGGATCGTAATCCGGGCTGTAGCGGTCGACGATGACGGCGCAGGCCGCATCACCGGTGATGTTGAGGGCGGTACGGATCATGTCGAACAGACGATCCAGCGCAAACAACAGCGGCAGTCCCTCGATGGGGATCCCGGCGGCCAGCAGCACGGCGACCACCAGGAAGCTCGGGCCAGGTACGCCGGCCTGACCGATGGCCCCCAGGGTGGCGGTCACTATGATAGCGGCCCAGGCACCCATGGAAAGATCGATCTGATAGACCTGGGCGAAGAAGATGGCGACCAGACCGTAATAGATGGCGTTGCCGCTCATGTTGATGGTGGCACCCAGAGGCAGCACGAAGGAGGCCGTGGCATTGCTCACCTTCAGCTCTTTCTCGCAGGTCTCCATGTTGACCGGCAGGGTCGCCATGGAAGAGGCGGTGGAGAAGGCGACGATCTGCGGCTTCTTCATGGCAGACAGGTACTTGCGCACCGGGGTGTTGGAGAAGATCATGACCAGCAGCGGATAGACCACGAAGCCGAAGATCAGGATGGCGGCCAGATAGACCACGAACAGCTTGATCACCAGGGTCAGCACGTCGAAGCCGTAGGTGCCGATGGCGTCGGCCATCAGGCCGAACACGCCGAGCGGCGCAATCAACATCACCTTGTTGATCATCCAGACGAAGGCATCCACCAGGGTGTTCAAACCATC
The DNA here is from genome assembly GCF_040907805.1 of Aeromonas sp. s3. Lineage (NCBI taxonomy): Bacteria > Pseudomonadati > Pseudomonadota > Gammaproteobacteria > Aeromonadales > Aeromonadaceae > Aeromonas > Aeromonas sp. s3. Next base: position 299,683 of record NZ_JBFOCQ010000033.1, read on the forward strand.
GACCAGCGGCTTGGCCCGCTCGCGGGGCTGCTTGGCCAGCGCGATGCCGAGGAACATGCAGAACACCAGGATCTGCAGGATGTTGGCTTCGTTGAGCGACTGGAAGACGTTGGTCGGGATCATCCCGAGCAGGGTGGCAACCGCATCGGGCAGGGCGCCCTTGTCGGAATAGTCACCGGAGAACATGGAGGCCATGGAGCCGAACTCGACCCCGATCCCGGGTTTGAAGATCTGTCCCATCACCAGTGCCAGCAGCACCGCCAGCGCCGAGGTGCCGAGGAAGAAGGCCAGCGTGGTGACGCCAATCTTGCCTGCCGCCGGGCTGGCCCCCAGATTGGCGGCCCCCGACAGGATGGCCACCGCCACCAGCGGGATCACCAGCATCTTGATGAGCTGGATAAAGAGCGTACCGAGCGGTGCGAACACGGTGGCTTGTTCACCCATGAACGCCCCCACCAGTGCCCCCAGCACCATGGCAACCACGACCTGGAAGCCAACGTTCTTAATGAGTCCTTTTGTTAACACAGAATGTTCCTTTATGTAGCAATTATTTACACTTTCCCAGTGCAATCAACCAAACAGGGGAAGAACAGCTGTCCATTCTCCTGAGCGCGCGCTTTATCTCATATTTATTGGCTGTTTGAAATCGCCAAATCGTTAACGGGAGTTATTGATAAGTTTGCAATAAAGTTAAGATTCAAAAGGAACACGGAGATTTTTCCCGCTTTCATCATGACAACTGACAAAACATTGTGCTATTTTGGCTTGGCAAACGTGCATACAGGGATGAAAACATGCTGAAAATTAACGAATATTTTGACGGAAATGTAAAATCCATCGGTTTCGAGCAAAAAGGGGACAAAGCGACCGTCGGTGTGATGGAAGCGGGTCACTACCAGTTCAATACCGCCGCCCCCGAGCGGATGACGGTGGTCAAGGGTGCCCTTACCATCCAGCTGGCCGATGAAGATGAGTGGCACACCTATGAGCAGGGTCAATCCTTCGACGTGGCCGGCCACTCCTCCTTCAAGCTGGAAGTGAAGACCCCCACCGCCTATCTGTGCGAGTTCCTCGACTAAGCGGCAGACAAGATGCAGCCCAGGTGGATAAGAGAGCGGACCCGAGTCCGCTCTTTTTCATCTGCTCCCCTTCCCCGTCTCGGCTGCCCTTCGCCGTAACCACCCCCATTTGCGTGCCGCCATCACACCCCTCGGTTTTCCCGCTTTCCATCGACTACAAAAAATTTACAATATTTAGACGAAACCCATAATCGGAGTGGTGTCATGATCAGTGTCTTCGACCTGTTTTCCATCGGGATCGGTCCCTCTTCTTCTCATACCGTGGGGCCGATGCGCGCCTCTTACGCCTTTGTCATCGCACTCAAGCAACAGGGGCTGCTGCCCCGGACCGAACGGGTAGAAGTGGAGTGCTACGGCTCCCTCGGCCAGACCGGCAAGGGCCATGGCACCGGCAAGGCCATCATCCTGGGGCTGGCCGGTTTTGAACCCGAGTCGGTGGACATCGAGGCCATTCCCGCCTTCCTGGCCGAGGTGGAGCGCAGCCAGTCGCTGCGGCTGGCGGGGGAGCAGCCCAGCCAGTTCGCCCGCAGCGGCGCCATCATCTTCAACCGGCGCAAGACCCTGCCCGCCCACTCCAACGGCATGACCCTGCGCGCCTTCGCCGGTGAACAGCTGCTGTTCGAGCAGACCTACTACTCCATCGGCGGCGGCTTCATCATCGAGGAGAGCCACTTCGCCAACGCCAAGGAGGAGGCCGCCCGCTTCGATGCGGCCCACCCCGTTCCCTACCCGTTCGAGAGCGGCGCCCAGCTGCTGGCTCACTGCCAGGAGAGCGGCCTCTCCATCTCAGGCCTGATGCTGGCCAACGAGAAGGTGTTTCGCACCGAAGCCGAGATCAAGGCGGGCCTGCGCAAGATCTGGCAGGCGATGCAGGGTTGCGTCGAGCGTGGCTGTCGCAGCGAGGGGGTGCTGCCTGGCGGGCTCAAGGTGAAACGGCGGGCGCCGGCCCTCTATCGCCAGCTCAGCTGCGAGACCAATTTCAACAAGGATCCGCTGATGGTGATGGAGTGGGTGGATCTGTTCGCGCTGGCCGTCAACGAGGAGAACGCCGCCGGGGGACGGGTGGTGACCGCCCCCACCAACGGCGCCGCCGGCATCATTCCCGCCGTGCTGCACTATTACGATCGTTTCGTGCGCAAGGTGGATGACGAGCTGCTGCTGAGTTACTTCCTCACCGCCGCCGCCATCGGCATCCTCTACAAGAAGAACGCCTCCCTCTCGGGTGCGGAAGTGGGCTGCCAGGGGGAAGTGGGGGTGGCCTGCTCCATGGCGGCGGGGGCGCTGACCGAGATCCTGGGCGGCAGCCCGGCAATTGTCGAAAACGCCGCCGAAATAGGCATGGAGCACAACCTGGGGCTCACCTGTGATCCGGTGGGTGGCCAGGTGCAGGTGCCCTGCATCGAGCGCAATGCCATGGGGGCGGTCAAGGCGATCAACGCCGCCCGCCTCGCCCTGCGCGGCACCGGCGAACATAAGGTGTCGCTGGACAAGGTGATCAAAACCATGTGGGAAACCGGCAATGACATGAAGACCAAATACAAGGAAACCGCCCGCGGTGGCCTGGCGGTTAACATTACCGAGTGTTAAAAATCGGTAACTTGCCCCATTTGGTTCCTAAATACCCGGCATTGTCGGGTATTTTTATGGGCAAACGCTTAACAAAATGGATAAGCATCAAAATAAATTTTATACTCGCCGCTCTGATTCAACAAAAATAGATCTATTTCAACTTTTTTTGGGCTTTGAGCCGTTACACTGTGGTTATCTGGTTCATTGACCTCGGCGACGACGCCCTCGTCCCATGGATCACCCCGTTTCTGCGAGTGGGCATGGCGCCCCCTTCTATCCTGAGGTAATTGTTACATGATCAGCGTTTTTGATATCTTCAAAATCGGTGTTGGCCCCTCCTCTTCCCACACTGTCGGCCCGATGAAGGCAGCCAAACAGTTCGTGGATGAACTGCGTGCAGGCGGCAAGATCCGTGACATCACCCGGATCCAGGTCGATGTCTACGGCTCACTCTCCTGGACCGGTAAAGGTCACCACACCGATACCGCTATCATCATGGGTCTGGCGGGCAATCTGCCGGAAAATGTCGATATCGACGGCATCCCCGAGTTCATCTCCCGCGTCGAACAGACCGGTCGTCTGCCCATCGGCCTGCACTGCCATACCGTCAGCTTCCCGCGCGACGCCATGGTGTTCCATGACGAAGCCCTGCCGCTGCACGAAAACGGCATGAAGCTGACCGCTTTCATCGAAGATGAGGCCGTCTACAGCAAGACCTACTACTCCATCGGTGGTGGTTTCATCGTTGACGAAGAGAACTTCGGCAAGGGCGACAGCGGCGACATGTCCGTCAGCTACCCGTTCAAGAGCGCGGCCGAGCTCATCGCCCACTGCAGCCAGACCGGCCTCTCCATCTCCGCCCTGATGATGGAGAACGAGAAGTGCTTCAACACCCCGGAAGAGATCTACAAGAAGCTCGGCAAGATCTGGACCACCATGCGTGAAGGGATCGAGCGCGGCTGCCGCACCGAGGGCGTTCTCTCCGGCCCGCTGCGCGTACCGCGTCGTGCTGCGCCGCTCTATCGCCAGCTGACCACCAACGAGAACCTCTCCAACGATCCGATGAACATCGTCGACTGGGTCAACATGTTTGCCCTGGCGGTGAGTGAAGAGAACGCGGCCGGTGGCCGTGTGGTCACCGCGCCGACCAACGGCGCCGCCGGCATCATCCCGGCCGTGCTGGCCTACTACGACAAGTTCATCCAGCCGGTTGGCCGTGACGACTACACCCGCTTCTATCTGGCTGCGGCGGCTGTCGGCATGCTCTACAAGATGAACGCCTCCATCTCCGGCGCCGAAGTGGGCTGCCAGGGTGAGGTGGGCGTCTCCTGCTCCATGGCCGCCGCCGGCCTGACCGAGCTGATGGGCGGCAGCCCCGAGCACGTCTGTGAAGCTGCCGAGATCGGCATGGAGCACAACCTGGGTCTGACCTGTGACCCGGTGGCCGGCCAGGTGCAGGTGCCCTGCATCGAGCGCAACGCCATCGCCGCCATGAAGGCGGTCAACGCCTCCCGCATGGCGCTGCGTCGCACCTCCAAGCCGCGCGTCTCCCTGGACAAGGTGATCGAGACCATGTACATCACCGGCAAGGACATGGACTCCAAGTACCGTGAAACCTCCCGCGGTGGCCTGGCCATCAAGGTGATGCAGGTTGCCTGCGACTAAGCAGATAACGGCAAACGCAAAAGGCGGGAATTCCCGCCTTTTTTATTGCCCATTATTTCCCGCTCATCACCTTCCTCATGGCGCCATTTCCCTGGGGCTGGCTCGCTAATTTCCGGGACCATCCTGCTGCCCGGCCGAGATTGATGGCCAGAGCGCCTCGGGCTTATTCCATCAGGCGATCGGCCAGGGTCCCCACCGCCACCACGAAATAGTGGGAGCGATTCCAGTCACGCAGCACCCGATAATTGGGATAGGCAAGATAGGCAGCGCCCCCTGCCCCGTCGGGCTGCACCAGCGAGGCCTGCATCTTCACCGCGGGCAAATCGCCACCATCTGCCTTGCGTACCCCGAGGGCCTGCCATGCCGACAGCGTTCGGGTATCTTCAAGCCCGACCAGCGCAGGATCCAGACCGGTGGGCACCCTCACCCGGCGCCCCCAGGTTTCATCCCCGTGCCAGCCGTTCTGGCGCAGATAATTGGCTGCCGAACCAAACACATCCGCCGGCGTCCCCCACAGATCCTTCTTGCCGTCACCGTCCTGGTCGACCGCGTATTGACGGAAGGATGAGGGCATGAACTGCACCTGTCCCATGGCGCCGGCCCAGGAGCCCTTGAGCTCGGCCGGGGTGATCGGCTCCTCTTCCAGCATGCGCAGGGTATCGAACAGCTGCCCCTTGAAGAAGGCCTCACGGCGCCCCTCCCAGGCCAGGGTCGCCAGCGACGAGACCAGCGGATATTTGCCGGTCAATTTGCCGAAATTGGTTTCAATGCCCCACAGGGCGACAATAAAGCGGGGTTGCACATCATATTCCGCCCCTATTTTTGTGAGCAGCGGCAAATACTGACGATATAGGCGTTTGGCTTGATTGACTTTCCACTGCGGCACCGCGTTGGAAATATAAGTGGCGAGGGTCTGTTTAAATTCCGGCTGATTTTTATCGTGCCGAATGGCGACCTCGATCAGATGAATATCGGCGAAGGCGGCAGCAATGGTCGCGGGCTGGATCCCGGCGGCCAGGGCCTCCTGTTTGAGGCCCGTCACATAATGGTCAAAATCGGGACTGGCCTGCAGCGGGTGGCTCGACAATCCCCCCATCAGCAGCAGTGCCAGCCGCCTCTTCATTTACGTTCGGCCTTCAATTGAGCCTTGTGCTGCTCCAGCAGGTTTTCCGGCGGAGGGGGCATCTGCAGATAGAAGCCCTGACTCTGCAGCGCCTCCATCACCCGGCTGGTGGAGGCGATCCCCAAGGGCTTGGCTGGGTCCAGTTTGGTCATCAATACCAGTTCGGGACGGCCAAATGTGCTCATCAGCACCTCGGGTACGCGGGAAAAGTCCTCTCTTCTTTCAACAAAAAGATAGGTCTCGGCTTTTTTGCGACTTTTATAGACTGCACACAACATGGAAATTGATATAATCCAACCGGTTTATTGCCTCTGAGGATGGCAAACTATAACATCAGGAATTGAATAACAATAACGGATTACCGTCTCTGTCTCGGGGAAGATTCATGGTTGAGCGCGATAACGAATTGAAAGGGACCACCTTCACTATTTCTGTGTTGCATATCAGCGATGGCAAGCCTGAGCGGATCCGCCAGTTGCTGGCGGCCAAAGTGGCCCAGGCGCCCCAGTTCTTTAATTGTGCCCCCCTCGTCATCAATGTGGAACGGCTCACCGAGATCCCCGACTTCGAACAGCTCAAGGAGCTGGTGGAATCGGAAGACTTTGTGCTGGTCGGGATCACGGGGGCCCAGAACGAGGCGATGAAGACGGCCGCCAAGGCGGCAGGGCTGGCGGTGATGGCCTCCGGCAAGAGCCGCAAGGCCGAACCCCAGCCAGAACCGGCGCCGGCCCCCATCGTAGAAGCGAAACCCGTGCCAGCACCGGTGATAGCGAGCAAGGTGCATGTGGGCCCGGTTCGCTCCGGCCAGCAGCTCTATGCCGCCGGCACCTCGCTGGTGGTGCTGGGCTCGGTCAGCCCGGGCGCCGAAGTCATCGCCGACGACAGTATTCATATTTATGGCACTCTGCGCGGCAGGGCCATTGCCGGCGCCAAGGGCAACCCCCAGGCACGGATTTATTGCCAGCAACTGCAGGCCGAGCTGCTCTCCATCGCTGGCACCTTCCAGCTCAGCGATGCATTGCCGGCCGGCCTCATCCAGCAGCCGGTTCATGTCCGGCTGGATAACGAACAACTCCGTATAGACCGTATCAAATAGAGTTACAAGGAAGCGAGAATGGCGCGAATCATAGTCGTTACATCGGGTAAAGGTGGCGTTGGCAAGACCACAACCAGCGCGGCCCTGAGTACCGGTTTAGCCCAGCGTGGCCACAAGACAGTGGTCATCGATTTTGACATTGGCCTGCGAAACCTGGACCTCATCATGGGCTGCGAGCGGCGCGTGGTGTATGACTTCGTCAACGTCATCAATGGCGAGGCCAACCTCAACCAGGCCCTCATCAAGGACAAGCGCTGCGAGAACCTGTTCATCCTGCCCGCCTCCCAGACCCGGGACAAGGATGCCCTCACCCGCGAAGGGGTCGAGAAGATCCTGGATCAGCTGAGCGAGATGCAGTTCGACTACATCGTCTGCGACTCCCCGGCGGGGATCGAAGCCGGCGCCCTGATGGCGCTCTACTTCGCCGATGAAGCTATTGTCACCACCAACCCGGAAGTCTCCTCCGTGCGTGACTCGGATCGCATCCTCGGCATCCTGGCCTCCAAGTCCCGTCGCGCCGAGCGTGGCGAAGACCCCATCAAGGAGCACCTGCTGCTGACCCGCTACTGCCCGACCCGCGTCAACCGCGGCGACATGCTGAGCGTGCAGGACGTACAGGAGATCCTGGCCATCAAACTGCTCGGGGTGATCCCGGAGTCCCAGGCGGTGCTGCGCGCCTCCAACTCCGGCGAGCCTGTCATCCTGGACAAGGAGTCCGATGCCGGTCAGGCCTATGAGGACGCCGTTGCCCGCCTGTTGGGTGACACCAAGGATTTTCGTTTTCTGGAAGAAGAGAAGAAGGGCTTCTTTAGCCGACTGTTCGGGAGTTAAGCATGTCATTATTGGATTATTTTCGTTCCAACAAGAAACAGAGCACCGCACAACTGGCCAAAGAGCGGTTGCAGATCATCGTGGCTCACGAGCGTTCATCCAGAGGGGGGCCGGATTACCTGCCCCAGCTCAAGCAGGATATCCTCGACGTGATCCGCAAATATGTGGAGATAGACCCTGACAAGATCACGGTCCAGCTCGACAAGAAGAGTGATGAGCTGTCGGTACTCGAGCTCAACATCACCTTCGCCGACGACAAGAAGGGATGAGCCTGACGCCCTATGCGTGACCCTTTCCCCCAATGAAGACCGGATCCTGCTGCCAGGATCCGGTTTTTTATTGTCGCAACCGGGCCAAGGGCGCTGCTGCACTCGCCAAGCCGGTGGGGGACGGCTAGAATACGGCGCGTCACCGTGCGGCCGGGCCGTCGGTGTTTTTCTTTATTTATCAGCTGGAACAGACCGCTTATGTCTTTGAATGACGAAATGCACAGCGTCGAGGAACTGCTCGACACCGCCCTCGAACTCTTCATGGAGCTGGCCTCCGACAACCTGCCGGAGCAGGAGATCGCCCGCTTCAATCAGGAGTTCAACGACCGCGGCCTGCTGGCGGAAACCGATCCGGCCGATGACTGGGAAGCGGACGTTGGCTTCGAGGTCAGCGACGCCGAGTACGCCGAGATCTGGATCGGCCTTGGCAACGAGCAGGAAGAATACGAGCACCTGTTCGCCCGCATGCTGCTCTCCCGCCGTGTTGACGAGAAGTTCTGCCACATCGAATGGCTGCCCCAATAATTCCGGATCCCGATGATCCGAGTCACTACGTCTGGGAGTCGGAGCCAGAGCCCGTGCGGCCCAATCCGGCACGGCGCCTGCTGAACTGGCTCGGCAAGCTGCTGCTGGCGGCGCTGCTCAGCACCATCGTCTCGGTGGCGCTGCTGCGTTTCATCGATCCGCCCATGTGGACCTGGCGCATCGAGCGGGCGCTGTTTCCCCCTGCCAAGGTGGCCGAGGTGAAGCACGACTGGGTGCCGCTCGAGCAGATCTCCCGCGAGCTGCAGCTGGCGGTGATCGCCGCCGAAGATCAGCGCTTTGCCGAGCACAACGGCTTCGACATGGATGCCATCAGCTCGGCGCTCAAGCACAATCAGCACAGTGAGCGGGTGCGCGGCGCCAGCACCCTCAGCCAGCAGACCGCCAAGAACCTCTTCATGTGGAGCGATCGCAGCTTCCTGCGCAAGGGGATCGAGGCCTGGTTCACCCTGCTGATGGAGCTGGGCTGGGACAAGTCCCGCATCCTCGAGGTGTACCTGAATATCGTGGAGTTCGGGCCCGGCATCTACGGCGCCGAGGCCGCTGCCAGACACTACTTTGGCAAGCCGGCGATACGTCTCACCCGCTACGAGGCGTCACTGCTGGCGGCAGCCCTGCCCAACCCCTGGCGCTACCGGGTCAAGCCCCCCTCGCCCTACGTTCAGCAGCGCTCGGCCTGGATCCGCCGCCAGATGGGCCAGCTGGGGCAGGTGACCCTCAACAAGGTGCATCAGGCAGACTGATGCCTGATGGGTGTCGGGTTTGTTCACGGTGCGAGCCCGGCCTCGTCGGTGGAGGGTCCCAAGTGCCCGCCCACCGTGCCCCGATGCAGCGGCAGGTAGTGCCACCACCAGGTCTCCCGCCGCCGCTTGATCTGCTGCCGTCTCGTCCGCCGTTTCATGCCCGCTCTCCCTTGCCCTGCCCCTCTTCAACCATACCCAACTCCGGCCTGCCTTGCCCGGCGCTGGCGCACCCTTCCCACTGGTCTGGCCGCCACCGCCAATAATTGTTACAGTAGCGAACCTCGATGTATCTGGAGTGATTTCATGGAACAGCGTACCCCGGATCAGCTGGTCGAATGGGCCTATGATCAGTTTCTTGAGCAGGCCGCAGACATGCTGGCCCCCGAACAAATCGTCGACATCACCCTGGAGTTCGAACAGCGTGGCGCCGTCGAGGCGACCCTGCCCAATGCCGACTGGTCAACCGAACTCGGTGTGCCGGTGGACATGGAGCGCTGGGTCGAAGTGTGGGTGGGTCTGCTGGACCATCAGGAGGAGTTTGAGGTGATTTTCGCCACCTTCCTGCTGCCCCGTCATAGCAATGAGCACGATGTCCACGTGCGCTGGCACCGTCAGCAACAGGCATGAAAAAGGCGCCATTGGCGCCTTTTTCTTTTGCGGTGATCGTTGCTCAGGGCCGGGCCGCGATGGCCTTCGCCAGACAGCGCCGGCACCAGCAGCTATCGGCCTCCCCCATGGGCAGGGCCGGCAGCTGGCTGCACCAGCACTGGTCGATGGTGGCTCCAGCCGACACGGCGCAAAAGGCCGGTTCACCGCAGCCGGGGCAGTGATGGGTGCTGGTGGTACCATCCAGCTGCGCCATCACCGCCAGCTGGGCCTCGCTCTCCATGGCGGACCAGCGACCAATCTCGGTCAGAGTGCGACCACAGCCAAGGCAGAGACCGTCTTTCGCCCGGCACGCACCGACGCAGGGGCTCGGCACTTATTCGCCGCCTTCGCGCTGATCGTCGCCCGTCAATGTGATGCTGTAGTCATCGATGACCAGCTTGCCCTGCTTGTAGAGGCCGCCGATGGCCTTCTTGAAGGTGCCCTTGCTCATGCCGAGCAGCTTGTAGATGAGCTCGGGTTCGCTCTTGTCGCCCACCGCCAGGCTGCCGCCCTGCTTCTTGAGTCGGACCAGGATCTGCTCGCCGGCATCGTCCAGCCGTGCCACACCCGGCTTTTGCAGGGTCAGATCCAGCTTGCCGTCATCACGCACCTGCTTGACCCAGGCGGTCAGCGGACGACCCGTGGTCACCCGGCCGAACACCTCGTTCTTGAACAGCATGCCGGAGTACTCGCCATTGACGATGGCCTTGATGCCGAGCGGCGTGCGCTCGCCAGGCAGGGCAGTCACTTCGTCACCGGCCTTGAAGGGGGGTTTGTCGGTTCGCAGGAACCGCTCGAGGCGGCTGGTGCCCACCATGCGCCCCTCGTGATCGAGCATCAGCCGCACCAGATAGACATGGCCCACCTGCATCGGCTTGTTCTGCTCGCGGCTTGGTACGAACAGATCCTTCTTCATGCCCCAGTCGAGGAAGGCACCAATCTTGTTGGCATTGACCACCTTGAGGCCGACGATGTCGTCCACCATGGCAAACGGCTTGTCGGTGGTGATCACCGGCTCGCAGTCGGCATCCAGATAGAGGAAGACCTTGACGCCGTCCCCTTCCGCCACCCCTTCCGGCAGTTGACGCTTGGGCAGCAGCAGCTCGCCGTACTCTTCGCCAGCCGCCAGCCAGGCGCCCCGATCTTCGAGCTCGACTACGGTAAGGGTGTTCATCTTGCCAATCTGTAGCATGGTGTTCTCTTCTTTCATTGTCCGGATGGCCAATTTTTCATTGCCTGTATGGGCGCGCATGTTACCCCAAGAGCGGTAACAGGGCCTAGTCCCTTGCCCTGTTCGCGGGTGATTTTCAGGGCCTTTTGGCCGGGGCGTGTCCATATAATCGCCAGTCAGCCGCCCTTTTGCTGCAAATAACCCCACTTTTGGGTAGACTTCGCCGCTGTCAAAATCCAGAGGAACTGTCGATGAATCCATCCACTCGTACCCGTCATCTCAATCAATGGATCCAGACCCACAGTGGGCAGGACATGACCTACCCGGCGCTGCACGGCTTTTTGTGTGCCCGCCTGGTCGGGCCGGATGCCCCTGACTGGCAGGCCCCGCTGGCCGGTCTGTTGCCCCATGACGCCGAGCTGGATGAAAAAAGCGCCGAGGCGCTGCGCCACCTGATCGCCGAGCTGGAAACCCAGGCCGATGAGGCCCAGCTAGCCCTGCCGAGCCAGTGCCGCCTCTCCACCGAGAGCCCGGAACAGGTGTTCGAGCAGAGCCACCCCCTCGGTCAGTGGTGTTACGGCTTCAGCCAGGGCTTTGCCACCTGGCCCAAGCCCAGGGATCTGAACGATCCGACCACCCAGTACCGTTTCAGCCTGGCCGCCGAGCTGAGCCTGTTTCGCGACAAGCCCATGGCGCAGATGCTGCACGCGGCCGCCGGCAGTGACCTCCCCTTCATGGAGTTCTGCAAGCGTCAGCGCCAGAACATGAAGACCGCCCTCAACCAGCTGCTGCAATTAGATGAGTATCAGGCCGTGCCGAGCACGGAGCAGGCGCTGGACAGCCAGCAGGCCGAGCAGTGGCAGCAGTGGTTTGAACTGGCCGATGCCAGCCGCGATCCGCACAGCCGCCTCGGCTGGTTTGACAAGGTGATTGCCGACGCCGAGCCGTTGTTCGACACCGCCTTCTGGCAGCAGATTGCCGGCCATGGCTGGAGTGCTCACGAAGCGCGCCCCCTGCTGGCCGCCCGGGCCGGGCGGGCCGACTGCCTGCTGCGCCTCGGCCAGCTGGAACAGGCGCGCAGCGAATATCTGGCCCTGCTCGAGCTGTGTGTGGCCGATGAGCTGGGTTGCCGTTATCCCCTCTCCAGCCTCTATGCCCTGCAAGGGGACTGGTCGGCCCTGCAGGCTCTGCTGGTGCGCTTTGATGAAGCCTCCAGCTGGCTGCTCTACAACAAGGCGCTGATGACGTTCGTCTGCGCTGGCGCCGAGGCCGCGCAGCCGCTGCTGGCCGCCGCTATCAAGGCCAACGCCCATGTACCGGCCTGTCTGCTGGGCCAGCGCAAGCTGCCCAAACAGGAGCCCCACAACTGGCAGGCTGGCAGCCGTGACGAAGCGGCGCTCTACACCCTGCAAAGCCGCGAGGCCTGGCTCAAGCACAACGCCCTGCTCTGGCTGCGCAAAGGCTGAGCCGGCGACAGTAAAACCAGCTTCGAATAGACCCGGTTGCGGCGGATGACGTGCGCAACCGCACATTTCTCTGGTACTTGTTCAGACAAACGGCCCTGTGTTACGTATCATCAAGGTCAAAGTATCAAGAGAAACTGCACCCGATGCAGCCGTCACAGCAGGATGTCATATGTCAAAGATCATAGAGCTGCTTGCCCACTATCCCCCCTATCAGCTGGTACACGCCGCCGAGATGGTGCGCGATACCTTCGAACAGTTTTACCAACAACGCTATCAGCTGACGGTGCCTCAATGGCGCCTGATGATGGTGCTCGGCCCCCACTACCCCATCAGCCAGAAAGAGCTGGTAGAGGCGAGCGGGATGGACAAGGTGCGGATCTCCCGCGAAATTCACCGGCTGGTGGAAAAAGGGATCCTGTTCACCGAGAGCAGCGAGCACGACAAGCGGGTCAGCCTGGTCTCCTTCACCCAGGCGGGGCTCACCCTGTTCCAGCAGCTCAAGAGCGAAGCGGGCAGCTGGCAGCACACCCTCACCGACTACCTGCCGGCCGAGGCGCGCCAATCCATCCGTCTGCACCTGCAAAGCGTCAGCGATGCCATCGAACAACTTCATCTGCTGGATAACGAGCGACCCTCATGAACCTCAACAACTTTGCCACCATGGACGTCAACATGCTGCTGAGCCTGGTCAACATGCAGCTGCGTGATCGCTTTGATGATCTCGATGATCTCTGCAAGGCGCAGGATCTCGACAAGGCGGCGCTGGTCGCCCGGCTCGCCAGCGGCGATTTCCACTATCAGGAAGATCAGAAGCAGTTCAGATAGGGATCCGGATCACAACCCGGCCCATGCCGCTGGCTCCGGCGGCAAAAGCTGCTATGGTGATGGCTACCCCGGTCAACTGACCTTCGGCAAGAGGTATGGATACATCTTGCTGTCACAGACCGCGGTTAGCCTTCTCTTCACCAGCCGTAGCCAAGGATGACCCATGATGTTTCTGACCCGTCCCGCCAGCCTGATCACCCTCTGTGCCTTGCTGATGATCAGCCTTCTCTCGCCCCGCCTGCCCGACAGCGCCGAACAGTGGCTCACTACTCTGCTGCTGGGCTCCCTGGTGGTGGTCTGCCTGATGATCGGCAGCGGCTGTCGCCGCTTTCTGCGGGATTGACCAGACGGGCCGCTTCATCGGGTCAGGCACCAAAAAAACAACGCAGCCCGAGGGCTGCGTTGTTGCTTTCTGGCGTGTGGCTGGTTGCTCTCTTGATCAGAGCGCCAGGGTCTCCAGCTGGCCCTTGGCCTGCTCGATGCCCTTGGCCTGGGCATCCGGACCCATGCCCATGCCTTCGGCGTAGATGAAGTCCACCTCCTTGATGCCGATGAAGCCCAGCACGGTACGCATGTAGGGGGTCACCAGATCGGTGGCGCTGCCGACGTGCATGCCGCCGCGGGGGCTGATCACCAGGGCGCGGGTGTTTTCCACCAGGCCGACCGGACCGATTTCGGTGTAACGGAAGGTCACGCCGGCACGGGCCACCAGATCGATCCAGTTCTTCAGCTGGGTCGGGATGTTGAAGTTGTACATGGGGGCGGCAATCACCACCAGATCGCTCGCCTTGAGCTCTGCGATCAGCTCGTCGGACTGGGCCAGCACTGCCAGTTGACGCTCGTTGAGGTTTTCACCACCGCGCAGGCCTGACGCCAGCTCGCCATCCAGTACCGGCAGGTTCAGGGCCGCCAAATCACGCACGGTGACGGTGTCGGACTGATGGTCGGCCAGGAAGCCGTCGATCAGGGCGTTGGATTGGGAATATTGGCCCAGGATGCTGGACTTGAGTACGAGGATATTGGCCATGGTGAAACTCCATTAGGTTGTCGGTTGAACAGCGGTGCTGTCGATGGAGGTCACTCTAAACATTGGGCTTCTATACAGATAGCGAAAATAGATGCTCAACTTATTCAAAAATTTTGATGGTAGTGCATTCTCTCGCCAGCCGCCTCTCTCACGCCCCGCCAAGGCTTGGCAGAACAAACGATTGCCGTTATGATCCGCCGCACTTTTATCAGCGACCCGGATCCCATGACACCCTCGCGCAGGCACTCCCCCTTTGCCGGTGCAGTCTGGATGATGGTAGCGGGCCTCTGCTTCGCCGCCGTCAACAGCCTGAGCCAGTATGTCAGCTTCAAGCTCGGCCTCCCCTCGACCCAGGTCGCCTTCCATCAATATCTGATTGCCTTGGTCTGTCTGCTGCCCTGGCTCATTCGCCACGGCCTGCGCCAGTCGCTGATGACCAACCAGCTGCGGCTGCACCTGCTGCGGGTTGCCCTGGCGGTGGTCGGCATCCAGTTCTGGCTGTGGGCGCTGGCGGTCCCCGTCCCCATCTGGCAGGGGATCGCGCTGCTGATGACCTCGCCGCTGTTTGCCACCCTAGGCTCTGCCCTCTTTCTCAAGGAACAGGTGAGCCGGGCCCGCATTCTGGCAACCCTGGCCGGCTTTGTCGGCGCCATGCTGATCCTGGCCCCCTGGACCGACGATTTCAGCTGGGCTTCCCTGCTGCCGGTGGCGGCGGCCCTGTTCTGGGCCGGCTACTCCTTGCTGGTGCGCTATCAGGCTGCCAGCGAGTCGTCCCACACCATCGTCGTCTACCTGCTCATCTTCAGCACCCCGTTCAACGCCATGCTGGCGCTGCCGGAGTGGCAATGGCCGAGCGAAGCCCAGTGGCTGCTGGTAGCCGCCTCCGGCGTGCTGTCGGCGCTGGCCCAGATGTCCATCGCCCGCGCCTACAGCGTGGCCGAGGCCTCGTTCGTGCAACCCTTTGATTTTGCCAAGCTGCCCATGAACGTGCTGGCCGGCTGGCTGGTGTTTGGCTGGGTGCCGCCCGGCCGATTGTGGCTGGGAGCCGCCATCATCATCGGCGCCATCACCCTGCTCACCCATCTGGAGCAGCGCGCCCACAAATCCGTTTCCTGAGGTACGCCATGCGTGCCTCTTTTTTTGCCCGCTATTCGTGCGATAGCGGCCCTCAATCACCACCCACGACATCAGGAGAGATCACATGTTTGGAACCGCTACCCGCCCCGGCGCAACCCGCGCCCTGCTGCTGGGCTCCGGCGAACTTGGCAAGGAGGTCGCCATCGAGCTGCAACGCTTCGGCATCGAGGTGATCGCCGCCGACCGCTATGCCGATGCCCCCGCCATGCAGGTGGCGCACAGAGCCCATGTGCTGGACATGCTGGACGGCGCCGCCCTGCGCGCCCTGGTCAACGAGGTCAAACCGGATCTGATCATCCCCGAGCTTGAAGCCATCGCCACCGATACCCTGGCCGCCCTGGAGCAGGAAGGGGTCAAGGTGGTGCCGAACGCCCGCGCCACCCAGCTCACCATGAACCGGGAGGGGATCCGCCGCCTCGCCGCCGAAACGCTGGGCTTGCCCACCTCCCCCTACCGCTTTGCCCAGAGCAAGGAGGAGTTCGTCGCCGCCGTCGAGACCATCGGCCTGCCCTGCGTGGTGAAGCCGGTGATGAGCTCGTCCGGCAAGGGGCAGAGCGTGCTGCGCGATCTCGCCAAACTCGACGAGAGCTGGACCTATGCCCAGGAGGGCGGTCGCGCCGGTCGTGGCAAGGTGATCGTCGAGGGCTTCGTCCCCTTCGAGTACGAGATCACCCTGCTCACGGTACGCGCGGTGGACGGCATCCACTTCTGCCAGCCCATCGGCCATCGCCAGGAAGATGGCGACTACCGCGAATCCTGGCAGCCGCAAGCCATGAGCGAACTGGCTCTTGGCCGCTCCAAGGAGGTAGCGGCCAAGGTGGTTGAGGCGCTGGGCGGCTACGGCCTGTTCGGGGTCGAGCTCTTCATCAAGGGTGACGAGGTGTGGTTCAGCGAGGTCTCGCCGCGCCCCCACGACACCGGCATGGTGACCCTCATCTCCCAGGATCTCTCCGAGTTCGCCCTGCACGTGCGCGCCATTCTGGGGCTGCCCATCGGCACCATCACCCAGTACGGGCCGAGCGCCTCCGCCGTGGTGCTGCACGAAGGTCACAGCCAGGACATCCGCTATCAGGGGATTGGCGAGGCGCTGGCGCTGGTGCCGGGTGCCCAGCTGCGGCTGTTTGGCAAGCCGGAGATCGCCGGTCGCCGCCGGCTCGGCGTGGCGCTGGCGCGAGCCAAGCAGTGCGACGAGGCGGTAGAAAAAGCCAAAGCGGTTGCGGCCGGCGTCAAGGTGCTGTTCTAAGCCCACTTTTTGGCACACGAAATCAAACGTTTGCCAGCATGATCCAGCGCAAGGGGCATGGCAATGCCCCTTTTGCATTGAGGCACCTTGTTTATAATCCCCCCTTCACCTATGTCAGGAGTACAAGATGTTAACTGCCGTGATCTTCGATATGGATGGTGTTCTGATCGACTCGGAACCCTTTTGGCAACGAGCCCAGATGGCTGTCTTCTCCGAACTGGGCCATCCCCACACGGTGGAAGATTGCGAATCGACCATAGGCGTGCGCATCGATCAGCTGGTCGCCCACTGGTATCGGTTGCGCCCCTGGAGCGGCCCCAGCCAGGAAGAGGTGGTGCAGCGCATCCTGGATCGGGTCAACGCCCTGATCCTCTCCGAAGGTCAGGCCAAGGCTGGCGTGCTGGAGGCACTCGACCTCATCGAGGCGCAAGGCCTTAAAATCGGTCTGGCCACCTCCTCCCCCTTTGCCATGGTGGAGGCCGTGCTCGGCAAGCTCGGCATTCGCGATCGCTTCCTGGCGGTTCACTCCGCCGAGGTGGAGCGCTTCGGCAAGCCACACCCGGATGTCTATATCCACGCCGCCGAGAAGCTGGGAGTGGAGCCGGTGCATTGTCTCGCCATCGAAGACAGCTTCACCGGTCTGCTGGCGGCCAAGGCGGCCTCCATGACCGCGCTGATTGTGCCGGACCCGGCGCTGGTGGGTGACCCGCGTCTGGCCATCGCCAACCATCAGTTGCGCTCGCTGGCCGAGCTGGATGCCCAGATGCTGGCCAACTGGGTCAAGTAAACGACCAGCAGGCGCTGATCGTTCCCATGTACCCAGCGCTGGTGGGTGACCCGCGTCTGGCCATTGCCAACCATCAGCTGCGCTCGCTGGCCGAGCTTAATAGCGAGATGCTGGCCAGCTGGGTCAAATAAACCACGCTCTGGCGGACTGACCTCCTGCCTCCCTTGATCCCGGTCATAATCGTGCGCTTGCTCGCGGTCAGGCAGGTGCGATCCAGCTAGAATCTGGGGAGAGAGGCGGCCCACGGGCCCGAGGAGGTCATCATGATCGAGTACACCAGCAAGCGCATCGTCTGCCCCCACTGTGGCCATCATACCCGGGTCGAGCTGGATGCCAGCCAGGGGGATCAGGAGTTTTATGAGGATTGCATGGCCTGCTGCAACCCCATCCACCTGCGACTGCACCGGGATGAGGCGCGCGACTGCCTGCAACTCTTCGTGGATGCTGACGACGAACAGATGTTCTGAGTCGCCCTGACAGGGGATAGCGCAAAACAAAGCGGGGCCCACTGGGCCCCGCTTTCCTTTTTGCCTAAGCGGCCGCGCCTGCGCCTTATTGGCGGGCCGCCAGCACCCGCTCCACCGTGTCGACGATGGCCTGAGTCTGGGGGTCAATCTCGATGTTGGTCTGCCAGCCGGCCTTGACCCAGCCGAGGTTGGTGCGGGCCAGGGTCTCGGGGATCAGGTTGACGCAAAATTCGCAGCCGCGCACCTCGCCCACGGTAAGGCTGATGCCATCGATGCCGATGTAGCCCTTGGTCAGCACGTATTTCATCAGCGTTGGGGCCAGGCGATACCACACCTGCCGGTTGTTGGGGGTGTCGATGACCGAGATCACCTGCGCGGTGCCCATGATGTGGCCGGACATGGCGTGGCCGCCAATCTCGTCGCCAAAGCGGGCGGCCCGCTCCACGTTGACCTTGTCCCCCAACTGCAGCTGGCCGAGGTTGGTGAGGCGCAGGGTCTCCTGCATCAGATCGAAGCTGACCAGCTCTCCTTCGACCCGGGTGACGGTCAGGCAGCAGCCGTTGTGGGCCACGGAGGCGCCCAGCGCCAGCCCCTCGCCCCAGGTCGGGCTCGGCATGCGGATCACATGGGTACGAAAGTTGGGCAGCTCCTCGATGGCCACCAGTTCGGCGGTCCCCTGCACTATGCCGGTGAACATGTCTCGTCTCCTGCTACGAAAAAAGGCAGGGTAACCTCGCCACACGACCCAGACAAGCGCAACCGCTGACAAGCAGGTGGCCGATCGCTATAGTGACGGCATTCAACCAAGTGCTGACAAGGAAACAAAAATGCAGGTATATCAATGCTGTGAGGCCATTCGCATCGCCTACAACCAGATTGGCTCCGGCGAGCAGGGCTATGTGCCGCAGGCCATCGCCGCCACCATCAGGGCGCTCAACGCCGTGGCATCGGACGAGCGGGTGCCGGCGGATCTGCGCGAGCAGGCCGCCTACGCCGCCGCCAACCTGCTGATCAGCGATCACGAAGACGCCTGATCCCGGGCTTGCACCAATCGTTTCGTCCCGGATGAATTTCAGGCTAGAATGACCCCCCCGCACTTTGCACTCCCGCTTCCGGAGTGCAAAGGCTCTTCCCGATACCCGCTCTTTTTACGCTTTATCTGATCCACTCGGAGGTGTCAGTGCAACGTTATTGGTCCGAGGCGAGGCAACTCGTTCGTCTAGCCAGCCCCATTCTGGTCGCCCAGGTGGCCCAGATCGCCATGAACTTTGTCGATACCGTGATGGCGGGACAGGTCAGCGCCGTCGATCTGGCCGCCGTGTCGGTGGCCTCCAGCTTCTGGTTGCCGGTGATCCTGCTGGTGCAGGGCATCATCATGGCGCTCACCCCCATCGTCTCCCAGCTCAATGGCGCCCGCAAACGGGACGAGGTGCGCCCGGCGGTGCATCAGGGCTTCTGGCTGGCGCTGATGGTCACCCCCATCGCCATGGTGGCGCTCTATTTCAGCCCGCTGGCGCTGCAGTTCATGGAGGTGGATCCCGTGATGGCCGCCAAGACCACCGGCTACCTGCACGCCATCCTGTGGGGGCTGCCCGCCTTCGTGCTGTTCCAGGTGCTGCGCAACTTCAGCGAGGGGCTCTCTCACACCATGCCGACCATGGTGATCGGCTTCGTGGGGCTGGCGGTCAACATCCCGGCCAACACCATCTTCATCCACGGCCTGTTCGGCATGCCGAAACTGGGCGGGGTCGGCTGCGGCGTGGCCACCGCCATCGTGCTGTGGGCCATGCTGCTGGCGATGATCGTCTATGTGAAGCTCTCCCGCCACTTCAAGGAGATCAACCTGTTCGCCCAGCTCGCGCGCCCCAACGGCAGCCGGATCTGGCGCCTGTTCCGGTTGGGTTTCCCCATCGCCATGGCCATCTTCTGCGAGGTGACCCTGTTTACCGTGGTGGCCCTGATGCTGGCCCCCTTTGGCGCGGAGACGGTGGCGAGCCACCAGATAGCGCTCAACTTCTCCAGCCTGGTGTTCATGCTGCCGCTCTCCATCGGGGTGGGCGTCACCATCCGGGTCGGTCACAGCATCGGCGAAGGGCTGCCTGATCACGCCCGGGTCGCGGCCCGCACCGGCCTGATGCTGGGCATGACGGTGGCCGCCGCCACCGCCGCCCTCACCGTGCTGCTGCGCGAGCAGATCGCCACCATCTACACCGAGGACCTGCAGGTGATCACCCTCGCAGCCACCCTGCTCTTCTTCGCCGCCATCTACCAGATCTCCGACTCGGTACAGGTGGTGGCGGCGGCGGCCCTGCGCGGTTACAAGGATACCAAGGCGATCTTCTACGTCACCATCGTCGCCTACTGGGGACTGGGGCTGCCCACCGGCATGATCCTGGGCCTGACCGACTGGGTGGTGCCGCAGATGGGGCCCCAGGGGTTCTGGGTCGGCTTCATCGTCGGCCTCACCTCCGCCGCCCTGATGCTGGGTACCCGGCTGCGCTATATCTATGGCCGCTTTGCCAGCCCGGAGGCCTGCAGCGCCCTCTCCAAGGCGCAATAAGGGGAAACTCGCCTGCAAAATCAACAGGCTGCGCAAGAACTGGGCAAACAGTCTCCTTTGTGCGTGCGGCCTGTTGACAGCCTTGGGGGGCATGGGTAGTATGCCGACCACGCCAGCAGTGCTGGCGGGATAAAACGGGTTTTCAATCCGGTTTATGAAGTGGGTTTATAGCTCAGTTGGTTAGAGCACTACCTTGACATGGTAGGGGCCGTTGGTTCGAATCCAATTAAACCCACCACTTTTCCGCGATGCGTCCTTAGCTCAGCTGGTTAGAGCACCACCTTGACATGGTGGGGGTCGGTGGTTCGAATCCACTAGGACGCACCATCCGGAACACTGTTATGCGTCCTTAGCTCAGCTGGTTAGAGCATCACCTTGACATGGTGGGGGTCGGTGGTTCGAATCCACTAGGACGCACCATAACAGTTTGAATAAATTGCAGATATGAATTTGATGTGGGTTTATAGCTCAGTTGGTTAGAGCACTACCTTGACATGGTAGGGGTCGTTGGTTCGAATCCAATTAAACCCACCACTCCCCTGCAATCACACAAAGTCGCCTTGCGCACCCTGCGTCCTTAGCTCAGCTGGTTAGAGCATCACCTTGACATGGTGGGGGTCGGTGGTTCGAATCCACTAGGACGCACCAGATTTGAAAAGCCCGCTCCTCGAGCGGGCTTTTTGCATTTCTCTTCTCTGACGATCCATGCTTTCCCCTCTCATCTGCCTCCTCTTGACCCGCTGCGGCCATTGTCGGGCCATGGCCGCAGCGTTCCCTTGCCCAGTCAGAAGAGATCGAGCTGCTGGCCGCAGATCCGCTCGAACGACTCGCCGATAAAGGGGAGGATGGCATCGGCGATGGGTTTGAGCTGCTTGTCGATGTAGTGCTCGTAGTCGATGGCGCTGCGCCGGTATTCCAGCGGCTCGGGGCCATTCAGAGTCACCAGGTAGGCGATGGAGCCCCTGTGCTGGTAGCGCTGGGGCAGACCGCGGCGCAGGTTCTCCTCGTCCGCCAGGCGCGCCGCCCGCACGTGGGGCGGCACGTTCTTCTGGTACTCCTCGAGCTTCTGGCGCAGCCGCTTGCGATAGACCAGCAGCTCGTCGTGAAGGCCGGCGCGGGTCTCGTCCACCATGGTGCGCACATAGCCGCTGGGATCCTGGTCGTGAAACACCATCTCGTAGAGGCGGGTCTGGAACGCCTTGGCAAGGGGCGTCCAGTCGGTGCGCACCGATTCTAGCCCCTTGAACACCAGCTGCTCCTCTTCACCTGCCTGATGGCCTGCCACCAAACCCGCATAACGCTTCTTGCTCCCCTTCTGCAGCCCGCGAATGGTGGGCATCAGGAAGCGGCGATAGTGGGTCTCGTACTGGATCTCCAGATAGCTCGGCAAATCGAACTCCCGCTTGATCAGCGCAGTCCAGTTGTCGTTGATCATGCGGGCCAATCGCCGGCCAATCTCGTCCGCCTGGGCGGGGCTGGTCTCGCGCCCCAGGTGGACGAAGGTGGAGTCGGTATCACCATAGATCACCTCGAAACCCTCCCCTTCGATCCACTCCCGGGTCTGCTGCATGATGCCGTGACCGCGCAAGGTGATGGAGGAGGCAAGCCGCGGGTCGTAGAAGCGGCAGCCCCCCGAGCCCAGCACCCCGTAGAAGGAGTTCATGATGATCTTGATGGCCTGGGAGAGCGCCTTGTTGCGAGCCGCCTTGGCTCTATCCCGCGCCGCCCACAGGGTGGCGATGAGATCCGGCAGGAAGTGGCGCTCGCGGGAGAACAGGGCGCCGCGAAAACCCGGGATGGCATGGTCGGGATGCTGCAGCCCCTCGATGAGCCCCATGGGGTCGATGCAGAAGGTGCGGATGATGCTGGGATAGAGGCTCTTGAAATCGAGCACCAGCACGTGGCGATAGAGCCCAGGTTTGGAGTCCATCACATAGCCGCCGGGGCTCGCGAGCCCCCCATCGGCCGGCAGGTTGGGGGCCACATAGCCGCCGCGGTGCAGTCGCGGCAGATAAAGATTGGTAAATGCCGCCACCGAGCCCCCTACCCGGTCGAGCTCGAGGCCGGTGAGGGAGGCGCGCTCGATGGCAAAGGGGATGAGGTGGCAGTAGTCGAAGATCTCCCACACCAGCTTGCAATCCTCCAGGTTGTAGCGGGCCAGCGCCTCCTTGTCGGAGTGGAACAGCTCGGTGATCTTCTCCCCCCGGTTGGCCACGTCCTCGATGTCCTTGCCCCGGCCGAGCAGCTCGCTCGCCACCGCATCCAGGCTGTAGCTGGGGAACTGCCAGGTGGCGCTTTTGAGGGTGTCGATGCCATCCAGCACCATGCGCCCCGGGATGATGACGCTGCCGCTCTGGGGGTCGTTGCGCGATGAGCGCCAGAAGCAGAGCTCGTGGCCGCGGCCGAGTCGCAGCCGCCGCTTGTTGAGCTCAGCGCGGCGCAGCAGCAGGCGAAAGTCGAAGTTCACCACGTTCCAGCCGATCACCAGATCCGGGTCGTGCCGCACAAACCAGCGCTCCAGCGCACTCAGCAGGGCGCTCTCGTCCGCTACCCACTCGACCTGGGTGGCCCAGCTGTCGGCATCGGCCTCAGGCACGCCGATCATGATGACCCGCGCATCCTCTTCGCTATAGAGCCCCACCGAGAAGAGGGCCCCGTCCATGGCGCACTCCACGTCCAGCGACACCCAGGAGAGGGTCGGCGTCACCGCCTGGGGCGCGCAGCGCGCCTCGTTCACCTCCCAGTAGCCCTGCTTGCCCCCCTTCTTGCGCGCGCGCCCCTCGAAGCGCACGCCGGCGGTGATGAAGCGCTCCATCAGGAAGCGCTCCGGCAGCCGGATATCCGCCTCGAAGTGCTCCAGCCCACGGATGAGCAGCAGCTCGATGGCGCGGTGAAAGGCGCTCAGGGTGGCAAAATAGCAACCCACCACGGCGCGACCGTCGAAGGTGTGCATGGGCAGGCGGCGAAACCGCCCGCTCACCCCGGCCCCCTTGAACAGCTCCGCCGCCTCCGCCATATGGCTCTGCGGCAGGAAGAAGACCGGCTCCTGCCCCGGCACCACCACCCGCACCGGCCCCTGTTCGCTCCAGAGCCACATCACGATCTCGGTGCGCTCCGGCTGCTCGCCACGGCCGCGCACATCCCGCCCGTGACGGGTCAGGATAAAGCCGTCGCGCGGCGGGGTAACGGGAGAGATGGGAGGGTGGTCGGTCATGCCAGTCATCGGGATCAACATAGGTGTGGGACTATTGTACGTTCATACAGTGCTTTACTGCAATTGGCACGCCAGGCTGCCATTGCCACGCAGGCTGCCAGGGGCGGCGCAAACTGGTATGCTCGGCCAGACGGACACGCGCAGCCGGTGGCAGTGGTGTTCGCCCATCGACTCACCCCGCTTGTCAGCCAACATCAGGAGGTCATGGTGGCGCTTTATTCTCTGCTGGATCAGCTGGCCATCCCCTATCAGCGCATCGATCACGCCCCTGTCTTCACCTGCGAGGAGGCCAGCCGGCTGTTGCCCAACCTGCCCGCCGCCAAGACCAAGAACCTCTTCCTGCGCGACCCCAAGAGCGAACGGCTGTTTCTGGTGGTGACCCCTGAGCAGAGCCGGATCGATCTCAAGGCGCTGGCCGCCCGCCTCGGGGTCAAGCGGCTGAGCTTCGGCTCGCCCGAGCGGCTGGAGGCGGTGCTCGGCCTCACCCCGGGCTCGGTCACCCTGCTCGCCATGGTGCGAGACAGGGAAAACGCGGTGGAGCTGGTGGTGGATGAGACGATCTGGCAGGCCGAGCGGGTGCAGTGCCACCCACTGGTCAATACCGCCACCTTGCTTATTCGCCTCGACGACGTGCGCCGTCTGCTGGCCCACCTCGGCCGGGAAGCCACCGTCATGCGGCTGCCGGTGGTGGTCGACTGAGGTCGACGTGTGCGGGGGATGGCCCTTCGTCACTCCCCGTCCCTGATTAATCGTGTCAGCCGCCGGCAACTGGGGGGGTTGGCACTATCCTGCCCAGACCATCCAAGCCATTGCTCAGCGGCACAATTCATGCTGTGATCCGCCCCAGTCACCCGGCCCTGAGACCACAGCGCCGTTACCGGCAGGAAGAGCCCACACCCTTGATGCAGAGTCTGTTTTCCTCGGCCCAGTTGCTGAGCCTGGTGCTGTTTGTCAGCCTGTCCCACGTCGGGGTCGCGGCCATTTTCGCCTACCTGTGGCATACCCAGCGACCGCTGCGCGCCCTGCTCTACTGGTCGGCCAGCGAGCTGGCCATCGCCGCCGCCTTTGGCTGCCTGCTGCTGCGCCCCCTCACGGGGGAGACGTCCCTTACCAATATCCTGCTCACCAACCTGCTGATCATCGCCACCCCGCTGCTCTATGAGCGGGGCTTGCGCCACTTTTTCCGGCGCGAGGCCGACCGCTTCGGCTGGCTCTGCCCGCTCCTCGCCCTGGCCGGCTTCCTGCTGTTTGCCCTGGTTGCCTCGCAGCAACCGCTGGCCGATGTGCACAGCCGGATCATCACCCTCTCCGGCGTGCTCTCGCTGCAGATTGGCCTGCTGCTGTGGCAGCTCTGGCGCTACCAGCGCCTGGCCCCCGCCTACCGGGTGCTGCGCTTCGCCATCCTGCTGCTCGCCTTGCAACTGGCTCTGCAGCTGCTCAGGATGGCCAAGCATCAATGGTGGCCGGAGTCGGCTGCCTCCAGCCTCACCGACCCCCTGCTCGGCCCGGTGATCCTGCTCAGCCTGCTCTTTACCATTGCCCGCAGCTTCATCCTGCTGAGCCTGGTGCACACCCGCCAGCAGCAGGCCATGCTCGCCACCCAGCGCGAGCTGGAGCGGCGTGCCAACCAGGATGCCCTGACCGGGCTGGACAGCCGCCACCATTTCGAGCAGCAGCTGGCGGCGCGGGCCTGCCGCAGCGCCCGCCCCTGGCAACTGCTGCTGATCGACCTGGACAACTTCAAGCAGATCAACGACCGCCACGGCCACCCCGCCGGCGATGCCATGCTGCGGGCGGTGGGCCGGGTGATCCGGGAGAGCCTGCCGCCGGCGGCACTGGCCGGGCGCCTCGGTGGCGACGAGCTGGCGCTGCTGGTGATGGAGACGCCGCAGACGCTGCCTGGCTACTGCCACGCCCTGCAACAGGGGGTCACCGAAGCCACCCGCCCGCTGGCGGGCGGCCCCATCGGCCTTAGCATGGGGCTGACCTCGCTGCAGACGGGAGAGAGCTTCGAGCAGGCCTATCTGCGGGCGGATCAGGCGCTCTATGCCGCCAAGCAGAACGGGCGTATGCGCGCCTGCATCCGCGAGGCCCACCACAGCGAGCCACGCCTGCTGCAAGCGGCAGAGCTGCACCCGTGACAGCCGTCATCGAGTGCCGTGCCGCGCAGCCTGCCGATGCCCCCGCCTACCGCCGCTACGTGGCCGAGTGTGGCGCCGCCGGGTTGCCGCTCTATCAGGTGGCGCTATTCGACCCGGATCAGTGGCTGCAGGAGCTGCTCGCCCATGCTGCTGGCGAGCGCCTGCCGCCGGACTACCCGCCCACCACCACCTACTTTGCCCTCGAGGGGGAAGAGATCCTCGCCACCTTGCGCCTGCGCCACGGCGACACCCCGGCGACCCGCCAGTGGCTCGGCCATATCGGTTACGAAACCCGCCCCTCCCGCCGCGGTGAAGGGGTGGCCCGCACCCTGCTCGGCTGGCTGCAACGCCATGTCCTGAGCGGCCCCGTGCTCATCAGCTGTGACGCGCACAATCACGCCTCCCTCAAGGTGATCGCCAGCGTCGGCGGGCAATTGCTGGATCGCCGCTACCATGCTGGCGATCGCTGCTGGGTGAACTTTTACCGGATCCAGCCCCACCCCGCCCGCCAGCAAGGCGCCGCTGACTCGCAGCCATAAAAAGAGCGCCCGCAGGCGCTCAGTCGTCTCTTGGTTGCAGGGGCCTGGGCGTCAGTAGCCCTCCTCCTGCTCCGCCTTCAACCGCGCCTGGCGGGCCAGGGCCTCCTCCTCGGCGCTCTCGATCTCGTGCAGTACGGCGTCAAGATCCACCCGCTCGTTGCTCTCTTCGAACAACCCGGTCAGTTCGCTGTCGGGGGTGAGCTTGCCATCTTCATAGAGGGCCCACATCTCCTTGGCGTAACGGGTCTTGAGCAGCTCGGGGGCATACATGCCGTAGTAGTTGCGCATGTTGTCGACGTCCCGCTCCAGCATGGACTTCGCCTGGTTGTTGGCGGCGGCATCCACCACCTGGGGCAGGTCGATGATGACAGGCCCCTCTTCATCCACCAGCACGTTGAACTCCGACAGGTCGCCGTGAATGAGGCCAGCGCAGAGCATACGCACCACGTAGCGGATCACCCTGGCGTGGTCGGCCAGCGCCTGTTCGCGGCTGAGGGCCACGTCGTTGAGGCGGGGCGCCACGTTGCCATCGGCATCGGTCACCAGCTCCATCAAGAGCACGCCGTCGAGGCAGACATAGGGCCGTGGCACCCGCACGCCGGCGGCGGCCAGCTTGAACAGGGCATCCACCTCGGTGTTCTGCCACACCTCTTCGTGCTGCTTGCGGCCGTACTTGGAGCCCTTCTCCATGGCGCGGGCATCGCGGCTGCTGCGCACCCGGCGCCCTTCCTGATAGACCACCGCCTGCTTGAAGCTGCGCTTGGCGGCCTCCTTGTACACCTTGGCGCAGCGGATCTCGTCGCCGCAGCGCACCACGTAAACATCGGCCTCTTTGCCGCTCATCAGCCGGCTGATCACCTCGTCAACCAGGCCGTCGTCAACCAGAGGTTGGATTCGATTTGGAGTTTTCATGCCCGCCCTTTCACCCTGTGTGCGCCCCCGAAGATAGCCTCTTCCGGTGCGCTTGCCTATTCCAGATTGTGCCGTGCCACCGGCGCCCGGGCGCCGGTCCTTCAGTTGCGTCAGTTTTCGGGGGGCAGGTCGCCGCGGATCCGCTTAATGCCCTCTTCGTAGAAGCCCTCGTGCCCCTGGGGATGCTCCATGGTCTCGAAGATCTTGAGAAACCACATGTACTGCTCCGGGTGCTGGCGCAACTGCTGCTCCACCATGTCATTCATGGCGCGAACGTCGGCCTCCAGATCGGTGCCTGGGTAGGGATCGAAGGGGGCCTCGATCTCCAGCCGGTAGCAGCCCTCCTCCTCGTCATAGCAGGCGAGGATGGGCACCGCCTTGGCGCCGGTCAGTTTGACCAGCTTGGGCAGGGCCGGCAGGGTCGCCTTGGGATGGCCGAAGAAGGGCACGAAGATGCTGGCCTCACGGCCGTGATCCTGATCTGGCAGGTAGAAGAAGCTGGCGCCGCCGCGGATCGCCTTGATGGCCGGTTTGATGCCGGCACTGCGCTCATACACCTTGCCCCCCTTGGCCCGCTCCCGGTTGATGTACCAGTCGAAGACCTGATCCTTGGCGCTCTTCATCATGGTGCACATGGACATGCCCCGGATGGCGAAGTAGCGGCCTATCATGTCCACCGCCCAGGTGTGGGGCACCACCAGGATCACCGGCCGGCCGGCGGCCTGCTCTGCCGCTATGTGCTCCCAGCCGCGCACCTTGATGCGGCCGGCCAGGTGATCGGCGCTGCGCAGGGTCAGCTCGGCAAAGCCCATGAAGGTCTTGAGCCCCACCCGGATCGATTTGAGCAACAAGGCCTGGCGGCCCGCCTCGTCAAGCTCGGGAAAGCAGATCTTGAGGTTGGTGTCGGCGATATAGGCCTGCTTCCTGGACAGACGCAGCAGGGGGGGAGCCAGCCGGTCGGCCAACCGGTCACGCAGGCCATGGGGCAGCAGCCCCAGCAGGCAGAGCAGGCCGAGCGCCAGCCAGCTGCCCCACCAGCGCGGATGGAGCAGACGGGGATGAAATGAGGTGTCGAAAACCGGATCGTGTGAGGACATGGCCGCCATCAAGTCATAGAAAATAAACGGTTATTTTAATTATCCTGACAAAATTTTCCACTTTGGGCTGGCGCGGGCCCGGTTGGGGCAGGCGCCGGCTCGACGCCTCGCCCTGCCAACCGGCAGAGTGCCAATAAAAATGGCCCCGCAGGGCCATAGTACCAACAAGGAATTGCTCATCAGGAGAGCGGCTGCAACCCGCGACGGATCCGCTGGATCCCCGCCTCGTAGCGGCCATCCAGCCCGACCTGATCCTCGCGGGTATCGAAGATCTTGAGAAACCACATGTACTGGCCCGGATCCCGGCTGAGCTGCTGCTGCACCATGTCGTTCATCCGGCAGGTGTCGGCCATCACATCGTCGGTGGGATAGTTGTCAAAGGGGGCGTCTATCTCCAGCCGGTAGCAGTGGTGCGCCTCGTCATAGCAGGCCAGCAGCGGCACCGCCTTGGCGCCGCTCACCTGCACCAGTCGCGGCAGGGCCGGCAGGGTTGCCTTGGGCTGACCGAAGAAGGGGGCGAAGATGCTCTTCTCGCGGCCATGATCCTGATCCGGCAGATAGAAGAAGCTGTTCCCCTCCTTGATGGTGCGGATCACCGCCTTGATGCCGGCGCTGCGCTCATAGACGCGGCAGCCGTTGCGGGCCCGGGCACGGTTCAGATGCCAGTCGAACACCGGGTTGCGCGCCCGCTTCATCATGGTGCACATGGGCACCCCGCGTTGGGTGAAGTAGTAACCGGCCGCGTCCACCGGCCAGCTGTGGGGCACCACCAGGATCACCGGTCTGCCGGCCGCCTGCTCCGCCTCGATATGTTCCCAGCCAGTGACCCGCATCCGCTTCATCAGATAGGCGGGACTGCGCACCGAGAACTCGCCAAAGCCGAGCAGGCTCTTGAGGCCGACCCGGATAGAGGTCATCAGGATGGCGTCGCGCTCAGCCTCGCTCTTTTGCGGGAAACAGAGGGCCAGGTTGGTTCTGGCGATGTAGACCTGCTTTTTCGAGATGCGCAACACCAGCGGCGCCAGGGCGGCGGCCAGCCGATCGCGCAGCCTCACCGGCACGAAGGCCAGCAGCATCAGGACGCCAAGCGCCAGCCAGCTGAACCAGTAACGCGGATGCAGGAATCGGGTCTCGAAACGAGAGTCAAACACGGGATCATGGGAAGACATGGATGGGGTCAAGCATGGGAAAGGGAGCTGCATTGTAT
Source organism: Aeromonas sp. s3 (assembly GCF_040907805.1). Lineage (NCBI taxonomy): Bacteria > Pseudomonadati > Pseudomonadota > Gammaproteobacteria > Aeromonadales > Aeromonadaceae > Aeromonas > Aeromonas sp. s3. Next base: position 329,042 of record NZ_JBFOCQ010000033.1, read on the forward strand.
TCATCCTGACAGGTAATACCAGTTAAATTCATCATGGCTTTGGCGAAGGTGCCACCCCGGTCGGGGCACGCGAAGCGGGCCGGTTTGCGCAGGCAAGACCATAAAAAAAGCGCCCCACCCGAGGTGGAGCGCCTTGTCGTCATCTGTTCGGTGGCGTCCGTCTTGCGCGGACCTGCTCACCGGACCCCTTATCCCGGCCCTCTTGCGGCCATTTCCTAGCGACGAACCATGCCGGATGCCAGCTCGTCGCTGCCCAGCGGCAGGAAGAACATCAGGTAGCGCAGGGCCACGTAACCGACGATCAGGGTGGCGGCGCCCAGTTCGAAATGGGCCAGCAGCCGGATCTGCTCGACGTACTCGGCCGCCTGGGGCCACTGTTCGACCAGATGGCTCACCTTGAACAGGGCGGTGGCACCGATCACCAGCGGGAAGGTGAAGGCGGCATAGCCCGGCGAGAACGGCAGACGCAGCAGCTTGATGAAGGCCAGGTAGATGATGCCGGTCATCAGCACGGCGATCCCCAGCAGCACGGCTACCAGCAGCAAAGACGGTTGCTCGCTCACGGTCAGGTAGCCGGCCAGTGACAGGCTGGCGGGCGCCGCCAGGATGGCGATGGTCGGTTTGGCGGCATCCGGCACTTCATGGCTGAAGATGAGGCGATAGAGCATCAGCGGCAGCATCAGACCGTAGCAGAGCATGCCGAACCAGAGCAGGCCGTTGGCCAGCGCGGCAAACTGGCCGCCCGGGAAGGCGACGTCTGCGACTATGATCCCCACCGGCGGCACGAACCAGCTCGGCACCATGTGGTGGATTTCAAACTGTTTGGCCCGATGCCAGACGAAGGTGGCCAGGAACCCCAGGTGCAGCAGCACTGCAAACAGCCAGAGCCCCTCCCCCAGACCGGCGTTGAGCATGCCGACCGCCTTGGAGACCACCATGGTGCCCATGGCATAGGTGGGCACCACGCTGCCGACCACGGGGTGGGCCAGATCCTGCCACAGCAGGCGCGGGTGCAGCAGAAACTTGAAGGTCAGGATCACCAGCAGCACGGCGGCAATGGCGGCGCCCAGCAACTGCAGGCGGCCATCGAAGTGACCGGCATTTTCCCAGCACCAACCGAGACTGGCGATCCCGAGCGCCAGTCCTGCCATGGGGGTCGGAGCAGCGGCCAGGGATTGACGGGTTCTTGCGATCATGTCTGAAACCTCATGTGAGAGACGATGGGCATAGGATAATGAGCGGCCATCGTTTACGATATCTAAATGAATTAAATCAATCGTTCAGGATTTCCAAACATGAAGCTGACCCTGCAACAACTCAAGGTCTTTGCCACCATCGCCCGTTACGGCAATCTGGGGCTGGCCGCCAATGAACTGTGCCTGAGCAAGGGCGCCGTCTCCCAGTCGTTGCAGGAGCTGGAGCGTCAGCTCGCCACCCCGCTGTTCGATCGCATTCACCCCAGGCTGCAGCTCAACAACGAGGGACGCCTGCTGCAACCGGCGGCCGAAGAGCTGCTGACCCGGATGCAGGACATCGAAACCCTGTTCAGCCCGGATGCCGAACCGAGCGGCCAGCTGCGTCTGGGCGCCAGCCAGACCATAGGCAACTACCTGCTGCCGGCCCTGCTCGCCACCAGCAAGCAGGAGCTGGGACAACCGCCCAGGGTCACCATCACCAACACCCACCAGCTCTGCCACCTGCTGGCCAACTTCGAGCTGGATCTGGCGCTGATCGAGGGGGAGAACCACCACCCGGATCTGGTCAGCGAGCCCTGGCTCCACGACGAGATGCTGATCGTGGCCCAGCCCGATCACCCCCTCGCCGGCCGCCATCGCCTCTCCCTCGCCCAGCTGAGCGACGAAACCTGGGTGCTGCGCGAGCCCCAGTCCGGCAGCCGCGAGCAGTTCGAGCAGCAGATCCAGCCCGAACTGCCCCGCTGGCAGGCGGGGCTCGAGCTCAACACCCTGGAGGCGGTGATGCTGGCGGTCGAGAAGGGGCTCGGCATCTCCTTCATCTCCCACCTGGCGGTGTCGGATCGGTTGCAGGCCGGCCGTCTGGTGGCCCTGCCCCTGACCCGTCACTTCCCCCGCCAGCTCTCCCTCATCTGGCATCGGCAGAAGTATCACTCCGCCACCCTGCGCCGCTTTCTGCAATTTTGCCGCGCCCAGGAAGATGTGTTGCCCAGCCAGATCAGCAGCACCTGAGCCAATGGGATGATCGGGCAGCCTATTCCCGGCATAGCCCTTGCCGCCAGGTATCGGCAGCAATAGCAGCAATAGAAGAGGGAGAGCCCTGGCTCTCCCTCTTGGTCATTCTGCCTTGTGACTCAGCATTCAGCGGGTTGCAATCCCCGCTCGACCCAGCCCAGCACCTGTCTGGTCAGTGCCTGCGGCACCCAGGGGGAGTCGGTCAATCCTTCTCTGACACAGGCGGCAAAGTGATCCGCCTCGTGCTGCATGCCGCCGCCACCGACCGGCAGCGCGATGTCGTGGGGCCAGGCCGGCAGAGGGTCACCACCAAGCCAGACTATCTGCTGGGGATTCCACCACTTGCCCACCAGCTCCAGCGCCCAGCCGGGCCCGGACAGCCAGGCCGACTTGTCGAGATCCTCGACGATGGAGGCCACCAGCTCGGCCTTGAGCGGGCCGGCAAAATCAAAGCGGGCGGCTTCATCCACCTCGCCCTCACGGCGAGACAGCGTGACCTCGGGCTCACCCGCCGCCAACCCCAACTGGTGACAGAGGGCGGCATAGAGCCAGAGCGGGTAGACCCCCACATCCCAGGCGGCGCCGCCATCCAGCGCCGGATCGAACAGCTTGCCGTCCCGCGTCTGCACCGAGCCGAAGGCCGCCTTTAGCCTGTCGGGGGCTGGCAGGGCCGACAGGCGCCCCAGCAATGCGCGCATGGCGGGGAAGCACATCACCTTCATCGCCTCCATCAGCAGCAGGCCCCGCTCGACGGCGAACCGCACCAGCCGGTCCCAATCTGCGACGCAAGTCACCGCCGGTTTTTCCACCAGCACGTGCTTGCCCGCCAGCAGCATGCGTTCGATCAGGGCGGCGTGCTCCGGGTGGATCACCGCCACGTAGACCGCCTCCACCAGGGGATCTGCCGCCAGCGCCTGATAGCTGCCATGGGCGTGGGGCAAGCCCTGCTCGTCGGCAAAGGCCTGCGCCCGCCCCTGATCACGGGCGGCGATCGCCACCACCCGGCTGCCACTGGCGTGTCCGTTCACATCCTGACAAAAACGGCGGGCGATGGCCCCCGCGCCGGCAATGCCCCAGCGCAGCGGCTGTTCGCTTGATCTCTGTTGCATCCCTGTCTCCTTATGCGCTCTGCCGGTCAATCATCATGCCTGCGCCAGGCTGCGCAACCAGCGGATCTCGTCGCCCCAGATGGACTCGTCAATGGTCTCCAGGATCAGCGGAATGCCGTCGAAGCGATGATCATTCATGATGTGATGGAACACCGCCTCCCCCAGGTTCCCCTCACGCAGGCTGTGGTGGCGATCGACCCGGCTGCCGAAGGTGCACTTGGCGCCGTTGATATGCATCCCTTTCAGGTACTGGAAGCCTACCGTCCGGTCGAACTCGGTAAAGACGGCGGCACAACTCTCCGCAGTGCGCAGATCGTAGCCGGCGGCAAAGGCGTGGCAGGTGTCAAAGCAGATGCCGACCCGGCTCTTGTCTTCCACCCCGTCGATGATGGTGGCCAGGTGCTCGAACGACCAGCCGAGGTTGGTGCCCTGACCGGCGGTGTTCTCGATCACCGCCGTCACCCCTTCACTGCGCTCCAGCGCCCAGTTGATGGATTCGCTCACCAGCTTGAGGCTGGCCGCCTCCGGGATCTGCTTCAGGTGGCTGCCCGGATGAAAATTGAGGTAGCAAAGACCCAGCTGCTCGCAGCGCTTCATCTCGTCCAGAAAGGCATCGCGGGACTTGGCGAGGCCATCGGGGTCGGGATGACCCAGATTGATGAGGTAGCTGTCGTGGGGCAGGATCTGTTCGGGGCGAAAGCCCCCCTTCTCGCAGGCCAGCTTGAAGGCGCGGATGCTGGTCTCGGAGAGCGGCGCCGCCTGCCACTGGCGCTGGTTCTTGGTAAACAGGGCGAAGGCGTTGGCCCCGATGGCCTGGGCGCGGGCGATGGTGTTCTCCACCCCGCCGGCCGCACTGACGTGGGCTCCGATAAATTTCATCACATCTCCTCTGCACTGTTGCTGGGGCCGGCCACACCGCAAAGGGGCGGCCAACCCGTGTGGGGCGCCATTATGCCAAGCCGCCCGGCCGGCGCCAAACCGGGATTGTCGATGGCAGCCATAGAGAGACCCGCCGCAGGTGGGGATTGGCGTCAAGCCATCAATCGGCTGCGTCCATCCCTGCCCGCTTCGCCAGGCCATCGCGCGGGCCGTCAGGACCCAGCGCTGACGCCAGGATGCCGCTCAGCCACTGGATGAAGGCCTGCACCCGGGGGGCCAGCTGACGGCGATGGGCATAGAGGGCGTGAATGGGCAGCGGGGGCGCCTGCCACTTTGGCAGGATGGCCACCAGCTCGCCGCTGGCCAGCAGTGGCTCCACCCCGACTCGCGGCTGCTGGATGATGCCAAGCCCGGCCAGCGCCGCCGCCAGATAGGATTCGCTGTCGTTCACCGTGAGCGCCCCGCTCATCGCCAGCACGGCGCGCGAGCCATCCGCCTGCAGATACTCAAAACCGCTCTCTCTGGGCCCGCTGCTGCTGCCGTAGTGCACCAGCCGATGGCCGCTCAGCTCGCTCAGGCTGCGGGGCGTCCCGTAGCGGGCCAGATAGGCGGCGCTGGCGCAATTGATCTGGCGGTAGTGGCCGAGGGGGCGCGCCACCAGGCTGGAGGGCTCAAGCGCCCCGACCCGGATCACGCAGTCAAACCCCTCCCGCACTAGGTCGACCCGCCGGTCCGTGCTGCTCAGCATCAACTGCAAGGCGGGATGCGCCGCCAGAAAAGTGGGTAGCGCCGGCATCACCAGATGGCGGGCCATCCGGCCCGGCATGTCCACCCGCAGCTGGCCGCTCAGCTGCCCCTGCTGGCGAAACAGCCCGTTGAACTCCTCCATGTCCGCCAGCAGATCCTGACAACGGGCATAACAGAGCCGGCCATCCGTGGTCAGCTGCACCCGCCGGGTGGTGCGCTGCAGCAAGCGGGTGCCCATCTGCTCCTCCAGCCGGCGGATGGCCGCCGAGAGCGTCGCCTTGGGGACTCCTAACTGTTCGGCACTGCGGGTAAAGCTCTCCAGCTCCGCCACCCGTACAAACATCCTCATCGCATCCAGTTGATCCATGGCGCCATTGTCTCGCTAATCGGAACAGTGCATTCATTATCGCCTTATTTATCCAATCAACAACGGGCAATAGAGTGATCACACCGGCTCATCCCGAGCCCATGACCACAGACAGGAGTCCTCTCATGACCCATCCCATCGCACTCATCACCGGCGCCAGCCGCGGCCTTGGCAAACAGGCGGCGTTGGCCCTCGCCGCCCGCGGCGTCGACCTCATCATCACCTATCGCAGTCAGGCCGAAGAGGCGGCGGCCGTGGTGGCCGAGGCGACCGCCCTCGGCGTCAGAGCCCATGCCCTGCCCCTCGATGTGGCCGACAGCAGCAGCTTTGCCGCCTTCGCCAGCCAGGTGCGCGAGCAGCTGGGCGCGTGGCAGCGGGATCGGTTCGATTTTCTGGTCAACAACGCCGGCATCGGCATTCACGCCAGCATCGAGCAGACCAGCGAGCAGCAGTTCGACACCCTGTTCAACATTCACCTCAAGGGGGTCTTCTTTCTGACCCAGCAGCTGCTGCCGCTTCTGCGCGATGGCGGGCGCATCCTCAACCTGTCAAGCGGCTTGACCCGCTTCGCGCTGCCCGGTTATGCCGCCTATGCGGCCATGAAGGGAGGGGTCGAGGTGCTGACCCGCTATCTGGCCAAGGAGCTGGGGCCGCGCGGCATCGCCGTCAACGTGGTGGCGCCGGGAGCCATCGAGACCGATTTTGGCGGGGGTGTGGTACGGGACAATCAGGCGGTCAACGACTTCATCGCCAGTCAGACCGCGCTGGGTCGGGTGGGCCAGCCGGAGGACATCGGCGGCGTCATCGCCGCCCTGCTCTCCCCCGACAGCCGCTGGATCAATGCCCAGCGCATCGAGGCCTCCGGCGGCATGTTCCTCTAAGGCGTCCGCTCACCGACGCCGAGGACTCTCTGGGCCGCCTGCGTCTGACCGCTGGCGGCCTGGTGAGCCTCGGGCAGGTGCGCCGCCAGGGTAGCCACGGCGTCGACATCGACCCGCCCCTGGCTCGCCAGCTGTTGCAAGAAGCCGAGCGCCGCGTCGGCGCTCAGCCCCGCCCGATAGGGTCTGTGCTGCACCATGGCCTGGAAGATGTCGGCCACCCGCAAGATCCTCGCCTCCAGCGGCATCGCCTCGGCGGTCAGGTGGAAAGGATAGCCGCAGCCATTGGGCTCCTCGTGATGATAGGAGGCCCACAGGGCAATCTCCTCGAAGCCGTCGATGTGGCGCAAAATCTGATAGGTTTCAAAGCTGTGGGTGTTGATGATGGCCCGCTCCCGCTCATCGAGTTTTCCCGCCTTGTCGAGGATCTCGTCGGGTACCCGCAGCTTGCCGAGATCGTGCAGCAGCCCGGCGATCTCCAGCTGCTCGCAGCGTCCCTCCTCAATCCCCATCCATTGGGCCAGCCGCCGGGCCAGCCTGGCCACCCCGAGGGAGTGGGCCACGGTGAAGGGGCTCTTGGCATCGACGATGGCCGAAAAGATGCGCGCCAGCTGCTTGAGCTCGCCGTTGCTGGTGAGGCAGGGCTCCCGCTCGCTCAGCATGCCGCGCATGTAGTCGGTGATGGCGCGCCCCTCCAGCTGCAGCCAGAATGCCTCCGGCAGAGAGGCCCGCAAAAAGGCCGCCACCAGCTCGGGGTCGAAGAACTCGCCGGCGCACGCCTCGATCCGCTGCCGGATCTCCTGGGTGTGCATCAGCAGGGAGCCGTCCCCATAATGCGGGGCCGCCAGGGCATCGACCCGGTCGACCAGAAAGATGAGGTTGGCCTGGCGCCGCACCGTGGCTGTCACCCCCTGCTGCCGAACAAGTTGATGCCAGTGGGTGTGGTGATAGCGGATGGGCTCCGCCAGCGGGGCCAGCGGCGGGAAATCCTTGAGCAGATCGTAACCGACCTCGCAATGACGCTGGGAAGACTCCCAGTCGAATTCGCTGACCAGATGGCTGTGGATAAAGGTGGAGGAGACGCCGATGTCGTGCAGCACCCCCAGCTCGAACAGGCAGGCCTGCTCGCTCTCACCGGCCCCCAGAGCCTTGCCACACTCGGCGGCCATGATGCCGACCCGCTTGCCGTGTGCCACATCGCCGATGCCGACCAGATCCAGCGACGCCGACAGGGCATATACCAGCTGGCGCAGATCAACCTGCTGGGCAACCGGCCCGCCGCAGCGGGGATGAGAGCTGTTGTGGTGCATGATGCGCTTCCACCTCTGCCAAGGTGATAGATCCCTCTTCGGGGCCGCGTAAACATATTGAATCTAAACCAGATTGCCCCTCCCGCCGGTTTGCAGCCGCCATCCGCACACGCTAATTGACAAAAAGATGAGTTGGATCAATCCGGCAAGTGCCATGCCCGGATGCGGCGCGGGTCGGCCCGGCAGACGGACAAAAAAAACGGGCCCCGCCAGTTGGCGGGGCCCGTCGAGGGGATGGATTTGGTTACAGTGTCTTGCCGCCCGAGCTTATCACCGTCTGGTACCAGTAGAAGCTGTCCTTCTTGAGCCGGCGCAGGGAGCCCCCCTGCTCGTCCCGCTCAACATAGACGAAGCCGTAGCGCTTCTGGTAGCCGTTGAGCCAGCTCAGGATGTCGGTGAACGACCAGGCGCAATAGCCCAGGAGCTCCACCCCGTCCTGCAGCGCCTCCTGGCACGCCTTGACGTGGCTGCGCAGATAGTCGATGCGGTAGTCGTCGTGCACCCGATCTCCCTCTACCAGCTTGTCGAACTCGCCGAGGCCGTTCTCGGTGATCATCAGCGGCAGGCCGTAGCGAGAGGAGAGCCGGCGCAGGGCGATGCGCATCCCGGTCGGATCGATGGCCCAGTCCCAGTTGCTGGTCTCCAGGTGCGGGTTGGGCGCCGTCTTGTAGAGGCCGGGAATGCCGCTTGGCGGCGTAGTGCCCTTCTTGCCCGTGGTGTTGATGCGCTGCATCGTCTGGCCGCCGAGCGGGTTGTCGGTATAGGTCAGGGTGTAGTAGTAGTTGACGCCTATGTAGTCGGGGGTTCCTTCCCGCAACAGCTCGAGATCGCCCGGCAGGATCTGGGGCGCCTCGCCGTTCTCCCGCAAGTAGGCGAGCGCCGCCTGGGGGTAGCGGCCGAAGCAGTAGGCATCCAGCCACCAGAGGTTGGTGAACTCCTCGGCATTCTCGTAAGCCAGCATGTCTTTGGGATCGCTCGAGGCCGGATAGGCGGGGGAGTACGCAAAGCTTGGGCCGATCAGTCCCCCCGGCACGTGCTGGCGAAACGCCTTGATGACCCGGGCGTTGGCCAGAAACGCGATGTGGTTGGCGGCAAAGAAGCGCTTGCGGTCTTGCACTGCAGGCGGATGGGTGCCGAGCTGATAGGCGTTGGTCAGGTTGTAGTTCTGCTCGTTGAGCGACACCCAGTACTTCACCTTGCCGGCAAAGCGCTGATAGAGGGTCACGCAGTAGTGCTCGAAATCGGCGATGATCCGTCTGTCTTCCCAGCCGCCGTATTCGTCCTGCAGCGCCTGGGGCAGGTCCCAGTGATAGAGGGTGAGCACCGGCTCAATCTGGTGGGCCAGCAGGGTGTCGATGAGTTTCTCATAGAAGGCGAGCCCCGCCTCGTTCACCTCGCCGCGACCGGTCGGGTAGATGCGCGGCCAGCTCACCGAGAAGCGGTAGGCCTTGAGCCCCATCTCGGCCATCAGCGCCACGTCCTCCTCCATGCGGTGGTAGTGATCCACCGCCACGTCGCCGTTGCTCCCCTCAAAGGTCTTGCCCGGCAGCTTGGTGAACAGATCCCACACCGAGGGCCCCTTGCCATCGGCGTCCCAGCCCCCTTCCACCTGATAGGCGGCGGAGGCGGCGCCCCACAGAAAATCTTTCGGGAAGTCATTGAACTTGTGGTGATGCATCTGGGGTTGCTCCTTCTGCGGCGGTGGGCTGGCCACCTTGATCGCACCGACTGGCGGTGCCCAATGGAATTGGCATTAGCATCGAACAGTTCTAAAATTCCGTCCAATGACAAATTTAACCATTCAACATTCCAAACAGGAATCAAAGGAGCCGACATGGAGCTGCGGGATCTGAAGGCCTTCGTCACCCTGGGGGAGGTACTGCACTTCGGTCAGGCGGCGGTGCGCCAGCACGTCACCCAGTCGGCGCTGAGCAAGCAGATCCGGCGGCTGGAAGAGGAGCTGGGCGGCGAGCTGTTCGAGCGCAACGCAAGCAGCACCCGTCTCACCGTGCTGGGGCGCGCCCTTTATGAGGATGCCCGCGCCCTGGTGGCCGCCAGCGAGCAGCTAGCACGCAGCGCCCGCGACGTGCTGGCCGGCAACAGCGGCACCCTGCGCATCGGCTTTGGCGTTGCCACCAAGCTGCTGGTGCCCGCCGCCATCGCGCAATTTCGGGCCGAACGCCCCCAGGTGACCATAGAGCTCAACGATCTCTCCACCCACCATCAGTTGCTGGCCCTGAGCGAAGGCAAGCTGGATCTCGGCTTCTGCCGCCTGCCCGCCCCCAAGGGGTGGCCGTGTCTGCCGGTGGTGCGGGCCCATTTTGTCGCCGTGCTGCCCGCCAGTTACGCCGGCGTGAGCAAGCTGGCTGATCTGGTGGACAAACCGCTGGCGATCCTGCGCCGGGACAAGGCCCCCTCGTTTTACGATCACCTGATGCACTACCTGGCCCAGAGCGGGCTGCGTTTTCGCGATATCCAGTACGTCAACGACTTCGCCGCCGGCGTTGCCACCGCCGCCGCCGACATCGCCTGGACCCTGGTGCCCTCCTCCACCACCATAGAGCACCCGGACGTACTGACCCTGCCGCTGACCGAGGGGGAAGCCTGCTGGACCATAGGCCTTATCCGCCCGCCCCACAGCAAGGGGCCGCTGATCGAGGCCTTCTGGCAGACAGTCGCCAGCATGAGCGAGCCGGCCCTGCCATAAGGAAAGGTCCGGGCAAGGACCAGCGGGCAAACATCTATGAGGGCGGCAGGGATGGCGCAGCGGGGCATCGCGGCATGCTGTCTGGCATTCCCCCCTATGACCACATTGGGCATCTCCAAAGGGGTACATTGGTAATCTAAAGGAAAAATGTACTTATCAATTTGCAACAGCTCTCATCCTTCTGATTGCAAAATGCGATGAAATAGTGATTTTCTCCCTCCTTCACTCCCAACAACACCACGCCATAACTGATTTCTACTATCAGGCACACTTATTGCCTTTCCTCTCATGCCTAGTTTGCTGTTGCCCTGGCATCTGTTTCTCACGACTTCATGGAGGAAAGTAATGAGGTTCAATGTGTTTGAAGCCCCCCAGCTGACCATCACGGCGCTCAACGACTACTCGATCCAGGTGCCCACCAGCGATGCCGCCCAGTATCAGGTGATCCTGGCCCGCAGCATCGATGGCAAGCCGCTGTCGGTGCGCGACAAGGGGCCCCTGTTCCTCATCTACCCGTTTGATCAATACCCCGAGCTTCGCAACAAGCTCTATTACGGCCGTGCCATCTGGCAGATCAACAAGATCAAGGTGGAGTGAACCGCATCATGCAATCCATGGCAGCCAGTCAGCGCTCCCTGTTCGTCGTGCTCTGCGTGCTGTTGCTGGCGTTTGCCGGTATCGGTACCGTCCAGTACCGGCAGTTCGAAGAGCTGCAGCACAGCACCAGTCAGGGTGAAGACAACGTCATGTGGAACTATTTCCAGCTCTACAACGAGGCGCTGCGCTTTCAAAATGCCCTGAAAAATGAGCCGCGGGTCAAGTTCCAGCTCAGATACGACATTCTGGTCAGCCGGATTGAGCTGGTGCTGGAGAGCAAGGATCGCAACCTGCTGCAACATACCCAGATTTATCAGCAGGCCAGCAAGGAGATGCGCCGCTTCATCGCCCTGGCCGATCTCTGGCTCGGGCCGATCCAGCACAAGCCGCTGGATCAGGCGGCCCATCAGCAGCTTGATCAACAGCTGACCGCCCTGCTCCCCCAGCTCCACCAGCTGACCCTGGAGGTCAACGAGCAGGCGACCCTGCTCGACGTCGCCCGCCGCGAGGGGGTCCGCCAGCAGATCATCACCACCAGCCTGATCGCGGCCCTGCAGTTTGCCCTGCTGTTCGTGCTGGCCCTGCTCATCTGGCGGCAGATGAATATCTCGTTCCTGCAGCACAAGCTGATGCAGCAGCTCAACGAGAAGCTGGTGCGGGCCAACCGCGAGGCCGAAGCGGGTCAGCGGGCGAAAAGCAGCTTTCTGGCCAACATGAGCCACGAGATCCGCACCCCCATGAACGGCATACTCGGCATGTTGTCGCTGCTGGCGGATCGCACCATGGCCCCCAGAGAGCGGGAGTACCTGGAGACGGCCCGGGAGTCAGCCAACCATCTGCTGGGGCTGCTCAACGACATTCTGGATATCTCGAAACTGGAAGAGGGGCGCATCGAGCTGCAGCTCGTGCCCCACCATCTGCCCAAGCTGCTGGAGGACATCCGGGCCCTGATGCAGAGCAATTGCGATGCGAAGGGGATCAAGCTCAGCCTGACCCTGGCCCCCAACACGCCGGAATGGCTGATGATGGATCCCCTGCGGGTGCGCCAGATCCTGTTCAACCTGCTGAGCAACGCCATCAAGTTCACCCACCAGGGCGAGGTGAACATCAGGGTGGACAGCCAGCCGCTGGACAAGGAGCGTCATTCGATTCGGATCGCGATTCAGGACACCGGCATCGGCATGAGCAAGTACCAGATGGGCAACCTGTTCCAGCGCTTCTCCCAGGCCGACATCTCCATCACCCGCCAATATGGTGGCTCGGGGCTGGGCCTCGAGATCTCCCGCAACCTCGCCCGCCTGATGGGGGGCGACATCTCGGTCGAGAGCCACGAGGGGTTCGGCAGCACCTTTACCTATCTCTGGCCTGCCCAGGCGACCACCCCGTCGATGACCAGCCTGCCCAGCAAGCCGATCAGTCAGGAGAGTTATCGCATCTTGCTGGTGGACGACAACGCCACCAATCGCAAGGTCATCGGTGCCATGCTCGCGTCTGCCGGCCATCGGGTGACGCTGGCGCTGCAGGGGGAAGAGGCGCTGGCCAGACTGGCGCAAGAGACCTTCGACATCGTGCTGATGGATGTGCAGATGCCGGTGATGGACGGGCTGGCAGCCACCACCCATATTCGCGCCTCGCGCCAGAGCTGGGCCGACATTCCCATCATCGCCCTGACCGCGGATGCCATGCCCGAATCGAAGCAGTACTACCTGTCCCACGGCATGAACGGCTACATCACCAAGCCCATCAGCAAGGAGACGCTGCTGGGCGAGATCAACCGTCACCTGGTGCGCGAACAGCGCAAGCGCACCATGACCCTGGGCAATCAGGCTTGAAGCGGCGCCGTGCGCTCGAACGCAGCGGTATGAAGGTAGCAGGCGCTGGCTCGACGATGCGGGCGCCCGGCATGGGCGCCCGTTTTCACGCTTGAGCCAGATCCAGGTTCACTCCCGCCACCAGGGGTTGCCGCCATGAGGGGCCTGCAAGGTCAACGGTTCCCCCATCATGGGGGTGGTCAGCGGGATCAGCTGCTCGGCTGCCAGCCGGGTGATCTGCTCCAGCGGCTCATCCCATGGGTGCATGGCAAGATCGAAGGTGCCGTTGTGGATGGGATAGAGCCAGGCTGCGCGCAGATCGTGAAACGCCTGCGCGGTCTGGGCCGGAAACATGTGCACATGGGCCCAGCGCTCGTTGTAGGCCCCCGTCTCGAGGAAGGCCATGTCAAACGGGCCATGGCGCTCCCCTATCTCCTTGAAGCCGGTGAAATAGCCGCTGTCGCCGCTGAAGAACAGCTTGCACTCATCGCTGCGAATGACCCAGGAGGCCCAAAGAGTCTGGTTGCCATCGCTCAGGCCGCGGCCGGAGAAGTGCTGGGCCGGCGTGGCGATGAGTTCAATGCCATCGACCCGGGTCTGCTGCCACCAGTCCAGCTCCCTGATCTTGTGTGCCGGCACGCCCCAGGCGCGGAGCCTGGCCCCGACCCCGAGCGGGGTGATGAAGTGCGCCACCCTGCCCTGCAGCGCCACTATGGTGGCGTGATCCAGGTGGTCATAGTGATCGTGGGAGAGGATCACCCCAGCCAGGGGCGGCAGATCTTCCAGGGCCATGGGCGGGGCGTGCCAACGTTTGGGGCCAAGCCATGAGAGCGGTGAGGCACGCTCGCTGAAGACGGGATCGGTCAACCAGAACTGGCCGCGCAATTTGAGCAGCAGGCTGGAGTGACCCAGCCGCCAGACGCTGGAATCCGGAGCCGCCATGACATCCGCAAGGGTCATGGCCTGCACCGGAATGGCGCGATCCGGCAGGGTGCCGGCGGGCTTGCCAAACAGGAAGTCACGCCAGATCCCGACCTCTTGCCAGACACTGCGCGCGGGGGGCGCCACCAGATTGTGAAACCGGCCTGCCCGATACTGGGTTGAGTCCTGGTGTTCGGGCAGACCCGATTGCAATACAGACGAGATAATACCGGCCATCGCGGCTCCTGTGAGTCATAACAACATAAGGGCCCCGGCGAACCGGGGTGACACGAGCTGTGCAAGACACGCGGCAGTGGCCGGGTGCCTTGCACAGCTCGCTTTCAAACAGGGCGCCTCAGCGCCCCACCAGTTTTCCCAGGTGCGCCGGGTAGCGCCCCCCTTCCAGCTCGATGCCTGCCACGGCGGCGTCTATGTCGGCCAGCTCGCGGCTGCCGAGCCTGATGGCGGCGGCTCCCAGGTTCTCTTCCAGCCGGTGCAGCTTGGTGGTGCCCGGAATGGGCACGATCCAGGGCCGCTGGGCCAGCAGCCAGGCTAGCGCAATCTGGGCCGGCGTCACCCCCTTGCTGGCGGCCAGATCCCCCAGCACCTCCACCAGGCGCAGGTTGGCGGCGCGGGCCTCCTCGGCAAAGCGCGGCACTATGCTGCGAAAATCGTTCGCCTCGAAGCGGGTATCGGCCTTGATGGCCCCGGTCAGAAAGCCCTTGCCAAGCGGGCTGAACGGCACGAAACCTATCCCCAGCTCGTCGAGCAGCGGCAGGATCATCTGCTCGGGCTCACGCCACCAGAGGGAATATTCGCTCTGCAGCGCCGCCACCGGCTGCACCTTGTGGGCGCGGCGGATGGAATCGACGCCGGCCTCGGACAGACCGAAGTGGCGCACTTTCCCCTCGCGGATCAGGTCCTGTACTGTGCCGGCCACCTCTTCCATCGGCACCTCGGGATCGACGCGGTGTTGATAGAAGAGATCGATGACATCGGTGTTGAGCCGGCGCAGGGAGGCCTCGGCCACGGCGCGGATATTCTCCGGCCGGCTGTCCAGCCCATCGGGTACCTTGCCGTGCTTGAAGCCGAACTTGGTGGCGATCACCACCTTGTCGCGAAACGGGGCCAGCGCCTCCCCCAGCAGCAACTCGTTGTCGCCAGGGCCATAGGCTTCGGCGGTATCGAAGAAGGTGACCCCGAGCTCATGGGCGCGCCGGATCAGGGCGATCGCCTCCGCCTTGTCGGTGGCGGGGCCATAACCAAAGCTCAAGCCCATGCAGCCCAGACCGATGGCGGATACCGTCAGCCCGTTGTGACCCAATTGACGTGTTTGCATGCTTGCTCCTTTTCTCACAATGCAGCCGAAACTGCCCTGGTAACCATGGATGCACAGCCCCTTGTCTCAACCAACCCGAAGGGGAGTCAAGCGCTAAAGGCTGGCGCGGTCGATGGACGCACTATAGAGATGGGATAAACATCGAACTAGACGGTAAATGACGGAATCAGTTACAACCAAATGATGTAAATCCATGAGCCAGACCATGATCAACGAATTGCGCTCCATCACCACCTTCGTACACACGGCCGAGCTGGGCAGCCTCAGCAAGGCGGCCGAGGCCCAGCAGATCTCTCCCCAGGCCGCCAGCAAGGCGCTCGGGCAGCTGGAAAGCTATCTGGGGGTACGCCTGTTTCATCGCACCACCCGCAGCATGTCGCTGACCGAAGAGGGGCAACGATTTCTGGAGGCGGCGCAGCCTGCCCTGCTCGGCCTGCAGCAGGCCCTGACGGCGGCGCGCCAGACCCGTGAGGAGTTCGCGGGCCCGCTGCGAATAGTGGGCCCGCGCTCCGTGGTGCAGACGGTCATAGGGCCGCTGCTGGAGGAGTACTGCCGCCGCTATCCCGATGTGCAGCCGGATATCCGGCTCGATGACAGGGTCGGCAACTGGGTGGAGGAGCGGGTCGATGTGGGGCTGCGCATCGGCATCTCGCCCCAGGAGGGGCTGATCGCGCGCCGCCTGTTCCCCATGCAGCTCATCATCTGCGCCGCCCCCGCGTATCTGCGCAAATATGGCGTGCCCCTCACCCTGCACGACCTTGCCCTGCATCGCTGCAGTGCCTTTCGCCACGCGGGCAACGGACGCCTGATCCCCTGGTACGTCAAGATGGGGGACGAACTGCAGGAGCTTCCGGTGCGCCCGGCGCTCTCCACCAACGACGAGATGGTGGAGCTGGGGGCCGTGCTGGCTGGCGATGTCATCGGCCAGCTGGCCGGGCCGACGGCGGCGGCGCATATCCGCGCCGGCCGCCTGGTGCCCTTGCTGCTCGAGCACATGACCCAGCGGCTCGGCCTGTTTCTCTACTACGGCAGTCGCGCCGCCCAGCCCGCCCGGGTACGCCACTTTATCGAACTGGCGATAGCCAGCCTCGCGGACAACCGCGCCTATGTACTCGACCTGGATGAGCTGGAGCAGGCCCATCGGGCCGGCATGGCGTCGCTGCAAGCGACATGACGCCCGCGCCCCCGTCCCGGCACCGCAGACCAGCGCCCTCGCCCCCCCCTACATGAAGTACGGCTTGTCGCCCTCGCTGCCGGGTTGGTGGATGCCAAGGTTCTCCCCCAGATGCAGCTCGGGCGAGACCAGGATCCGGGTGATGAGATCCCCCACGCTCCTGCGCGACACCACTGTGCCCTGGAAGGGCTGGCCCTTGGCGGTCAGTGCGTAATCCACCTGATCCTCATCGGTCAACCAGGCCGGGCGCAAGATGGTGTAATCCAGCCCCGATGCCTCGATGGCGTCCGCCGCGCGTCGGTAGGGTTTAAGCTCCTCGCCGATGATGCCACGATTCCACTCGCCGAACTTGCCGGGCACCTCGTCGTAGATCCCAAGGGATAGCACGAAGACCAGGCGCTTCACCCCGGCGGCCTGCATGGCGGCGATGACCGCCTGGGCCTGCTTGTCCAGGTTGTCGCCACTGAGGTTGGCGTAGACGATCTCTTGTCCTGCCATCGCCTCCTTGAGCAGCGGCTTGTCCAGCACGCTGCCGATCACCACCCTGGCGTTGGCCGGCTCACGGCCGCTCAATTTTTTGGGATCGCGCAGCAGCAGGGTCTGGCGGATGTCGCGCTGCCCGGCGAGCCCCTTGACCACCCACCGGGCTATCTGGCCGCTGGCGCCGAGGATCAGTACGTTTCGCATATCGGTTTACCTTGTCGCTTGAATGGGTGGGGATGCCCCCACCGCGGGATCACAGGGTGCGCTGGAAGAAGGGCACGAGGCTTGCCATGGCGATGGCCACCGGCTCGGGTTTATCGTAGAGGTCGTAGTGGGACCAGCCTTCGGCCACGACAATGTGCTTGTCGGTGGAGGCGGCGCGGCCGTAGATCTCCCAGCCGTCCCGATAGGCCCCAAAGCCCCCCGCCTTGTCGCCGATGACCACCATCAACGGCTGGGTCAGCAGCACCTCGGCATGGAGGAAGGCATCCCATCCCATGGCGGCGCCGGTGAAGGACATCAGCTGGCGGGTCGCGCCGTGAGGCTGCTGGCCGCGCGCCGTCTTGTAGTACTCGGTGGCCTCCAGCACGTCGATGTCGGTGATGCCTGCCGCGGTGGCCGCCGCCACGGACGCCGGCAGCAGATCGGCGGGCTCAGTGGCGTCACCTTGTGCCTGCGCCGTGCGCATCCGGGCGATGCTCTGGGCCAGCTCAAGAGGTTTGAACTGGGCGAAGCCTTCGCGGATCAGGCGGCCATAGTTGACCCCGGTGATGGAGACCAGCGCCTTGAGGCGGTGATCCGTGATGCCCGCATGGATGGTGTAGGCGCCGCCGCCGCACACGCCGATGGCACCGATGCGATCGCTATCCACATAAGAGAGGGATTGCAGGTAGTCCACCGCGAAGCGGATGTCGGAGACCCGAATGGCCGGATCCTCGATAAAGCGCGGCTCACCGCCGCTGGCGCCCTGGAAGCTGGCGTCATGGACCAGTACCACGAACCCCGCCGCAGCCAGCCCTTTGGCGTAGACATTGCCGGCGGTCTGCTCCTTGCAGCTGCCGATGGGGTGGGTGCTGACGATAGCCGGGTAGCGCTTTTGCTCGTTGAAATCGGGCGGCAGGTAGAGGTCGGCCGCCGTCTGCCAGCCCAGGTTCTGATAGGTCAGGTTCAATACATGGCTCATGATGATGCTCCTCGATAAGCGAGAGGGGCTTCCCCCTCTCGCGGGCCGATTAGTTCAGGGTCCGCAGGAAGAAGGGGGCCAGCTTGGCGACGGCCTCGTCGACATGGCGGGGCATGTCGTAGAGGGACATGTGGTTGGCCCCCTCCACCACATGCAGGGTCTTGTCAGTGCTCGCGGCGCGCGCCAGCAGGTCATCGCTCATCCACTTGCTACCAGCCACACTGCCAGCCACCGCCAGGATCGGCTGGGTCAGGAAGGCCTCCGCCTTGTGATAGGCGTCGTAGGTGATGATCTGGTTCAGGTTGCGGGTCAGCGCAAAGCCCGGCGCATTGGGGTGCTCGCAACGCGGGGTATGGTAGTACTCCCAGGCTTCGCGCAGCTCCTCGTTGGGAGCATCCTCTTCACGCAGGGGGGCCAAGGGGATGGTGGCGTAGCCGCTGCCGGTCGCATCTGCGGTGCGGGCCTGGGAGCCGAAGTCCAGATACCCCATGGCATCGGCATCCTTGACGCTGTTGTCCCAGCCATTGCGGAACATCTGGCCGATGTTGACCGCGCTGACCATGCCGAGCGCCTTGATGCGGCGATCCTGGATGGCGGCATTGGCGCTGTAGCCGGCACCGGCGCAGATGCCCATGGCCCCGATCCGGTTCTCGTCGACATAGGGCAGCGTGGTCAGGTAGTCCACCACGGCGCTGACATCCTCGGTGCTGACATGGGGGTTCTCCAGCTGGCGCGGCTCGCCCGAGCTCTCGCCCTGATAGGAGCGGTCAAAGGCGATGGCAACGAGGCCCTGCTCGGCCAGCTTGCTGGCGTACAGGCCCGCGGTCTGCTCCTTCACCCCGCCGCCGGGGTGGGAGACTACGACCGCCGGGTATTGTTTATGCTCATCAAAATGGGCGGGGAAGTGAACGATGGCGGCCATAGTGATGCCTTGGCCGTTGCGATTGAGGAAGGTGACGTGGGACATGGTCGGGCTCTCCGTTAGGTTCAGGGGCGTCATGCTTGACGCGAGTTCGAGCTAATAGTAGTAAGTCTATTGAGCTAGATATACGCACCTATCAAGACATGACTGATTAGCCAGGCTAAACAAATGCCCATAGAACCTTCACTCGTCGCGTCACTGACGTGGTTTGCCCACATCGCCCGTCACCGCAGCTTCACCAAGGCCGCCACCGAGATGGGGGTGACCCGCGCCGCCCTCTCCCAGCACCTCAAGGGGCTGGAGCAGCAGCTGCAGGTACGGCTGCTCAACCGCACTACCCGCGACATGTCGCTGACCGAGGAGGGGCAGCGCCTGCTGGACGTGCTGCAACCCTCCCTCACGGCCATCGAGCGGGTGGTGAGCGAGCTCAATGACTCCCACCTTGAGCCCTCGGGCCTTATACGCATCAACAGCTCGCGCATCGCCGCCAGGCTGCTGCTCGAGCCGCACATGGGGGAGTTTCTGGCGCGCCATCCCAAGCTGCGGCTGGAGCTGGTGATGGCGGACGGGTTTTCCAACATCATCGCCGACGGGATGGATGCCGGCATTCGCCTGGGGGAGAGCCTGGATGAACACGTGGTGGCGGTGCCCATCACCCCCCCTCTGACCATGGCCATCGTCGGCTCACCCGACTATTTCAGGCAGCATGGCACGCCGCAGACCCCGGGCGATCTCACCCGGCACAACTGCCTGGCCTACCGCTTTACCTCCAGCAATACCATCGACCGCTGGTCGTTTACCTCCCCCGATGAGGAGCAGCACACCCAGATCGTCGATCCCAAGGGCAACGCCGTGTTCAACGACGACGACAGCATGCTGCAGGCGGCCCTGCAGGGGGTGGGGTTGGTCAAACACCTGGATCTGCGGGTGCGCCAGCACCTGAGTGACGGCTCACTGGTGCGGGTACTCGCCCCCTGGTGCCCCCCCTTCCCTGGGTTTTATCTCTATGTGCCGTCGCGGGCCCAGATGCCGGCCAAGATCCGGGCGCTGATGGATTTCCTGATCGAGAAGCGAGCGCTGCTGTCCTGATCCCCCAGTGCTGGCCGTTGCCCGTCAGGCCAGCAAGTGGTTCACGCGCCACCAGTCAGTGCTCGGGCTTGCCGACGGTCTGGCGCTTTCCAGCGCCTGGCCGTAGGCATACGGCAAGCCCTTCTCTTTCAAAAAAGGGGTTGTAGCGTGGTGAGAACAAAGAGAATGCAATGGCAATAGAGGCCACGGGCAGTGACTGAGGGAAACATGATCCCAAGGGAACTACGTGGAAGATCAAGAGGACGTTTGCGCTGGACGCCAGAGCCACCTTGCGGTCGCACCTGAGAGCTTGCGGCAGAGAATCGGAAATATGGGATGAAGACACCAGGCTCATCCACATCAAGTGGATGACCAAGAGGTCTGAAGAGAGATTGATAGGTAACTTATTGAATTGCAGAAACAAGTGGTGGCCCTACCAGCCACATCCCGGCACTCGAGTCCCCCGCCTTGGCTGCTACCTTCCGGTCCTGACCAGGTCGACGGGTTATCAATGCGAGAGGACCAATAGGACCACCGGCGAGGAGAATAGGCAAACTGGCCCATCAATGCAACGGCTTTCTGCCCTCGCTCATGCCGTTCGCCTTATTTTTCAACAATCTGGCCAAGGGTTCAGCTAAACAGCATGAATTTGGCACCCACCAGCAGCATCAGCAGGGCGAACGCCTGCTTGAGCCGCTGGGGAGAGAGTCGGTGCGCCAGCCTGGCGCCGACCCGGGCAAACTGGGTACTGGTGAGCACGATGCCGAGCAGCGCCGGCAGATAGATATAACCCAGGCTCCAATCTGGCAGATCCGGGTTGCCCCAGCCGGCGTAGAGGTAGCTGAGGCTGCCTGCCAGGGCGATGGGCATGCTGCAGGCGGCGGAGGCCGCCACGGCGTTGCGCATCGGCACGCTGTTCCAGCTCAGATAAGGCACGGTCAGCGAGCCGCCACCGATGCCAAACAGTGCCGACATCCAGCCGATGAGGGTGCCGGCGATGCCGGTGCCGAGTGCCCCCGGCAGATGACGCTCCGCCTTGGGCTTGAGATTTAGCCCCATCTGCAGTGCCATGGTCCAGGCGAAGCAGCCGATGATGATGTTGAGGGTGCTGGCGCTGAGCAGATTGGCGGTCATGCCGCCGAGCCAGGCCCCGACCAGCATGCCGGCGCCAAGCCGGCGGATCATTACCCAGTCCACCACCCCGGCCTCCTGGTGGGCGCGCAGGGAGCTGAAGCCGGTGAAGATCATGGTGGGCAGCGAGGTGCCGAGTGCCAGATGGGTAATGATATCGGGGGCAACGCCCTGGGCGTGGAAGCTCAGCACCAGCACGGGCACTATGATGAGACCGCCGCCGATGCCGAACAATCCCGCCAGCATGCCGGCGAACGCCCCCAGCAGCAGATAACCCATAAACAGCATAAAAATTCCTTCCGAGGCTCTGCCGCGCACCGAGTCGTGTGCAGCACATAAAAAAAGAGATGGCCCTTGGGCCATCTCTTCATTGTGCCGGTTAACTCAAGGGAATGGTACCGTCCATCACCTTGTAGAAGGCCAGCACGGCGCAACCGAGCAGGGCCGCCGTCATCCCCTGCTCCAGCCGGTTGAGGCCGCGCAGCCCATGGTGCTGGCGCGCCTTCCAGTAGATGAAGATGCCGGGGCTGTAGAGCAGCGCCACCAGCAGCAGGTACTCGACCCCGGCGGCATAGACCAGCCAGCAGCCATAGACGGTCGCCACCAGCGCCAGGAAGAGGTCGCGCTTGCGCTGATGAGGCTGACCTGCGTAGGTCTCCCCTTTCAGCGCCAGCTTCAGCCCGTAGGCACCAGAGAAGACGTAGGGTACCAGCGCCGCCGAGGTGGCGATGTTGACCAGCGCCAGATAGGTGCTGCTCTGGAAGTAGATGATGATGAGGAAGGTCTGCACCAGGCAGGTGGAGCACCAGAGCGACACCTGCGGCGAGCCGTTCTTGTTCTCCTTGGCGAACCAGCCGGGGAAGACGCCGGTCTTGCCCGCGATGTAGGGCACTTCCGCCGCCAACACGGTCCAGCTCAGCAGAGCCCCCATCACCGAAATGACCAGGCCGATGTTGATGAGCCAGGCGCCCCAGGGGCCGACCACGGCTTCCAGGATCATGGCGGTGGAGGGGTTCTTGAGGGCCGCCAGTTGCGGCTGGTTCATGACCCCCAGCGAGAACAGGGTCACCATGACGTAGAGCGTCAGGGCCCCCAGCAGCGCCAGCACGGTGGCCCGGCCTACGTCCTTGCGATGGCGAGCACGGGCGGAGACCACCACGGCCCCCTCGATGCCGATGAAGACCCAGAGCGTCACCTTCATGGTGGACTTGACCTGATCCATCACGGAGCCCAGCTCAGGGGTGCCCTGACCCCAGATGTCCAGGGTGAAGGTATCCATGTTGAAGGCGAGCAGGATGGCCACGCAGAAGACGATGAGGGGCACCATCTTGGCGATGGTGGTGACGATGTTCACCAGCGCCGCCACCTGGATGCCGCGCAGCACCAGGGCGTGTACCGACCAGATGAGGATGGAGGCGAGCGTGATGGCCACCGGGGTGTTGCCGTCACCGAAGATGACGTTGTCCGGCGTGTCGAAGAAGTAGCTCAGTGCGCTGAACACCACGATGGCGTAGGAGACGTTGGCCAGCAGCTGGCAGAGCCAGTAGCCCCAGGCGGCGTTGAAGCCGATGAAATCGCCGAAACCGGCCTTGGCATAGCTGAAGATGCCGCCATCGAGATCCGGGCGACGCATGGAGAGATTCTGATACACCAGCGCGAGGCAGATCATGCCGATACCTGTGATGGCCCATCCCAAAGCGACGGCCCCGGCACTGGCATGAGCGGCGATGTTTTGCGGCAGACTGAAGACCCCGGCACCGACCATGGAGCCGATCACCAGCGAGATGAGGGCGCCAAGCCCCAGTTTCTTGTCCATCTCAATCCTGTTTAATTAGGCGGCGGCAGAGCGTCCGTATTCATACTGCGCGCAATATGGGAGGGGCTAGAAATCCGTACCCCGTGAAAAAGGCGGCAACTATATTGCATGACTATTCCGACCGCAATCCCTCGTACCGTCAATCATGCACCGCCTTGACCGCGCGCAATTTTACAGCACTGACCCCGGGGGCCTGTGAGCTGGTTCAAATTAAGAAAGACCCGTTGATATTTCACATTTTTCCATGACCTGAGCCCCCTTTTGCGGATAAGACCTGCATGAGAATGCAGCTTGCAGCCGAGCTCGGCAAACCTGACTGCTGACAAACGTTTCAATAAAAATGCCCCTGCGCCGAGGGCCAGGGGCATCTGCAAAAGAGAGCTGGAATCTAGAGGCGCAAGCCGCCGTCCAGCTCGATCATCCGACCCGACAGATAGTCATTGGCGAGAATAAAATGCACCGTCTGAGCCAGCTGCGCCGCCTGCCCGAGGCTCCCCACCGGGATGGCCTGCTGCATGCGGGCCATGGCTTCGGGCTTCATCGCCGCCGTCATGTCGGTGGCAAACACCCCGGGGGCGATGCCCATCACCCGGATGCCGTGGCGGGCCAGCTCCTTCCCCCAGGTGACCACCAGCGAGGCCACCCCCGCTTTGCTGGCGGCATAGTTGCTCTGACCCATGTTGCCGGCGCGGGCGATGGAGGAGATGTTGATGATGACGCCCCCCTCCCCGCCGGTGGCCATCAGCGCCGCTCCCTCGCGCCCGCACAGGAAGGTGCCGGTGAGGTTGACGTCGATGACGCTCTGCCACTGGGCCAGGCTCATCTTCTCCGCAAGCAACCCCTCCTTCACCTTGATCAGCATGCCATCGCGCAGAATGCCGGCGCAGTTGACGAGGCCGTGCAGGGCACCGAACTGATCCTTGATGGCGGCGAAGGTCGCCTCGACCTCCGGCTCGCTTGCCACGTTGCAGACGAACAGGGCACAGCGGCCGTCACGGCTGCGCACCTCCGCCTCGGTCACCTCCAGATCGGTGCGGTTGACGTCGATGAGCGCAAGCTGCGCCCCCTGCTCCGCCAGACTCAGGGCGATGGCGCGACCCAGCCCCCTGCCCGCCCCCGTGATGGCGATGACTTTTTGTGTGATATCCATAAATGCTCCTGGTGAGATGGCCGGTGACTATCGGGTAAAAAGGTAGATAGCGGCCCTTAACCCGGCTCTGTCTTGTCCAGATAGAGTTCGACGATGCTGGAAAAATCCCGGGCCCCCTGTCCCTTGGTGGCGTGCAGGTTGAACAGGTTGCGCGCCAGCGCCCCCATGGGCACGGCGCTGTGGGCATGCTCGGCCAGGGCCATGGCGAGCCCCAGGTCTTTGACCATCAGCCGGGTCATGAAGCCCCCCTGATAGTTGCGCGACGCCGGTACGTTCTCCATCACCCCGGGCCAGGGGTTGTAGCGCTCCAGGCTCCAGTTGTTGCCCGAGCTCTTGCCCATGATGGTGGAGAGCACGCCCGGATCCAGCCCCTCCTTGACCCCGAGCGCCAGCGCCTCGGCGGTGCCCGCCATGTGGATGGCAAGCAGCATGTTGTTGCACATCTTGGCGATCTGGCCGGCGCCGAGCGCCCCGGCGTGAAACAGGTTCTGCCCCATGCAGGCGAGCACGGGTTTGGCCGCCTCAAAATCCGCCTGTTCGCCGCCGACGATGAAGGTGAGCGTCCCCGCCGCCGCGCCGGCCACCCCTCCCGACACCGGAGCATCGAGGAAACGGATGCCGCGCGCCTGCGCCGCCGCCCCCACCTGGCGGGCCGAGGCCACGTCTATGGTGGAGCAGTCGATGACCAGGGCGCCGTGCGGCAGGGCCGCCAGCAGATCCTGCCCACCCCGCTCACCGGCGCTTTCACCCAACCAGAGGCTGCGCACATGCTCCCCCGCCGGCAGCATGCTGATCACCAGCTCGCAGCCGCTCACCGCCTCGCGGGCATCGCCGGCGGCGATGCAGCCAGCCTCGATGGCGCGGGTCAGGCTCTCGGCCACCAGATCAAACACCTGCACTGTGTGCCCCGCCCTGGCCAGGTTGGCGGCCATGGGGCCCCCCATGTTGCCAAGCCCGATAAATCCAATCCTTGTCATGGTCTGTTCCTTGTGTGTGATCCCGCGTCAGCGGGGGCGCAAGGGGTTGTCCCCCTCGGGCCAGCGATAGAAGGCATCCAGCCAGGCCTCGCCCGTCTGCGGGGCCTGCCAGCGGGGGGATTTGTCCTTGTCGATGAGCAGGGCCCGCACCCCTTCCACGAAGTCCCCTCTGAGCACGCAGTTGACCGAGAGGGTCAGCTCGTCGGCAAACACCTCGGCCAGCGACTGGCGCCGTGCCTGCCAGAACTGGCGCCAGAGAATAGCGCGGCTGATGGGGCTGCCGCTCTGGCAAGTTGCCCGCGCCTGGGCCAGCGCCGGTTCGTCCAGCTCGGCCCCCTCGAGGCGTGCCAACACCCCTTGCAGGGAGCGGCCGGCCAGCAGCGCATCGATGCGAGCCTGGTGGGGCAAGAGCACGGGGGCCGGCAGCGTCTGGCCAAGAGATCGCTGCAAACCGGCCAGCAGCCCCTCGATCTGCTCGCTGGCATCGACAGCGCCGGACCAGTCGAGGGCGGCGAGGCGCGCCGGCAGCTCCATCCGCTCGTGACTCGCCATGGCGTGATCCGCCAGACCCAGACCGATGGCGTCCGCCCCGTTGAAGCGGGCCCCGGTGAGACCGAGCCAGAGCCCGAGCCGGCCCGGCATGCGGCTCAAAAACCAGCTGGCCCCCACATCGGGGTAGAGGCCGATGGTCACCTCCGGCATGGCGAACAGGCTCTTCTCGGTCACCACCCGAAAACCGGCCCCGGCAAAGAGGCCGATGCCGCCGCCCATGCAGATGCCGTCCGCCACGCAGATGAGGGGCTTGCTGTAGCAATGGATGTGGTGATCGAGCCGGTACTCCTGCTCAAAGAAGTCGCGAGCATAGCCGAACAGTGCCGACTCGCTCGCCTCCTGCTTGCGGTAATAAAAAGAGCGGATGTCGCCGCCGGCGCAAAACGCCTTCTCGCCGGCCCCCTGCAGCAGCACGCAGACGATGGCCGGATCCTGCTCCCAGCGGGTCAGCGCCGCCTGCAACAACTGGATCATCTCAAGGCTCAGGGCATTGAGGGAGGCGGGGCTGTCCAGGGTCAGCATGCCGATGTGGCGACCATCCGCGGTGGGGTGGGTCTCGATGCGCACAGGCTCACTCATGGCTGGCCTCCGCAGACAGGGTATCAGCCCCCGCGACACGGCGGGCCGCCATCATTACCTCATTCATCCTTCACTCCCTCACTCTTCACAGGCTTCGATTGGTCGTAGTGCCAGCGCGGGGCCCGCTTCTCGAGGAAGGCGGCCACCCCTTCGCGCTGGTTGGCATCCTCAAACAGGGTGAGGAACAGGCTGCGCTCGAGCGGCAGCGCCGCGTCCCGATGGCCGCTGCGCCCCTGATTGATGAGGGTCTTGCAGGCGCGCAGGGCGCTCGGGCTCTGGCGCTCCACCAGCTGGGCCATCTGGTGCGCCGCCTCCCAGGCGTGGCCCTCCTTCACCACCTCCTCCACCAGCCCCATCTCGTAGGCCAGGGTGGCGCTCACCTTCTCGCCGCAGAGGATCATCCGCTTGGCCCAGCCCGGTCCCACCAGTTCGGTGAGGCGCTGGGTACCGCCGGCGCAGGGCAGCAAGCCCACCGAGGCCTCCGGCAAGCCCAGCTTGGCCTGCTGCTCGGCGATGCGGATGTCGCAGGCCAGCGCCACCTCGAGGCCGCCCCCCATGGCATAGCCATTGATGGCGGCGATGCTGACCCCGTGAAAGCGGGCCAGCGCCTCGAAGGCGCGGCCAAAGGCCTCGGCCACTTCGCGGGCGTGCTCGACGTTGCCGTCGGCAAACATGTTGAGATCGGCGCCGGCACAGAAGAACTTGTCTCCGGCCCCGCGGATCACCAGCGCCACCACGTCGGGGCGGCCGTCGAGCTCCACCATCATCTGCAGGAAGGCCTGCAGGCTGGCGAGCGTCCAGGTGTTGGCGGGAGGATGGTCGAGGGTGATGTAGGCCACGTGACCGTGATATTCGAGCCTGATCCTTGTCATTGCGTTGTCCTTGTCAAAAAACCTGCCTCATGATGACAGGGTTGAATGGAGCCGACCTGCGGCTGGCTCACAAAGCCTGACGACGAGTCACGCCAACCGCGTCGTCAGGGCGGGCTCCGAGCACGACGGCCCCACCTCGCTACTCCAGCACCAGACCGGGCTCGGCCAGCAGACGGCGGGCGATGATGAGCCGCATCACTTCATTCGTCCCTTCCAGAATGCGGTGGACCCGGGTATCGCGCAGGTAGCGCTCGAGCGGGTACTCGCGGATATAACCATAGCCGCCAAAGAGTTGCAGGGCGTCGTCGCAGATGCGGTGGCCCACATCGGTGGCAAAGCGCTTGGCCATGGCGCACCAGGCGCTCTTGTCCGGCACCCCGGCATCGAGTCTCGCGGCCGCCTGACGCACCAGCAGCCGGGCAGCGGCGAGCTCGGTGGCCATGTCGGCCAGGCGAAACTGCACGCTCTGGAATTCGCTGATCGGGTGGCCAAATTGCTGGCGCTGCTGCACATGGGCCAGGGCATCGTCGAGGGCCTGCTGGGCGGTACCGACCGAACAGGTGGCGATGTTGATGCGCCCGCCATCGAGCGCCTGCATGGCGAACTTGAACCCCTCGCCCTCCTGCCCCAGCCGGTAACGGGCGGGAATGCGCACGGCGCTGAAGTTCACCTCCCGGGTCGGCTGGCTGTTCCAGCCCATTTTCTCCTCCGCCTTGCCGTAACTCACGCCGGGGGTCTGGGCCGGCACCATAAAGGCGGAGATCCCCTTCGCCCCCTCGCCGCCGCTGCGCGCCATCACCACCAGCACGTCGGTGCTGCCGGCGCCCGAGATGAACACCTTGCTACCGTCGATGACGTAATCCTCGCCATCGCGCACGGCGCGGGTCTTGAGGGCCGCCGCGTCGGAGCCGGCCCCCGGCTCGGTGAGGCAATAAGAGCCCAGCAGCTCACCGCTGGCCAGCCTGGGTACCCACTCCTCGGCCACCTCGGCAGGCAACCAGCTGCCCAGCATCCAGCTCACCATGTTGTGGATGGTCAGATAGGCGGTGGTGGAGGTGCAGCCCATGGCGAGGCGCTCGAAGATAAGGCTGGCATCGAGTCTCGGCAGGCCGAGCCCGCCGTACTGCTCCGGGGTGTAGAGGCCGCAAAAGCCAAGCGCCGCCGCCTGCTTGATGGTCGGGACGGGAAACTCGTGATCCTTGTCCCAGCGCGCGGCGTGGGGCTTGAGCGCCTCCTCGGCAAAGGCACTGGCGGCCTCCACATAGGCCTGCTGATCCGGGGTCAGGTTAAAATCCATCTTGTTTGCTTCCTTGTACTTGTTCGGTCGTTCCGTTGCTGTCAATGAGTGCGCCCGGACAACCCGGGCTGCATCCGCCATCAGCGCAGCTGGATGGTCATATTGGGGCCGGTCGGGATGTCTTCATCGAACCAGCGTTCGGTCACCGTCTTGGT
This sequence comes from Aeromonas sp. s3, assembly GCF_040907805.1. Taxonomy (NCBI): domain Bacteria; kingdom Pseudomonadati; phylum Pseudomonadota; class Gammaproteobacteria; order Aeromonadales; family Aeromonadaceae; genus Aeromonas; species Aeromonas sp. s3. The sequence continues at coordinate 357,273 of NZ_JBFOCQ010000033.1, forward strand.
CTCGGTGTAAAAACGCACCGCCTGCTTGCCGTAGGCGTGCAGATCCCCGTAGAAGGAGCCGCGCCAGCCGGTGAAGGAGAAGAACGGCAGCGGCACCGGGATGGGCACGTTGATCCCCACCTGGCCCACCGCCACCTCGTGACGGAACTTGCGGGCGGCGGCGCCGCAGCCGGTGAAGATGGAGGTGCCGTTGCCGTAGGGGTTGTCGTTGATGAGGGCGAGCGCCTCATCGAGACTCCCTACCTCGAGGCAGGTCAGCACGGGCCCGAAGATCTCCTCCTTGTAGATACGCATCTCGGGAGTCACGCCGCGAAACAGGGTCGGCCCCACCCAGTTGCCCACCGGGTAGCCGGGCACGTCGCAGAAGCGGCCGTCCAGCAGACACTCGGCCCCCTCGGCGATCCCCGCCTCGATAAGCCCCTCCACCCTGATTTTGGCCTCCGGGCTGATGAGGGGACCGTAGGCGGCTTCGGGATCGTGCCAGACACCGGGTTTCACCTTGGCGAACTCGGCGGCGAGCTCGGGGATCCACTCCCGGGCGCTGCCCACGAACACCGCCACGCTGATGGCCATGCAGCGCTGACCGGCGGCGCCGACCCCGGCCCCCACCAGGTTGCTCAGTACCTGCGCCTTGTTGGCATCCGGCATGATCACCATGTGGTTCTTGGCACCGACAAAGCACTGGGCCCGCTTGAGCTGGGAAGTGGCGCTGCGATAGACGTGGCCGCCGACCCGGGCCGAGCCGACGAAACTGACCGCCTTGATATCGGGATGGGCCAGCAGGGCATCCACCTGCTCGGCGCCGCCATGCACCACCGACAAAATGCCCCTGGGGGCCCCTGCCTCGGCAAACAGCTCGGCCAGGCGCATGGGGGTGAGCGGATCCTGCTCGGAGGGCTTGAGCACGAAGCCGTTGCCGCAAGCCACCGCCAACGGGAACATCCAGAGCGGGATCATGGCCGGAAAGTTGAAAGGAGTGATGCCAAGGCAGACCCCGAGCGGCTGCACCCAGGAGTGGCCATCGACCCGGCGGGCCACGTTGCCCATGGTCTCCCCCAGGGTCTGGCTGGCGATGGCGCAGGCCTGCTCCACCACCTCGATGCCGCGCCACACATCCCCTTTGGCATCCGCCAGGTTCTTGCCGGTCTCCTGGGCCAGCAGGGCCGCCAGCTCGTCGTGATGCGTCTTCAACAGATGCTGGTAGTTGAACATCACCCGGGCCCGCTCGGAGGCCGGCACCTCCCGCCACAGCAGATAGGCGTCGTGGGCGGTGCGCACCGCCAGCGCAATTTCTGCCGAGGTGGCCTTTGGCACTCGCGCCAGCAGGCTCTGATCCGCCGGGTCGGTCACCTCGATCCACTGCTCGCTCGCGGAAGGGTACGCTTCCCCGCCGATGTGCAGCGGCACGTCACCGAACCGGGTCTGATGGTTGTTCATGGGCACTCTCTCCTTGCTGGCGCATCATGGGCCGTTTGCGGGCGGGCCATGGGCACTCCTGTGACGGGGACCATCACGACCGGGCAATCGCCCTTGCCGTCATGGCGCAACAAATTTACCTTAGACTAACAATCAATTTACGTTTACGCTAACGTAAACTTAAATCACAAATGGACTGACCAGTTTGGCCCCCTGTTTCGGCTCGGCCGCCAGGCTGTCACCCCCTTCATATGAGGAGAGCAAGGATGCATGCAGTGATGGACGAGACCCTGTGCGCCCTGACCGAGCAGGTCGAGGCCTTCTGCCAGAAAGTGATCGCGCCGCGGGCCGGCGACATCGATCAGAGCAACGTCTTCCCCCGCGATCTCTGGCCCCGGATGGGTGAGCTGGGGCTGCACGGCATCACGGTGGCGGAGGAGTATGACGGGGTGAACCTCGGCTATCTGGCCCACGTGCTGGTGATGGAGCAGGTGAGCCGCGCCAGCGCCTCGGTCGGCCTCTCCTACGGCGCCCACTCCAACCTCTGCATCAACCAGATCCACCGCCACGGCACGGCGGCGCAGAAAGCGCGCTACCTGCCGCCGCTGGTGAGCGGCGAGCATGTGGGGGCGCTCGCCATGAGCGAGCCGGGCGCCGGCTCTGACGTGGTGAGCATGCGCCTCACCGCGGTGCGCGAGGGGGATCACTTCGTGCTCAACGGCAACAAGATGTGGATCACCAATGGGCCCGATGCCGACACCTTCGTCATCTATGCCAAGACCGATGCCACCGCCGGGCCCAAAGGGATTTCCGCCTTTATCGTCGAGGCGGGGACCCCAGGTTTTTCCACCGCCCAGAAGCTCGACAAGCTCGGCATGCGCGGCTCCAGCACCTGCGAGCTGGTGTTCGACAACTGCCGGGTGCCGCAGGAAAACCTGCTGGGCCCCCTGCACGGTGGGGTCAAGGTATTGATGAGCGGGCTCGACTACGAGCGAGTGGTGCTGGCGGCCGGCCCGCTCGGCATCATGCAGGCCTGCATGGACGTGGTGCTGCCCTATGTGCGCGAGCGCAAGCAGTTCGGCCAGCCCATCGGTGAGTTCCAGCTGGTGCAGGGCAAGCTTGCCGACATGTATACCCGCCTCGCCAGCAGCCGGGCGCTGGTCTATTCGGTGGCGAGCGCCTGCGATCAGGGCCGCACCAGTCGCAAGGATTGCGCCGCCGCCATCCTGTTTGCCGCCGAAAATGCCACCCAGATGGCGCTCGATGCCATCCAGCTGCTCGGCGGCAACGGTTACATCAACGAATACCCCACCGGCCGCCTGCTGCGGGACGCCAAGCTCTACGAAATAGGCGCCGGCACCTCGGAGATCCGCCGCTGGCTCATCGGCCGCGAGCTGATGGGAGATAACGCATGAGCAGGCTCCACTCCCGTCTCGACACCGCCAGCCCCGACTACGAGGCCAATCAGGCCGCCATGCAGGCCCTGGTCGACGATCTCAATGCCCGCCTGGAGGCGATAGCCTTGGGCGGCGGCGCGGCCAACAACGCCCGTCATCAGGCCCGCGGCAAGCTGCTGCCCCGCGAGCGCATCAACCAGCTGCTGGACCCGGGCTCCCCCTTTCTCGAGCTCTCGGCGCTGGCCGGCTGGCAGGTCTATGACGAACCGGTGCCCGCCGCCGGCATCCTCACCGGCATCGGCCGGGTCTCTGGGCGCCTGTGTATGCTGGTGGTGAACGATGCCACCGTGAAGGGCGGCACCTACTACCCGCTCACGGTGAAAAAGCACCTGCGCGCCCAGGCCATTGCCGAGCGGCTGCGCCTCCCCTGCCTCTATCTGGTGGATTCCGGCGGTGCCTTCTTGCCGATGCAGGATGAGGTGTTCCCCGACCGGGATCACTTTGGCCGCATCTTCTACAACCAGGCCCGCATGTCGGCCCAGAACATCCCCCAGCTGGCGGTGGTGATGGGGCTCTGCACCGCCGGGGGCGCCTATGTGCCCGCCATGGCGGACGAATCCATCATGGTCAGGGAGCAGGCCACCATCTTTCTGGCGGGCCCGCCGCTGGTCAAGGCAGCCACCGGCGAGGAGATCAGCGCCGAGGCGCTGGGCGGCGCCGAGGTGCACTGCGCCCACTCCGGGGTGGCGGATCACATGGCCCGCGACGATGCCCACGCCCTGGCCATCGCCCGCACCCTGGTAACCCACCTGGGCAATGAGCCGGTAGAGACCAACCCCGGCTACGAGCCCCCCTGCTACCCCATCGAGGAGCTCTACGGCCTGGTGGGCACCAGTCTCAAGCGCCCCTATGACGCGCGGGAGCTGATCGCCCGGCTGGTGGATGGCTCGGACTTTGACGAATTCAAGGCGCTGTTCGGCACCACCCTGGTCACCGGTTTTGCCAGGATCTGCGGAATGCCGGTGGGGATCCTCGCCAACAACGGGGTGCTGCACAGCGACAGCGCCCAGAAGGGAGCCCACTTCATCCAGCTCTGCAACCGGCGCGCCATCCCGTTGCTCTTTTTGCAGAACATCACCGGCTTTATGGTGGGCAGCTCGGCTGAGCGCGAAGGGATCGCCAAGCACGGCGCCAAGCTGGTCACCGCGGTGGCCTGCAGCCGGGTGCCCAAGATCACCCTGGTCGTCGGCGGCAGCTTTGGCGCCGGCAACTACGGCATGTGCGGGCGCGCCTACGACCCTGATTTTCTGTTCAGCTGGCCCAACAGCCGCATCTCCGTCATGGGCGGCGAGCAGGCGGCCGGGGTGCTGGTGCAGGTGCGCCGGGACAAGCTGGCGGCCGAGGGCAAGCCGTTGAGCGAGCAGGAGGCGGCCGCCATCCGCTCCCCGGTGATCGAGCAGTATGAGCGTCAGGGTCACCCTTATTACGCCAGCGCTCGCCTGTGGGACGACGGCGTCATCGACCCGGCCCAGAGTCGCACCGTGCTGGCGTTGGCGCTGGCGGCCTGTCAGGGGGCCGAGACCGGCCCGGAACAGTACGGCATCTTCCGGATGTAAGGAGTTCACATGTCCGATCCATTCAGTCACGACGTCCAGCCCGGTTTTCGGCTGGAGCGACACGGCCCGCTGGCCGAGCTGGTGCTGTCGCGCCCGGCCCGCCACAACGCCTTCGACGCCGACCTCATGCTGGGGCTGCTCGACTGCCTCGACGAGCTGGCCCACACCCACGGCCAGGCCCTCGCCGACCGCCCCCACGCCTTGCTGCTGCGCGCCGAAGGCAAGCATTTTTGCGCCGGCGCCGACCTCAACTGGATGCGCAACCAGGCCCACTCCGATTTCGAGCACAACCGGGAAGACGCCCGGGTGCTGGCCCGGCTGATGCAAACCCTGGACGAGCTCCCCTTCCCCACGGTGGCGCTGGTGCAGGGGGCCGCCTACGGCGGGGCGCTTGGCCTGGTCTGTGCCTGCGATCTGGTGCTGGCCGCCGATGACGCCCGCTTCTGCCTCTCCGAGGTGAGCCTCGGGCTGGTGCCCGCGGTGATCAGCCCCTACGTGGTGCGCGCCATGGGAATGCGCCAGGCCCGCGCCCTGATGCTCAGCGCCGAACCGTTCGATGCGGTCACTGCCTGCCGGCTCAACGTGGCGCACCGGCGCTGCCCGCCGGATAAGCTGCTGGCCGAAGGACGCGCGCAGGCCCTGCGCCTGTGCCGCAACGGGCCGGAGGCGATGAAAGAGACCAAGCGGCTGCTGGCCGCCCTCGAGAGCCACAGCGCCAGCCTGCACGAAGAGAAAACCGTAGAGACCATCGCCCGGGTACGGGTCGGTCTCGAAGCCCAGGAGGGGATGCAAGCCTTCTTCGACAAACGCTCCCCCAACTGGCGTCCCCGTTTCAAGGACGAAACATGACTCAATATCACCCTATCCAGCGTCTGCTTATCGCCAACCGCGGTGAGAATGATCGCTGTGCGCATCACGACATCGGGCCACTGTGCAGCCTTATGAACGAGGAGCAACAATGACACATCAGGCTCCCATCCAGCGCCTGCTGATCGCCAACCGCGGCGAAATCGCCGTGCGGATCATCAAGACCGCCCGGCGCCTCGGCATTCACACCATCGCCCTCTACTCGGACGCCGACGCCAGCGCCATGCATGTGCGCGAAGCCGACGAAGCCTGGCATCTGGGGCCGGCCCCCGCCCGTGAGAGCTACCTCGACACCGGCAAGGTACTGCGTATCGCCCAGCAGGCGAACGCCGACGCCATCCACCCGGGCTACGGTTTTCTCTCAGAGAACAGCGACTTTGCCGCCGCCTGCGAGCAGCGGGGCTTGCGCTTCATCGGCCCAAGTGGCGCCGCCATTCTCGCCATGGGCGACAAGTCCGGCGCCAAGGCGCTGATGCAGGCCGCCGGCGTGCCGGTGCTGCCCGGTTATCACGGCGCGGATCAGCACCCCGACTTTTTGCGCGATCAGGCTAGCCTGGTGGGCTTTCCGCTCCTTATCAAGGCGGCCAGTGGCGGCGGTGGCAAGGGGATGCGCCGGGTCGATCAGCTGGCCGACTTTGATGACGCCCTGGCGGCGGTCAAGCGGGAGGCAAGTTCTGCCTTCGGTGACGACCACGTGCTGCTGGAGCGCTATCTCGCCTGCGCCCGCCACGTGGAGGTGCAGGTGTTTGCCGATACTCTCGGCAACGCCATCTATCTGGGGGATCGGGACTGCTCGTTGCAGCGCCGCCACCAGAAGGTGATCGAGGAGGCCCCCGCCCCCGACATTGCTCCAGCGCTGCGCCGCGCCATGGGCGAGGCGGCCGTCGCCGCCGCCCGGGCCATCAAGTATCGAGGAGCCGGCACCATCGAATTCCTGCTGTGCGGGGAGGAGTTCTTCTTCATGGAGATGAACACCCGGCTGCAGGTGGAGCACCCGGTCACCGAGGCCGTCACCGGCCAGGATCTGGTGGCCTGGCAGCTGGCGGTAGCCGAAGGCAAGCCGCTGCCGCTCACCCAGGATGAAGTGATGCTGCGCGGCCACGCGGTGGAGGCGCGCCTCTACGCCGAGGACGTGGCTGCCGGTTTTCTGCCCGCCAGCGGCCCCATCAATTGGCTCAGCTGGCCCAAGGGAGTGCGCATCGATACCGGCGTCGGCGCCGGCGATGCGGTAAGCCCCTATTACGACCCCATGATCGCCAAGCTGATCGCCCATGCACCGAGTCGCAGCGAAGCCTTTGCCAGCCTGGCCGACGCGCTGGCGGCGCTGGAGCTCGGCCCCCTGGTACACAACGGCCCGCTCTTGCTGCGCCTGTGCGAAGAGCCAGAGGTGCTGGCGATGGGCCACCACACCCAGTGGCCCATTCCCACCGATACTCTGCCCGTTCCAGCGCTCACCTGGCCGCTCGCCGCGCTCTGGCTCGCCAGTCGCCAGCGCGATGCCTCCCCCTGGCAGCAGGCAACAGGCTTTCGGCTCGGCCCCAGCCGCAGCTTCAGCGCGGCGGTGCGCATCGACGAGGAGGCCCGGGTGCTGACCCTCACCGAGCGGGCAGGCGCCCTGCTCTGGCAGGGTGAACAGATCCCGTTCGAGCTTGGGCCGGATCACATACGCCTGCAGCAGGACGGCAACTGGCTGCGCTACCCGCTGCAGTCCCTCGGCGAGGGCGACTATCTGCTGCAACTGGCGGGCAGACGCATCCGCTTCTCGGCCGATGATCAGCATCATCAACTGCACCATGATCACGAGATGGGCGGCGGCGCCGGCATCCTGGCCCCCATGCACGGCATAGTGGTGGCGCTGCAGGTCGAGGCCGGCCAGCCGGTCAGCAAGGGGCAGCCCCTGCTGGTGCTGGAGGCGATGAAAATGGAGCACGTCCTCAAGGCCGACCGGGATGGGGTGATCGAAGCGCTGCAGTGCCGCCAGGGCGAACAGGTGAGTCAGGGCGCCGTGCTGGTGCGCTTTGCCGAAGAGCAGACCGAGCAGGAGGTGCGCTCATGAACCGAGCACAGGAGAACCGGGACGACAAGGTCAGCCTGGTGGAGATGGGGCCGCGGGACGGCCTGCAAAATGAAACTGCGATCCTCTCGCTGGTGCAGCGGCTGGAGCTCATCGCCCGGCTGGCCGAGAGCGGGCTGCAGCGCATCGAGGTGGGCGCCTTCGTCTCCCCCAAAAAGGTGCCGCAGATGGCGGATTCCGCCGCACTGTTCGACGCCCTGCCGCGCAAGGTTGCAACCCGTTACGGCGCCCTGGTGCCCAATCTGCAGGGGCTGCAGGCCGCCATCGCCGCCCGCGCCGACGAGATAGGCCTCTTCACTGCCTGCTCCGACGGCTTTACCCGGGCCAACATCGGCATCAGCGTGGAGGAGTCGCTGGTGCGCTTCGCCCCCCTGGTGCAGGAGGCGCGCAGCCTTGGCATCAAGGTGCGCGGCTACCTCTCCACCGTCATCGCCTGCCCGTTCGACGGCCCGACCCGGCCCAAGCGGGTCGCCGCCATGGCTGAGCGACTGCTGGATCTGGGCTGCCACGAGATATCCCTCGGCGACACCATAGGCGTCGGCACACCGGGCACGGTGGCCCCCATGCTGGATGCGGTGCTGCACGAGATCCCGGCCGGCCGGCTGGCGGTCCATTTTCACGACACCTATGGCCAGGGGCTGGCCAACCTGCTGCCGGCGCTGGAGCGCGGCATCCGCACCATCGACAGCTCGGTGGCCGGACTCGGCGGCTGCCCCTATGCCCCCGGCGCCTCCGGCAACGTCGCCTCGGAGGAGGTGGTCTATCTGCTGCACGGCCTTGGCATGAGCACAGGTGTCGATCTCGACAAGCTGGCCGCCACCGGCCAGTGGGTGAGCGAGCAGCTCGGCCGCCCCAACGGCTCGCGAGTCGGCCGGGCCCTGCATGCCAACGCCGAGCGGCTGCGCACGCGGCTGTGCCAACCATCTCCGCACTCATCCCCGCACTAAGGAGCCCCGCCATGCCCAACACCCTCGCCCACGGACTCGCCGGCAAGGAGGTGACCTACAGCATCTCCGAGCTGGCTCACGAGTTTGACATCACCCCGCGCACCATCCGCTACTACGAGGACGAGGGGCTCATCACCCCGACCCGGGAGGGGCAGACCCGCATCTACAGCCACAAGGACAAGATCCGCCTGAAATTGACCCTGCGCGGCAAACGCCTCGGCTTCAGCCTGGCGGAGATCCGCGAGCTGTTCGACATGTATGACACCGACCGTTCCAGCAAGACCCAGCTCAACTCCATGATCCAGCTCATCGAAACCAAGCGCCACTCCCTGCGCCAGCAGCTGGAGGATATCCAGATGGTGATGGCCGAGCTGGAGGCGGCCGAGCAGCGCTGCGTAAATTCCCTTAACGGCTTGAAAACTGGCGCAGATTAACCGAATCTGGGGTTATTTACCCCCTCCCGGGAGCCCCGATGAAACGCTGGTGCTGGTTGTTGCTGCTGCTCTGCTGCGGGGCATGGGGCCACCCTGTGATCCGGGTCGGCGGCTACCCCTATGCCCCCTTTGTGATCAAGGATGCGAACGACGGCTATCACGGGCTGACCCTAGATCTTATCGCCCAGCTCAACGACATCCAGCGGGACGTGCGTTTCGTCTTCGTGCCCACCTCCGCCACTCACCGCTACCAGGCGCTGGCCCTCGGTCGTTTCTCCCTGATCCTGTTTGAAGACATCCATTGGGACTGGCATGCCGATGAGGTGCTGATGACCCGTCCGCTGCTGCTGGGTGGGGAGATCTATGTTGCACTCAAGGCGCCGGGGCGGGATCAATCCTTCTTTGATCATCTGGAGCAACGCCAGCTGATCGGGGTCAGCGGCTATCACTACGGCATCGCCGACTTCGACGCGACACCGGGCAACATGAAGCAGCGCTTCAGCATCACCCTGGTCAAGGACAACGTCAGCGCCCTGCAGGGGCTGTTCAAGGGGCGCGGCGAGGTGGCCATCATCAACCTCTCCTACCTCAACGAGTTCGAGAAAGAACAGCCGGAACAGGCCGCACGACTGCTGCGATCGGACAAATGGGATCAGCAATACGTGCTGCGAGCCCTGCTCAGCCCGGATAGCAGAGTCTCGGTGCAGCAGCTGGAGTTGTGGCTGGATGCGCTTGAAAAGAGCGGAAAACTGGCAAGCCTCTGGACAAGGTACGGCGTACAGAATCAAGTGGCACCATGATAATGACCTGAAAGTTTGTTACCCTATGCGCATCAATTGGAGACCCTCATGCCCAAGCCCCTGCGTGCCCGCCTGCTGCGCTACGCTCTCTACTTCTGCGCCGCCCTGCTCTGTTCTCTGCTCATTCTGTTATGGCAAGCCCCCACCCTCACCCAGCGCCACCTGCCGGCCTGGCTGGCCAAACACTACGGTCTGTACCTGAGCCTGGGGGAGATTGACGTCGGCCTGCGCCACCCCTCCCTCGCCATCGGCCCCACCACCCTGTTCGATGACCAGCAGCAGCCCCTCGTCGCCTTCGATCGCTTGCAGCTCACCCCCCTGATAGGGGAAAGCTGGCGCCAGCGCGCCCTGATCCTCGATGAGGCACTGCTGGTCAAGCCGACGGTCAATCTGGTGCGACTGGCGGATCGCGGCCAAGACGCTCGCTTCAACCTGACCGAGGCGCTGGCCAGCCTGCTCGCGCCGGGTGACGCCGCGACCACCGACAGTGGCGCCCCCCTGCTGGTGCAGATCAACCGGCTGGCGGCCGAGCGGGGTCACATCACCTATCAGGACAGCCGCAAGCAGAGCAGCCCGGGCTGGGTGCCTACCCTGGCCCTGAGCGGGCTCGACCTGCAATTGCCGACCTTCTCCACCGCCTCGGGCCGCACCAACCCTTTCGTGCTCGGAGCCACCCTCAATAAGCAGAGTCCACTCAAGGCGAGCGGTGAGCTCGACATCATAAACGGCGCCGGCAAGGGCAAGATCAGCCTCGGCAAACTGGCGCTCGCCCCCTTCGCCCCGCTCTGGGCCCCTTATCTCGACGTCAAGCTGGCCAGGGGCGAAGCCAGTGCCGAAGTCTCCTACCAGATAACCGAGGGCAAGCAGGGGCTCAGCTGGCAGCTATCCAAGGGCAAGCTGACCCTCAATGACTGGCAGCTTCAGCGCAGCAAGGGCGGCGAATTTGCCCGCTTCAAGCAGCTGGCGCTGACCGGCATCGCGCTCGACGGCAGCAAGCAGGCGCTGCAAATCGACCGGGTGACGCTCAAGGCCCCGGCCGTCAGTGCCGTGCTCGATGCCAACCAGCAGCTGGATCTGGCGACCCTGCTGATCCCGCAGCCGCCGGTCAAAACCAGTAAAGCCGCCAAACCGGCCGCCCCGGCCAAACCCTGGCGCTGGAGCCTCAAGCAGACCCGCATCGAACAGGGCCAGCTCAAGCTGACCGAATCGAGCAGCGGCAAGCCGCTGCTGCGCGAGCTCTCCGCCCTGACGCTGGCCCTGGGTCCGCTGGGCAGTCAGAGCGGACAGAGCAGCCCGCTCACCTTGAGCGGGGCGCTCAACAACCAGGCAAAACTGGACTTTGACGGCGACCTCGCCCTCGCCCCCTTCAGCCTAAACGGCGAGATCAAGCAACAGGGTCTGCCGCTCAGCTGGGCCCAGCCCTATCTGCAAGATCTGCTGCGCATCAGTGTGCGCGACGGCCAGCTTGCCAGCCGCACCAAGCTGGCGCTGGCCACCGATGCCAAGGGGGCATTGAGCAAGCTGGAGCTGAGCGGCGGGCTCGACATCGATCGGCTCAACGTGCTGGATCGGGCCGACAACCAGCGCCTGCTGCAAATTGAGCAACTGCAACTGAGCGGCCTGCACTACGACGGCATCAGCCAGCAGGTGAAGATCGACGACATCCTGCTGCGCAAACCCTTCGCCCGCATCGAGATCAACGAGGACAGGGTCACCAACGTGCAGCAACTGCTGCTGCCGCAACCGGCCACGGCCAAGCCCGCCAGCAGCGGCCCGGCCCCCCGCGTCAGCATCGCCCAGGTACGCACCGAGCAGGGCAACCTGCGCTTTGCCGATCGCAGCCTGAGCCCGGAATTCGTGGTGGACATCGCCTCCCTCAGCGGCCAGAGTCGCCACATCAGCAACATCCCGGGCCAGCGCTCCGAGCTGGCCTTCAACGGCAAGGTGGACCGCTATGCCCCGGTAACCATTCGCGGCGGCACCAACCTGCTGATCGAGCAGCCGGTGCTGGACGTGGCCGTCACCTTCAACAACCTGGAGCTTACCACCTTCACCCCCTACTCCAGCACCTACGCCGGTTACGCCATCGACAAGGGCCAGCTCTCCATGAAGCTCAACTACCAGTTGCACGGCAACCGGCTGGAGGGGGACAACGACATCACCATCAAGAAGTTGCAACTGGGGGAAAAGGTCAAGAGCGAGCAGGCCAAGGATCTGCCGCTGGGGCTGGCGGTTGCCCTGCTGAGCGATGCCAATGGCGTCATCCAGATGAACCTGAAAGTGAAGGGCAACCTGGATCAGCCTGACTTCAGCCTCGGCAACATCTTCTGGGACGTGCTTGGCAACACCCTGCGCAAGGCGGTCACCTCCCCCTTCTCGCTGCTCGCCTCCCTGGCGGGTGGCAGCGAGGATCTGGACGAGTTGCCCTTCCTGCCTGGTGAGCCGGATCTCACCCCCACCCAGCAGGAGAAGCTGACCAAGCTGGCACAGGCCCTCAAGGACAGACCCAAACTCAGCATGAACATTCGCGGAAAGGTCAACTTCAACGAGGAGCGCCCCATCTTGCAGCGCCAGAAGCTCGAGCGGGTGCTGGCCAAGATCACCGGCAACCCGGTGGATCTCGATCTGCTGGAGCAGGACCCCGCCATCCAATCGGCACTGGTAGAGGCCTATGAGGCCCGTTTCAACGAAGATCTCGGGGATCTGGCCGATCGGCTGAAGCTCGATGAGGCGAGCCCGGCCCTGCGCGCCCAGGCGGTGCTCCTGCTGCGGGATCAGCAGCTCATCACCGCCAAGTCCCTGCGCAATCTGGCCATGCGCCGCGCCCAGAACACCAAGGAGTTTCTGGTAGACCGCCAGGGGATCGCGCCGGAGCGGCTGTTTGTGCTGGACAGCCAGGTCAGGGAGGCCGACAAGGAGGCCAAGGTGGTGCTAACCCTGGACGATTGAGCCGGTGACATCAGCAGGATGAGGGGGATGCCATTCCCCCTCTTCTTCGGGATTGAGCCCCCCTTTCGAGAGCAATTGCCGAACACATGCCTCGCACTCCTGCTCTTCTCCCTTCATCCGGCCAGCTCTCTCGGCTATCCAGCAACAATCTGCGTCACTGCATAAGGCCAACTGCAGGACCCAAGCTCGCGTTCAACACTTTATCACCCCATCCTGACCCTTTTTTCAGATATCCACCTCGTCAGCTCACTCGCCCGGCGCAATGCCCCTTGCTCAGCCATGCCGAAGCCGCGGACAGGCAGTCAGGCTGCTTGCATTGAACCGGTCATTGACGCCTCTCGTCTGATGGCATATGAGAGTGATTTTTGGACTCAGGGGTGCTCAGGCTTGGCGATGGAAATAGGTAGACAGCGCGGCTCAGCCCATCGCCTCGAGATGTATGAAACTTTCAGGAATGTTCTTCTCAATACAATTTTTCAACTTTGCTCGCACCATTCATTTACCTGCCATCTACCTGGATCGCACGAATGGTCAGCCGGGTAAAAAATTCCGTTATTTTTTTACTGTTTCGTCCCTTCCACCTCTTGCCCGGGGCCAAGAGCCTGCCTAAAATCGCGCGTCTTTTATCAACCCCCACCTCTATTTTTGGAGAACGCCACGTGAGCGAAAAATTGGCCAACCCTGCCCCTCTGGGTCTGATGGGTTTCGGTATGACCACCATTCTGCTGAACATCCATAACGCAGGTTTCTTCCCCATCAGCGCCATGATCCTGGCCATGGGCCTGTGCTATGGCGGTCTGGCCCAGATCATCGCCGGTATCATGGAGTACAAGCGCGGCAACACCTTCGGTGTGACTGCCTTCATCTCCTACGGCACCTTCTGGTGGAGCCTGGTGTTCCTGCTGGTGATGCCGACCATGGGTCTGGCCGAAGCCACTCCGCACGCCTACATGGGCTGGTACCTGCTGATGTGGGGCATGTTCACCCTGTTTATGCTGATCGGGACCGTCAACTACCCGCGCGTGAAGCAGTTCGTGTTCGCCTCCCTGACCGTGCTGTTCTTCCTGCTGGCCGCCCGTGACTTCACCGGCAGCACCCTGATCGGCACCATCGCCGGTTTCGAAGGCATCATCTGCGGTGCCAGCGCCATCTACCTGGCCATGGCCACCGTGATCAACGAGCAGTTCGGCCGCACAGTGCTGCCGATCGGCGATCACAAGAAAGCCGCCGCCGTTCAGCTCAAAGCCGCTGCCTAAGCACCCGGCCGACACAGCTGTCACGAAAAAGGCACCCCGCGGGGTGCCTTTTTGTTAGGCGCGATTTGCCAGGTTCACCCGACTAGCCGTGATACTCGGGCTCCCCCGCCAGCAGTCGGGTCGCCGGAAAACGCGTCGCCGGCTGCTGGCCGAAGAAGCGGGTGAACTGCTGGTACACCGCCGGATAGGTGTCGCGCAGGCGCAGCGGATCGGTAAAAAAGCACTCGCTGCACACCGCCAAGAACTCGGCCGGGTGCGAGGCGGCGTAAGGGTCGATGGCGGTGGGTTCGTGGCGATCCAGCTGCGCCTGCATGGCATCGAATGCCGACTGCAGCGCACTCGTCCACTGGCGCGGATCCATGCCTGCCGGCAGCGGCGGCGCCCCGTCGGCCTCCCCTCCCAGCATGTCGAGCTTGTGGGTCAGCTCGTGGATCACCAGATTGAAGCCGTCCCAGTCACCGTCCTGCTGCAGCTCGCTCCAGGCCAGTACCAGCGGCCCCTGAGGCCAGGATTCGCCGGCGTTCTCCTCTTCCACCTCGCTCACCAGCCCGAACTCGTCCTGTACCTGCTGGCGGCGCACCACAGGCTCGGGGATCAGGATGATCTCGTGAAAGCCCCGATACCAGTCGAGCCCCAGATGGAGAATGGGCAGCACCGCCTGCAGGGCCAGCACCGCCTGCTGGCGGGAGGTAAGCGTCACCCCGATCTGGGTGAGGGTCTTGCGGGCCAGCAGCTGCTGCGCCAACCCGATCAGGGTCTGCTCCTCCTCCCGGGAAAAGCCCTGCAAAATGGGCACTGCGGCCAGGGCCTGCTGCCACTCCAGGGCATCCGGCCCCTGCTCATCTTGCCGGGACGCACCACCAAACACACTTCGTAAGCGAGACCAGAACACGCAGACTCCTCTTGCTGATCAGACTGTTTTCACAAACCGTTTCGGACGCTCGACATACCCCTGCGCCAGATAGAAGCGATGGGCCCCTTCCCGCTTGAGGCTGCTGGAGAGCTCCAGCTGGCTGCACCCCCGCGCCTGTGCATGGCTCTCTGCCACGGCCAACAGGGCGGCCCCCACTCCGCTTCCCCTTGCCCCCTCATCGACAACCAGCGCCGAGATCAGGCCCCACTCTGGTGCAACGTGCAGCGGGTTCAGCCAGTGCCACACCAAGACGCCTGCGATCCCCTCATCCAGGCAGGCCACCAGCACCTCGCTGGCCGGATCCGGCGTCAGCCAGCGGTCTTCCAGCTCCTGTGGGCTGACCGGGTAACCCAGCTGGCCGAACAAGTCGGCCATGGCGGCCACATCCCCGGCGCAGGCCGGGCGGATCACCGCCGTCTCTCTCTCTGTTTGCATCCTTGGCCTCGATTTTGCTCTGCTTCTCCCCCACGGGCATGCCGATAAAAGAGGAGATGATACCGGGTTGACACCGCATTTTGTCCAACCACATCACGATTTGTTAATGTCAATTCACAAATTAACAAGGTGACAACATATTTCGCTAGGAAGCCCTTGCACAAATCGATATGTTAAAACCCGCGGACTGGCCAGTGGAAACTTCCGCCACCGACCGGTCCCCAATCATAACGAGTGACTCCAGGGTCACCTGAAATTTAAGGGAGCGGGGCAGAGACCCCGCCAACAAGACAGCACAACAAAGGAGTTGTTGTACATGAATGAGATCGTCAATGCCATCAATGGTGTGATTTGGAGCCCTGCGCTCATCTACCTGTGTCTGGGGGTAGGCCTCTACTTCTCCCTGCGCAGCCGCTTTTTGCAACTGCGTCACATCAAGGAGATGATCCGCTTGATGTTTGATGGCAAGAGCACGGATGCGGGGGTCTCCTCCTTCCAGGCGCTGGCCATGACCCTGGCCGGTCGCGTCGGTACCGGCAACATCGCCGGGGTCGCCACCGCCATCACCTTCGGTGGCCCGGGCGCCCTGTTCTGGATGTGGATGGTAGCCTTCCTCGGCGCCAGCTCCGCCTTCGTGGAGTCCACCCTGGGTCAGGTCTACAAGGAGAAGATCAACGGCGAATACCGCGGCGGCCCGGCCTTCTACATCGAGAAAGGGCTCGGCATGAAGTGGTACGCCTGGACCTTCGCCATTGCCACCGTGTTTGCCTGCGGCGTGCTGCTGCCAGGGGTGCAGGCCAACTCCATCGGCGCCAGTCTGCAAAACGCGTTTGATATCGATCCGAACGTCACCGCCGCCGCTCTGGCGCTGCTGCTCGGTTTCATCATCTTCGGCGGCGTCAAGCGCATCGCCAGCTTCGCCAGTACCGTGGTGCCCTTCATGGCGCTGGGCTACATCATCGTCGCCTGCGTCATCATCGCCCTCAACATCCATGCGCTGCCGGGCGTGATCCTGCTGATCTGGAAGAGCGCGTTCGGGATGGATGCCGGCTTCGGTGCCATTCTGGGTCTGGCCATCATGTGGGGGGTCAAACGCGGGGTCTACTCCAACGAAGCAGGCCAGGGTACCGGTCCGCACGCCTCCTCAGCCGCCGCGGTAAGCCACCCGGCCAAACAGGGCCTGGTGCAGGCATTCTCGGTCTACATCGACACCCTGTTCGTCTGCTCCGCCACCGGCTTCATGCTGCTCATCACCGGCCTCTACAACGTGCAGGGTCCGGATGGCGCAGCCCTCTACACCGGCATTGCCGGCGTGGCTGCGGGCCCGGGCTATGTGCAGACCGCCATGGAGAGCATGATGCCGGGCTTTGGCAGCATGTTCGTGGCCATCGCGTTGTTCTTCTTCGCGTTCACCACCATCGTTGCCTACTACTACATCGCCGAGACCAACATCGCCTACATCAACCGCAAGATGAATCGCCCCTGGCTCACCTTCCTGCTGAAGATTGCCCTGATGGCCGCCACTGTCTACGGCACCGTCAAGACCGCCGATCTGGCCTGGGGCATGGGTGACATCGGGGTCGGCCTGATGGCCTGGCTCAACATCATCGCCATCCTGCTGCTGCAAAAGACCGCCTTCACCTGTCTGAAAGACTACGAGGCCCAGCAGGCCCAGGGGCTGGATCCGGTGTTCCACCCGGAGAAGCTCGGCATCAAGAACGCTGACTACTGGTCTGGTCACCGCTCCGAAGACAACCTGGAGCAGGAGAAATCCGGTCACTCGTTCGAACCGGACCAGGATCGCAAGATCTCCTGATCGCTTAAGACTCACCCAACAAAAATGGCAGCCTCGGCTGCCATTTTTATTTATTTAAATTCAATGCCTTGCATTAATATCAATTAGTTGCGTGCCAAGAACATCGACGGCGCCTACCTGGACGATGACGAAGAGGTCGGTACTGCCGCCGATGAGGGCGCCCCTGCATGCCGTGGCCTGGGCCAGTTGGTGGGGCATTCGCACCTTCCAGCAGATCGGTGGCGCCCCGGTTGGGGTATGGCGCGAGCTGCGCCGCATCAGCAACGCCAAGAAGCATGCCGAACTGGTTGGCCCACCCAAGCCCGTGCTGCAAGACCCGCGCTTCGAGGCAGCCCGCTTTGCCGCAGATAACGGCATCTTTCGCTGCTACCTGCACGCCATGGGCGGCGCACTGGCCACCCGTGCCGAACACCCCATCAAGCTGGCCCACCTCATCGAGGAGCTGGCCAATGCTCAAGGCGAAGACATCAGGCGCCTGATGGGCATTACCTCCGCTCGCCTTGGCATCAAGACCCGCCTGCAAGGGTGGGAAATTGTGCCCGCTGGCACCCATGAAGCCAGGAAAGCCGCCGAGGCTGCAGCGAGGGGGGTTGGGGTTAAGACCGGCGACAGCCCGGCCCCCTGGAGCTCTGACAATAACTGTACGCGGCCAGATCCTGATGCCTTCACAGACCAGATCATGAGGGCGCAATGGGGGTTATCACCCTTCTCAATCGACCGTTTGCGAGCTAGCGCCAGTGTCAACACGGACGGTTTCACCCTCTGGCTGGAGAACGGCCAGGTGCAGTCGCTCAGAACCGTACCAAGCGAGCCGGACTGGGTGCCAGAGGGCCCGTCGCCAGCCGAGCCGAACCAGCCGGATGAGTACGCAGTACCAGAAGGGGATCAGGACTGGCCGATGCTGGTTGATCTCTGCGGCAAGGTCTACCAGGCGCAGGGTCATCCCGGCACCCGCCGCTGGATAGAGATGCTACCGCAGCCATACCAGTCAGAGATGTGGCGGGTATTGGAGGGGCTGGACACACAGGAGTGGCAACAGGATGACTACAGCGGTGAGTGGGTATGAACAACACACCGAATGCTTGGTGGTGTTTTTCGTCGCCACTCCTTGGTTGTGTTTTTACTCAGCGGCAGAGGTAACGCCAAAAGAAGCCAAACGAATACACCTAGACATATGAGATACACTGGTAATATCATGTTCTAAAAGAGGTTTTTTACTATTAGTTATGAGGGCGTGGTGGGGCTATACAGAAGGCTATATTAACGGATTAATACCTCCGTCCATCTAATTACTGTTCAGCACCACAAGTAGGATTTGCAAATGTCACTAATACAAGAAATCTCACGTGTCCTAGCTGAAAGCCGTGTAGAACGACTGAAAATGATTGTTGCCTTGTTAGCTGGCTTACTCAGCATTGGCGTTTCTTTTTACCAAGCATATGAGAAAGCGCAGTTCAAAAAGAGAGCCTGACGTTTGAATCTCAAATGGAGACCCTTACCAAAGTTCAAAAAAGTATAAATAACTTATCCACATTTGTTGCAACTCAAAAAGAACAACTAAGACAATCAGAAGAAGCCATTAATTCACTAAAAAAAGAAGAAGAAGCCCTTAAACCCATGGTTAACGCTGATCGAGATGTTGTCGACTCAATATTGAGACTACAAGCCGAACGAGCAGCTTCAAGTGCTTGGCAGGAACGACTCATCGGGTTTGGTTTAGGAATTGTAGGTTCACTTATTGCCTCACTAATTTGGTCTGGGTTCAGGCGAGGTAAAAGCGTCTAACCAATGATTCAACAAGCGCAACGTTTTATAACATAGATTGGATATAAACATATAACAGGAGAGCTTTTTGATTGACAGATTTAAAATCTGGGTGAGTTCCAAATCCTGGTTTTGGAAGTTCCTAGCAAGGTTAGGGAAAATTAGTTTTTCCTTCGAGCGCAGCGCGTACAAGATAAGATCCTCCGCCTCAAAAACAAAGGGAAATACTCGCATTTTAGGCTCTTTTATATGGGACGGAGTGAAAGGCTTGTTTTGGGTTATTTTGTGGTTGGCAATCTTAATGTTGGTTGAACATCTCACCAATAACAACCTATCTTCTCTCCCACTACTTAGCGAAGAAGACAAAAAATTTAATATCGATCAGCTCAGACTGTACGCCCAACTGCTCACTGCAATATTCTCAATCTATTTTGCGACAATTGGCATTATACTGAGCGCTGGTTACACTAGGCTTCGCCGGGATATCATCCAAATGCTCACTAACGAGCAAGTCGGTAGCGTCTACTCTCGAGTTTTGGTTTTTTCAGCTATGTTCTGTTTAGCCGCAACAGCCTTACCTTTGTTTGGCTTAGAACCCGGCCTTTTCGTTTATGTCAGTGGTACTATTTTGACTCTGTTGAGCACATTGGTTTTATTTCCATTGGGCCAGAGATTATTTAATTTCTTTGACCTAAACATTCTAGTTCATAGTGAAATACTTCCCAACATTGTGCGTCATATTGAAGGTGCTTCAAACCATAATAATTCAATTTCTTTAGCTAACCATCATTCAAAGGCTGCAAGACTAGGTCTTGAACAACTCTCATATATTGATGAACGTGTAAAATCTAGCAATGAAGGTTTAGAAGATAACCTTCCTGCGTTGACCGACGACTATACTGCTTTGCTTTTTCATTACCTTCAACGAAAACACTCAATAGACCAGGAAAGCTATTGGTTTCCAAGACGGCGCAAGCATAAGCAATGGTTTTTTGCGGATGACACAGCCACTTCGATGGCACTTAAGATGAGTAGCCAGCAACAGCTAATTGAAGAAAAACCTGATTATCAATGGCTCGAAAACGAGATTATCGACAGATTGGCTGGCCATATTGAGCTCGCATTTAAAATCGGAGACCTTGATCTCGCATTAAAACTCATAGCTCGTTTTTCGACTCGAATTCCAGCTTATGCTGCACGGTTTCAATTCGATATTGGCATGCAAGAGATTAAGAGATTCAAGGGCATAATTGAACAGGCTTTCGCCTCATTGAATCCCATGGCTGATGACATTTCAATGAAGGCGCAGATTGGTATTGCTGACATATGGGCTGCACTAGGGAGCAATCTCTGTTTAGAAACACTACGCGGAATAATTACCTTTGAGAAAGAACTGAAAACATTCTTTGAGAAGGACGAGTGGACCGAGCAGTCTCTACGCCGTCTACCCGCCTCTTTGCAAGTAGATCTCGCCTTTATCGTCGAACGTATTGAATTTGAGAAAATGGTCGAAGGGAAACGCCTATCCAAGCCAAAATACGTCCAGCAATTGGCAGTCCAGAGATTGTTGCAGCACTATGCGAACGTTCTACCTGCAGTATGCGACTTTTACCAAAGTTTGCTTCCAGACTTTGTGGACTCACTATCAAAACTCAATATGTCCGAGTCCGCAACACAAGTTGTCCTAGCAAGCTTACATAGTCATTGGAAACTACCAAGATGGTTCGACAATATTACCGAGCTCTTGGAGCGGTATTATGAATATGAGCACTACACCCAAGATCAGTACAAACTACCGGAGATAAACACTGCAGAGATGACTCAGCAGCTTTCCTCTGCCCGAGATGTTGCAATTACCAGGCTCGGCAATGGAACCATGGTCAGACATATTTTCGAACAAAAACACAACGATGAACTGCCAGACCATTTTGGGCAGATTTACTTCGAGCTTGCCGAAGCATGTATAAGTGCTCTTGAGCAAAATGATATAAGCAAGCTGGATAAGGTTCTACCGACATTCATGTCCCTTGCGATTCTTGCGGCAGATTCGAGATTTGTGGACCCATCGCTGGATGTAAGCAATGAGTTCAGATTTCATCTCATTTCAACAGTGATCAATGATTTGGCTTCGGTCTTAGGCTTTGCCATTCTTTACGGGGCATACTTCGACAACAAAAAGTTATCTGCGGGTGCAATAGAGAAGTTCGATGCTTGGATTGAGCACGTCAATGACAAGCAGCAGTACTTCAAGAGAATGATACTCCTATCAAACCCGCACAATTTTAGTATGAGCACATCACCGCGAGATCTAATCAGAATTAATTGGAAAATATCGTTTGAACAGCGTGCAAGGCGCGATGGTTTTGAGGTCAAAATGGGAATGATGCGAGGGAAGCTGCACCCAAACAAAATTGTGAGGGAATTCTTGATGACGCATTCCGATGCGTCTCACTTGTTTTTCGCAAAACATGTCCTGCCGCAACTCGGCCCAATAGACTTCGAGATAGACTACCGTATCACTAATCTTACTCGCCGGTTGCAAGAGGAAGGTAAAGAGGTTCAGAATGAAAATATTTAGGGCCGAACCTTTACTTTGGTACCATCATGAGGCAGACCTTGGGTTAATTGACAAGCTCTTTATTAAGAGCGTTCAAGAGAGGCCTAATTTCAATCGCCAAATGTTTGACGAAGATTTTACGCGATTCTTTGATTTAATAAATCATCGAAACGGAAATATCTTCGCAATCGTGTCGAATGATGACAAACTAATGCGAAAGCTACTTGGCAATGATAATACGAGATACGCACCATATACGATTGACGAGTCAATAAATAACGTAGTTAAGGATATTGCTCAGTCGCTAATATGGTCCGGGAAAGCGTACTTCTTCCTTCATGAGGATACAGAGCAAGAAGAAATCCACATACATTCAATCAGCTCATGTGGCGTTATACGCTTCTGTGGTGTAAATATTCAGTGGGTACCCAAAAGATGGGAAAGACACTGGAATCAAGAGGACGAGAAACTTCCAAGAGAAATACGTATCTTGGATGAGACCAAAGTAATGCGTTTCGACATTCCCACACCAATCAAACGCATGTTGTCCACACAGAACAGGACTTTGGCAGTCCTTGACAAAAACCAACTTGGGGATGCTAACTTTTACTCTCAGGCAACATACGAGAACCCGAATCCAACCAGCTATTTCGATTTTCGTGTGTGGAGAGATATGCAAGATCAGGTTTTGTATCGTGCCACTCGAAGAACTGGCTGGAACGGTAGAAAGTATGACTCGAAAAAGCGTTCAGACTTCTTCGATTGTCACCGCCTTATCCGCTTTCGACGAAACCAACTTTTGCTCAGAGACAATATTTTGAACCAGCTCAGCAGTGAGCTCTCGAGGATTGGTAGAGGTTACAATGCCAAATTCTCGATTAAAATATCGGTAACTGATGAATTACCTAATGTTGCACACCTTAACGAATTGGAGGAAAGGCTGGTGCATGAGGAGGTGGGATTCGATGAAATCATCGATTATTGCTACAATCGTTGATTAGCTGCTTCGAAGGCCGCAATGCAGTACGCGAAAGTCTGATGAATGCCAGGTGTGAGCAAGAAATAGTCGTAGATGATTACGTTTATTGATTGCATGGCATACATAACAATGCAAAATTACTCAGGCGCTAAATGCGTTTCTCGTTTCTCACTTTGCATTTTACGTTTTTGATTTTCCGATATTAGGTCGCGACGAAACAACATGAAAAATTTTATTACGATATAGAGTGTAACGAACAAGGGGGCTACTGCGCCCCCAATCCTTTCAATACTAACTGCCGCCCCTCTGGCGTGAGCGACCCCATCAAGCTGAGTACCAGCTGATTGGTGGTCTTGGCCGAAGGGCTTAGGGTGTGGGCGAACGACAAGGTGGCCACCCAGCTGTGGCCACACTCTGCATCGGTGCACTGGCAGTAGAGATCGGAGACATCATCGCCCAGTCGGTTGGTTTTGGTAATGCGGCCATGCTGGCCACGCACTTTGCAACAACCCCGCATTGCCCCCTTTGCTATCCAAATCAACAGCCTGTCTTGCCACAGCAAACGCTGAGTCC
This sequence comes from Aeromonas sp. s3, assembly GCF_040907805.1. Lineage (NCBI taxonomy): Bacteria > Pseudomonadati > Pseudomonadota > Gammaproteobacteria > Aeromonadales > Aeromonadaceae > Aeromonas > Aeromonas sp. s3. The sequence continues at coordinate 380,066 of NZ_JBFOCQ010000033.1, forward strand.
TAGGATCCGGCCTATTACACCTCCGTCATCTGGCCGAAGCACGATCGCGGGTCCGGCTACGACACCCCGTGCAAGCGCTCAAAACCGAAGAGGTCGATGGCAAACTCAAGCTGTACGCCATCCCCTGCCCGAATCGGGATCTCATCTACTACAACCAGTAGCGGCCAGTATCAGCTCTGCTCCATCGAGCCGATCGAACAACTCACCGATTTGGGGCATATACCTGTTGGGCCTCGGCGTCACCGATAAGCCCAACCCGAGGATAAGGAAATGAAACCAGAACGGTTCGATCAGATGCTGGGGGCCCTCAATGGCCTTGGCACCAGATCGATACCATTTCTTGTTGATCCCTGCCTGTCAGAGCGCGTTGCGGCGCGGCCCGAACGGCAGGCGCCAGCGAAACAGGCTGTTGAGGGTGGCGCGCCACTGGTTGGGGCGTCCCAGGATCTGCTTTTGCAACCGGGTCTCTTCTTTGAGCATCGCCTCGTCGCTGCGGGCCCAGGCCTGGTTGTAGAGCTGCTTGATCCCCGCCAGCGCGTCGGGGGACTTGGTGATGAGGGTCCTCGCAAACTCCCGCGCCTGGGCCAGCGGATCGTCGCAGACCCGGCTCACCAGCCCGAGAGACTTGGCCTCCGGCGCCGCCAGCTCGCGCCCGCTCATGGCCAGCTCCATGGCGGTATCCACCCCCATCAGGTTGCGCATGGTGACGCTGCCGCTCATGTCTGGGATGATGCCCCACTTGATCTCCATCACCGAGAAGCGGCAATCGGGGGTGCTGAACCTAAAGTCGGCGCCAAGGGCGATCTGCAACCCGCCACCAAAACAGACCCCTTGGGTCACCGCGATCACCGGCACCGGCAGCTGATGCCAGCCATAGGCCACCCGCTGGGCCAGGTTGGTGGCTTCGTCCGCCTCGCGTTTCAGGATCTCGAGCGCCGCCACCGGCTGCTTGAGCATGGATTTCACATCCAGCCCGGCGCAAAAGGCCCGCCCCTCCCCGTGCAGGATCACCGCCCGCAACCCCTTGCGCTGGCGCAGCTGCTCGAGTACTCCGTCGATGGCGCTGAACATGGCCCTGTCCAGCGCATTGAGCTTGTCGCCCCGCGCCAGCATCACCTCGGCGATGCCGTCCCGGATCTCGCATTTGACCCTTGGTTTTTCCATTTTCCCCTGTCCTCTCCTGAGCTTACACTGGTCATACCACCACGTTATCAGAGTGTTATCATCAGGTACAGCGGCCCATGGGATCGGCTGGCCGTGCGACTAAAGTCGGCTGGCCGGCAGCACGCCGCTTTGTCAGACTGATTTGACGCCACCGGCCAAGGATTGCCATGACCACTCTGTTCAACTTTGCCCGTCCGCCGTTTGACTGCCTGAGCGAGCCTGAGCGCCAACAACTGGGGCAGGCCCTCTCCATCTGCTACTTTCGCGCCGGCCAGCCTGTGCTCAAGGCGGGCGATGTGCCCCCCGGCCTCTACCTCGTCATCAAGGGGGCGGTGGAGGAGTCGACCCCCCACCATCAGTTCGGCGACTACGGCGAGGGGGACATGTTCGACGTGCGCGCCCAGTTCGACGGCCACTGTCGCCACCAGTTCAACGCGCTGGAAGATCTGCTCTGCCAGCTGATCCCCCGCGATACCTTCCTGGCCTTGTGTGAAGGCAACGACGCCTTCGCCCGCTACTTCACCGCCAGCCTGGCACAGCGACAGCAGCTGCAGGAGCAGCGCGCCCAGCTGGGCCAGAAGAATCTGGCGGAGTTCATCCTGACCCGCATCGAACCCGGCCATCTGCAGCCGCCGCTCATCGTCGACAGCCGCCTGTCGCTCCTGGCCGCCACCGAGGCCATGGTGGCCAGGGGCACCGACTGCCTGCTCTACCCCGCCACGGACGGCAGCCTGAGCCTGGCAACCCGCAAGACCCTGCTGCACGCCCTGACCCTCAAGGGATTGCCGCTGACGGCGCCGCTGGCTGTGCTGACCCCCACCCCGCTGATCGGGCTGGCCCAGGGCAGCTATCTGTTCGATGCCCTGTTGCTGATGACCCGTCATCGCATCAAGCGGCTGGTTGTCTGGCAGGGACAGGAGGTGGCGGGGATCCTGCACCTGACCCAGGTGCTCGGCCTCTTCTCCACCCACTCCCATGTGCTGACCCTGCGCATCGCCCGCGCCGACACCCTGCCAGCACTGGAAGCGGTGGCCCGTGAACAGCAGCAGCTGACCCGCTCCCTGTTCGCCCAAGGGATCCACACCGCCTTCTTGATGAAGCTCATCGCCACCATCAACGAGCAGCTAATCGCCAAGGCCTTCGCGCTGGTGATCCCGCCCGAGGTGCAGGAGCGGGTCTGCCTGCTGATGCTGGGCTCGGAGGGGCGCGGCGAGCAGATCCTCAAAACCGATCAGGACAATGCCCTGATCCTGCCCGCCGACCTGTCCTGGCCCACCCAGCAGGCCGATCTGGCCGCCTTCAGCGAGCTGCTGGCCAGGCTCGGCTACCCGCCCTGCCCCGGCCGGGTGATGGTCAACAACCCCGCCTGGGTCAAACCCCTCGACGGCTGGCTGCAGGAGATCGAGCGGGCCTGCGTCGAAGCCAGGGAGGCGGATCTGCTCTGGCTGGCCACCCTGGCCGACGCCCACCCCATCGCCGGCGATCGCGCCCTCCTTCCCCCCGTTGCCCGCAAGTTGCGCGAGCAGCTGGCCGAGCGGGGAGATCTGCTGGCGGAGATGGTGCGGCCGGCGGTCGCCTTTCACGCCCCCCTCACCCTGTTTGGCCGGCTGGAGCGGGCACCGGAGGGGCTGGATCTGAAACGTGGCGGCCTCTTCCCGCTGGTGCACGGCATCCGCATGCTGGCGCTGGAAGCGGCTATCCTGGAAACTTCCACCCTGGGGCGCATCGAGGCGCTGGTGGCGGCAGAGCGGCTCAGCGCCAGCTTTGGCGCCGATCTGGCGGAGGCGTTCAGACTGTTCGTGCGGCTCAGGCTGCGCAGCCAGCTCAAGGAGGGGGAGAGCCGGGTGCAGGTCAATGACCTCAGCCATGGCGAGCGAGACCTGCTGCGCCAGGCGCTGCATCAGGTGAAGAAATTCCAGCAGTGGCTCACCTTGCACTTTCGTCTGAGGCAATAGCCGTGTTGAGCCGCCTGCGTCGTCACTGGCTTGGCCGCCGCTTTCACGCCTCGGCGTTCGCGCCGCTCTTTGCCGCCCCCCCGGCCGACGAGTGGGTGGCCCTCGACTTCGAGACCACCAGCCTGGATCCCGACCGGGCCGAGATCGTCGCCGTCGGGGCGGTGCGCATTCGGGGCAACCGGCTGCTGACCGGCGAAGCGCTCTCCCTGCGGGTGTTGCCACCCGGCAACCTCACCGCCGAGTCAGTGGTGATCCACGGTCTGCGCCATCAGGATCTGCAACAGGGCATGGAGCTGGAAGCCGCGCTGCATCAGCTGCTTACCTTCATCGGCCCCCGTGAACTGGTGGGGTATCACATCGCCTATGATCTGCGCATCCTCAACCTGGCCTGCCGCAAGTTGTGGGGGTTGACCCTGGCGCAGCGAGGCATAGAAGTGAGCCGGCTCTACCACGATCAGCTCTATCGTCGCTATCCTGAGGCCGTCATCGACCTTCATCTCGCGGCGATCTGCCGCCATCTGGCACTTCCCCCCCTGCCCGCCCACGACGCCCTCTGCGACGCCATCACCGCGGCCCTCATCTTCCTGCGCCTGCATCAGGGCGGGCCACTGGCTTATCCCAAAGTCTAATTGTCCATAAATAACATTTGATTCACATTTTGGTTACATGGGCAGCTTAGGCTGCCCGGTAGGGAACCCCCTCATCCACCGCTGACACTCAATGTCATGGAGCACTGCAATGGAACAGCAACCTTATCTTCGGATCCAGCAAGATCCCAACTTCCAGGCGCTGGTCGCCAAGCGCCAGCGCTTCGCCTGGACCCTCTCCATCCTGATGCTGGGGCTCTACCTGGCGTTCATCCTGCTCATCGCCTTTGCCCCCGGCTGGCTTGGCACTCCCTTGAGCGAAGGATCTTCCGTCACCCGCGGCATCCCGGTCGGGATAGGTCTCATCCTGTCCGCCTTCGTGCTGACCGGTGTCTACGTGTTTCGGGCCAACGGCGAGTTTGACGAACTAAACCAGAAGATCCTCAAGGGAGTGAAATCATGAAAGGCAAGTTTCTGCTGCTGCCGGCCCTGCTGGCATCGTTCCCCCTGCTGGCAGCCGATGCGCTGACCGGCGAAGTGCATCGCCAGCCCCTCAACATCCCGGCCATCATCATGTTCGTGGTCTTCGTGGCGGCGACCCTGTTCATCACCTACTGGGCCTCCAAGCGCAACCGCTCGGCCGCCGACTACTACGCCGCCGGCGGGCGCATCACCGGCTTCCAGAACGGTCTGGCCATCGCCGGTGACTACATGTCCGCCGCCTCCTTCCTCGGCATCTCGGCGCTGGTCTACACCTCCGGCTACGACGGTCTCATCTACTCCATCGGCTTTCTGGTGGGCTGGCCCATCATCCTGTTCCTGATCGCGGAGCGGCTGCGCAACCTTGGCAAGTACACCTTTGCCGATGTGGCCTCTTACCGCCTCAAGCAGACCGAGGTGCGCACCCTCTCCGCCAGCGGTTCCCTGGTGGTGGTCGCCCTCTACCTGATCGCCCAGATGGTCGGTGCCGGCAAGCTGATCGAGCTGCTGTTCGGCCTGCAATACCACGTGGCCGTGGTGCTGGTCGGCATCCTGATGGTGCTCTACGTACTGTTTGGCGGCATGCTGGCCACCACCTGGGTGCAGATCATCAAGGCTGTGATGCTGCTCTCCGGTGCCAGCTTCATGGCCATCATGGTGATGAAGTCGGTCAACTTCGACATCGGCACCTTGTTCAGCGAAGCGGTCAAAGTGCACGAGAAAGGGATCGCCATCATGAGCCCGGGCGGCCTGGTCGCCGATCCCATCTCCGCCATCTCGCTGGGTCTGGCCCTGATGTTTGGCACCGCCGGCCTGCCCCACATCCTGATGCGCTTCTTCACCGTGAGTGACGCCAAAGAAGCCCGCAAGTCGGTGTTCTACGCCACCGGCTTTATCGGCTACTTCTATATCCTCACCTTCATCATCGGCTTTGGCGCCATCCTGCTGGTCAGCACCAACCCCGACTTCAAGGATGCCACCGGCGCCCTGCTGGGCGGCACCAACATGGCGGCCATTCACCTGGCCGATGCGGTAGGTGGCAGCCTGTTCCTCGGCTTCATCTCCGCCGTGGCGTTTGCCACCATACTGGCGGTGGTGGCCGGGCTGACCCTGGCCGGTGCCTCTGCGGTCTCCCACGACCTCTACGCCAGCGTCATCAAGAAGGGCAAGGCCAACGAAGCCGACGAGCTGCGCGTCTCCAAGCTCACCACCATAGTGCTGGGTGTGGTTGCCATCGGGCTGGGGATCCTGTTCGAGAAGCAGAACATCGCCTTCATGGTGGGACTGGCCTTCTCCATCGCCGCCAGCTGCAACTTCCCGGTGCTCTTCCTCTCCATGTTCTGGTCACGCCTGACCACCCGCGGCGCCGTCTATGGCGGCTGGCTGGGGCTGGTGAGCGCAGTCAGCCTGATGATCCTGGGCCCGACCGTGTGGGTGAAGGTGCTGGGTCACGCCCAGGCCATCTTCCCCTACGAGTACCCTGCCCTCTTCTCCATGGGGCTGGCGTTTGTCGGGATCTGGTTCTTCTCGGTGACCGACAAGTCACAAAATGCCGCCGACGAGCACGCCAAGTTCTTCCCGCAGTTCGTCCGCTCCCAGACCGGGCTTGGCGCCGCCAGCGCCAGCTCGCACTGAGCCTTCCATTGGCAGTTGCAAGCCGGCCTCAGGGCCGGCTTTTTTCATGCCGAGAGGCAGCGGTCAGTGCCCGTTGCTGTCCGAACGACGCGGCCATGGCCGCCAGGGTGCGCGAGTGCTCAGCACCACCATCCAAATCCCCCCTGCAATAGGCCCGGATCACAGTTCTTGCTAAAACTTTCGGGGGATCTGTGCCATAATGCGCGCCATTTGACAGATCAACCGGGACATTCCAGTGCTTTCAAGCAACAACATCACCATGCAGTTCGGCGCCAAGCCGCTGTTTGAGAACATCAGCGTCAAGTTTGGCGGCGGCAACCGCTACGGCCTCATCGGCGCCAACGGCTGTGGCAAGTCCACCTTCATGAAGATCCTCGGCGGCGATCTGGAGCCCACTGGCGGTAATGTGAGCCTGGACGTCAACGAGCGGATCGGTAAGCTGCGTCAGGATCAGTTCGCCTACGAAGAGATGCGCGTACTGGACGTGGTCATGATGGGTCACACCGAGCTGTGGGCCGCCATCGCCGAGCGCGACGCCATCTACGCCAACCTGGAAGCGACCGACGACGACTACATGAAGGCCGCCGAGCTGGAAGGCCTGGTCGCCGAGTATGACGGCTATACCGCCGAAGCGCGCGCAGGCGAGCTGCTGCTGGGTGCCGGCATCCCCATCGAGCAGCACAACGGCCCGATGAGCGAAGTTGCGCCGGGCTGGAAACTGCGGGTGCTGCTGGCACAGGCGCTGTTCTCCAACCCTGACATCCTGCTGCTGGACGAACCGACCAACAACCTGGACATCAATACCATTCGCTGGCTGGAACAGGTGCTCAACGATCGCGAGAGCACCATGATCATCATCTCTCACGACCGTCACTTCCTGAACTCCGTCTGCACCCACATGGCGGATCTGGACTACGGCGAGCTGCGCGTCTACCCGGGCAACTACGACGAGTACATGACCGCCGCCACCCAGGCCCGTGAGCGCCTGCTGGCCGACAACGCCAAGAAGAAGGCCCAGATCGCCGATCTGCAATCCTTCGTGTCGCGTTTCAGTGCCAACGCCTCCAAGTCCAGCCAGGCCACCTCTCGCCTCAAGCAGATCGACAAGATCAAGATTGAGGAAGTGAAGGTCTCCAGCCGTCAGAACCCCTTCATCCGCTTCGAGCAGGAGAAGAAGCTCTACCGCAACATCCTGGAGATCGAAGGCGTTTCCAAGGGTTATGGCGACGGCCCCCTGTTCAAGGGGCTCAACATGATGCTGGAAGTGGGTGAGAAGGTCGCCATTCTGGGTACCAACGGTATCGGTAAATCCACCCTGATCAAGACCCTCGTTGGGGCACTGGCACCGGATACCGGCACCATCAAGTGGTCCGAAAACGCCCAGATCGGCTACTACGCCCAGGATCACGCCGAGGACTTCGACACCGACCTCAATGTGTTCGACTGGATGGCCCAGTGGAAACAGGAGAACGAAGACGAGCAGGCCGTACGCTCCGTGCTGGGCCGTCTGCTCTTCTCTCAGGACGACATCAAGAAGCCGGTCAAGGTGCTGTCCGGTGGTGAACAGGGCCGCATGCTGTTCGGCAAGCTGATGATGCAGCGCCCCAACATCCTGATCATGGATGAACCGACCAACCACCTGGACATGGAATCTATCGAATCCTTGAACCTGGCGTTGGAGATGTACAAGGGCACCCTGATCTTCGTCTCCCACGACCGTGAGTTCGTCTCCTCCCTGGCGACTCGCATCCTGGAGCTGACCGAGAACGGGATCCGCGACTTCGGCGGTACCTACGAGGATTACCTGCGTACCCAGGGCGTGGTATAACCCCCTGCCCGCACATCCCGTCAATGAAAACCGGCACCTGAGTGCCGGTTTTTTTATGCCTGTTGGCAAGACTCCCTCTTGGGATGCAGACCAGAAGAGCCAAGGGTTTGGCTCTCGCAGCTCATCTTCGGCCTGGCAGCTGGTCTTCGGCCAGAAGGGGCAGCACATCCCGCCCCTTCTGCCGCGCGCAGATAAAAAAACGGCCCCATCAAGGGGCCGTTCTCATATCGACTGGGATCGGTTCGACTTATTCGACCGTGGCTTCCACGTCGGTGAAGTACTCGATCTTGGCAGACTTGCGCAGCTCGTCGATGAGAGACTTGTAGCTCACCTGAGCCTTGCCCTGACCCAGCTGGCCTTGCAGCAGCTTGGCCATGCCGGACGGCTCCTTGGCGACGGTCACCTTGTCCAGGGCCACCACCACGCGGTCGCCATTGGCTTCGGTCACCAGCTCGACGCTCGGCTTGCCATCGGCCGGATGAGGCATGCGGAAGGCCTGTGCCACCAGATTCTGATCCAGATCCTGGGCGAAACGGGCGACGCCATCGTGGTTCTCCACCTTCAGACCCAGTGCAGTCAGCTCAGGCTGGATGTTCTCACCGGCCTTGAGCTTGTCCAGCAGACCCTGCGCCTTGCCACGGGCCACTTCACTGGCCTTGTCGTGCTTGATGGCGGCAATCACCTGATCTTTCACCTCCGCCAGCGGCTTGGCCGCTTTCGGCTGGTGACCGGTGATGTGCATCACCAGCGCCTTGCCGTCAGCCAGCTCGATCACGTCGGAGTTGGTGTTGTCATCGCGCAGCTGCTCGGAGAAGGCCGCAGAGAGCGCCTTGGGATCGTTGAGCGGTGCCGGTGCATCAGCCTGGCTGAAGTAACCGGTGGACTGCACCTTGAGGCCCATGGTCTCGGCGGTCAAGTCCAGCGAGTCCGGGTTTTCGAAGCTGCTGTCGGCCATCTTCTGCTGCTCGGCAAAGAACAGCTCCTTGGCCTTGTCGCTCTGCAGACGGCTGATGGTCTCTGCCTTCACATCGGCAAACGGCTTGGTCTGGGCCGGTTCAACCCCCAGCAGCTTGATGACGTGGAAGCCGAACGGGCTCTTGACGACGGCGGAGAGATCGCCGGCCTTGGCCAGGGCAAAGGCCGCCTTCTCGAAGGCCGGATCCATCACCCCTTTCTCGAACCAGTCCAGCTCGCCGCCCTTCTTGGCGGAGAAGGTATCGGAGGAGTCGGCCTTGGCCAGGGCGGCGAAGTCGTCGCCCGCCTTGGCTTTCGCCAGTACGGCCTCAGCCTTCTGCTCGGCGGCTTTCTCGTCCTTGCCAAACGGGATCAGGATATGAGCCACGCGGCGACGCTCGGCACGCTGGAACAGATCCTGGTGCTGATCGTAGTAGTCCTGGGCATCCTGCTCGCTCACCTTGACGTCTTTGCCAAGGGTGGCGGCGTCCAGCAGCAGATAGTCGACCTTGACCTGCTCGTCGTTCATGAAGCGGTTGCTGTTGGCCTTGTAGTACTGCTCCACCTCTTCATCGGAGACTTTTACGTCACCCAAATAGGCGGAGGCGGCCAGGCGCACCAGACGCAGATCGCGAGTCTGGTTGTAGAGCTTGTCCAGTTGCTCGGCTTCACCCTTGAGCGCAAATTCGGTGCCCAGCAGGGCGCCCATCAGTTGCTGACGCACCATGTCCTGGCGCAGGGAGTCACGGAACATCTCGGGGGTCATGCCGGCACGGCGGATCAGCTGCAGGTAGCGATCATTGTTGAACTTGCCCTCTTCGGCAAACTCGGGCATGGCTACGATGGCCTGCTTGATCTGCTCATCGCTGACCCGCAGACCCAGTTCACGGGCCTTGCTGTCAAACAGGGCCTGATCGATCAGACGGTCCAGTACGCCGCGACGGAACTGTTTCATGTAATCGGGATTGGCGGCCAGCTGATTGAAGGACTCCCCCATTTGGGACTCCATGCGGGCGCGCTCGTTGCGGTAGGCATTTTCCAGTGCCGCGGCAGTGATATCCGTGCCGTTGACGGTGGCGGGGGCGGTACGGGCCGGACCGTTCAGATAGCTACCTACACCGGCCAAGGCAAAGGAGAGGATGATCAGGCCCAAGATAACCTTGGCCACCTTGCCCTGCGCCCCTTCGCGTAGTTTATCCAACATCATGTTTGTACTTATGCTCCCGAACTCGATGGGCGTAAATAATGAAAAGGCGCACCGATTGCGATGCGCCTTGGTCAATCAGTATGAGGGAGAGCCCTCTCACTTGTCTGGTCTATGACCAAGGACGGTAGCCGATGTAGAATCAGCGCCCGGCTTAGTTGACCGCGTCTTTCAGGGCCTTACCGGCTTTGAAGGCAGGAACTTTACCAGCGGCGATTTCGATGGTCGCGCCAGTTTGCGGGTTACGGCCAGAACGGGCAGCACGTTCGCGCACGGCGAAAGTACCGAAACCAACCAGAGCAACCTGGTCACCCTCTTTCAGAGCTTCACCGACGGCGTCAATGAAAGCATCCAGCGCACGGCCAGCAGCGGCTTTGGAGATATCAGCACCGTCTGCAATCTTGTCAATCAGTTGAGATTTATTCACTCTTATATTCCCCTTTTATCGAACATCGCTGCGGCGCCGATTTCCCTGGCCACAACAAGTGGAGGTTTTATAGCAAGCCTCCTGATCAGTTGCAAGTGACAATCTGGCGCAAACCCGCGCCACATCACGCCTTGCGACTCATCATGAGTTCCCGATCGGTGGTCAAGGCTACTTCCGTTATCCAGAGCATGCAAGCCTTAACCACCGCCCGAATGCGCCAAATTTGCGGCGCATCAACATTTATACGACAGAAACGCGCTCAAACCCTTGCGGATTGTCCTGCAACGCCAGTTCCAGTACCTCGTCAATCCAGCGAACCGGATGAATTTCAAGGTCTTGTTTGACGTTGTCCGGGATCTCCTCGAGGTCCCGCTCGTTCTCTTTCGGGATCAGCACACGCTTGATGCCACCACGATGAGCCGCCAGCAGCTTCTCTTTGAGACCGCCGATGGGCAACACTTCTCCGCGCAAGGTGATTTCCCCCGTCATGGCCACATCAGCACGAACAGGATTACCGGTCAAGCTGGAGACCAGGGCGGTACACATGGCGATACCGGCGCTAGGACCATCTTTGGGGGTGGCCCCTTCCGGCACGTGCACGTGGATGTCGCGCTTCTCGTAGAAGTCGGCATTGATGCGCAGCTTCTCGGCACGGGCCCGCACCACCGTCATGGCGGCCTGGATGGACTCCTGCATCACGTCACCGAGGGAGCCTGTGTAGGTGAGCTTGCCCTTGCCCGGCATGTTGGTGGTCTCGATGGTGAGCAGATCGCCCCCCACTTCGGTCCACGCCAGACCACAGACCTGACCCACCTGGTTCTGGTCGGTCGCCTTGCCGTAGTCAAAGCGCTGCACCCCGAGGAACTCCTTGAGGTTGGCCTGATTGACCTGAACATGCTTGATGCTCTTGTCCAGCAGGATGCGCTTGACCGCTTTGCGACAAATCTTGGAGATCTCGCGCTCCAGGCTACGCACCCCCGCCTCGCGGGTGTAGTAGCGGATCACCCCGACCAGGGCGGAATCCTCGATGGTAATCTCGGACTCTTTCAGGCCGTTGCGCTGGATCTGCTTGGAGACCAGGTGCTGCTTGGCGATGTTGAGCTTCTCGTCTTCGGTGTAACCGGACAGACGGATCACTTCCATCCGGTCCAGCAGCGGACCCGGGATGTTCATGGAGTTGGAGGTAGCCACGAACATCACGTCCGACAGGTCATAATCCACTTCCAGGTAGTGATCGTTGAAGCTGTTGTTCTGCTCGGGATCCAGCACTTCCAGCAGGGCGGAGGCGGGATCGCCACGCATGTCCGAGCTCATCTTGTCGATCTCGTCGAGCAGGAACAGCGGGTTCTTCACGCCGACTTTAGCCATCTTCTGGATGAGCTTGCCGGGCATGGAGCCGATGTAGGTACGACGGTGACCGCGGATCTCCGCCTCGTCACGCACGCCGCCCAGCGCCATGCGCACATATTTGCGACCGGTCGCCTTGGCGATGGACTGACCAAGCGAGGTCTTGCCCACACCGGGAGGCCCAACCAGACAAAGGATGGGGCCCTTGAGCTTGTTGACCCGCGCCTGCACCGCCAGATACTCGAGGATGCGATCCTTGACCTTCTCCAGGCCATAGTGATCGGCATCCAGCACCTCTTGCGCCTTGCCCAGGTCTTTCTTGACCTTGGAACGCGCCTTCCACGGCACCTGCACCATCCAGTCGACGTAGCTGCGCACCACGGTGGCTTCCGCCGACATGGGGGACATCATCTTCAGCTTGGCAAGCTCGGCCTGCGCCTTCTCACGGGCATCTTCCGGCATGCCGGCCTCTTCAATCTTGCGATTGAGGGCCTCGAACTCATCCGGACTGTCTTCCAGCTCACCCAGCTCTTTCTGGATGGCCTTCATCTGCTCGTTGAGATAATACTCGCGCTGGCTCTTCTCCATCTGCTTCTTGACCCGGGAGCGGATGCGCTTCTCGACCTGCAGCAGGTCGATCTCCGACTCCATCATGGCCATCAGAAACTCGATGCGCTCGGACACAGAGGCGATTTCCAGCACCTTCTGCTTGTCTTCGAGCTTGAGCGGCATGTGGGCAGCCATGGTATCGGCCAGGCGCGCCGCATCGTCGATCGCCGAAATCGAGGTGAGCACCTCGGGCGGGATCTTCTTGTTGAGCTTGATGTAACCTTCAAACTGACCGATGGCAGAACGTACCAGCACGTCCTGATCCTTCTCGTCGATCGCCTTGGAGGCGATGTACTGCGCCTCGCCAACGAAGAAGTCCCGGTCGTCGATCATCCGCTCAAGACGGGCACGCTGGCCCCCTTCCACCAGCACCTTGACGGTGCCGTCGGGCAGCTTGAGCATCTGCAGAATATTGGCCACTGTCCCGACGGAGAAGATCTCCTCCACCGTCGGCTCATCGGTTGACGCATCCTTCTGGGCCACCAGCAGAACTTTCTTGTCCTGCTCCATGGCCGCTTCCAGACAGCGAATGGATTTTTCCCGCCCCACAAAGAGTGGAATGACCATGTGGGGATAAACCACCACGTCACGAAGAGGCAGGACGGGAATCTCGATGCGTTCTGAACGCTCTAGGTTCATATATGTCCTCTCGGCTTGTTATACCGTTGGCAAAGCGCTTGGCTGAGTATATGGGGGCGCTTAGATGAGATTCAATCGCCGAAACCGCAAAAAGCATGAAAGGGGCAAAAAGCCCCTTTCATTTGATTAAAAATCAGACATTTACTCTGATGCGGCGGCCTGGGTCTCGGGATTTTCGTAGATCATCAAGGGCGCGGAGTCCCCCTTGATCACGGTCTCGTCGATCACCACCTTGCTGACACCGTCCAGCGACGGCAGGTCATACATGGTATCCAGCAGCACGGCTTCCACGATGGAACGTAGACCGCGAGCGCCGGTTTTGCGCTCCATCGCCTTGCGGGCAATGGCGTTCAAGGCGTCGTCACGGAACTCCAGCTCCACCCCTTCCAGATCGAACAGCGCGGCATACTGCTTGGTCAGCGCGTTCTTCGGCTCTTTCAGGATCTGGATGAGGGCAGCCTCGTCCAGCTCGGTCAGGGTCGCGACCACCGGCAGACGACCGATGAACTCGGGGATCAGACCGTATTTGATCAGATCTTCCGGCTCCACCTTGGCAAAGCTCTCGCTCAGGGTCGCCTTGGCGCTCTTGGACTTGACCTCGGCACCAAAGCCGATGCCGGTGCCCTTGACGGAGCGCTGCTCGATCACCTTGTCCAGGCCGGCGAAGGCGCCACCACAGATGAACAGGATCTTGGAGGTATCAACCTGCAAGAACTCCTGCTGCGGGTGCTTGCGACCACCTTGCGGCGGCACGGAAGCGATGGTCCCTTCGATCAGCTTGAGCAGGGCCTGCTGCACCCCTTCCCCGGAGACGTCGCGGGTGATGGAGGGGTTGTCCGACTTGCGGGAGATCTTGTCGATCTCGTCGATGTAGACGATGCCACGCTGGGCCTTCTCCACGTCGTAGTCGCACTTTTGCAGCAGCTTCTGGATGATGTTCTCCACGTCCTCGCCCACATAACCGGCTTCGGTCAGGGTGGTGGCGTCGGCCATGGTGAACGGCACGTCCAGCAGACGGGCCAGGGTTTCGGCCAGCAGGGTCTTGCCGCTGCCGGTCGGACCGATCAGCAGGATGTTGGATTTGCCCAGCTCCACACCACCGGACTCGCTGCCGCTGCGCAGCCGCTTGTAGTGGTTGTAGACGGCCACCGCCAGCACCTTCTTGGCGTACTCCTGCCCGATCACATAGTCATCCAGATGAGCGCGGATTTCATGAGGGGTCGGCAGCTCGCTACCATCGCGCTTGGGCGAGATCTCGCGGATCTCCTCGCGGATGATGTCATTGCACAGCTCGACGCACTCATCACATATGTAGACGGAAGGGCCAGCGATCAGCTTGCGCACTTCATGCTGGCTTTTGCCGCAAAAAGAGCAGTAGAGCAGCTTATCACCCTCACCCTTGCGTTTTTCTGTCATTCAGCAACCTCGTTTTATCAATAGAGGATGGATTGTCCTGTTGAGTTTACAACAGTCCGGAACACCCTGCCCATGCCTGATCTGCCGATTGAGGGCATCACCAAGTCAGATGATGTCCTCAATGATGGTACGGGCTAGCTCGTGGCTCAGCCGCGGCGGCTCAGGACACCATCAACCAGACCATAGGCCACGGCCTGCTCGGCCGACATGAAGTTGTCACGGTCAGTGTCACGCTCGATGGTGGCCATGTCCTGTCCGGTATGGAAGGCAAGACGCTCGTTCAGGGTATTCTTGATCTTCAGGATCTCCTGGGCGTGGATCTGGATGTCAGATGCCTGGCCCTGGAAACCGCCCAGCGGCTGGTGGATCATCACCCGGGCATTGGGCAGGCAGAAACGCTTGCCCTTGGCACCACCGGCCAGCAGGAAGGCGCCCATGGAGCAGGCCTGCCCCATGCACACAGTGCTGACGTCCGGCTTGATGAACTGCATGGTGTCATAAATGGACATGCCGGCCGTGACGGCCCCACCCGGAGAGTTGATGTAGATGCTGATGTCCTGATCCGGATTTTCGGACTCCAGGAACAGCAGCTGAGCCACCACCAGATTCGCCATGTGATCTTCGACCTGACCGGTCAGGAAGATCACCCGCTCCTTCAGCAGACGAGAATAGATGTCGTAGGAACGCTCCCCTTTCGCGGTTTGCTCTACCACCATCGGGATGAGCGCATTGCGTGGGGATTCAGTCACATCGTTATAGTTCTTGTACATAAGGCATTGTCCCTAAAATAAAATGGCCCGAGTGGAGATCACACGAGCCATTATACTTAACAGTCTTGACCTTAAGTCAAATGTTCTTAGGCAGCGGCACCGGACTTGTTGATCACTTCGTCAAATGCAACTTCTTTCTCGGTCACCTGGGCCTTGGAGAGGATCAGGTCGATGGCTTGATCTTCTACCGCCAGGTTGCGAACGCCGTTCAGCATCTGCTCGTTCTTCTGGTAGTACTCGATCACTTCCTTCGGATCTTCGTAGGCAGTGGCCATGGATTCGATGATGCTGTTGACGCGGGCGTCGTCAGCTTTGATCTCGTTGGTACGGATCACGTCGCCCAGCAGCAGACCTACGCGTACGCGACGCTCGGCCTGGGCCTGGAACAGCTCGGCCGGCAGTTCAGGTGCGTTGCCGCCCTGGAAGCCGCCGAAACGCTGCAGCGCCTGCTGACGCAGGGCATCGATTTCCTGAGCAACGGCAGCCTTCGGCAGATCGATCTGGTTGGCTTCAACCAGGCCATTCAGCACCTGCTCTTTCACGCTGTTTTTCAGGGCTTGAGCCAGTTCGCGCTCCATGTTCTTGCGCACTTCGGCTTTCAGCTCTTCAACGCTGCCGCTCTCGATGCCGAAACGCTTGACGAACTCTTCGGTCAGCTCAGGCAGGATCTGCTCTTCCACCTTGTTCAGCTTGGAAGCGAACTTGGCAGCTTTGCCTTTCAGGTTTTCAGCGTGGTAGTCAGCCGGGAAGGTCACGTCGATGGTGAACTCGTCGCCTGCTTTCTTGCCCATGATGGCGTCTTCGAAGCCAGGGATCATGCGGCCGGCGCCCAGCACCAGGTTGAAGCCTTCGGCCTTGCCGCCGTCGAACTCTTCACCGTCGATGGAACCAACGAAGTCCATGGTCACACGCATGCCATCGGCAGCGGCGGCGTCCACTTCGCTCCAGGTCGCGTGCTGCTTGCGCAGGGTGTCGATCATGTTGGCCAGATCTTCATCCTTCACGGTAGCAACCGGCTTCTCGACCTTAATGGTCTCCAGACCGGCAACTTCGAACTCCGGATACACTTCGAAAGTGGCGGTGAATTCGAAATCCTGACCTTCTTTGATCTCTTTCGGATCCATGGTCGGGGCACCGGCCGGGCTCAGTTTGTTGTCGATGATGGCCTTGATGAAGTTGCTCTGCATCATTTCGTCAGCAACGCGAGCATGAGCCATGGCGCCGAACATTTTCTTGATGATGGCAACCGGAGCCTTGCCAGGACGGAAACCGTCGATGCGACGGGTTTTGGCCAGGCCGTTCAATTCTTTGCGCACGGCGGCGTCAACGGTAGCGGCCGGTACGGTGATGGTAAGACGGCGTTCCAGACCCTGGGTTGTCTCTACAGAAACTTGCATTCTTCTACCTCGTTCAACTCAGCACTGCGTGCTGACCCTTTATTGCCCCTGGGCAAAGCCCGGAGTCTTCCTGTTTATAAAGACAACGACTGTCTTTGTGATGAGAAAATATGACGCGACATTATAGCGGCGCACTTTGATCGAGTCGAGCCACACGTCCCCAAACCGGGCTGGCAATGGCACAATTCGCGCAAAACTGCCCCTTATATGGGGAAAACCGAGCCCGACTTCAAGGATGCAGACTGCAAGAATTTGCACTTGCTCACCTTTTTTCGTGCAAGAGCCTACTTTTTCATCTCATCAGCCGGCAGACCGGCCGCGGCGTGCAAGCTGCGACCCAAATTGTCCGCCCCGCCCCTTCAACCATTGCGTCCATGACCATCGCTCGTTATGGTGGCAGCCATCTTGATAAGTCTGGAGTCACCGACATGGCCTTTTTCCGCTTCTTGTTCAATCTGCTCTGGTTCGTACTGGGAGGCGTCTTCATGGGGCTGGCCTGGTGGCTGGCCGGACTGCTCTGTTTCATCTCCCTCATCGGCATCCCCTGGGGACGCGCCTGCTTCGTCATCGGCACCTTCACCTTCTTCCCGTTTGGCAAGCAGGCAGTCAACCGCAAGACCATGACGGGGCTGAGCGACATGGGCACCGGCACCATGGGGCTGATTGGCAACATCATCTGGTTCGTGCTGATCGGGATCTGGCTGGCCATCGGCCACATCGCCTCGGCGCTGGCCTGCTTCGTCACCATCGTCGGCATCCCGTTCGGCATTCAGCACCTCAAGCTGGCGCTCATCAGCCTGGCCCCCATCGGCCAGATGATCGTCACCAATCAGGAAGCCGAATCCGGTCGCTATATTCGTTAAGGGCGATGCCGCCGACCGCAAAAAAGGGCAGACTAGGGTCTGCCCTTTTTCATTGCCATCTTTGAGGTACCCCATGCTGCCCAGCCACTTCTTCGCCAATCTCGCCCGCATGAAGCTCATCTACCGCTGGCCGCTGATGCGCAACATCCAGCCCGAGAACATCGCCGAGCACAGCCTGCAGGTAGCCATGGTGGCCCACGCCCTCGGCCTCATCAAAAACCGGCTCTTTGGCGGCAATGTGGATGCCGATCGCGCCGCCGTGATGGCGCTTTATCACGACAGCAGCGAGGTGCTGACCGGCGATCTGCCCACCCCGGTCAAGTACTTCAATCCCGAGATTGCCCGCGAATACAAGAAGATTGAGTTGGCGGCCGAGCAGCGCCTGCTGGGCATGTTGCCGCCGGAGCTGGTCGAGGATTTTCGCCCGCTGCTGGACTCGGGTGCCCAGGACAGCGAGCTGGCCAGGTTGGTGAAGGATGCCGACACCCTCTGCGCCTATACCAAGTGCCTGGAGGAGATCAACGCCGGCAACCGGGAGTTCGAGCCGGCACGCAAGCGCCTCGAGCAGATGCTGGCCGCCCGGATGAGCGACGAGATGCGCTACTTCATCGACATCTTCGTGGCGAGCTTCTCGCTGCCGCTGGATGAACTCAACGCTCACTGAGCCAGCCAGCTCCCCTCAAAACAGAAGGACCCGCCGGTTTGCGCCGGCGGGTCCTTCGTTTTTCTCAGCAGACAGGATGCCGCGTATCAGTGCCCCAGCTCGCGCGACGGCACCAGCCCGCTCGCCCGCCAGGCGGGGTAAAGGGTCGCCACCAGGCTCATCAGGATGGCGGCGCCGGTCACGATGAGCAAGTCCTGCATGTGCAGCTCGGTCGGCAGAAAGTCGATGAAGTAGATGTCCGGATTGAGGAAACGGTGGCCGATCACCCCTTCGATGGCGCTCAGGATCTGGGTCAGCTTGCTGGATAGCAGGCCACCGAGCAGGGCGCCGAGCAGGGCACCCGCCACCCCGTTCACCATCCCCTGAATGACGAAGGTGAGCCGGATCTGGCCCGGGCTCGCCCCCATGGTCTTCAAGATGGCGATCTCGCTGCGCTTCTCGTTCACCGCCATCACCAGGGTGGAGACGATGTTGAAACAGGCCACCGCCACCACCATCAGCATCACCACGTACATCACGGTGCGCACCATCTGGATGTCCTGATAGAGATAGCCTTGGCGGCTCATCCAGCTGCTGATGTAGACGTAGTGCGGAAACTTCTGGGCGGCCGCCACCGTGATGGACTGCGCCTTGAGCACGTCGTTCACCTTGAGACTGAAGCCCTCTACCGCGCTACCCATGCCGGTGATGGCCTGGGCATCGGCCAGATGCATGAAGCCGAGCACCCCATCGAGCTGGCCACCGATCTCGAGCAGCCCCACCACCTTGAGGGTCTCCCGCTTCGGGTTCTTGATGCCGGTGGCATCGCCCCCCTGAGGCAGCAGCAGGGTGACGGTATCCCCTATCTTGACCCCCAGCTTGTCGGCGATGGTCTTGCCGAGAATAAGGCCGTGCTCGCCGGCTTGCAGTTCGCGCAGGCCGCGCCCCGTCATGTAGTTGCCCGCATCGGAGAGATTGGCCTCGAGCTCCGGCAGCACGGCGCGCACTTGCAGCCCCTTGAGGGCGCTGCCGTGCTCCAGCAGGCCGTCGAGCCGGATCACCGGGGCGGCAGCCTCCACTCCGGGCTGGGCCAGCAGGTAATCCCGCAGTTTGGGCCAGTTTGGGAGCGGCGCCTCCATCCCCATCAGCTCGCCGTGGGGCACCACGGAGAGCACCCGGTTTTTGAGCTCCCGCTCAAAGCCGTTCATGGCGGAGAGTCCCAGGATCAGCGCCATCACCCCGAGGGCGATGCCGATGAGGGAGGAGGCGGAGATAAAGGCGATGAAGCCGTTGCGACGGCGGGAGCGGCTGTAACGCAGGCCCAGAAACAGGGGCAGCGGTTTGAACATCAGGCGACCTCCGCCATCACGCCGCTCACCAGGGTCACCCGGCGATGGAGCTTGGCCGCCAGGCTCAAGTCGTGGGTCACCACCACGAACGCGGTGCCGAGCTCGCGGTTGAGCTCGCAGAGCAGCTCATAGACGGCGGTGGCGCTGGCGTGATCCAGGTTGCCGGTGGGCTCGTCCGCCAGCACCAGGCTGGGTTCGTTGACCAGGGCGCGGGCGATGGCCACCCGCTGGCGCTCACCACCGGAGAGCTCGGACGGTCTGTGGTTGAGACGATGGGAGAGACCTACCCGCCCCAGCATCTTGCTCGCCTTCTCGGTGGCGCTCGCCACCGACTCGCCGGCGATCAGCAGCGGCATGGCAGCATTTTCCAGCGCACTGAATTCGGAGAGCAGGTGGTGGAACTGGTAGACAAACCCCAGCTCCTGGTTACGAAACTTCGCCTGGGTGCGGCTGTCCCAGCGGTGGATGTCCTGCCCCTTGAACAGCACGGCGCCGCTGGAGGGGTTGTCGAGCGCCCCCATCAGGTGCAGCAGGGTGGTCTTGCCGGAGCCCGAGCTACCCACCACCGCCAGCATCTCACCGGGCGCCACGCTAAGATCGATGCCCTTGAGTACCTGGGTCTCCAGATCGCCCTCTTTGTAGACATGGTTGAGGGCCTGACAGCGCAGCAGCGGCTCGCAGGAGACGGATTGATTCATAAAGGGGGCTCCACTTGCACCAGTAACAACAGAAGATGAATTATTCATAGCGCAGCGCCTCCGCCGGTTTGACCCGGGCCGCACGGGCTGCCGGGTAGAGGGTGGCGCTGAAGCTGAGCAGCACGGCGCCCAGCAAAATGGTCACGACCTGGGCGGGTTCGACGATGACCGGCAGGCCCGAGCCGCCGGCCGTCATATAGAGGTTGAGCCCCACCGCATTGAGCAGAGGGTTGAGCCCCATGGAGAGTGCCAGCCCCGCCAGCCCCCCGAACAGGGCGCCGATGACGCCGCTGGAGGCTCCCAGCACCATGAAGATCTTGACGATGCCAGACTCGCTCATGCCCATGGTTCGCAGGATGGCGACCTCCCCTTCCTTGTCGGTCACCACCATCACCAGGGCGGAGAGGATGTTGAAGGTAGCGACCGCGATGATCAGCACCAGCATCAGCCCCATCATCCGCTTCTCCATGGCCACCGCCTGGAACAGCTCGCCGCGCTCGCGGCGCCAGTCCTGCCACTCCAACCCGTCCGGCAGCGCCGTCTTCACCACCTCGTCGGCGGCGAAGGGATCATCCAGCCAAAGGCGAATGCCGCCTACCTTGTCCGCAGGCAGGCGCAGCAGACGCTGGGCATCTCCCAGCGCAATCAGGGCAACCTGGCTGTCCACGTCGGCGCCGACCCCGAAGATGCCGGAGACGGTGAAGAGGCGCTGGGCCGGCACCCGGCCAAACGGGGTGAAACGGGTGCCTTCGGTCAGGATCAGACGGACCTGGTCGCCCATGGAGACCTTGAGACGATTGGCCACCCCCTGCCCCAGCACTATGTGGTATTCGCCAGCTTGCAGGCTGTCCAGACGCCCCATCTGCATCTGGGCGTGCAGGATGTCATCCTTGGGCCACTGGGCGGGATCGATGCCCTGCACGCTCACACCGGTGAGCTGACCGGGGCTTTGCAACATGCCTTCGCTGTCGAGCATGGGGGCATGGGCGATCACGTGGGGCAACCTGGCCAAGTCCGGCAGCCCCTGCGGCGCGGCATCGATGCGCCCCGCCGGGCTGGTCACCACCACATGGGGGATCACCCCGAGGATGCGCCCCTTGAGCTGCCCTTCAAAACCGTTCATCACCGAGATGACCACCATCAGGGCTGCGACCCCGATGGCAATACCGAAAGTGGAAAACAGGGAGATAAATGACACGAAGCGATTGCTGCGTCGCGAGCCTGCGTAACGCAGGCCGATGGCCAGCGACAGTGGCTGAAAAAGTCCAGTCTTCAAGGATATCTACGTTGCCAACAAAATAAGATACCGGATAATAAAGGGAAACCGTCTATGACAACAAGGGATAGCCTCCATGCAGGAACAGTTCTTCAGTGTCACCCATGCCACGCCGGTCAATGTGATCCCCATGCCCGGCGATTTTCACCTGCCCTCACTGGAGGCACTGGAAGCCGAGCTGCCCGAACCCTTTCGCATCGCCTCCTCCATCACCTCCATCGACATGGTGACCAGTCGCCGGCTCCGCAACCAGAGTGAGTCGATGCACGATCTGGTGGAGATCATCAACCAACAGTCGCGCAAGATCGACATGATCATGGGCTATGTGCTGTCGGTGCAGGATCACCCGGAGCACCGCTTCCACACCCTGCGCTTTGGCGCCGGCCAGCTCACCTATCTGCACCCGCGCCAGGGCCACGGCGAGGCACCGCACCTGCACCAGATCGTGCGGCTCAAGATCTTCCTGCGCGAAGAGGCCTCCGCCATCTACTGCTACGGCCAGGTCAAGCAGCTGGAGCCGAGCGAGCACGGCATCCAGGTGGTGCTCGACTATGTGCGGATCCGCGAGGATGACCGCGAACTGCTGGTACGCGCCAGCCTGCATATCCAGTCCAAACAACTCAAACTTCGTGCGCAAGACCGTCAACGTTAAAAGAATCGAATGATGCCAATGAAGCTCCCCGCCTTGCCCGCCAAGGCGGGCCAAAAGTTAACGCTCGGCCAGCTGACAGGCAGCAGCCTCTCGCTGATGGCCGCCCGCCTCACCGAGGAGGCTCATCGCCCCGTCCTGCTGGTGACCGCCGATACCCCGAGTGCCCTGCGCCTCGAACAGGAACTGCAGTACCTCTTGGCCGACAAGGGCTGCCCGGTGCTGCTGTTCCCGGATTGGGAAACCCTGCCCTACGACACCTTCTCCCCCCATCAGGACATCATCTCCCAGCGGCTCGAGACCCTCTACAAGCTGCCGCAGATGAGCAGCGGCGTGTTGATCGTGCCCATCTCCACCCTGATGCTGCGCACGGCGCCCCGGGTCTATCTCGACAAATACAGCCTGATGGTGAAGAGCGGTCAGCGCCTCAACCTGCAGCAGCTGCGCGCGCGTCTCGCCGAGGCGGGCTATGTGGCGGTAGAACAGGTGCTGGAGCACGGCGAATTTGCCGCCCGCGGCTCCCTGCTCGATCTCTTCCCCATGGGCAGCAGCAGCCCCTATCGCATCGATTTTTTCGACGACGAGGTGGACTCCATCCGCCCGTTCGACCCCGAGACCCAGCGCTCCAGCGAGCCGGTCAAGAGCGTCAGCCTGTTGCCGGCCCGGGAGTTTCCCACCGATGAAGCGGCCATCGAGCTGTTTCGCGGCCAGTATCGCGAACAGTTCGAGATCTCCCGCGCCGAGGGCTCCATCTATCAGGAGGTGAGCAAGGGACGCTGGCCGGCAGGCATCGAGTACTATCTGCCGCTCTTCTTCCAGCAGACCGCCAGCCTGTTTGATCACCTGCCGGACAACACCCTGCTGCTGACCGTGGGGGAGATCTACCCTGCCGCCCAGCGCTTCTGGAACGACATCGGCCAGCGCTATGAAGACAGGCGCTGGGACAATACTCGTCCCCTGCTGCCACCCCAGCAGATCTACCTGCCGGTGGAGCAGCTGTTTGCGGCGCTCGGCCAGTACGGCGCCGTACGGCTGCAGGAGGCCCCCACCGCCGGTGATGCAGGCCAGCACGACCTGCCGATATCGGCGCTGCCGGATCTTCAGCTCGATCACAGCAAGGAGCAGCCGCTGCTGGCCCTCAGCCAGTTCCTGCAAGGTTTTACCGGCCGCACCCTGTTTGCGGTGGAGTCCGAAGGACGGCGCGAGGTGCTGGGGGATCTGCTGGCGCGCATCGCGCTGCAGCCCAAGGAGTTTGCGTCACTCGATGCCTTCATCACCAGCAAGGCTCGCCACGGCCTGCTGGTGGCACCGCTCGAGCGCGGCTTCTTGCTGCGAGAGCCGGGGCAAGAGGAGCTGGCGCTCATCACCGAGACCGAACTGCTGGGCGGCAAGATCCGCAGCAAACGGCAACGGGAGAAGAGCAAGAACTTAAGCTCGGATGCGGTGATCCGAAACTTGGGCGAGCTGACCCAGGGTCAGCCGGTGGTGCATCTCGATCACGGGGTCGGTCGCTATCTGGGGCTGGAAACCATAGACGCCGGTGGCCTGCCCACCGAGTTTCTGACCCTCGAATACGCCGGTGGCGACAAGCTGTTCGTGCCGGTCACCAGCTTGCACCTCATCAGCCGCTACACAGGATCCGACAATCCGCCCAGCCACAAGCTCGGCGGCGAGGCCTGGGTCAAGGCCCGGCGCAAGGCGGCCGAGAAGGTGCGCGACGTGGCGGCCGAGCTGCTGGATGTCTATGCCCACCGCGCGGCCCGCGCCGGCTTTGCCTTCAAGCACGACCGCGAGGCCTATCGCCAGTTTGCCGCCGGCTTCCCGTTCGAGGAGACCGACGATCAGCTCAACGCCATAAACGCCGTGCTCGGCGACATGTGCCAGGCCAAGAGCATGGACCGCCTGGTGTGCGGCGACGTGGGCTTTGGCAAGACCGAGGTGGCGATGCGGGCGGCGTTTGTGGCCGTGCACGGCGGCAAGCAGGTGGCCGTGCTGGTGCCCACCACCCTCTTGGCCCAGCAGCACTATGACAACTTCCGCGACCGCTTCGCCAACTGGCCGGTGCGGGTGGAGGTGCTGAGCCGCTTCCGCTCCGCCAAGGAGCAGAGCGCGGTGATGAAGGAGATGGCCGAGGGCAAGGTGGACATCATCATCGGCACCCACAAGCTGCTGGGCGCCGAGCTCACCTTTAAGGATCTCGGCCTGCTCATCGTCGACGAGGAGCATCGCTTCGGGGTGCGCCAGAAGGAGAAGATCAAGGCGCTGCGCGCCGACGTGGATATCCTCACCCTCACCGCGACCCCCATTCCGCGTACCCTCAACATGGCGATGTCGGGCATGCGGGATCTCTCCATCATCGCCACCCCGCCCGCCAAGCGCCTGGCCATCAAGACCTTCGTGCGCCAGCATGAGCCGGCAGTGGTGCGCGAGGCTGTGCTGCGGGAATTGAAGCGCGGCGGTCAGGTCTACTACCTGCACAACGACGTGGAGAGCATCGAGAAGTGTGCGGCGGATCTTGCCGAGCTGGTGCCGGAGGCGCGCATCGGCATAGCCCACGGCCAGATGCGCGAACGGGAGCTCGAGCGGGTGATGTCGGACTTCTACCACCAGCGCTTCAACCTGCTGGTCTGCACCACCATCATCGAGACCGGCATCGACGTGCCGAGCGCCAACACCATCATCATGGACCGGGCGGATCATCTGGGCCTGGCCCAGCTGCACCAGCTGCGGGGCCGGGTCGGCCGCTCTCACCACCAGGCCTATGCCTATCTGCTCACCCCCCATCCCAAGCTGATGACCAAGGACGCGGCCAAGCGGCTGGAGGCCATCGCGTCGCTCGAAGATCTCGGTGCCGGCTTTGCGCTGGCCACCCACGATCTGGAGATCCGCGGCGCCGGCGAGCTGCTGGGCGACGATCAAAGCGGCCAGATCGAATCGGTCGGCTTCACCCTCTACATGGAGATGCTGGAGCAGGCGGTGGAGGCGCTCAAACATGGCAAGGAGCCGTCGCTCGAACAGCTGATGAGCCAGCACACCGAGGTGGAGCTGCGCCTGCCCGCGCTTTTACCGGACGACTACATCCCGGACGTCAACATGCGGCTCTCCATGTACAAGCGGATCGCCAGCGCGGCGGACGAGCAGGAGCTGCGCGAACTCAAGGTGGAGCTCATCGACCGCTTCGGCCTGCTGCCGGAACCAACCAAGACCTTGATGGAGCTGGCCGCCTTCCGCCAGCGCGCCACGGCGCTGGGCATTCGCCGGGTGGAGATGAGCGAGCGCGGCGGCTATCTGGACTTTACCCAGGAGACCCGCGTCAACCCGGCCTATCTGGTCAAGCTGCTCTCCGAGCAGCCGCGCATCTACAAGATGGACGGGCCGACCCGGCTGCGCTTCCAGGTGCCGACCCAGGAGCGGGCCATGCGCCTCAAGCTGGTGGACGGTCTGCTGGCGGATCTCGCCAGCCACGCCAGCCCCTGAGGTGGTGGTGTGATCGAGCGGCTAGCCGCTCACCCAAATAAAACGGGAGCCATATTGGCTCCCGTTTTTTATCCCGTGATGCTGGCCGTCAAGACTACTCGGCCGGGTTCTCGTGCGCGGAGAACTCCCGCATGAAGGCCTCGGCCCGCTCCACCATCTTGGTGGACCCGACGAAGTAAGGGGTCCGTTGGTGCAGTGCGGTGGGCTGGATATCCATGATGCGGTTGAAGCCGTCGGAGGCTCTGCCACCCGCCTGCTCCACCAGAAACGCCATGGGGTTGCACTCATAGAGCAGGCGCAGCTTGCCGTTCGGCGAGTTGGTGCCGGACGGATAGATGTAGATGCCACCCTTGAGCAGGTTGCGATGGAAGTCGGAGACCAGAGAACCGATATAGCGGGAGGTGTAAGGACGGTGGGTCGCCTCGTCCCGCTCCTGGCAATATTTGAGGTACTTCTTCACCCCGTCCGGGAACTTGATGTAGTTGCCCTCGTTGATGGAGTAGATCTTGCCCTCCTCCGGAATGCGGATGTTCTCGTGGGAGAGGCAGAAACAGCCGATGGAGGGGTCGTAGGTAAAGCCGTTGACGCCAAAACCGGTGGTGTAGACCAGCATGGTGGAGGAGCCATAGACCACGTAACCGGCGGCGACCTGGCGGTTGCCCGGCTGCAGGAAGTCTTCCAGGGTGACGCCGGCACCCGGCTTGCTGACCCGGCGATAGATGGAGAAGATGGTCCCGACGGAGACGTTGACGTCGATGTTGGAGGAGCCGTCGAGGGGATCTATCAGCACCACGTACTTGGAGTGACGGGAGAGCTCGGAATCGAAGGAGACGAAATCCTCTTCTTCTTCGGAGGCCATGCCGCACACTTCGCCACGGGCTTCCAGCGCCGCCTTGAAGCGCTCGTTGGCGTAGACGTCCAGCTTCTGCTGCACCTCGCCCTGCACGTTTTCAGCACCCATGGAGCCGATGATGTCCGCCAGCCCCGCCTTGTTGATCTCCCGGTTCACCACCTTGGCAGCCAGGCGAATGGAGCTGAGCAGGGAGGTCAGCTCGCCGGTCGCAGTGGGATAATCCGCCTGCTTTTTGACGATGAACTCGCCCATGGTGATCATGTTTCGCATTATGGTTCCTTTAAGATCGTTTCCGTTGGCATTGAAAACGTTTGCAAGCATCAGCAAAAAAAGTGCCGATCCTCGGCAGCGTTGTTTTGTAACCTAATGTAACGTCTGTTTTTTGTTTTTGCAGCGAATTAAGCCGCTTGATAAATGCACATTCCCGCCATTTTTTCTGCCCGATGCTCGCCATAAACTGGTTTCAATCGGTAACTTTTCGAATGTTAATTCGTGGCAAAAAATCACGAAGATGTTGCCATGAAGGCGCCAAGATCCCCGCTCTGCCCCCTATCTGGGGCGCATGCCAAAGGAGACCGGCCTGCCTCTTGAGATCTCGCCATCAATCCCGCACACTGGCCAGGCTTTGGAAGCAAAAAAACATAAGGATATTCAATGAAAAGGACTCTCATTGCCGGCACGGTGGCCGCGCTGTTCGCACTCCCCGTCCTGGCGGCTCAGGTACCAGCCGGTACCAAGCTGTTACCCGCAGAACAGCAAACCTTCATCCGCAACATAGGTACCGAACCCGCCTCCATCGATCCCCAGATGGTGGAGGAGAGCGCGGGCAGCGAAATCGTCAACGATCTGTTCGAGGGGCTCTACACCCTGGACGGGGACGGCAAGCTGCAGCCTGCCGGCGCCCTGAGTTACCAGCTTGATCCCACCGGCACCGTCTACACCTTCAAGCTCAGACCCGATGCCAAGTGGTCCAACGGCGAGCCGGTGACGGCGGCAGACTATGTCTATGGCTGGCAGCGGGCGGCGGATCCCAAGAACGCCTCCAACTACGCCTGGTTCATCGAGCTGACCGGCGTCACCAATGCCGCCGAGGTCATCCAGGGCAAGCAGAGCCCGGATACGCTGGGCATCAAGGCGCTCGATGACCATACCCTGCAGATCACCTTGAAAAACCCGGTCCCCTTCTTCCTGAAGACCCTCTCCCACTACACCACCTTCCCGGCGCCGAAGGCGATCATCGAGAAGTTCGGTCATGAGTGGGTCAAGCCGGGCAACATCGTCTCCAACGGCGCCTTCGCGCTCAAGGAGTGGACCCCCAACGAACGCCTCATCGCCGAGCGCAACCCCCATTACTGGGACAACAAGAATACGGTGCTGAACAAGGTGTTCTATCTGGAGATCGTCTCCGACACCGCCGCCTACAACCGCTACCGCGCCGGCGAGCTGCACTACACCAGCTACCCGCTCGAGCAGTACAAGCAGCTCAAGCAGCAGAGCCCGCAGGAGCTGGTGAGCGTGCCGACCCTTGCCACCTACTACTACGTGTTCAACACCCAGCGCAAACCGTTCGATGACCCCAAGGTGCGCAAGGCGCTATCGCTTGCCATCGACCGAGACACCATCACCGAGAAGATCCTGGGACAGGGTCAGATCTCCGCCTTCAGTCTGACGCCGCCCATCGTCGACGGCTTCGAGCTCAAGCGACCGGCCAGCGAGCTGATGAGCAAGGAGGAGCGGATCAAGCAGGCCAAGGCGCTGCTCGGCGAGGCGGGCTACGGCCCGGACAAGCCGCTGACGGTGGACATCCTCTACAACACCAACGAGGGGCACAAGAAGATAGCGCTGGCCATCTCCTCCATGTGGAAGCACAACCTGGGTGTCCAGGCCAAGCTCAACAACATGGAGTGGAAAACCATGGTCTCGGCCCTCAACGAAGGGGATTTCGGGGTCAGTCGCTACTCCTGGAACGGGGACTACAACGACGCCTCCACCTTCCTCGATATCCTGACCTCCAGCAGCAGCGCCAACAGCGGCAAGTGGTTCAACAAGGAGTACGACGCCCTGCTGAGCAAGGCCCACGACTCGCAGGATGGCGCCGAGCGCAACCGCCTCTATCAACAGGCGGAAGCGGTGATCGAGGCCGACGCCCCCATCGCCCCGGTCTACTTCTACGTCAAGTCCCGCCTGCTCAAGCCCAACATCAAGGGCTACCCCTACCAGAATCCGCAGGATCTGGTCTACTCGAAGGACCTCTACCTCACCGCGCAGTGAGGCTAGCTATCCCGCATAAAAAAAGACCGCCGTTCGGCGGTCTTTTTTTCAATCCTCCCGGCAGGCGGCCAGCGCCACCCTGCGCCGGCGCAGCACCACAGGTTGCACCAGCAGCTGGGCCAGCAAGACCCCAAACAGGGTCATGCCACCGCCGATCAGGTGGTAGCTGGTGAGCCGCTCGCCGAGCCAGCTGATGGCAAGGCCCGCTGTCATCACCGGCAACAGGTTCATGAAGATGGCGGTGCGGCTTGCCCCCAGCAGGGCGATGCCCTGCATCCAGAGCCAGGGCGACAGAGCCGAGGTCGGGATCCCCGCGTAGAGGATCAGCCAGAGCGCCCGCCCGTCCGGCCAGTGCCCGTCCACCAGCAGATAAAACGGGGTGAGAAACAGCAGGCTGCAGAGCACCTGGCCGTAGAGCATGGACCAGTTGTCGAGCCCCAGATCCCACTTCTTGAGCAGCACGCTGTAGAGCGCATAGGTGCCCGCCGACAGCAGCATGTAGACGGAGCCGATGTGGATGCCCTGAGTAAAGAGGCGAGCGGGATCCCCCTGCCCCAGCAAAATGGCCAGTCCCAGAATGGAGATGACGCCGCCTAGCAGCGCCCCCCAGGTGGGACGCTCCCGCAGCAACCAGATGCTGAGCAGCACAGTCATCAACGGCGTCAGCCCCATCATCAGGCCGATCTCGGTGGCCCCCAGGGTCTGCGCCGCGTAGTAGCCGAAGGTCTGGTTGAGCACCATGCCGAGCAGGGCCAGCGCCGCCAGCTGATAGAAACCGGCTCGCAGTTTGGCCCGCACCCGCCAGGCCCGATGGGCCAGAAACGGGGTCAGCACAATGGCGGCCACCATCCAGCGTGACCAGGCCAGCGCCGCCGGCGAGAGCACCCCCACCGCCAATTTGCTGACGATGGCGTTGCCGGCCCAGATGGCCATGCAGGAGAAGGGAAACAAGAAGGCAAGGGGCATCGCTATATCCAGAAAAAGCCAGCGGGTATTTCAGGCGGGAGTATAGGGAGGCCGGCAGGATTAGCAAGCGCCACACCGTCTAGGGTAGATTGCCTGACAAAAAGGGGAACCGAACAGCGCCAAAGAGGCCGGAATGGCCCCAAAAACAATCATGCCCGCACGGTGGCGGGCATGATACGGATCAGCGAGGTGACGAAGCTATCACGCCGCATCCATGTGCAGTCTCGAGATCAACGCGTTGACCTCAACCACGGTCTGGCGGTGGGGAATGTCCGCCGACGTGGGCATCATCAGCAAGCCGGACTGGAAGTCGAAGCGTCCTCTGCCGTGGATGTAAATCCGCCCCTTGAAGAAGGTTTTGACATGTTTTGCCACCATCAGTGGCAGGTACTTCTTGAATACTCTCATCGTTTGCAACCTCTTGCAGTTGTATCCGTATGACAGCAGCTTCTGCGAAATAATTCCGTCAAATCTGTATAAAAATCCGGAAAAATCGCAACTCTCTTCCCCAAAAAACCAATCTATAACTTTTTATTAACTTTTAGCGTATTGTATGTGGTCCTTCCAACCAGAGCAAGGCCCCCTTGCCATCCTGCCACTCGATACAGGCCAGGCCCGAGGTGGCAAACATCGGGGCACCCGCCGCCGGACAGAGGCTCTGCACCAGGTATCCCACCAACGGCAGGTGGCTCACCATCAGGATGCTGTCGTGTTTGGCCGCCAGCGTGGTGAGGTAGCTCGCCACGAAGGCCGGATCGCCATAAGGGGTGATGTCACCACTCTCTTCGACGGCCCCCGCCTTGGGTAATTCACTGCATATGCTCTGCCAGGTTTGTCTGGCGCGCAGATAGTTGCTGTGGATCACCCGATCCAGCTTGCCGCCAAGCTGGGGGGCCAGCCAGCGGGCCATGTGGATGGACTCTTCGATTCCCTGCTCGGTCAGTGGACGCTGTTCATCTGTTTTCGCATTCATGCCAGCCTGGCCATGACGCATGATGTAGATTTTCATTACAACCTCGCCCAACGGGCCTGTTTTGATAGCGGGGGGATCTTACCCCGCCATGCCGGGGGAAACAATTGCGCTACCTCTCAGAAAAGGGTTTGCCTCACCGGGTAGCGGGGTCGATAATCATGTTTAAATTCAAATAAATCCAACAAGAGTCACGCGCCAATGAGCCCATATGCCAGTCCCAACGACCATCGGCAATACCACTATCTGGAGCTGGCGAACCGGCTCAGGGTCTTGTTGATTTGCGATCCCGACA
Source organism: Aeromonas sp. s3 (assembly GCF_040907805.1). Taxonomy (NCBI): domain Bacteria; kingdom Pseudomonadati; phylum Pseudomonadota; class Gammaproteobacteria; order Aeromonadales; family Aeromonadaceae; genus Aeromonas; species Aeromonas sp. s3. The sequence goes on from NZ_JBFOCQ010000033.1 coordinate 410,788, forward strand.
CCGACAAGTCCGCCGCCTCCCTGGCCGTCAACACAGGCCACTTCGACGATCCGGCGGACCGGCAGGGGATGGCTCATTTCCTTGAGCATATGCTGTTCCTTGGCACCTGCACCTATCCCAAGCCTGGTGAATACCAGCAATTTATGAGCCGTCATGGCGGCAGCAACAACGCCTGGACCGGCACCGAGTTCACCAACTTCTTCTTCGAAATTGACAACGGCTTCTTCGAGGCAGGACTGGATCGCTTCTCCCAGTTCTTCATCTGCCCCACCTTCGATCCCGAGTGGGTGGACAAGGAGCGCAACGCGGTCGACTCCGAATACCGCCTCAAGCTGCAGGACGACGTGCGCCGCAGCTACCAGGTGCACAAAGAGACGGTCAACCCGGCTCACCCCTTCGCCAAATTCTCGGTGGGCAATCTGGATACCCTGGCCGATCTGCCCGGCCGGGATCTGCGCTCCGACCTTATCCGGTTTTACGAAACCCACTACAGCGCGGATCGCATGGCGCTGGTGATGATCTCGCCAGCCACCATCGAGACCCAGCTCGGCTGGTGCGATCGCTTTTTCGCTCCCATTTTGAATCGCAATCTGGGAACGCCGACCCTCGAGATGCCCCTCTACCGGCTCGATGACCTGGGCATTAGCATCCAGATCAACCCGGTCAAGGAGACCCGCAAACTCGCGCTCACCTTCCCGTTGCCCAACGTGGATGAGTATTACGACAAGAAACCCCTCACCTTCCTGAGCCACCTCATCGGTTACGAAGGGGACGGCAGCCTGCTCTCTCTGCTGAAAGCGAAGGGCTGGGTCAACCAGCTCTCCGCCGGCGGCGGCATCAGCGGCGCCAACTTCAAGGATTTTGGCGTCAACTTCGGGCTGACCCCGCTCGGGCTCGAACACGTCAACGAGATAGTGACGGCCCTGTTCGGTTACTTGAAGCTCATCGAGCGCGGCGGAGTGGAAGCCTGGCGCTATGACGAGAAGCGCACCGTGCTCGAATCCGCCTTCCGCTTTCAGGAGCGGGGCCGGGCGCTCGACACCGTCTCCGGGCTGGTGTTGAACCTGTTCAGCTACGCCCCCGATGACCTGCTCTACGGCGACTACATGATGCGCGCATACGACGAGCCGCTCATTCGCCGCCTGCTCGCCAAGCTCACCCCCCACAACCTGCGCATGACCGTCACGGCGCCGGAGCTCGGCACGGATCGGCTGGCCCGCTGGTATCAGACCCCTTACAGCGTCTCCATCATCACCGAGGCGGAGAAGATCCGCTGGCAGCAGAGCGAACCGGATCCGGCGCTGGCCCTGCCACTGCCCAACCCCTTTATCAGCAACCGGCTCGACGTGCGCACGCCCGAGCTTGCCGCCGACATGCCCGCCTGCCTTATCGATCGGCCCGGCTTTCGGCTCTGGCACTTGCATGAGCATCAGTTCAGCGTGCCCAAGGGCAACCTCTACATCTCCATCGACAGCGAGCACGCGGTCAAGAGCCCGCGCCACATCGCCATGGCACGCCTGGCGGTGGAGCTGCTCACCGACCACCTCAACGCCCTCACCTACCCGGCGGAGCTGGCGGGGCTCGGTTATCAGATCTATGCCCACCAGGGCGGCTTTACCATCAACCTGAGCGGCTTTGCCGACAAGCAGCCGCTGCTGCTCGACATGATCCTCGGCAACCGCACCCTGGGTTATCCGGATCCGGCCCGATTTGCCGAAATCAAGGAGCAGCTCATCCGCAACTGGGACAACCAGTCCAAGGCGCGCCCCATCTCCCAGCTGTTCAACCAGCTCACCAGCCTGCTGCAGCCCAACAACCCGCCGTTCGAGCAGTTGCTGCGCCACCTGCGCAGTGTCGAGCTGGGCGAAATGCCCGCCTTCGTGGCGAGCCTCTTTGCCGAGGTACACGTAGAGACCCTGGTGCACGGCGACTGGACCGCCGCCGAGGCCCTCGAGCTTGCCGCCCTGCTGGAGCGCCACCTTGGCGTCAACAGCCAGCCCAGTGCCGAGACCCGTCGCCCGCTCATCTCTATCCAGGACAGGGGCACCCTCATTCGTGAACAGGGCTGCGAGCATGAAGACTCGGCCCTGCTGGTCTACTACCAGTCGCGCACCACCCGGGCGCGGGATCTGGCCTGCTTCACACTGGCCAACCACATCATGTCCTCCACCTTCTTTCACGAGCTGCGCACCCGTCAGCAGCTCGGTTACGTGGTGGGGGCCGGCAACCTGCCCCTCAACCGCCACCCCGGCCTCATCTTCTATATCCAGTCGCCGGTGGCCGGGCCGCAGATCCTGCTGGATGCAGTGGAGGAGTTCATCGATCTGTTTCCGCTGGCCATGCTCGAGCTCACCGCCCGTCAGTGGCAGGACAGCAAGGCGGGACTGCAGGCTCAGCTGAGCGAGCGGGATGCCAACCTGCGCAGTCGCGGCCAGCGGCTGTGGGTCAGCATCGGCAACAAGGATCTGGGCTTTGATCAGCGCGAAAGGGTGTGCGAGGAGGTGGGCAACCTGAGCCGCGCCGATCTGGTGCGCTTTATCACCCAGCTGAGATCGAGAACGTCGGATCGGCTGATCCTCTGCAGCTATGGCCAGGGGCATGAACACGACGAGCGCATCACCGGCCAGTTTATCGACGACCCGCGCGCATTCCGGCTCAACGCCGCCACCTTCGAGGCCTGATCAGGCCTCCGGTTCCCCTTCTGGCAGCCAATAAAAAGCCGACCCCTTGGGGTCGGCTGGAAAAACCATAATCAATTGCGACCAGAGCCGCCAAAAGTGAACATGAGCGTGAAAATCAGACACTGAGTTGATGGTCGGCGGGCAGTCCCAAACCAGAGCGCGCCTGCCGATGACAACAGTGATTGAGAAACAGGCTCATCTTAGGCACTCCCCTCCCTTGTCACGTTGATCTATGTCAAAGGAGGTAATAAAGAGTCAACCAGCTGCAGCTTTATGGCCAGTTTTATCGCCTCAGCTCACGCTTTTGGTCAGGCCTGTGGACGGCGCACCAGCCGGTATGCCACCTCGTCGAAGTAGGAGAGCTGGCCCGACAGCACCCTGGGGTGATCGAGCTCGGCCGCTCGCCCCAGCACCTCTACCTGGAAGTGGCGCTCGAACAGGGTGCGCACCTCCATCTCCCCCACCGAGAACGGCGGTTGGCGCTGCTGCTCCGGCTGATACTCCAGAGTCACCAGCAGGATCTGACCACCCGCCTCGATAAGCCGGCTCATCAGCTCGGCATATTGACGGCGCATGGCGGTCGGCAGGGCAATGAGGGCCGCCCTGTCGTAAGCCAGCCGATAACGGCGGCCAAGTTCGGGGGCGGCGAAAAAATCCCCCTCATAGATGCGCAGGCTGTCGTGCTGATGGCACTGATAGGGCCCCTCGGCACTCACCGTTTCACTCAGTTTGTTTTCGCTGAAAAAGCTGTTGATGGCGACGGACGAGAGCTCGAACCCGTCGACCGGATGGCCCTGCCCGCTCAACCAGAGCATGTCGCGGGACTTGCCGCACAGGGGCACCAGCACGGGCTCGCCCTGCTGCTGGGCCGACCACCAGGATTGCAGCCAGCGATTGAAATCCGCCTGATGAAAGCCGATCCGGTTCTCTTCCCAACGCTGATGCCAAAAAGCCGCTTCCATCCTGTCACCCCTGTCATGTAAAGATGCCTCAATATCACAACTTAGCCCGCTGCGCGCAAGCACCAACAGGGCGGCAGCCGTAACTTTTGCCCAAAAAAGCTCAGCAAAACAAAAAAGGGCCCCAAGGCCCCCTTTTGACATCTTTTTGTCATCCACTCCTGCTCTTGCTCGCCTGCTTTGCACCTGCTTGCCACCGCGACGGCAGGACGCGCCGGCTCAGAGCAAAACTGGCTCGGCACAGATGACCGCAGCCACGGCAGCCAGCCTGGCCGCAATCTCGGTAAAGTCGGGGCGCGCCGCCACCACCTCGGTGAAACAGTCATCCACCAGCGCATGCAGGGCATCCAGCCGGTCATCGCGGGGAGCACAGCGGGCCAGCAGCTCTTCCAGCAGGCAGCCGAAGGCTCTCACTTCCAGTCGCTCCAGCAAGCCAGCCAGCTCACCATCGGTTCGCTCATAACAGGAGGCGGCGCCGAAATCCCCGAGCAGCAGCCGGCCCTCCCTTTGTGAGGCGTACAGAATGTTGTGGGCGTAGAGATCGCCGTGCAGGATGCCGCGCCCGTGCAGATGCAGCGCGGCGCTCGCCACCCCCTGCACCATGGCCAGCAGCGCAGCCGGAGTAAAGCGGGCATCGGCCGGGTAGATGTCACGAGTGCAGGAGTCCAGGCTCGGCGGTCCCGCCAGGTTGATAAAATCGGGGTCTATCAGCGCCATCACCAGCGCCGGGATGCCGGAGGGGTGATCGCCCACCCGCCCCTCGACCCCGACCAGATGGGGATGACGGCCAGCCGCCAGCGACACCGCCAACTCGCAGCGGGGCAGCCCATCGCTGGTCACGGCCCCCTTGAAGCATTTGACCGCTACTGCCCGCGGTCCCGCCGGCGTTGCCAGCTCCGCGCGATGGATGACGCCGGAAGCCCCCTGCCCCAACAGCTCGCCCACCGTCAGCGCAGCCCACGGGATGTTGGCTACCGAGGCGCACTGGCCCAGCCGCTGCTCCTGCCTGTCGCTGAAGGGGTTGCCCGCATACGCCAGCCAGGCAAGGCGTGGCAGGCTCACCAGCCAATCCGGGAGCGCGTCGAGCCGGTTGGCGGCGATGCGCACCAGCTCCAAACGCTGGCAGTTGGCAAGGGTCGCCGGCAGCTCGCGCAGGCGGTTGCCTGAGAGCATCAACTTTTGCAGGGCCTCGCACTGACCCAGCTCATCGGGCAGCTGCTCGATGGCGTTGTCGGTCAGGATCAACCAGCGCAGCCCCACCGGCAGCGACGCGGCGGGCACAGTGACAATCTGGTTGGCCTTGAAGCCCACCATGGTGAGCGCCTGACAGCGCCCCAGCACCTCGGGCAGCTCGGTAAAGCGGTTTTCGGAGCAGAAAATGATGCGCAGCTTGCTGAACCCGGCCAGCTCGTCAGGCAGCCGACTCAACTGGTTGCCGGTAAGATCCAGCACCTCCAGCGTCTCTTTGAGACTAAAGATTTCGGGCGGGAACTCCGTCAGGTTTTCGGCAAGTTTGAGGTGGCGGGCGCCGCAGAGTTCACCTGCGCGCAGCTGTTCCAGAGTATGCATGACATCGTCTCTATCGGGGTGGCCAAGTCGCGGCCAACGGCGCTGCCGGTGATTGGCCCGGCAGTCAAACCGGCAGTCAAAAAATGAGGGGGCATTATAGAGAATGACGGCCGAAGATCCCCTGTTTTGTTGCCGCGAGGGCCGCTATCTGCGCCCAGCAACGCTGGCATGGGGGTAAAGAGAGCAAGATCCGGGTCGTGTCTACGAGGGCCGGTTGCCATAGTGGGGCTAAACCAGCGTGGAGTTAAACCCATTGAGGTTCCAACCCACTGCCAACCCCGTGCGCCCGCACAACACACCTGCGAGGGAACTGCCATGTCATTACTGTCCAACAAGGTCGCCATCATCACCGGCGCCAGCTCCGGCATCGGCCGCGCCAGCGCCATCCTGTTTGCTCGAGAAGGGGCCAGCGTGGTCGTCGGCGCCCGCCGCCAGAGCGAGCTGGATCTGCTGGTGGAGGAGATCCGCCATGAGGGGGGACAGGCGGTGAGCCTGGCGGGGGATGTGAAAAGCGAGACTTACGCCCGCACCCTGGTGGATCTCGCGCTGACCCGTTTCGGCGGGCTCGATATCGCCTTCAACAACGCCGGCACCACGGGGACACCGGGCAGCGTGCCGGCGCTTGGACTGGCGCAGTGGCAAGAGACCCTGGATACCAACCTCACCAGCGCCTTTGTGGGGGCCAAGTATCAGATCCCCGCCATGCAGGCACGCGGCGGCGGCTCGCTTATCTTTACCTCCACCTTCGTCGGCCATACCCTGGGGCTGCCCGGCATGGCGGCCTATGCCGCGAGCAAGGCCGGCATCATCGGCCTGACCCAGGTGCTGGCCGCCGAATATGGGGCACAAGGGGTGAGGGTCAACGCCCTGCTGCCGGGGGGCACCGACACCCCCATGGGACGGGCCTTTACCAATACGCCGGAGAGTCTCGCCTTTGTGCAGAATATGCATGCCCTCAAACGGCTGGCCCAACCGGAGGAGATCGCCCGCTCGGCCCTCTATCTCGCGTCCGATGCATCCAGCTTTACCACCGGCATTGCCCTGCTGGCCGATGGTGGGGTATCTATTTGTCGCACATGACCTTGTCGCACCCAAGATACTGCGGCTGCAAACCTATCGTGAGAGCGCCTTATGTCTGATTACGCCCGCATCGCCGATGCCATCCGTTTTATCGCAAGCCAGGTGGCGCGCCAGCCCACCCTGGACGAGATAGCGGCGCACGTTCACTTAAGCCCCTTTCACTTCCAGCGGCTGTTCAGCCGCTGGGCCGGGGTGACGCCCAAACGCTATCTGCAGGTACTGACCCTGGAGCGGGCCAAGGCGCTGCTGCAGGAATCACGCCCGCTGCTGGAGGTGGCCGATACCCTGGGCCTTAGCAGCGGCTCGCGGCTCTACGATCACTTTGTGCAGCTCGAAGCGGTAACGCCGGGCGAGTACAAACAGCGCGGGGCCGGGCTGGTTATCGATCACGGGGTGCACGACACCCCCTTCGGTCAGGCGTTTGTCGCCCTGACCCCGCGAGGAGTGTGCAACTTCTCGTTTCTCGATGGCCAGGCCCCAGAGGCGCCGCTGGCCGCCCTCGCCCAGAGTTGGCCAGAGGCAGAACTGAGGGAGGCGCCATCACGTACCCAGGGGGTCATCGACACCATGTTCGATGGCAGCAAGACACCGGATCGCCCCATCTCCTTGCACGTGAGCGGCACCAACTTTCAGATCAGCGTCTGGCGGGCGCTGCTGCAGATCCCCCCCGCCAAGGTGGTGAGCTACGCCCAGGTGGCAAGCGCCGTCGGCAATCCCAAGGCCGCCCGCGCCGTGGGGCTGGCGGTGGGGGCCAACCCCGTCGCCTTGATGATCCCCTGCCACAGAGTCATCCAGCAAAACGGCAAACTCGGCGGTTATCACTGGGGCGAGACCCGCAAACAGGCAATACACGCCTGGGAAGCGGCGAGGTATGAGTGAGGTAAGGCTGTGATACTCTGCCGGACAGGGGGAACACAGAGCCTGCAGGTCATAAGGCAATAGACCATCAGATATCACCGGGCAGTCGTCCGGCGATATCAAGTTTTTGTTATGCCTGTGCCGGACTTGTTTCTCTGCTTAGTTTTAAAGTGATTAAATCGCCGACAACCATGTATGTATAAACGACATAGCGATCTGCTTCTTCTTTTAACACAATTTCAGCATGAGAACCTTTTTGAGCCGCTTGAAAAATAGCATCTAATCGTTCACCAAGATATTTCATGTGAGATCCAACAATTTCTTTAAATCGTTCAGATTGCGTATTTCCTTCTACATAAGCAATTATTCTATTTATATAGGCATCTGGACCAAGTTTTATCACTCGCTCTTTACCACCAATTTTTTTCGTTATATCTTCTCTCGAAGGATATAAAACATCAGCTAAATCTTGTAAAACACGGCGACAACTATGAACGGCATTAGCCCAATCTTCAGCATTGTCAGAATCTAAATTATCATAAATGGCAGTAAATTTCTTAACTGCATTTGGAGTGAGATTCGCAATATTGGTATCTACTACAGACCTTATTCTTGAAAAACTATCTTCTGTGACCGATGAATAACGTAATTCATAATAGACATCACTCAGGTATTGGTATATATATGCTCTGCGCTGCCCTATTATTTTAGCTGTTTCACTTATCGAGCCAATTACTGTTGCTCGCTCGAAGCCATTGCCAACCACAGGCGATATGAATTGATTGGGATTGCTCGAGCTTATGGATATGTTTGGATCAACAGCAGAACGCAGACGTTCTTTAGCTGCCTGATTTTCACTTTCTAACTGTTCAATAGACTTTAATGTGGCATATTCTTTTATTTCTCCATTCTTTTTCTCTTTTATTATCCTCTTCGCTTTCATTGCTAACGACCATATTTCAGGTTGAACACCAGTTGGCTCAGAAGGATAACCACCAGCTTCAAAGAGCATAATTTGTTGCATGTCAAAATCACCGGTTATTCTAGCAATTCGGCTAGCTTTCAATGCAATTGACGTTAAAGTTGCTTCTGATAACTCGAGTTCCCGAAGTGCTTCTGATGCAATAAATAAAGCCTCTTTTAATATTTCAGATTTTGTTGCCATGATTTGGTCTCGTTGAATTATCCATCTTTTAGGGTATAACGTGCTGGCTCAGGGGCGCGCCGCTGGCGGCGCGTCCCTTAGAGCTTAGTATTAGGGCTACTTGATGACACCTGTAACCACGCCCATTACAAAAAAATGCCACGTAGATTACTGCCAGCGTCAGAAACAAGACAGGGTGCTCTTTAATGAACCGCCTTTGAATTGTAAGTATGCGGATAAATGGTTCTGCTTCCATCGGCAGTCTTGAGACTTTCTCTTCTAGTTCATCTAAGACTTTATTTGACTTCTGCATGTCTTGGCTTTCAATTGATTGTCTCAAGTCCAGAAAAATTGACTCGTAACGTCTAGGGATGACGCGCGCACCTGCTACTTGGGATTGTTTTATTGATTCCACAAGATCAAGAAGTGTTTTTGAGTAGGCATCTTTCTGTGTTGCATCAAGATGCTTGCTTCTCTGAAAGCGAAGCGATACATCTTCAAAAAGTCTTTCAATGTCGTACTCTGAGCCAATACTTGTTTCGACCTCTCTTTCAACAGAATTAAACAGTTGCTTTAGCTTTGCCGTTGTAATTGCTTCCTGAGAAACACGCATGCCTTCGATTAAATCGATAAGCCTTTCTTTTGCTTTTTGAATTCGTTCTCTTCTAATCTTGAGGCCCGAAAACCAAACCCCAATAGGTCCCAAGACAAAGAAAACGAGTCCAACGCCAAGCGAAACCATGCTGTTGGAATAGTTGTCATTCCATAATTTCGCTACTTCTTCCAATCTTTCCCCCTTTGCGCCCTAACGCCCCTATTCAACGACGAGGAGCTTTTTCCGAGTCCGTTGCAATGGTTTGTTAACTGAAAAAATCTCGAATATCAGCAACAGGCCTATTTTCATTGAGTCTTTCTGTATACCTCTTAAACTGGAATACTATTGGTATACCTTTTCCGACTTGCAAACCGTAAAGCTGATGATGTTCATGGGTACTACAGTATTTGGGGTCATCCAAAGTATGAAGTGTACGACAGTTAAATGGCCTGGTTTCGTAAATTGAACATGCATTATCCTTTAAGAAAGGACAGTCGCTATTATGGCTATTGCTAGGACGACTTACGTTTTTAGCCTTTTTCCCAGATATTTTTCCTATATATTTGGCTTCCAAAGTGGTAATTTGAACATCGTTTTTACAGCACGCGCTACAATGATTGCCACAAACACTAAATGATTTTGCGAATAGACTGAATTTGTTTAAAAACTCGTATACATACTTCAGCTTTTCAAACGGACTACCTTCATGCGAGTCAAGAATCCGCTGTGTATTCTTACAGTCAGCTACAAGCCAATCAGGAATTTCAGGTAGAGCTCGATGTTCGTTCTTATCCAGCAACTTTACTTCTATTAATGAAGCTTGCTTGTTTTTTTGAAAGAAACTCTTCAGCCAATTCAAACTTTGTCCCTCATTTCAGTTAAATGTGATTAGATGGAGGACGGTACTAATTCAATAGCTGGGCCTTCCGTGTAACTCCGCTTCATCTGCATTACCACCTCAAAAAACTCATTTTAAATTATGACATTACCAAACCATCACTGGCATCTGAACGTATTCGCTTGACTTCCTCTTTTGTCCCTATAAGCACACACTGTATACAAACACAGCTGAGGAGTCAGCCATGGGCAATGGACAGCGTCATCTCTAGCCTGACTCATAGGTGACTCCAAAGAGGCCATTTCCAAACGACTATCCTAGCGAGAGAGAGATACAAGAAAAAGAGGAAGGTGGACGTTTCCCAAACCAGATCAAGAAATTAACTCATCTTGGGGAACGTATCTGCGCATCTCATCAAAACGGTGGATATCCGGATCCATTCCCAGTACTGCTCCCGGCAAGCAAAGAAGGTATGCTCCCCCTCCCCTGTCTGGATAAACCACAGTCTGCCGTCTTGTGTGGACGTGATAGATGAGGCTCTGCCGATCGACTCGGGCACTCATCACGACAACGTTGGCAACATGGCCTCCATCCCCTGCACCAACAGCAAAATTTTCTCGCAAACAATTGGAAAATAAGAAAGACGCCCTAAGGCGTCTTTCTTATTTTCAGGATTTGGAGCAAACAGGTTGGAGGCTATTCCCTCTCCCCGCCTTGCCACGCAACCCAATTAGATCGGGGTGATGGAGGTGATATGGGCCGAGCCATCCAGGGACTGGAAGATCTGCACCACGGCTTCCCCGTGGATCGGGTTGGGCAGCGGCACCGTGGTTTTGCATTTGAAGCGGTAGTTGGTGCCGGCGACGACCTGGGTGGAGACTTCAAAGGGGGTGTACTGCACCCCGACAAATCCTTCCAGCGCCTGGTTGAATACGGCCTGATCTTTGGCGCTCAGCTTGTGGTAGGCAGTCCATCCGCCCAACAACACTGCTTGTTCTGACATAACAAACCCTCCGTGATCTCTTGTCCCTACTCGTTTGGCTGTTCGGGTTCCGCCCCGTTTATTCAAGTGGTGTCCGGACTCCACCGGGGGCCATACCAGATTTGGTATGTCCGGTGTCGACAGTGCACATAAAGGCGTTGCTGTCGTCACCCTCCCCTGCTGCCACGACCATCGCCTCACAGCATCGGTCTCAATTGGCATGGCTGAGCCTAGTGCGAGATCCATAAAACACCCCCTGTCAGATATGACAGAGGCAGGGAGGCGAGAAAGCGGCTAGCGAGGGGAAAAATGAGGCGCAAACGATTGGAAAAAGAAAAGACGCCGCAAGGGCGTCTTTTTTACATTTTTATGCTTGAAGGGTGAAAGGGCGTGCGCCGCTTATTCCCATTCGATGGTTGCGGGCGGCTTGCCAGAGACGTCGTACACCACGCGGGAGATACCGTTGATCTCGTTGATGATGCGATTCGACACGTGGCCGAGGAAGTCGTACGGCAGGTGGGCCCAGTGGGCGGTCATGAAGTCGATGGTCTCGACCGCGCGCAGGGCAATGACCCAGTCATATTTGCGGCCATCGCCCATGACGCCAACGGAGCGCACCGGCAGGAACACGGCGAACGCCTGGCTGACCTGGTTGTAGAGGTCGGCCTTGCGCAGCTCTTCGATAAAGACGGCATCGGCGCGGCGCAGAATATCGCAGTACTCTTTCTTCACTTCGCCAAGCACCCGCACGCCCAGACCCGGGCCAGGGAACGGGTGACGGTAGAGCATGTCGTAGGGCAGACCCAGCTCGAGGCCAACGCGGCGCACTTCGTCTTTGAACAGCTCGCGCAGCGGCTCCACCAGACCCATCTTCATCTCTTCCGGCAGGCCGCCGACGTTGTGGTGAGACTTGATGACGTGGGCCTTGCCGGTCTTGCTGGCAGCCGATTCGATGACGTCAGGATAGATGGTGCCTTGTGCCAGCCACTTGGCGTTTTTCAGCTTTTTCGCTTCATCGTCAAACACTTCAACGAACACGCGGCCGATGATCTTGCGCTTGGCTTCCGGTTCATCTTCACCGGCCAGGGCGGAGAGGAAGCGCTCTTCGGCATCGACCTTGACGATGTTCAGACCGAAGTGGTCACCAAACATCTCCATCACCTGGGTGCCTTCGTTCAGGCGCAGCAGACCATTGTCGACGAAGACGCAGGTCAGGCGATCGCCGATGGCGCGGTGCACCAGCATGGCAACCACGGAGGAGTCCACACCGCCGGAGAGGCCCAGGATCACCTCGTCGTCACCCACCTGCTCGCGGATGCGGGCAACGGCGTCGTCGATGATGGTGGCCGGGGTCCACAGGCATTCGCAGCCGCAGATGTCTTTGACGAAGTGCTCCAGCATGCGGGCACCCTGACGGGTGTGGGTCACTTCCGGGTGGAACTGCACGCCGTAGAAACGCTTGGCCTCGTTGGCCATGGCGGCGTGCGGGCAGGTGGCGGTCTGGGCGATGGTGGTGAAGTCGGCCGGGATGGTGGTGACCTTGTCGCCGTGGCTCATCCAGACATCCAGCAGGGCATTGCCGTTGTCGGCGATGGCATCTTCGATGTTGCGCAGCAGCGCGCTGGTCTTGCCGGCGTTGCCCAGCACTTCCACCTTGGCGTAACCGAATTCACGCTCGGTGGAGGATTGCACCTTGCCACCCAGCTGCTCGGCCATGGTCTGCATGCCGTAGCAGATGCCAAACACCGGCACGCCGGCGTTGAACACGTACTCGGGGGCGCGCGGGCTGCCCGCTTCAGTGACGGACTCGGGGCCGCCGGAGAGGATGATGCCGCTCGGATTGAATTCGCGGATCTGCTCTTCAGTCACATCCCAGGCCCACAGTTCGCAGTAGACGCCGATTTCGCGCACGCGGCGGGCGATCAGCTGGGTGTACTGGGAACCGAAGTCGAGGATAAGGATACGGTGCTGGTGAATGTCTTTAGTCATTTTATTCCTGCATCAGGCTGCTGTTGTCACAAAAAGCACGGGATAAAAAAGGGGTGGAGAAACGGGGCCGCAGCCCCGTTTTATCAGCCCATCCGGTAGTTGGGGGCTTCTTTGGTAATGGTCACGTCGTGGACGTGGGACTCTTTCATCCCGGCGCCCGAGATGCGCACGAATTCGGCCTTGGTGCGCATGTCGTCGATGGTGGCGCTACCGGTCAGCCCCATGGAGGAGCGCAGGCCGCCCATCTGCTGGTGGATGATCTCTTTGAGGCGGCCCTTGTACGGCACGCGGCCTTCGATCCCTTCCGGCACCAGCTTGTCGGCGGCGTTGTCGGTCTGGAAATAGCGGTCGCTGGAGCCCTTGGACATGGCGCCGAGGGACCCCATACCACGGTAGGATTTGAAGGAGCGACCCTGATAGAGCTCAATCTCGCCCGGTGCCTCTTCGGTACCGGCGAACATGGAGCCCACCATGACGCAGCTGGCGCCAGCGGCGATGGCCTTGGCCACGTCACCGGAGAAGCGGATGCCGCCATCGGCAATCACCGGGATGCCGGTGCCTTCCAGCGCGTCGACGGCGTCGGAGATGGCGGTGATCTGGGGCACGCCCACGCCGGTCACGATACGGGTAGTACAGATGGAGCCCGGGCCGATACCGACCTTGACGGCGTTGACGCCGGCAGCGGCCAGCGCCTTGGCGCCCGCGGCAGTCGCCACGTTGCCGCCGATGATCTGCAGATCAGGATAGGCTTCGCGGGTCGCCTTGATGCGATCCAGCACGCCCTGGGAGTGGCCGTGGGAGGAGTCGATCAGCAGCACGTCCACACCGGCTTCTACCAAGGCGGCGACGCGCTCTTCGTTGCCGGCACCGGCACCGACGGCGGCACCGACTCGCAGACGACCCTTGTCGTCTTTACAGGCGTTCGGCTTGCGCTCGGCTTTCTGGAAGTCCTTGACGGTGATCATGCCCTTGAGTTTGAAGTCGGCGTTGACCACCAGCACCTTCTCGATACGGTGCTTCTGCATCAGGCCGACCACCTCTTCACGAGGCGCCCCTTCACGCACGGTGACCAGACGATCCTTCTGGGTCATGATCTGTTCGACAGTCTGGGAGAGATCGGTCACGAAGCGCACGTCACGACCGGTGATGATGCCCACCAGCTGGTTGCCTTCGGTCACCACCGGATAGCCGGCGAAACCGTTCTTGTGGCTCAGCTCCTTGATCTGGGCGATGGTCAGGTCAGGGCGTACGGTGACGGGGTCGGTGACCACGCCGCTCTCGTACTTCTTGACCTTGCGCACTTCTGCAGCCTGCTGCTCGATGGACATGTTCTTGTGGATAAAGCCGATACCGCCTTCCTGGGCCAGTGCGATAGCCAGACGGGCTTCGGTCACTGTGTCCATGGCAGCGGAGATCATGGGGATGTTCAGGCTGATGGCAGAGGTCAGCTTGGTACGCAGATCGGCAGTATTGGGAAGAACTTCGGAGTGGGCGGGAACCAACAGTACATCGTCGAAGGTTAACGCTTCTTTGGCAATCCTGAGCATGGCAATATCTCACCGTTGAGGAAGTGGGGGTGTAAAATATTGCCGACGAAGTTTACTCACGCATTGGTCACTGGTAAAGAAGTTTTTTGAATTTTTTATGGCGTTTTGACCTTTTCAGCCGCCAAGGCGCTAAAAACCCAACAATTTTCGTCATAAAACGGCCGTTTGCAGGCAAAAGAGTTGCCTCATTGCGGTTTTATGCAAAAAAGCCCCCGTTTAATTTTTTCAGGCAGCCCCGCACCCCCTCCCTCGTTGCAGACCCGTTGGCACCTGTCGAGCGCCCTCGCAAACCGGGTCACTCGCCCCTGGCAAGTCCCTCAAAAGCTTAACCGGACAGCGCCGCATCCGGGCTGGTTTCCCCGGGCCGGTACGTTCAGGCGACGTGACCTTTTCACGGCGCGGGTTTGCTTTGAGCCGGCGCCTGCGTATCATGATTAACATTCTGAATTGAAATGGAATTTCATGATGAATCACGGACACCCGCAAGGGCGTATGGCCATAACCCTGGCGGCACTGGGGGTCGTCTATGGCGATCTCGGCACCAGCCCGCTCTATGCCCTCAAGGAGAGCTTCGCCGGACACCTGGGCCTGCAACCCACGCCGGCGGGGATCCTCTCCATCGTCTCCCTCTTCTTCTGGACCATCATGATTGTGGTCTCATTCAAATATGTGTTGCTGGTGCTTCGGGCCGACGACAAGGGAGAAGGGGGGATCCTCACCCTCGCCTCGCTGGCCTCCCGCCGCCTCCCTGCCAAGCCGCGCGCCCTGCTCATGATGCTGGGTCTGGTCGGTGTCGGGCTCTTCATCGGGGATGCGGTGATCACCCCCGCCATCTCGGTGCTCTCGGCGGTCGAAGGGTTGCAGGTGATCACCCCGGAGCTGGCGCCCTTCGTGCTGCCCATCACCCTCACCGTACTGGTGATCCTGTTTGGGGTGCAGCATTACGGCACCGCCGGCATCGGCCGCCTGTTCGGCCCGGTCATGCTGCTCTGGTTCGGGGTGCTGGCGGCGCTCGGGGCCTATGAGATCGGGCGGAATCCCGCCATCCTGCAGGCCGTCAATCCGCTCTACGCCCTCGATTTCATGGTCAGCCGACCGGGGGTCGCTTTTATCACCCTGGGGGCGGTCGTGCTCTGCGTCACCGGCACGGAGGCGCTCTATGCCGACATGGGCCACTTTGGCCGTGATGCCATCCGGCTGGCCTGGGGCTCCCTGGTGATGCCGGCCCTGCTGCTCAACTACTTCGGCCAGGGAGCCCTGCTGCTGCGCAATCCCGCCGCCATCGAAAATCCCTTCTACCTGCTCGCCCCCTCCTGGCTGGCCTTTCCCCTGTTGATCCTCGCCACCCTGGCAACCGTCATCGCCTCCCAGGCGGTGATCTCGGGCACCTACTCGGTGGTGCGCCAGGCCATTTTGCTCGGCTACCTGCCGCGCCAGGAGATCCGCCACACCTCGGAGCACGAGATAGGCCAGATCTACCTGCCGCTGGTGAACTGGCTGCTGCTGGGGGGCATTGTCATCGTCATCCTCTGGTTCCAGAGTTCAAGCAACCTGGCGGCCGCCTACGGCATCGCGGTGACCGGCACCATGGCGCTTACCACCCTGCTGCTGATGGTGGTGGCCGCCCGCCGCTGGAAGTGGTCGCACTGGCTGATTGCGCTGGTGTGCGCGCCGCTGCTGCTGGTCGATGTCACCTTCTTTGCCGCCAATACCACCAAGTTTCTGGCCGGTGGCTGGCTCCCCATCCTGTTCGCGCTGCTGGCCATCCTGGTGATGACCACCTGGAAGCGCGGACGGGAGTTGGTGCTCGACAAGCTGGAACACAAATCACTGGCGCTGAAAGGGTTTGTCGACAACATGCAGGCAGACCCGCCACTGCAGGTACCCGGCACCGCAGTGTTTCTCTCGAAATCGGTGCAGGTGGTGCCCCACGCCATGCTGCACAACCTCAAACACAACAAGATCCTGCACGAACGGGTCATTTTCCTTACCGTTCAGATCAAGGACGAGCCCTGGCTCTCCTTCAAGGAGCGCATCGAGCTCACCCACCTTGGCGAGGGGTTCTGGCAGGTGGTCGCCCACTTTGGCTACAAGGAGGTGCCCTCCATGGAGGAGATCTTCCAGGCCTGCGCCCAGGAGGATCTGAAAGTCACCATGGCCAAGACCTCCTTCTTCCTCTCCCACGAGCACCTGGTCAGCACAGATCTGCCCGGCATGGCGCGCTGGCGGGAGGGCCTGTTCGTCTGGATGAACCGCAACTCCCTCAAGGCCACCGACTTCTTTCATATTCCCGCCAACCGGGTGGTGGAGCTCGGGGTATTGCTGGAGCTGTAACCCGCTGCCACCACTCATTACCAGAAGGCGGCGTTGCAACCTGTGAGGTGGCAAAGGGGCCCAGTATCGATGCTTATCCCCAGGTTTTTCATCCTGTTACGATTAAAACACGATTGATAATAGTTATTGTTTGATGAGCTATTCGTCGGGCAAGCTTGCGGCATCGGCGCCGGTTCGGGCGCCTTCACACCAGCCGTTTGAGTATGTATATGAAGACTCGTCAGGGAGCCCAGTGATGGACGCCTGCAGCCCGAGACCAGCACTGCCCGCCAACGATCCCGACGCCGCCCGTCTCGTTTGCCTTGCCATCGCGATCGCCCTGCATCTTGCCTCCTTCTGGTGGCTCTATGCGCACCAGCCTGCGCCCATCACCCCGCCCTTGCCGCTGACCCTGTCGGCCCGCTGGGTTGGCGAGGCCGCAACCAATGACGCGCCAGCCAAGGCGGCCCCCGGCCCTGCTCCCACAGCGCAGCACGTACAAAAAGTGCAGCAAGTACAAAAAGTGCCGCAAAAAGCCAAGCCGTTGCCGACACCCAAAAAACCGCCGCTCAAGCCAGTCAAGAAAAGCGTCACGCCGGTGGTCAAACCGCTTAAACACAATCCCCCGCCGGTGCAGCCCGCCAAGGTCATGCCAATGAGCAGTCCGCAACCGCCGGTCACTGCGCCCGCCCCTGCGACGGCGGCAACGACCGCACAGATGAGCGGCGGAAGTGCCAGTCAGAGTCCTGCCCACAAGGCTGGCGGAGGCGCGGGCAACAGCGCCCCCATCGCCCGCGATGCACGGCTCAACAACCCCGAGCCCCAATACCCCTATGAGTCGAGACGACGGGGAGAAGAGGGGCGGGTCATCCTCAATGTGCGGGTGACGGCCGAGGGCACCGCCGCCTCGGTGGAGGTGGACAAGAGCAGCGGCTATCGGCGGCTGGACATGACGGCCCGCAAGACCGTCAGCCGCTGGAAATTCATTCCTGCCAAACAGAACAACGTGGCCGTCGAGGCCTCGGCAAACGTCACCATCATTTTCAAATTAAGGGCTTGAACATGGATCCTGAAATTGCAAGCAACGGCATGGGCATCGCCCACCTGCTCAGCCAGAACAGCGGTGTGGGGCTGATCCCCTTCATCCTGCTGGTATTGATGTCCCTTGGTACCTGCTACTACGCCCTGCTCAAGGGCTACCTCGCGCAGCGGGAACAACGCCTCAACGCCCGCTTCGTCGCCGATTTCTGGCAGCACGACAGCGTGCAGGAGATGGAGCGTCAGCTGGCCCACCTGCCGCCGCAGGAGGCCTATGGCCGGCTGACCGGCGCAGCGCTGGCGGCCGTGGCCCAGCTGAACCGGGCCGAGGAGCGTGCGGTCAGCTGCAAGCTGGGCTCGCCGGATGAATATCTGCTGCGCGCCATGCGCCGGGTCATCACCCAGGAGCGGGTGCGGCTGGAACAGGGGCTGGCCTTCCTCGCCTCGGTGGGCTCGGCAGCCCCCTTCATCGGGCTGTTCGGCACCGTCTGGGGTATCTACCACGCCCTGCTGGCCATCGGCGCCGCCGGTCAGAGCAGTCTGGACAAGGTCGCCGGCCCCGTGGGCGAGGCGCTGATCATGACCGGCTTCGGCCTCGCGGTCGCCCTGCCGGCCGTGCTCATCTACAACTTCTTCGTGCGGCGCAATCGCCTCAGGCTCGCGGCGCTGGAGGAATTTGGCCACGATCTGTTCACCCTGCTGGTGACCGGCTGCGAGCAGGTCGCCACCACCAAGGTCACTCCGCTGATGGAGCGGAAAACCAGAGAGGGGCGCGGCTGATGGCATTTGGCAAACTGTCGGACGAGGGGGCCGATCAACCCCTCTCCGAGATCAACATGATCCCGATGATCGACGTCATGCTGGTGCTGCTCATCGTCTTCATGATCACCGCCCCCTTGCTCACCAACGCGGTCAAGCTCGAGCTGCCAGAGGCCAGCAGCCAGCTCAACCAGCCAGACAAGCAGGACATCAACCTCGCCATCGATGGCGCCGGCAAGATCTACTGGAACGATCAGCAGGTCGATGAGACCGCCCTGCTCGCCAAGATGGAGAGCGCCGGCCAGGCCGAGGGGGAGCTGCCCGAGATCCAGCTGCGCATCGATCGCAAGGTGGAGTACGGCATCATCGCCAGGGTGATGGCCCAGGCCTCCCAGCACGGCCTGCACAAGATTGCCTTCGTGAGCCAGCCGGAGCCGTAACGCTCCCGTCACCCACACACCGGTACGCCAGGGCATGGACGCCCTGCTGCCATCCTGGCAGTTGCCAGCACAGGCACCTTGTCAGCATCATGCCGATGCAGCGCCAATATTGGCGACCATCACCTCAAGGACGACACCATGAAACCTGCCGATTATGGGCGCCTGCTCCTGCTGGCCGCCATCTGGGGCGCCAGCTTCCTGTTCATGCGCATCGCCGCACCGGCGTTTGGCTCCGTCAACACCACCTTCCTGCGGGTGCTGTTCGCCCTTATCGGGCTTGCCGTCATGCTCCTGCTGCTGCGCGCCCCCATGGGGTTTCAGGGCAAGCTCAAGTCCGCCATGCTGCTCGGCGTCATCAACTCCGCCATCCCGTTTCTGATGTACGCCATCGCCGCCCTCTGGCTGCCGGCCGGCTACTCGGCCATCCTCAACGCCACCACGCCGCTGATGGGGGCCCTCATCGGCTTTTCCTGCTTCAACGAGCGCCTTGATCGGCGCAAATGGCTGGGGGTGGTATTGGGGGTGATCGGGATCAGCCTCATCACCACCACCGGCGAGGTGAGTGCCGGTGGGCATCTGCTGCCCGGGGTGCTGGCCTGCCTGTTTGCCACCGCCTGCTACGGCCTCGCCGGCTTTCTCACCCGCAGCTGGATCACCCATCGCGGCGGACTCGATGCCAAGCTGGTGGCCTTTGGCAGCCAGCTGGGTGCCAGCCTGTTCCTGCTGCCCTTTTTCGCTTACCAGCTGGCGACCGGCCCCGCGGTCGACTGGGCCGTGCCCACAGCCTGGGCCAGCGTGCTGGCGGTCGGCGTGGTCTGCACCGCCCTCGCCTATCTGCTCTATTTTCGACTGATCGCCGATATCGGCCCGCTGCGCAGTCTCACCGTCACCTTCCTCATTCCTCCTTTTGGCATCTTGTGGGGCGCGCTGGTGCTGGGCGAGACCTTGAACCAGGGCTTCGTGCTGGGGGGCCTGGTCGCCTGCCTCTCGGTCTGGCTGGTAACCAGCCAGGCCAGCCCCCCGGCCGTTCAGGCCCGGGCGCAGCCTCAGGATCCGGACGCACGCTGAACCCGACAGGGCCAGCGCCGCTCGGCGTTCGCCCCGAACTGCGTTAAGATGGCGCCATTGTTTTATGCCCCCGCCCCAAGGCGGGGCACACAGCGCAGGACCAGCCTTGAACTACCGCAACGAACCGAGTCAAAGCAGACAACAGCAGGTCTTTACCGTCACCCGCCTCAACAGCGCCGTGCGCATGATCCTGGAGCAGGATCTGGGGCTGGTGTGGCTGACCGGCGAGCTCTCCAACCTGGCGATGCCAAGCTCCGGCCACTGGTACTTCTCCCTCAAGGACATGTCGGCCCAGGTGCGCTGTGCCATGTTCAAGGGCAACAACCGGCGGGTGGCCTTCCGCCCGCAGGACGGCATGCAGGTGCTGGTGCAGGCGCGGGTCTCGCTTTATGAGCCGCGCGGCGACTACCAGCTGATCATCGAGTCGATGCAGCCGGCGGGCGATGGCGTGCTGGCGCTGCGCTTTGAGGAGCTCAAGCGCCGCCTCGGCGCCGAGGGGCTGTTCGACGAGGGGCACAAGCGGCCGCTGCCGCGCGAACCGCGCGCCGTGGGGTTGGTCACCTCAGCCACCGGCGCCGCCCTCCACGACATGCTGACGGTGCTCAAACGCCGCGCACCGGATCTGCCGGTGTTTATCTACCCGACCCAGGTACAGGGCAGCGCCGCCATCGGCCAGATCGTCTCTGCCATTGCCCTGGCCAACCGCCGCGCCGAAGTGGATGTGCTGATCGTCGGGCGCGGCGGCGGCTCGCTTGAAGATCTCTGGTGCTTCAATGAAGAGGCGGTGGCGCGTGCCATCGCCCACTCCGCCATCCCGGTGGTGAGCGCGGTGGGCCACGAGGTGGATGTCACCATCAGCGACTTTGCCGCCGACTTGCGCGCCCCGACCCCGTCGGCGGCGGCCGAGCTGGTGGCGCCGGATCAGAGCGCCCGCGCCCTGCGCCTCGCCCATCTCAAGCAGCAACTGCTGCAGGCGATGAACCGCCAGCAGACCGCTGCCCGCCACGATTTCATCCTGCTGCAAAAGCGGCTCGACCATCAGGATCCGAAGCGGCGGCTGGAGCAGCAATCCCAGCGCCTCGACGAGCTCTCCGCCCGTTTGCAGCAGCTGATGAACCACAGACTGCATCAGGGGGAGCGGCGCCTCGCCAACCTGGAGCTGCGCCTGCAGGGCAAGAGCCCGGAGCGCTTGTTGGCCGCCGGCAAGCGCCGCCACCAGCTGGCCGAGGAGCGCCTCCATGCCCTCATCGCCAAACGCCAAGACCTTGCTAGCCACCGCCTCGCCATGCTCAGTGCCCGCCTCGACGGGGTGAGCCCGCTCGCCACCCTGGGCCGAGGCTACTCCATCACCCGCACCCAAAGCGGTGAGGTGATCAGCCGCGCCGCCCAGGCCGATGCCGGCCAGACGCTGGTCACCCAGCTTGCAGAGGGGCAGCTGCGGGTGCGGGTGGAAGAGGTCCACCAGCCATAACGAACAAGGGGGGCACATCAGGTGCCCCCCTTGTTTATCATCTCCTCATTGCACAGCCCTCTCGGCCAGCGCACTCACACCAGCGAATGGCGCACCGCCTGCGCCGGATCGGCAGGCGCCGTACCCGACCCCGCCAGCGGGTTGAGCTGCAAGTATTCAAACAACCCTGCCTGCAGATTGACGTTCCAGAAGCGCCCCGCCAGAGTGAGCTCGAGCCGCACCTCGCTCAGCGTTGCCAGCCCATGATGCTGCCAGGCCTCGAACAAGGGCTGTAGATGTGCCCGCAGCGGCGCCGGCAAACGGGCCAGCGCCAACCAGCCGCTGTCGAGCGCGCCGCGCAGCAGACCATCGAGGCGGCCATTGGGATTGCGCCCCATCACCATGCCGGGGGCCCGCTGATCCGCCGCCAGCGCCTCGTGCCAGAGCGCCAGATCCCGGCCATACATGAGGCCGTGCCCATGCACGTTGCCGCCAGCCCCGGCCCCGAAGGGGAGGATCTCGGCGCCGCGTTTGGCCATCTGGTTGTAGCGGCTCTGCTCGGCCTCGCCGCACCGCCAGTGGCTGCAGGAGAGCCGCTGCCAACCCCCCTGCTCCAGCGTCTGGGCGCCATAGGCATACATGCTGACCCGCTGCTGGCCGTCGGCGGCCCAGCCGAGCTTGCCCTTCGCCTCGGCACGGGCCAGATGGGTGCCGGCCATGGCGATGAGCTGATATAGATCCACCCCGTGCACCCCGCTCGCCATCACGTCCGCGATGTCCTGACGCCACACGGCATCATCCTGGCCCGGCAGACCGAAGATGAGATCGGCCACGATCACCGCGTCGTCGTGACGGGTCAGCTCCCCCAACCGGGTCAGCAGGGTCTCCCGGTCGTCGAAGCGGGCCGCCGCCTGGCGCACCTCGGTATCAAAGCTCTGCACCCCGAACGAGAAGCGGTTGAAGCCGCCCGCCAGCGCACTGTGCCACTTGGCATCATCAAAACCGTTGAGGCGCCCCTCCAGGGTCACCTCCGCATCCGAAGTCAAAGGAAAGCGACAGATGGCGGCGGCCAGCATCGCCAGCTCGTCGGCGCTCATGTCCGTCGGCGTGCCGCCCCCCACATAGACGGCCGAGAAGGGGCGACTCTGGGTGAAGGGGGTCTCGGCCGCCTTGGCAAGCGCGCCGCAGAGCGCGTTGACATAGCGGGTGATGCAGGCCGGGTTGGCACCATTTTCAAAGAAATTGCAGAAGCTGCAGCGCTTGCGGCAAAACGGGATGTGGATATAGAGCGCCCGCTCGTCCGCCTCGCTCTCGCGGCGCCACCAGGCTTGCCAGTCGGCATGGTCGAGGGTGAGCGGACGCATGCCGCCGCGACTGGCGTGGGCCGAGGTCTTGGCGCCAAAGGCGAACTTGAGGGGATCCGGGGTGGCAAGACCGGTCATGGTCGGGGTCAGCAGTGGTGTCATCGCAGGCAGGCTATCGAGTGAAATAATGCAAATGATAACCACTATCAATAAATGCCAAATTTGTGCTGGATCAACTCAACGACGAACAGCCCTCGTTTGCTACGCACCATTAACCTCTATCATGGATCCAGTTAACAGTTAATTTACTCAAGATGAGGTAGGGTGAGCCGATAGAGAACCATCTCCCCCGTTCTGATGAGCAAACGCGGGGAGAGTCATCAACCATTGACGATCGCTCACCTGCGCATGGACCTGCCAACGATGCAAAATCTGTCTCTGAACTGGAAAATCTTTCTCCCCCTCGCCCTGGTCATCGGCTGCACCTTCGCCCTCAGCTTCGAGCTCTCCGCCTGGCTGCAACGGGATCTCGCCATCCGGCTGGCGGGTGAAAAGGTGGAGAGCGCCGCCAACACCTACATGGATCAGCTCAACGTGCTGATGATGACGGGGGCCATCGCCAATCGCCAGATCGTGCAGACCAAGCTCAAGAGCGAGGCCGGCATCGTCGAGGCCCGTCTGATCCGCGCCCCGGCGGTGACCAGCCTGTTCGGCCCAGGCCATCCGGATCAGCAGATTGAAGACAAGCTGGACGAGCGTGCCATCAACCAAGGCGAGACCATTCTCGAGCAGCAGGGCAACCAGCTCACCCTGATCAAGCCCTTCAAGGCTTACAAGGAGTACCGCGGTACCCAGTGCACCACCTGCCATCAGGTGGCGGAAGGCACCGTCATGGGGGCGGTGCGCATCAGTTACGATCTCAGCCACACCTTTGGCGAGATCCATCGCAACAACCTGATCCTGAGCGGCAGCCTGGTGGCGGTGTTCGGGCTGGGCTTCGGCCTGCTGGGCTGGGTGCTGCAACGCTACATCAAGCGGCCGGTACGCCATCTGCAGCTGGCCATGACTCGCATGGCCAAGGAGCGGGATCTCTCTCTCCCCCTGATCAATCCCAACCGGGATGAGCTGGGCGAGATGACCCGCGCCGTCAGCGACATGGTGCAGGGGTTTCGCCACAGCCTGCAGGAGGTGGAGAGCGCCACCCACCAGCTCTATCAGGAGTCCAACCAGATCCGCCAGGTGGCGACCCAGACCGAAGGCTCGGCCCGCCAGCAGGAGAGCATGACGGTACAGGTGGCCGCCGCCGTGAGCGAGCTGGCCGCCAGCTCCCACGAGGTGCGCGAACACGCCCGCAAGAGCGCCGAGCTCTCCGCCCTCACCAACCAGGATGCGGCCAACACCAGTCGCCTTGCCCAGCACTCCATCAACGACATGGGCGAGATGTCGGCGGAGATCGAGCGGGTCGACAGGGTGATCCAGCAGCTCGACAACCGCTGCCTGGCGGTCGACGGGGTGCTGGAGGTGATCAAAGGCATTGCGGATCAGACCAACCTGCTCGCCCTCAACGCCGCCATCGAGGCGGCCCGGGCTGGCGAGCAGGGCCGCGGCTTTGCGGTGGTGGCCGACGAGGTGCGCGCCCTCTCCAACCGCAGTCGCGCCGCCAGCGAGGAGATCTCCCAGATGATCGCCGCCCTGCAGAACGAGGCCCAGAGCGCGGTGTCGGTGATCGGGGATGCCAAGGCCAAGGCGGACGAGAGCATCCACAAGACGGAGGCGACCCTGGCCGCCATGCAGAACATCATCGGCCGCATCAGCAGCATCAACGATCTCAACGCCCAGATGGCGCAGTCCGCCGAGGAGCAGGACAGGGTCTGCAGCGAGGTGGACGGCTCGGTGAGCGACATTCGCAACACCTCCAATGACACCCTGGGCCAGGCTCACGCCGCCAATCTCGCCAGCGTCCAGCTGGTGGAGCAGTGCCGCAAGCTCGAGCAGCTGCTCAAGACCTACCGCTGGTGATCATGCCTGCCGCCCGCGGCGGCCAATAAAAAAGCGCGACCCAGGGTCGCGCTTTTGTTTTGCGTCTTGTTGGGCTGGCGCGCGGCCTGGCCGAAATTAACCTGCGTTGCGGGTGGCCACCGCATCGGCCAGATTGCGCAGCAGGGTCTCGGTGTCGGCCCAGCCGATGCAGGCATCTGTGATGCTCTGACCGAAGGTGAGTTCGCACCCTTCCACCAGATCCTGACGACCCTCCACCAGGTGGCTCTCCACCATGACGCCGAACACAGCCCGGCTGCCGGCACGCAGCTGACCGGCCACGTCCTCGGCCACCAGCATCTGGTTCTTGAACTGCTTGCTGCTGTTGGCGTGGCTGAAGTCGATCATCACCTTCTGCGGCAGACCGGCCTTGTCCAGCCCCTTCACCACCTCGTCCACGTGGGCGGCGCTGTAGTTCGGCTCACGGCCGCCGCGCAGGATGATGTGGCAGTCCGGGTTGCCCCGGGTCGCGACGATGGCGGAGTGGCCATATTTGGTCACCGACAGGAAGTGGTGCGGCGCGCTGGCGGCGCCGATGGCATCGATGGCCACCTTGATGGTGCCGTCGGTGCCGTTCTTGAAGCCCACCGGGCAGGAGAGACCGGAGGCCAGCTCGCGGTGCACCTGGGATTCGGTGGTGCGGGCCCCGATGGCGCCCCAGCTCATCAGATCCGCCACGTATTGCGGGGTGATCATGTCGAGGAACTCGGAGGCGGTCGGCAGCCCCATGTCGTTGAGATCCAGCAGCAGCTTGCGACCGATGCGCAGGCCATCGTTGATCTGGCAGCTGTTGTCGAGGTAAGGGTCGTTGATCAGCCCCTTCCAGCCCACCGTGGTGCGCGGCTTCTCGAAATAGACCCGCATCACTATCTCCAGCTGGCCCTTGAGTTCGTCACGCAGCACCTTGAGGCGCTTGCCGTACTCCAGCGCGGCGGCCGGGTCGTGAATGGAACAGGGGCCGATCACCACCAGCAGGCGCTGATCTTCACCGGCCAGGATCTGATGGATGGCCTGACGGGATTCAAAGACGGTATTGGATGCGACCTCGGTGGCCGGAAACTTCTCAAGCACCGCAACCGGGGGTAATAACTCTTTGATTTCACTAATACGAACGTCGTCGGTTTGATGCTGCATGACAAGGCTTCCTGCTAGATGACTGCGATAAAGAGACTTCAATCTAGCCCGCACAAGCAGCGGTGTAAATAGAAAATTACATTATCGAATAAGGAATTTTCTTAACCTACCTTGCAAGTTTGAATAATGCTGCTAGGCGAGGATAAAGAGAGGGGGGTAGCAGAGCGGGACAGCCCAAAGAAACAGGCCCGCAGCGAGGCGGGCCTGGTTGACTCATGCACGCTGGCTGATGCTGGCCAGCTTGTCGAAGTAGTCCGGGAAGGTCTTGGAGGTACAACCCGGATCATTGATGGTGACAGCAGTATCGGACAGCGCCACCAGCGAGAAGCACATGGCGATGCGATGGTCGTTGTAGGTATCGATGGCCGCATGCTTGAGCTGCGCTGGCGGGGTGACGGTGATGAAGTCACGCCCCTCCTCCACCTCGACACCCAGCTTGCGCAGCTCGGTCGCCATGGCATGCAGGCGGTCGGTCTCCTTCACCCGCCAGTTGTAGATGTTGCGAATCGAGGTGGGTCCCTCGGCGAACAGCGCCGCCACGGCGATGGTCATGGCCGCATCGGGGATGTGGTTCATGTCCATGTCGATGCCATGCAACGGCGCCTGCTCCGCCTCGATGAAGTCATCGCCCCAGGTGATGCGGGCGCCCATCTTCTCCAGCACGTCGGCGAAGTGGATGTCGCCCTGAATGCTGTGCTTGCCGATGCCGGTGACCCGCACCTTGCCCTTGATGGCGCCCGCCGCGAGGAAGTAGGAGGCGCTGGAGGCATCCCCTTCCACCAGGAAGTCACCGGGGCTGACGTAGCTCTGGTTGCCCTTGATGTAGAACAGCTTGTAGTTGTCGTGCTCGATGACCACCCCGAACTGCTTCATGATGTGCAGGGTGATGTCGATGTAGGGCTTGGAGACCAGCTCCCCCTTGATGTGGATGCGGGTATCGCCCGCCGCCATCGGCGCCGCCATCAAAAAGGCGGTCAGGAACTGGCTGGAGACGGAGCCGTCGACATGGACATCACCGCCCCACAGCCCCTTGGCATCCACCACCAGCGGCGGATAGCCGTCTTTCTTCAGGTACTGGATATGGGCGCCCGCTTCGCGCAGGGCATCCACCAGATGGCCGATGGGACGCTCTTCCATGCGCGGTTCCCCGCCCAGGGTGTATTCGCCGGAGCCCAGACACAGGGCGGCACAGAGCGGTCGCATGGCGGTGCCAGCGTTGCCGAGGAACAGATTGACCGGCTCCTTCACTGCAAAGCTGCGGCCCAGACCGTGCACGGTGCACTCGGTCTTGTCGGCGGAGAGCTTGTACTTGACCCCGAGCTGGGTCAGCGCCGCCAGCATGTGACGAATGTCATCGCTGTCGAGCAGGTTGGTGAGCCGGGTGGTGCCACGGGCCAAGGCTGCCAACAGCAGGGCCCGGTTGGACACGCTCTTGGAGCCGGGCAGATTGACCTCACCGGCCACACGAGAAATGGGTTCCAAACGCAACGAATTCATAGACTTCCTGTACGATCTCAAAAAATTGACCTGACCGGACGTTAGCAGCCCGCGCCCTGCTCGGCAAGACTGCACGTGGCACAAAAGCGGGCCGCGGGGGCGGCCGGTCCGGCATCAGGGAAAAAACAGACGCCGGGGAGTCCCCGGCGTCGGCAATCGGGGAAAAAACGCCTCAGCCGTGGCGCTTGGCAAAGCCGTCCATAAAGCTGACCAGCGCCTTCACCCCTTCCAGCGGCATGGCGTTGTAGAGGCTGGCGCGCATGCCACCGACGATGCGGTGTCCCTTGAGCGCCAGCAGGCCGGCGGCTTCCGATTCGGCTAGGAACAGCTTGTCCAGCTCGGCATTTTTCAGCTGGAACGGGATGTTCATCCGCGAACGGCAGCTGGCATCCACCTGGTTGCCATAGAAGCTCGACTGGTCGAGATAGCCGTAGAGGAAATCGGCCTTCGCCTTGTTGCGCGCTTCCATCGCCTCGAGGCCACCCTGTTCTTTCAGCCACTCGAACACCAGCCCGGCCAGATACCAGGCGTAGGTGGGCGGGGTGTTGAACATGGAGTCGTTCTTGGCGGTGAGCTGGTAGTCAAAGATCGACGGCACATCGGCGCGGGCCTGGTTCAGCAGATCGTCGCGCACGATGGCGATGGCCAGCCCAGAGGGGCCAATGTTTTTCTGCGCGCCGGCATAGATGATGCCGAAGCGGCTCACGTCGATGGGACGGGAGAGAATGGTGGAAGAGAGATCCGCCACCAGCGGCACCTCGCCGGTGGCCGGGATGTCGAACATCTCGATGCCGTCGATGGTTTCGTTCGGGCAGTAGTGCACATAGGCCGCATCGGCGCGAAACGCCGGGGTCGGCAGCAGGTGGGAGATCCCCTGCTCGTTCTTGGCAACACCCTGGAAGGTCTGGATGTCGCCATACTTTTTGGCCTCATCCACCGCGCTCTGGGACCAGACCCCGGTCAGCAGGAAGTCGGCCTTTTTGTTGGCGTCCCCCAGCAGGTTCATGGGCACCGCGGAGAACTGGCCACGGCCGCCGCCGTGCATGAACAGCACCTTGTAGTTGTCAGGCACCGCCAGCAGCTCGCGCAGATCGGCTTCGGCCTTCTCGGCGACCGCCATGTAGGGCTTGCCACGGTGGGAGAGCTCCATGACCGAGGCTCCCAGCCCCTGGAAATTACAAAATTCGCGCTGGGCGCGCTCCATGACTTCGACCGGCAACATGGCGGGGCCGGCGCAGAAGTTGTAAATCTGTTTGCTCATGACGCTTTCCGTGAGTGGATGAGTGTGATCGGTGACTTGTCTGGTTTTACACAAGTGCAGCCCCCGGATCAAAGGCTTTTTGGGAGCTGGCTCAACCTTTTGCCGACCCGCAGCCAGAGCTCTTGGCAGAAAAAGCCCTGAACGGGTCAGGGCTTGCAGAGAACATGCATGGAAATGAGCGCCTGCCGGTGCTCAATGCCCCAGGCCCCCTTTTTTCATCAGGTTACAGCTTGGCGGTGAGCTCCGGCAGCAAGGTGAAGAGATCCCCCACCAGCCCGTAGTCGGCCACCTGGAAGATGGGGGCCTCACTGTCCTTGTTGATGGCGACGATCACCTTGGACTCTTTCATCCCCGCCAGATGCTGGATGGCGCCCGAGATGCCGACCGCGATGTAGAGCTCAGGCGCCACCACCTTGCCGGTCTGACCCACCTGCAGATCGTTGGCGACAAAGCCCGCATCCACCGCCGCCCGCGAGGCGCCCACCGCGCCGCCCAGCTTGTCGGCCAGCGCTTCGATCAGAGCGAACTGCGCCTTGGAGCCGAGCGCCCGCCCGCCGGAGACCACCACCCGCGCCGCCGCGAGCTCGGGTCTGGCGGAGCGCACGGCGCGCCGCTCGATGAGGCGGGTACGGCAAGTCACCTCGCTCACCGGCAACCGTTCTACCTCTGCCTGGCCGCCGCTCGCCGCCTTGGCGAAGGCGGTGGGCCGGATGGTGAGCACCTTGATGGGAGCACTGCTCGCCACCCGGGCCACGGCGTTGCCCGCGTAGATGGGGCGCAGGAAGGTGTCGGGCCCCTCGATGCCGGTCACCTCGGAGAGCATCTCCACTCCGAGCCTGGCCGCCACCCGCGGCAGCAGATCCTTGCCCTGGGTGCTGGCGGCCATCAGACAGTGCTGATAATCCCGCGCGATATGGGCCAGCAGCGGATCGACTCCGTCGCTCAGCCCCTCCGCCAGCATGGGGTGCTCGGCCAGCAGCACCCGGCTCACCCCCTGCAGGGCAGCGGCCTGCTCACCCGCCTCGGTCAGCCCCTGCCCCAGCAACAGCAGATGCACTTCGCCGCCCAGCTGGCCCCCAGCGGTGACCAGACGGGCCACGTTGTCGGCCAACTGGCCCTGATGATGTTCGGCAATGATCAATACGCTCATGACTGCCCCTTGCTATCGTCCGTTGATGTCCCAGCCTGTGTGCCCACCACGGCCCCGAGCTTGCTGCCGGCGGGCGGGGTTCTGTTGATTGCTGGCAGCATCAGAGTACCTTCGCTTCGTGCTTGAGTTTGTCCAGCAGCTCGTCCACCGAGCCCACCATGATGCCGGCGCTGCGGGCAGCGGGGGCCATCACCCCGAGCAACCGGGTCTGGCCGGCCGGCTCGACGCCGAGGGCGGCGAAGGGCGCGCTCTCGAGCGGCTTGCGCTTGGCCTTCATGATGTTGGGGAGCGAGGCAAAACGCGGCTCGTTGAGGCGCAGATCCACGGTCACCACCGCCGGCAGCGCCATGCCGAGGGTCTCGAGGCCGCCGTCAATCTCGCGGGTCACCTGCAATTCCCCCTCCACCAGCTTGATGGCGGAGGCGAAAGTGGCGAGCGGCCAGTCATTGAGGGCGGCGAGCATCTGGCCCACCTGGTTGTTGTCGGAATCGATGGACTGCTT
Organism: Aeromonas sp. s3; assembly: GCF_040907805.1. Classification (NCBI taxonomy): domain Bacteria; kingdom Pseudomonadati; phylum Pseudomonadota; class Gammaproteobacteria; order Aeromonadales; family Aeromonadaceae; genus Aeromonas; species Aeromonas sp. s3. The sequence continues at coordinate 440,983 of NZ_JBFOCQ010000033.1, forward strand.
GCCGAGCAGCACCAGATCGGGCTTTTCCTGCTCGCATACCTGTTGCAGGGCGCGCGCCACGGTGAGTGGCGTCAGGGTCTCGCCGGTCACATAATGGCGGGCCCGATCCGCCCCCAGCGCCAGGGCGTGACGCAGCTGTTCGGCCGCCGCCTCGGGGCCGAAGGTCACCACCACCAGCTCGGATGCCACGCCGGCTTCGCGCAGCCTGACCCCCTCCTCCACCGCAATTTCACAAAACGGGTTGATCCCCATCTTGACGTTGGCCAGCTCCACGTCTGAGCCATCGCTCTTGACCCGGACCTTGACGTTGTAATCCAGCACCCGCTTGACCGCGACCAGCAGCTTCATGACGCGCATCCCTCGCTTCTGTTGAGTGAATCCATGAAAACCCTCACATTTTTTGCTTACATTTACTTTACGTTTACGTAAACTACCAGCACTACCCTAGGCCAAGTCGAGCACAGAGGCAAGATGGAACGCGAAGCAATGGAATTTGATGTCGTCATCGTCGGTGGCGGCCCGGCGGGACTCAGTGCCGCCATCGCCCTCAAACAACACAATGCCGAGCTGTCGGTCTGCCTGCTGGAGAAGGGGGCGGAGATCGGCGCCCATCTGCTCTCCGGCGCCCTGCTGGATCCCGTCGCCCTCAAGGAGCTGCTGCCAGAGAGCTGGCAACAGGCCCCGCTCGGGGTCGAGGTCAACGACGATCAGGTGCACCTGCTGCAAAGCGACAGCCGCGCCCTGCAACTGCCCAACTGGGCGGTACCGCCGCGCATGCACAACGAGGGCAGCCGCATCATCAGCCTCGGCAACCTCTGTCGCTGGCTCGGTCAGCAGGCCGAGCAGCTGGGAGTCGAAATATACCCGGGTTTTACCGCAAGCGAACTCATCATGGAAGCGGGACGGGTCAAGGGTGTGATCACCGGCGATCTCGGGCTGGATCGGGCAGGCAATCCGAAAGCTGATCATGTGCCCGGCATGGCGCTGCTCGGTCGCTACACCCTGTTTGCCGAAGGGGCGCGCGGCCATCTCGGCAAGCAGCTGATCGCCGACTTTCATCTGGAAAACAGCGCCCAGCCGCAGCACTACGCCATCGGCTTCAAGGAGCTGTGGCAGCTCTCCCCAGGTCAGGGCAAAGCGGGCCAAGTGCTGCACGGCAGCGGCTGGCCACTCTCCGAGGGGAAGGAAGACAAGAGCCAGGGCGGCTTCTATCTCTACCATCTGGAGCAGGATCAGGTGGCGGTCGGGCTGATTGTCGATCTCAACTACCGCAACCCCTGGCTCAGCCCGTTTGACGAGTTTCAGCGCCTCAAGCACCACCCGCTCATCGCCGCGGCATTGCAGGGGGGCGAGCGCATCAGTTACGGCGCCCGCGCCATCGCCAAGGGGGGCTGGCACTCCCTGCCCCGCATGCACTTTCCCGGTGGCCTGCTCATCGGTTGCGATGCCGGCACCCTCGACTTCTCCCGCATCAAGGGGATCCACACCGCCATGAAGTCCGGCATGCTGGCGGCCAAGACAGTTGCCATGAGTCTGCGCGGCGGCGATGAAGGGGGCCGGGATCTGGCCGAATACGGCGACGCGCTGCAACAGAGCTGGCTGGCCCATGAGCTCAAAACGGCGCGCAACTTCGGCGCCGCCCTGCACCGCTGGGGCCCCTGGCTCGGTGGCGCCTTCAACTGGCTGGAGCAACACCTGTTTGCTAACTCCTCGCCGTTCACCCTGCTGGACAAGGAGCCGGACTACCGCCAGCTGCGCATGGCCAGCCGCTGCCAGCCCATCGACTACCCCAAGCCGGACGGCAGGCTCAGCTTCGACAAGCTCTCGTCTGTCTATCTGGCCAACACCAGCCACGACGAGGATCAGCCCTGCCACCTCAAGCTGCAGGATGAGACGATCCCGGTGGCGGTCAACCTTCCCACCTGGGCCGAACCGGCCCAGCGCTACTGCCCGGCCGGGGTGTTCGAGATCCTGGGCTCGGAGAGCCAGCCCCGCCTGCAGATCAACGCGGCCAACTGCATCCACTGCAAGACCTGCGACATCAAGGATCCGAGCCAGAACATCGTCTGGACGCCGCCGCAGGGAGGCTCAGGCCCCAACTATCCCAATATGTAACAAGGCCGGCCCATGCAGACCTGTGCAGACCTGTGCAGACCTGTGCAGACCTGTGCAGACAGCAAGGATGCACAGCCCAGAACATCGCCCGAACGCCGCCGCAGGGCGGCAGCGGCCCCAACTATCCCAATATGTAACAGGCTTGCCCATGCAGACCTGCGCAGATAACAAGGATGTGCAGCCCCAACACATCAAATAGAGGCGGTTTCCGGCGCGCGGCCGGGGGCTGTCGCAGGGCCACCGGGAGCCCGCCATCCCGGCCGGTGAACCCAAGTCCTCCCGCCTATCGGGGTGAATAAAGGAGGTGACGCCAGGATCGCCCGTTTCGAGGTCGGCGTGGCTGCTCCGACCTCGCTGTTTTTTTGAGCGAACAGGCTGAACCTCCGATGAATAGGCCCTGACAAGCGCGGCCCGCCCCTGTATAGTTCGCCGCATTCAGGTTTTCCATCGGCCCGTTCAGCTTGTCCACGGGATCGCTTTCTACGCGCTCTAAGGCCGCATGACCTGTGCAACCATCCCTGATTACCCATGACTTCTTAAGGGGGGACAGATGATCACCGCCTACATTCTCAATAACAAGGTACTGGACATAGTCACGCTCGGGCCTGACGACATAGTGCCTGACAACACCGTCTGGCTGGATGCCTACAAGCCGGACACGGCGGAACGAGAATGGTTGACGGGCCTGTTTCTGGAAGAGGTGCCCGACAAGGAGGAGCTGGATGATATCGAAGCATCCGCCCGTTTCTACTGGGATACCGACGGTCTGCACATTCACTCCCTGTTTCCCCAGCGGATCGGCCGTGATACCAAGGGTGTGCACGTCTCCTTTACCCTGCGCAACAATTTGCTGATCAGCATCCGCGAGGATGACATCGGCCTGGTGCGCCTGCTGCGCCACTACATGCGTCAGGACCGGCTGGAGGTCGAAGACGCCCTCGACATCCTGCTGGAGGTGCAGAACCTGAAAGTGGAGTACCTCTCCGATCTCATCGAAGATGGCTACAAGACCCTGGAAAACACCGCCGATCAGATCTTCGAGCCGGATCAGATCAATCCCATGCTCAAGGAGTTGATGGCCCAGGAAGAGGCCAACGGCCAGATCCGCCTCTCCCTGCACGATACCCGTCGCGCCCTGCGTTTCCTCAAACGCAGCCTGCGCCAACGCATGACGGGCGAGCAGAACAAGTGGATCGACGAGATGCTGCACGACGTGGAGTCCCTGCTGCCCCACACCCAGTTCCTGTTCGACAAGATCAACTTCCAGCTGGAGGCCTCCATGGGGGTCACCAACCTGGAGCAGAACAAGGTGATCAAGATCTTCTCGGTGGCGGCTGTCATCTTCCTGCCGCCAACCCTTATCGCCAGCATCTACGGCATGAACTTCGGTCGCATGCCGGAGCTCGCCTGGGAGTACGGCTATCCCCTCTCCCTGGTACTGATGGTGATGTCATCGCTCGGCACCGGTCTCTTCTTCAAGCGCAAGGGCTGGCTGTGACGCCGGCGGCTTGGCACCAAAAGAGATAAGCAGATTGGGGGGCCTGGCCCCCCGATTAATTCCCGCCCCTCGCCCGCCTTGCAAAGGGCGCCCCTTCGCCCCATATCCCCTTCATCCTTTGCACAGACGAATCCGGGCAACCATGACCCTCTACCCCGAACACAGATATGACGATCACGGCCAGCTGCGCCCCCCGCTCTGGTTCTGGCCCATCGCCCTCTTGCTGACCCGCTCGGTCTGGCTGTTTCTGATGGCCGGCGTCACCCGCGAGAGCGGCAGCGCCATCCTGACCCTCTTCTACCCGGACCGGCTCACCCTCTACATCAGCCTGCTGACCGACGTGCCCGCCATGCTGGCGCTGCTCGCCTGCGGCGGCACCTATCAGCAGACCCGCAGCCTCCGGGCCAAGCTCAGGCGCCACAGCCCCTTGCTGCTGCTCTGCTCTGCCATCAGCGGCCTGCTGATGCAACTGCACAGCCTCAATCTGCAGAAGTGGTCGTTCAGCTGGCCTACCGCCCTGGTGCTGGTCGCCACCCTCTGGTCGCTCTGGTATCTGCTGCGCAGCCGCCAGCTGCGTGAATACGCGGTGGATCAACCCCATTGAGGGGCGAGTCGGCTCACTGGCGGGTGATCCGGATCTGCAGGGTCTGGCGATCACTCTGACTACCGCCGCCCCCCTGCAACTGGGTGCCCAGGCTGCTGCCCTGCTGCGCCGAACTGGTTGAGAGCTCCCCCACCGTCAGCCACTGGCCGGGGGAGCCGCTCACCTCGGTGGCACTCTGCCCCCGGTTGATGGTGCCCTGCTCCAGCCTGGCCTGCTCGCTGCTGAGCGCTATCTGTACCCTGTCGCCGATCAGGGTGGCGGTGGCATAGAGGCCGTTCACCAGCGGCATCAGCCCCACCACCTGGCCACCACGCCACTGATAAAAGGTGACCGGCTGATAGGTGCCCATCTGCAATAGCACGGGCCGACCCGACAGACCGCGTACCTGCCAGCTGTCGTTCTGGCTGCGCTGATACTGCTGGGCATTGCCCTCCAGCAGCCACTGCCGCTTGGCGGCATCCCGGCCCAGCCCCACCCCGACCTGCTGGCTGCTGGAAGCGCCATCCACCCGCCACTCGATGAGCAGGCTCTGGGGCGGCTGGTTGAATTTGGCCAGCGCCGCTTCCGCCTCCTGCAGCTGGGCGGCGCTGCCGCTCAGCACCAGCTGGTTGCCCATGGCGCTCACCCCCAGCTCCGGATAGAGATCCTTGAGGGTCTGCACCGCCGCCTGGGTTTCGAATACCGGGATCACCTTCACCTCGGCCCGCAGCGGCAGGCAACAGAGCCCCCACAGCAGCCAGAGTCCGCACCAATTCCATCTTCTCATCTTCTCCTCCCGTCCCACTCGGCAGCCCTTCACGTCATCGGCCTGCTCATCACCTGGTCATCATGGGCCATCCCGCCCGCTTTTCAATGATTTTGCCCGTGAGCGGTGAACGCCGTGCAGGTCAGGTCCTTCATTTTTCGATGAAAAGAACGGAGATAGATCAAATAACACAAATAAAAATGATTACCATTTGTTGTCACGAAAAAATCGCTCGGATACAATTCGGTCTCATTTTTTCGAGCTTGCCGTCGATGAAGCCAGTCACCACCACCCCCGCCGCCATCCACCTTGCCCTGCTGGTCAACATGCTATCCATGGGCAGCATGATGATGGTGATGCCACTTGGGCCGGATCTGGTCATCAGTCTCGGCATGCAGCCGGAGCAGACCGGCTACTTCAGCGGCGGTGCCACCCTGGGGGCCGCCCTGATGGGCCTCATCGCCGCCCCCTGGCTCGATCGGGTCAATCGCAAGCCCGCCCTGCTGTTGCTGCTCACCCTGCGTTTTCTGCTGCTGATGGCCTGCGCCCTGGTGCAAAACAGCCAGCAGCTGCTGGTGCTGTTTGTCCTGTCGGGCTGTGTGGCCGGGCCGCTCGCCGCCATCTTGATGGCAGCCGTGCTGGATCTGGTGCCGCCGGCCGAGCGGGGCCGCCGCCTCGCCTACGTGGGCATGGCGTTTTCCCTGGCGGCCATTCTGGTGGTGCCCATCGCCCTGGTGCTGGCCCAGTGGTTTGGCTGGCAGAGCCCCTTCCTGCTGTTTGGTGTCTGCGGTCTGCTGCTGGCACTGCTGAGCAGCCGCCTGCTGCCCTCCTTGCCGGTCAACCGCGCCCCTCACGGCAGCGGCCTGCGCCAGTTGCTGGCCTCCCCGCTCTGCCAGGGCGCCCTGTTGATCCTCTGCTTGCAGATGTTCGGCCACTTCCTGCTGATCCCGCACTTTGCCAACTACTTCCAGTTCAACCTCGCCTTCCCGCGCGAGCAGATCGCCGCCCTCTATCTGTGCGGCGGCCTCGCCAGCATGGCCACCATGCGGCTGTGCGGTGGCTGGATTGATCAGGGCCGGGCCCAGGCCGCCATCCTGATCACCAGCCTGCTGCTGGCGCTGATCACTTTGCTCGGTTTCGCCATGCCGGTCGGCGTGCCCGTCTACCTGCTGTTCACCCTCTTCATGGCGCTGAGCTCGGCCCGCTCCAGTTCGACCCTCGCCATCACCGCATCCATCCCGGCCCCTCATCAGCGCGCCGCCTTCATGTCTTTTCAGGGCACGGTCACCAATGTGGCGGCCGGGCTTGGCAGCCTGCTCTCCGCCAGGTTGCTGGTGTCGGATCAGAGCGGCGCCCTGCACGGCTTTGCTGGGCTCGCCTGGATCAATATCGGCTGCGGTCTGCTGGCCTGCGGCGGTGTCTGGCTCCTGCTCAAGGGGCTGGCACAGACAAGGAACAACAATAACCCCGAGTCTGGCCCCGCCAGACAAGGAAGTCAGTGAGCCACCGGCCCCAGAGCCGGACCCCATAACCTCTGTTTTATTCATGGAGTTTTGACTATGCAGTTGCAGCCCGGCGTCTTTCGCCTGAACCCCATCCTGCTCTCCCTCGGCCTTATCGCCCTGCCGGGCCTGGCCCAGGCCGAAGCGCCCAAAGCCAACGAGACCCTGGTGGTCACCGCCACCCAGACCAAGCACACCGAGCTCTCCGCGCCGGCCAGCGTCTCCGTGGTGACCCGCGCCGATCTGGACAAGATGAACGCCAACAACATCGGCGAAGCGCTCAAGCACGTGCCGGGCGTCAACGTCATCGGCACCAACCCCACCGGCCGCAGCGAGATCAAGATCCGCGGCATGGGCGGCGACTACACCCTGCTGCTGATCAACGGCAAGCGGGTCAACGCCCGCGAGACCCTGGGCAGCTCGTTTGGCAATGACTTCGACTTGAGCTCCATCCCCATGGCTGCCATCGAGCGCATCGAGGTGATCCGCGGTCCCGTCTCCTCCCTCTATGGCGCCGACGCCCTCGGTGGCGTGGTCAACGTGATCCTGCGCCAGGCCAAGGAGCAGACCGAGGCCGCCTTCGGCTACACCCACACCATGCCCACCAAGGGTGATGGCGGTGATGCCAACCGTGGCAACGCCTTCGTCTCCGGCGCCCTGATCGACAACAAGCTGCTCGGCAGCCTGGTGGTGGAAGGCTATCAGCGCGACCGCTGGCACAGCGATCAGTCCAACAACAAGGACGCCGATGCGCTGGAGAAACGGGAAGTGGTCAACATGCTCTCCAGCCTGAAGTGGCTGGTCAGCGACAACCAGGACGTGGAGTTCGATCTGGGCTACAACCAGAACGACATGGACAGCTACTTCAACAACGTGCCGCGCGCCCCCACCGCCCCGGCCACTCCGCACAACGTGCAAAAACTCGATCGGCTGAGCCTGGGGGTCACCCACAACGGCCGTTGGGAACACTTCGACAGCCGGGCTCGCTACTACTTCGAGCAGACCGATCTGATGGATGACTCCCAGCTCAACGGCGGCGCGGCCGACGTCACCCAGACCAACCACACGGTCGACGGCCAGCTGAGCGGCTACCTCGGGGATCACCTGCTGACTTCCGGCGCGGAGTTCCGCAAAACCGAGCTGGAACACAGCCGCAGCATAACCAACGGCAGCGTGGATGCGAGCCAGAGCGCCCTCTACCTGCAAGACGAGTTCGGCTTTGGCGATCTGGCGCTGACCCTCTCCGGTCGTCTGGATCACCACGAAACCTATGGCAACGAGTTCAGCCCGCGTGCCTATGCGCTCTACAAGCTGAGCGACGAGTGGGTGATCAAGGGCGGCGCCGGCAAGGCGTTCAAGGCCCCGACCCTGGCCCAGTCCAGCGAAGGCTTCGCCACCACCGCCTGCCGCGGCGCCTGCAAGGTAGTCGGCAACCCGGATCTCAAACCGGAAACCGCCGTCAGCTACGAGCTGGGCACCGCCTATGAGGCAGAGCGCTTTGGCGCCGGCCTCACCGGCTTCCACAACGACATCGAGGATCTGATCCAAAGCGATCAGTGGGGCCCGGGCTATCGTCCGAGCGTGATGACCTACCTCAACGTCAAGAAGGCCCGGGTCAAGGGGCTGGAGCTGACCGGCTGGGTCGATGTGATGGACGACGTCAAGCTGACCGGCAACTGGACCATGCTGGACTCCGAAGACAAGAGCACCGGCGACGATCTGGCCAAGACCCCGGATCACACCGGCAACCTGAGCCTGGATTGGCAAGCCACCGAGATCGTCAGCACCAACCTGGCCTGGCAGTACGTGGGCAGCCAGTTCATCAAGGTGCCGATGCACAACTCCCAGGCGCTCAAGTCCGACAGCTACCAGACCCTGGACGTCAACACCAAGTGGAAGGTCACCCCGGCGCTCGACTTCAAGCTGGGCATCACCAACCTCACCAACACCAAGCGTGACCAGGTCGCCACCGACGCCGACTTCATTCTGGAAGGTCGTACCGTCTACGCCGGCGTGGATTACAAGCTGTAAGCCCCGCAGGGGAGTCCGTCAGGGCTCCCCTCTTTCTGCTGTTATTGCCTCGACATGAAGGAGTAGCCGGGTGCAGAGACACCAAACACACCTGTTCTGGCTGGGAGTGATCCTCCTGTTCCTGCTGATCTGTCTGTCACTGGCCACTGGCGCTGGTGTCTATGGTGGCCGCGAGGTCGCCGGTTTTCTGCTGGGCGATCCCGCCCTCGTGGCCGATGAAAAACTCGCCATGATAGTTCACACCCTGCGTCTGCCCCGCACCCTGTGTGCCCTGGTGGTGGGCGTCTCCCTGGCGCTGGCGGCCTCCATGCTGCAAAGCGCCACCCGCAATCCGCTGGCCGAACCCGGCCTGCTCGGGGTCAACGCCGGCGCCGTGTTCGCCCTGGTGATCGGCCTCACCTATTTTGGCGTCGAATCCGCCTACGGTTACCTGCTCTGGTCCGGCATGGGGGCCCTGCTCGGCAACCTCATCGTGCTCGGCCTCGGCCTGATGGTGGGGCGCTCCAACCCCCTCAAGCTCATCCTGGTGGGGGTCGCCCTCTCCGCCACCTTCGGCGGCCTCTCCAACTTCCTGCTGCTCTCCAACCAGGTGGTGCTGGAGCAGTTCCGCTTCTGGAATCTGGGGTCGCTGGCCGCCTCGGATCTCGATGCGGTGCTCACCGTGATGCCCTTTGCCCTGCTCGGCCTGCTGCTGACCCTGGCGCTCTGCCGTCAGCTCACCCTGATGCAGATGGGTGACAGCCAGGCGCTGGCGCTCGGCATCCGGCCGACCCGGGTGCGCATCGGCGTGCTCCTGGCCGCCACCCTGTTTACCGCCTGCGCCATCGCCATCGCCGGCCCCATCGGCTTCGTCGGTTTTCTCGCCGCCTACTGCGCCCGCCTAGTGGAGCCGGTGCGCCTCGCCATCCAGGTGCGCTTCTCCGCCCTGTTCGGGGTGCTGTTCCTGCTCGGTGCCGACATCCTGGCACGCTGGCTGATCCAGCCGTTCGAGCTGCCCAACGGAGTGATCCTGGCGCTGATCGGTGCCCCCGTGCTCATCCTGGTGGTGCGCAGCGGCGGCTTCCGCGCCCTGCTGGCCGTCAAATAAGGTTGCCTGCCTCATGAACAATTCCATCCATCCCTCCCCCAACACGGCGCTTCCCACCGGCACCGTCTGCCTGCGCGTTGGCAGCCGCACCCTGTTGCTGCACCGCCGTGCCTGGCTGATCACGCTGGGGCTCTTGGTGGCCCTGGTGCTGCTCTCCCTGCTGGCGCTGACCCTGGGCTCCGGCAAGCTCACCATGCTGGGGGTGATCCAGACCCTGCTTGGCGAGGGCAACCGGCTGAGCGAGGTGACCGTCTTCAAGATCCGGCTGCCGCGCATCGTCGCCGTGCTGGTGGCGGGAGCGGCCATGGGCCTCTCCGGCTGCCTGGTGCAGACCCTCATTCGCAACCGCCTCGCCACCCCGGACATGATCGGGGTCAACGAAGGGGCCTCCTTGGCCATCATCGCCTTCTCCCTCTACCTGACTCTGGGCAGCTGGCCCTGGTGGGCCGCGCCGCTGGGCGCCCTGTTTGCCGCCGCCGTGCTCTATGCCCTGTGCAACAAGCCGGGGGAGCAGGGCTACCTGTTCGTGGTGATCGGCATCGGGGTCTCCGAGCTGATGAACGCCATCGGCCAGTTTGTGATGTCCACCCAGTCGCTGGTGCACCTCACCAGCCTCTACCTGTGGAACATGGGAAACTTCGTCGGCCAGGGTTACAGCACCGTGCTGCCGGTGGGGATCCTGATCCTGCTGGTCTGCCCCTGGATCATTTATCTCTCCCGGGCCCTCGGCGTACTGCGTCTGGGCCCCGTCACCGCCCAGAGTCTGGGGGTGAACGTCAACCGGGTGCAGCTCGGCGTGCTGGCCCAGGCCATCGTCGTTGCGGCGCTCGGCACCGCCATCGGCGGCCCGGTGGTGTTCATCGCCATGGCGGCCCCGGTGCTCGCCTCCTGGCTCAGCCGGGATCGCATCGTGCCGCTGTGGATTGCCGCCCTGTGCGGCGCCCTGCTGCTGCTGGCCAGCGACACCCTGGTGCGGGTGCTGGCCAGCCCCCACGAGGTGGCCACCGGCATCATGACCCGTATTCTCGGCGGCCTGCTGCTGCTGTTCATCCTGCTCAAAGACCGCCAGAAGGCCGACTGACGATGCCATTCATCCATTTTCAAGACAGACCGAGGGCCGCCTGATGACGCTCACCATCAATCACCTGCAATTTGGCTATCAGCACAAGCCCGTCTTCAACGACATCTCCTTCACCATTCCCCAGGGCAAGCTGGTGGGGATCGTTGGCCCCAACGGCGGCGGCAAGTCCACCCTGCTCAAACTCCTGGCAGGCCAGGAGCAGCAGCAAGCCGGCGAGATCCTGCTCAAGGGCAAGCCGCTGGCCAGCTACGGCAAGAAGGCGCTGGCCCGCGAGCTCGCCTACCTGCCCCAGCGCCCGCTGGTGCCCGCCGGCATCCAGGTCGAGCAGCTGGTGCAGTATGGCCGCCACCCCCATCAGGGCTGGTTCAATCAGTGGAGCGAGGAGGATGCCCGCATGGTGCGCTGGGCCTGCGAGCGGATGCAGCTCGGCGACATTCTGCAGCAGAGCGCCAGCTCCCTCTCCGGCGGCCAGGCCCAGCGGGTGTGGCTCGCCATGGTGCTGGCCCAGGATGCGGACATCATCCTGCTGGATGAACCCACCAGCGCCCTCGACATCGGCCACCAGACCGAGGTGATGGAGGCCATTCACCAGATCACCGCCGAGGGCAAGACGGTGCTCATCGTCATCCACGATCTCGCCACCGCCGCCCGCTACTGCGACGAGCTGATCGCGCTGGGAGATGGCGGCATCCAGGCCATGGGGCCGGCCCGCGAGGTGGTGACCAAGTCCCTTATCGACCGCCTCTACCAGACCGACGTGGACATACTGCACGCCCCCGGTGACGGCGCCCCCATCATAGTGCCGCGCCGCAGACCGCACGCCTTTGCCATGCGTCAGCCGGCCTGAGCCCCATAAAAAAACCGCCGAGAGGCGGTTTTTTTATGCTTGTGTCTCGGCGCGCCACCACTCACAGCAGCAGGCTGGTGAGCACCCCGCCCGGCCGTGTTTGCCAGTGCCGTGTTTGCCAATGCAGTGCCTGCCAGTACATTGGCTGCCAGTAGAGCGTACAGCGCCAACCGGCGGGCAGTGTCGGAGTCAGCCCACCCACCAGTTCGAGGGTGAGGGTCTGCTCCGTCATGGCCAGCCAGCGGGCATCGAGAAAATCAAAATAGCGCCCCACCCTGGGGTAGAGCGCCTTGAACAGGCTCTCCTTGGCCGAAAAGATCAAGGTGAGTGCCTCAGCCCTGCTCAGGCCGATGGCAGGGGCAGCGGTCGTCAGCCGGGCCCACTCCTCCCCGCTTGCAATACCGGGCCAGAGCTCGCTCGCCTGCCCCTCTGCCAGCCAGCCCTCCAGATCCAGCCCCATCCCCGCCCGGCCCGGACGCACCGCGCACAGGGCCATGCCGCGCCCCTGCAACAGGCTGTGGCTGATGCTGCCTTCAAACCCCGCAGGCCAGCAGGGTTCGCGGGCGTTGCCGATGGCCACGGGGTGCTCCGCGAGGTTGAAGGGGCGCAGGGCTTCGCGGGCCGCAAGACGCCCCGCCAGAAACTCCCCCAGCCGCTTGGGGGCCGCACGCTGCAAGCTGGCGGGCAGCACCATGCCGGCCGCATCGTAACAGGCCGGGGTGAAGGCGGCGGGGTCAAAACAGACCCGTTGCAGCGCCAGATGCGCCGCGCCGGGCAGCGGCAGGCTGTCGGCCTGCACGATAAAGCGGTCTAGTGAGCAGGCTGGCGCGGTGGCAATGAACATCACAAAGAGCCCTTGGTGGATGAGCCAACATGGTAGCAAATTGCTCCCTCCACACACCACAAACACAAATGACAATTCTTATCATTTGAATTTGTGGTAGCATGAGTCCGCCCGTTTGGGACCCAGTGTTCCACTGATTTCACCAAGAAGGATGTAACGATGAAGATCTCCTCTCCCCTGGCTGCCGTGCTGATGTTGGCCAGCCTGGTCGGCTTCCAGGCACAGGCCGGCAGCGAGACCCGTCAGGTGACCGATGCCGACGGCAAGACCCAGGTCGTACCGGCCCAGCCCAAGCGGGTGGTGGTACTGAGCGAAATCGATCTGGACAGCGCCCTGACCCTGGGGCTGCAACCGGTCGGCACCGTCAATGGCCGCGGCCAGTCCACCCTGCCCCGCTACCTGCTGCAACAGGCGGGCAAGGAGATCGCCGTGGTCGGCGATCTGGACAACCCCAACCTGGAGAAGCTGATCGATCTCGAACCCGACCTCATCCTCACCGGCCAGACCAAGCCCGAGCTGCTGGCCCTGCTCAAGGAGATCGCTCCCACCGTGGTCACCGGCAACTGGGGTGACTCCTGGAAGGAGATCTTCAATCGCAGCGCCCACGTGCTGAACCGGGACGCCGAAGCCAAGACCTTCCTCGCCCAGTATGACGCCCGTCTGCAGGAAGCCCGCAGCAAGCTTGCCAAGCATCAGGGCGAGCGCCTGAGCATAGTGCGCTGGAACCCCAAGGGCCCGAGCTACATGCACGGCGGTACCTTCGCCAGCAGCGTGGTGGAAGAGATGGGGCTGACCCGACCGACCCACCAGATCGGTGACAAGACCCCCCACTCCCCGGCCCTGAGCCTCGAATCCCTCAATCTGCTGGACGGCGACTGGCTGGTGATCGGCACCCTGAGCGCCAGCGGCGATGCGGTGGATGCCATGAAGCAGGCCGAGCAGACCCCGGCCTTCCAGCAGCTCGGCGCCATCAAGAGCAAGCGCTTCGGCGCCGTGGACGGATCCCTGTGGACCTCCACCGGCGGCCCCCAGGCGGCCCTCAAGGTGATCGACGACGTCGAGCTGCTGCTGGCCAAACCCGATGCGGCCCCCATCACCCAATAAGCCCGCGTGATCCGCGCCCACAAAGAAGCCCGCATTTGCGGGCTTCTTTTTTATCTGCTGCGCGGCACTTACTCGGGCAAGGGCAGCGCCTTTCTGTCCAGCTTGCCGCTGCCGGTCTTGGGCAGGGCATCCAGCAGGATGAGCCGCGCCGGCACCATGTAGTGCGGCAGCATCGCCTGCAGCCCCTTGCGCAGGGCGAGGCGATTGAGGGTCACCCCGCTTTTTGCCTCCACGTAGCCCACCAGCATGGCGTCATCCCCCTCGCCCACCAGACGCACCGCCGACTCCTGCACCCCGGCCTGGCGGCGCAGCCCCGCCTCCACCTCGCCGAGCTCGATGCGAAAACCGCGCAGCTTGACCTGATCGTCGCGTCGCCCCAGATAGAGGAAGCGGTCCGCCCCCAGCCGCCGCACCCGATCGCCGGTGCGATAGAGGCGATGGGTGGCAAGGCGCAGGAAGGCGGCGCTGGTCAAGGCCGGCTTGCGCCAGTACCCCTCGCACAGGGCCGGGCTCTCGATGCAGAGCTCGCCGCACTCCCCCTCTGCCACCGGCTGCCCCGCCTCATCCAGCACCCAGTGCCGATAGCCGGGCAGGCTGTGGCTGATGGTGATCTGGCCATCAGTCGGCGGCCAGCGCACCTCGCTCACCAGGGACCAGACGGTGGCCTCGGTGGGCCCATAGCAGTTCCACAGTCGCCGGGTGCGGGCACAGAGCTGCTCGGCCAGACCTGGGTCCAGCGCCTCGCCACCGCACAGGGCGGTGAGGGTATTGCGCCCCTGCCAGCCAGCTTTGAGCAACATGCGCCAGCAGGCCGGGGTCGCCTGCAGCCAGTTGATGGAGGGGTCGCCCTCGAGCAGCGCCAGCATCCCCAGCGGATCCTTGTTGTGCTCGCCGCCGGCCACCGTCAGCCGGCCACCACCCCAGAGCGGCCCCAGCATCTCCAGCAGGGAGATGTCGAAGGCCGGGGTGGTGATGAAGAGCCAGTGGCAGCTCGGTGAAAGCCCGAGCCGCTCGCGGATCCCGTCGAGAAAGCAGAGCAGGGCCCGCCGGCTGATGACCACCCCCTTGGGCTCGCCGGTGGAGCCCGAGGTAAACATCATGTAGGCAGCCAGGGCGTCATCCACCTGGGGCCAGGAGACGGGCCCTGCCGCTGCCGGCCCATCGAGGGTGCGCAGCGGACAGCCGAAGGCGGGAGCCGGTCTGTCGCCGTCGCAGATCACCGCCGACAGGCGCGCCTGATGGGCGATCCCCTGCAGCCGCTCAACCGGAAAATCCGGCTCAAGGGGCACGAAGGTGAGGCCGAGCCGCAGGCAGGCCAGCAAGCTGGCCACCAGATCGGGGCTGCGGGAGAGATAGAGGCCGACCCGCTCCCCCACCGCCAGCCCCTGCAGGCGGGCGGCAATCTGGGCCACCCGATGATTGAGCGCGCCATAGCTGAGCCACTGCTCATCTGATCCGCCCTCACTGATGCCCTCCCCGCCCATACGAATGGCGGGGGCCAGCGGGGTGGCAGAGAGGCAAGCCGCCAGCCGCGCACCCAGATTGGCCGCCCCCTCGCGGGGCGCAGGCCGGGTTTGCACGAGCGAAGCCTTATGCTTGATGGTCACTGTCATAGCGCGGCCTCCGTTTGGCGCACCAGCCAGTGCCGATAGAGCCGGCTGGGGGATGGATGGGCCTTGAGGGTCTGCAGGGTGAGCAGCGCTCGATCCTGACCAAACGCTTCGTTGAGAGCCGCCAGCAGGGCGAGCTGCTGCACCGAATCCACCCCAAGTTCACACAGGGTCTGCTGCCAGATACCGGGCACGCCGCACTGGCGCTCCCACAGGGCCACCAGCGCGCGGGCCTCGGCCGGCGGCTGAGCCAGGCCGGGTTCAGCCCTGTTGGCGGCCACTTGTGTGGCTGCTCCTTGCGCTGGGGACGGCACGGCCGCCGCCACGCTGGCCGGCTGGCTCAGATCCGCCTGCGCCAGCCAGCCAAGCTCGGCCAGCCAGTCAGCCAGCACCGCCTCGGCCCGGGCCTCGGGGATCTGCTCGCCGTCGAACTCGAGGCGCAGCTGGAGCGTCTCGCCCCGACTGCTGACCACGAGCGACAGAGGAAGCTCCACCTTCTCCACCACGGTGCCAAAGCGCGGCACCAGCTGGTGAGGTTCGGCGGCGGCAGGGGCCGCCGGCATGGGGTAGTTCTCGAACACGAACAGGCTCTGGAACAGACGCGCCCGGCCTTTGGTCAGTGCCGCCAGCGACTGGGTGCCGTGCTCGTTGAGCGCCATAAGATCGGTCTGCAACCGGGCGACATGCTCGGCCAGGGTCAGCTCGGTGCACCACGCCAGCGCCAGCGGCAGGCTGTTGATGTAGAGCCCGACGCTCGCGGTGATCCCCTCGATGGGATAGTCCCGCCCTGGGGTCACGTTGCCCACCAGGGTGACGGCATCGCCAGAGCGGCGAGCCAGCAGACGGTGCCAGGCATATTGAGCCAACAGGCCCGCAGTCACGCCAAGCTCGCGGGCACGGTGGGCGAGCAAGGTCGCCACCTCGGCCGGCAACGCTGTGGCGCACACCGCCGGTCGCTGCTGGGTATGGCGCCCGCTTGAGCTAGCGTCCAGCGTCACCCCGAACAGGCAGGCGAGATCGTTAGGCTTGGCCAAGAGCTCGCCCCGCCCCTGCCAGTAGGCGTCGGCGCTGCGGGCTTGGCTGGCGATATGGCGGCCAAACTCGAGCCAGGCGGTATCCGGCTCGCGCTGCGGCAACAGGCCGTTCATCAGCGCCTGATAGCCGCGATGCAAGGAACCCAGCAACACGGGGCCGCTCCAGCCATCCAGCACGCCGTGATGGGCGCTGAAGACAACCTTGTGGTGATCGGGGGCCAATTTGAAGCAGGCAAGGCGCAGCAGGGGAGCCTGCTCCAGCGGGATCGGACGGGCCAGATCCTGCTCGCGATAGGCCTGGACCCGTGCCTCTCCCGCCTCATTCCCCACCTCGGACAAGTCCTCATAGTGGAATGGCAACTCGGCATGCTTGAGGATGCGCTGCAGCGCCACCCCGTCCGCCAGCACCAGTTCGCTGCGAAGGGCCGGCCAGCGGGCGATCTGCCCCTGCCAGGCCTGACGGTAGACCGCCACGTCCAGCGGCTGGTGATAGGCGATCTCGGTCTGCAGGTGATAGGCGTGATCCCGAGGCAGCAGCGCCCTGTGATGGAACATGCTCTGCTGAAGCGAGGTCATGGGCAGCAGGGTCTCCACCTCACGCCCGCTCAGCACCCGATCGAGCGCAGCTTGCGAGAGGCCAAGCCCCGGGAAGTCGCTCGGGGTATGGCGCGGAGCCTTCAGGTTGCAGCAGTGTTCCACCAGCGCCGTCAGGTTGTCCGCCAGCCGCGCCATCAGGGCATCGCTCGCCTGCTGGTTGAGGGCGCCCACCTGGCGCAGGGTGAGGCGGCCATCAAACACGCCCCCGTGCAGGCTGACCAGCTCGCGCGGCAGGTTGTCAGGGGACGTGGGTGCCCCCGGCGCCAGCGGCAGGGGTTGCCAGGGCTGAGCAGCCTCGCCCTGATGGCTGACCCCCAGGTAATTGAAGACCACCAGGGCTTCGGGCAGTGCCCAGCCACGGGGGTGGTGCAGCCGCAGGGCGTTGAAGCCCACCCCCTTGTTCGGCACGGCGCGCAGCTGCTCCTTGGTGGCGCAGACCAGCGCATCCCACGCCCCGGCATCTGCCAGCGCCAACGGGTAGGTGCTGGTGAACCAGCCCAGGGTACGGCTCACGTCCAGTTCCGCATCGATGGCCTCACGGCCGTGTCCTTCCAGCATCACGCAGTGACGGCTGCCGTAACCCTGCTCGCTCAGGGTACGAGTCAGTGCCGCCAGCAGCAGGTCGGGCACCCGGGTGAAGTAGGCCTGGTTGGCGGTGTCGATGAGCCGGGCCGTGGTCTCCTGACTCAGTTGCAGCAAGCTGGCGGCGGCGCGGCCATCGGCAGCGCGCTCAGCGATCAGCAGGTGACCCTGGCTGCCTTCCCCCTGAGCCAGCCAGAAGCCAAGCTGTTCCTCTTCCCGTTTGGCATAGGCCGCGAGCCCCTCGCCCCACTGGCGATAGCTGCTGCCCTTGGCGGGCAGTGGCTCGCCCCTGCTCACCCGTGCCAGATCCTCGGCCAGAATGCGCCAGGAGACCGCATCGATCACCAGGTGATGGAAGGCGAGGAAGAGCCCCTCCACCGTCTCGCCCTCGCGATCCCCCTCGATGGCGAGATTGCGCAGGCGGGCCCAGGCCAGGGTGTGGCCGCTGGCAGGGTCGAAATCTCCCTGCAGCTCGGTCAGGCGGGCCTGCAGCTCGACCTCATCAAGATTGGCGGCATCCAGGGTCGGCAGCGGCGGCAATGGCAGTTCGGCCAGGTAGCGCTGGCCGGTCGGGGTCACCGCCAGGCGCAGGGCATCGTGGTGCTGGCGCAGGGCATTCAGCCAGCCGCGCAGGGCCTCATCGTCCACCCCGGCCGGCAGACGCAGGATCACCCCCTGGTTCCAGTGACCGGACTTGGCAAAGCCCTGTTCGAAGAACCAGTGCTGAATGGGGTGGAGCGGGAACTCGCCGGTCAGGCTGCCCTGCTCGCTTCTGTGGCTGACGGCTTGCTGCTGGCCGAGCTGGCGGCAGAGGCGGCGCACCGTCTTGGCTTCGAACACGTCCTTCACACTGCAGTGCAGCCCCGCATCCCGCAACCGGGTAGTGAGCTGGATGCTGAGGATGGAGTCACCGCCCAACCGGAAGAAGTCATCCTCCACCCCGAGCGGTTGCTTGAGCACCCCTTGCCAGATGGCAAGCACGGTCTGCTCCAGTTCGTTTTGCGGCTCGCCCTTGCTCTGCTGCCAGACGATGGCGGGCAGGCGGCGCAAGTCCAGCTTGCCGTTGGGGGTGAGGGGCATCTCGGGCAGCCAGCACAGGCGCGCCGGCACCATGTATTCGGGCAGACACTCGCCGGCCCGCTGCAGCAGGGCATCGCCGTCGGGCTCCCTTGCCCCGGCCTGCAAACAGGCGTAAGCGAGCAGACGACCTTCCTGCACCACCACCTTGATCTGGCGAATGGCCGGGCACAATTCGGCAAGCCGGGTCTCTATCTCCCCCGGCTCGATGCGATAGCCGCGCAGCTTGATCTGCTCGTCTATCCGGCCCAGATACTGGATGTTGCCGTCGCGGCGCAGCAGGGCCCGATCGCCGGTGCGATAGAGGCGATATGTGCGTTCCTCATTCGTTGCATCAAAGGCCAGCTCGATAAAGGCCTCCTGGGTGCGCTCCGGCAGATTGAGGTAGCCGCGGGCCAGCCCCAGCCCCGCCAGGCAGAGCTCGCCGGGCACCCCCACCGGGCAGAGGTTGCCCGCCTCGTCCAGGATCAGCGCCTTCAGGTGGTTGACCGGTCGACCTATGGTGATGGGTGCCCCCGGGGTGAGCCGCGCGCAGAGCGCGGTGACGGTGCACTCGGTTGGGCCGTACATGTTGAAGAGGGCCACCCGCTCTCCCCAACGCTCCACCAGGCTGCTCGGGCACGCCTCGCCGCCAAAACCGATGGCCTTGAGGGAACCGAGATCCGCCGGTGGCAACAGATTCGCGAGCAGGGCGGTCGGCAAAATCATATGGCTGGCACCACTAGCGATTGCGGCACCGATCACCCCCTCGCCCGGCTCGCCGAAGTGCAGGGCCGCGCCGCAGTAGAGCGGCAGCAGGGTGGTCATGTTGCCCGCATCAAACGAGAGGGACATGCAGTTGAACATGGCCCCACTCTGATCAAGGGCGATGCGCTCGCCGTGATCCGCCATCAGGTTGACCAGGCTGCCCTGCTCCACCATGACCCCCTTGGGCAGGCCGGTGCTGCCGGAGGTGTAGATGATCTGGGCCAGCATGGCGGCGTCCCGAGGCAGTGCGGGCATGCTGGTTGGCATCTTGTCCAGCGCCAGCCCGTGCAGATCGTGATATTCGGCAGTCGTGCCCGCCAGCGCCTCGCCAAGCCGCGGGTCCGGCACGCCCCCCAGCACCAGGCTGATGGCTGCATCGCTCAGGATATGGGCCAGTCGCTCGGCGGGATAGGCAGGGTCGAGGGGCACATAGGCCGCCCCCGCCTTCCAGCAGGCGAGCAGGGCAACCACGAAGGCGACATCACGTCTGGCCTGGATGCCGATGGCGGCGCCCGGGGTGACCCCCTGAGCCTGCAGCCAGTGAGCCAGCCGGTTGGCACGCACCTCCAGCTCGCCATAGGTCAACGATTGCGCGCCGTCACTGACCGCCAGCGCGTCCGGCAACTGCGTGGCCCGCCGCTCGATATGACAGAGCAGAGTATCGCGGCTCGGGTAATCCCGCGGCAGGTCGGCAAGCTGCGCGGCGAGCGCGGCCTGGTCGGTGCCCGCCTCCAGCGGCAGTTGCCAGATGTCGGTCTCGGGGGCCGCCACCACGGCGCGCATCAGGTGTAGCAGGCGATCGGCGTAGGCCTGGATGGTCTCTCGTTCGAACAGGGCGGTGGCAAACAGCCAGTCCACCCGGACGGAGTCCATCAGCTCGGTCACCTTGACCGAGATGTCGGTCTTGGCCGGCAACACAGGCGAGGTCTCCTCCACCAACTGGCAGCCGGGGATGAGATCGTTGAAGTCCACCTTGGCCTGATAGACCAGCATGATCTGGAAGATGGGGTTGATGGCAGTGGTGCGATCGGCGCCGATGGCCTCGGCCAGCGCCTCGAAGCGGTAGAGCTGGTGATCGAAGGCCGCCAGATCCTCCTCCCGGCACTGCTGCAGATAGTCGACAAAGCTGGGCTTGCCGCTGAGTTGAGTGCGCAGCACCAGGGTATTGACGAAAAAGCCCACCAGCGACTCGATCTCGTGGCGCTCGCGATAGGCGAGCGGGGTACCGATCACCACCTCCTTCTCGCCGCTCTGGCGCACCATCAGCAGGGCAAACAGGGCGTGCAGACCGATGAAGTTGGAGGTGCTGTGGCGCTGACAGAGGCGCTTGAAGCTCTCCCACAGGTCGCTCTCGATGGTGGAGAAGACCAGCTCGCCACCACTGGCCTGATGGGCCGGGCGCGGCTTGTCGAGCGGCAGGCCGTGCACTTCGGGGCTGCCACCGAGCCGGTCGACCCAGAACGGCTTGAACTCGGCGTGATAATCGAGAAAACGCGGTGAGTTGAACCAGCGGGCATAGTCGATGTAGGTGAGCGGCAGCTCGCTCACCTGCAGGGGTTCGCGGTTTTGATGGGCAAGAAAGGCGCGCTTGAGATCCGCGAACATGTTCTTGACCGACCAGCCGTCGGAAATAATGTGGTGCTGGGTGATCAGCAGCACGTGTTCGCGGCTGCCCAGCCGAATAAGATGCACCCGGCTGAGATCCCCCTGGGTCAGGGAGAAGGGGCGGCCGATCTCCTCGCGCACCCGGCGGGCCACATAGGCTTCGCGCTCGGCAGCAGGCTCTGCGCTCACGTCCTCGATCTGCAGCTTGAAGGGGGTGTGGGGCAGGATCTCCTGCGCCCCCCTGCCCGCCTCGTCCTTGATGAAGCGGGTGCGCATGCTGGGGTGGCGGGCAAACAGGTGATCGAAAGCAAACTCCAGCGCCGCGGTGTCCAGCTCTCCCTTGACGCGAAAATAGACCGGCATGTTGTAGAGGTGGGAAGCCTCCTCGTACTGCTCGATAAACCAGAGCCCGCTCTGGGACGAGGAGAGCGGCCCCTGCCGGGCGCCCTCGGCATCACGTTGCGCAAGAATGGGCGCCTCGAAGGCGGCGCGGGCCGCCAGGCAGCGTACCAGCTCATCCTTGTGGGCCTTGATGGTGGCGCCGATGGCCGGCGTCACCGCCTCCTTGCTCGACTGGGAGATAAGCTGGCCCTTGTCGTTCAGCGCCAGCTTGACCCCCTGCCGTTCCAGCTGTTTCAACAGCAAAATCATATTGTTCATCTGTACCTCAGACAGCCGGCGTGGCTCGATGGGAAGAAAAACCGTCCTGCCCCTTCTCATTCAGGGCTAGCTTCACGCTCTGACCGCCCAGCCGTTTCAACAGCAAAATCATATTGTTCATCTGTTTCTCAAGCCTCAGGCACTCAGGGTGGCGCCGCCGTCGACGACCAGATCCTGCAGCGTGATGTGGCTGGCCAGATCCGAGGCCAGGAAGAGGACGGTATGGGCGATCTCCGCCGGGGTGGCGACCTTGCGCAGGGGGATGCCGAGCTTGAACTGCTCCGGCAGCCCGGCAATGGTGCGGGCCATGGCCTCCTCGCTTGGCAGCATGCCGCGCAGCATGGGGGTATCCGTCGAGCCCGGCGACACCAGGTTGGCGCGCACGCCGAAGGGGGCCAGCTCCAGCCCCACCGTCTGGGTCAGGCTGGTGACCGCCGCCTTGGAGGCGCAATAGGCCGCCATCTGCATGCGCGGCACATGGGCGGCGTTCGAACCGATGGTAACGATGGCGCCGCGCCGCTGCCCCTTGAAGTGGGGCACCAGAGCCCGCAGCAGATAGAAGACGCCGCTGGCGTTGACCGTCATGCAGTCGTGCCAGTCGTCATCGCTAAGAGTCTCGGTGGGGCCGAGGCGCAGCACCCCGGCCCCGTTCACCAGCACATCCAGCCCGCCGTCCGCCAGCAGCGCTGCGCAGCAGGCGTTGACCGCCTTCGAATCGCCGATATCGAGCAGCCGGGTGGCATAGGGGTAGTCGGCTTCGGGAAACGCCAGATCCAGCCCCACCACGGCGGCGCCGGCCGCCACAAACTGCATCGCCACCTCGCGGCCGATGCCGCGCCCGGCCCCGGTCACCCAGACCCGCTTGCCAGTGAAATCAAAGGCCATTGCTTGTTGCTCCTTGCTCATCACCACACCATCTCCACGCTCTCTTCGTCCTCGGCAAGCAGGCCGTCGAGGAAGCGGCAGAAGTCATCGAGTCGCGGGTGATCGAACACGTCGGAGACCTTGACCTGCACCCCGAACTCGGCGCCGAGCCGGTTGACTATCTGGATGGTCTGCAGGGACTGGCCCCCCAGCTCGAAGAAGTTGTCCGTGGGCGCCATGGTGGCGAGCCCCAGGATCTGCTGCCAGATGGTGCCGACCCGGTTCTCGGTTTCGCTGCCAAGGGTCAACGCCTCACCACCCGCCTGGTAGGCGGCCAGCAGGGCCTTGCGATCCAGCTTGTTGGAGCCGGTGCGGGGCAGCTGGTCATAGTGGCGATAATCGGTGGGGATCATGGCGGCAGGCAGCACCCTGGCCAGCTGCGCCTTGATGACCCGGCTGTCGCGCTCCGGCCCCGCCACGAAGGCCACCAGCCGGCGCACGCTGCCGATGCTCACCCCCTGTACGCAGGCCTCGTCCACCCCGGGCAGGGCCAGCAGCTGGGCCTCCACCTCGCCGGGCTGGATACGATAGCCGCTTATCTTGAATTCGTTGTCGCGCCGACCGAGGTAGACCAGCCGGCCGGCCACCAGGCGCACCCGATCGCCGGTGCGATAGACGGGCATCGGCTCCGCGCCAACCCGCAAGGTACCGAAGCTGCCTTGCACGCCACCCACATAGCCGTTGGCCAGCTGCGGGCCGAGCAGCACCAGCTCACCCTCGCTGGCGGGTTGCTCCCCTGCCCCCAGGATGAGCGCCTGCATGCCGGGCAGCGGCAGGCCGATGGGCAGCTGGGTCTGGCTCGGATCTTCCTGCTGCAGCTCCTGGGTGGTCACCACCACGGTCGTTTCGGTGGGGCCGTAGGTGTTGAAGAGGCGCACATCGGAGCGGCCCTGACGCTGCCACTGGGCCAGCTGCTCGGGATAGACCGCCTCGCCGCCGATGATGACGGTGGTAAGCCCGGCAGGAATGTGGGCCTGACCCGCCGTCAGCGCCACCACCCACTCGTTCCAGAACGCGGTGGGCAGGTCGAGGTGGGTGATCCCCATCTGCTCCACCCCGACCGCAAAGGCGGGCATGGATTCGAGCAGGGCGTCGGTGCGCAGCACCAGGGTGGCGCCGGCGCTCAGGGTGGCGAACACCTCCTCGATGCTGGCGTCGAAGTTGAAGGGGGCAAATTGCAGCATCCGCGCGTCTTCATCCAGGTGATAGCGGCAGCGGGCGGCGGCGGCGAAGTGATCCAGCGCGCCGTGGCTCACCGCCACCCCCTTGGGCAGACCGGTCGAGCCCGAGGTGAACATCAGGTAGGCGACGGCGCGGCCGGCGGCCGGCTGGTTGAGCCGATCGCCACTCACCAGATCCCCCGCCAGCAGCGTGCGCCCCTCAAACAGGCTGGCCAGCTTGTGGCGGTACTCGGCCTGGGTGATCAGGGTCTTGACCTCCCCCAGCCGCAGGATATGGCCCTGGCGCTCCAGCGGCTGCTCGGGATCGAGGGGCACGTAGACGGCGCCGGCCAGCAGCACCGCCAGCTGGGCGAAGATGGCCTGAGGGGTGCGGGCCAGCATGACCCCCACCTTGTCGCCGGGGGCGACGCCTGCGGCCTGCAGGGCGGCCGCCATCTGTTCGGATCTGGCCAGCAGCGCCTCGTAGCTGAAGCGGACCTCTCCCTGCTCCGTGCTCTGAATCAAGGCAATCTTGTGCGGGGTCTGGGCGGCGAAGTGGCAGAGCGCCTCCAGCACCGGCCGTGCCTTGATCACTTCATGGGCGGGGCCGGCGATCAGGGCGCTGGCTCGCTGCTCCGCCAGCCAGTCGGCCTTGAGCGTTCCCAGGGTCTGGGCGGGCTCGGCCAGCCAGCGTTCCAGCAGGGCAAACAGGGTATCGGCGATGGCCGCCAGATCCCCCTGCCGGTAACAAGCGGGGTTGGCGTCCAGATCCAGTCTGGGCTGGCCATCGACGCCGACCTGCACCTCGATGGTGAGATCCTCCACCGGGCCGGCGCTGATGTTGAGAATATGGGCAGATAGCGGCCCGAAGCGGCGAGCGTGATCGAACGGCATGATGTTGACCAGCGGGCCGAACAGGCGTTTGTCGCCCCCCACCAGGCCAAGATCGCGGCGCAGCAGCTCGTAGCGATAGTGCTGGTGTTTGCGCACCCCGCGCTTGGCCTTGGCCACGGCGCCGGCGGCTCCCGCCAGATCCAGCGTCTCATCAAGCGCAAGAGCCAAGGGGGTGATATTCATCTGCATGCAGGGCACGGTCAACGATGCCGAGCCGATGCGGTTCATCATCATCAGGCCGAGCAGGGTCTTATCCTGGCCGCTCGAAAGCGACAGCTGGGCAGAGAGGCCGGCCAGCAGCAGATCGGGCCAGCCCAGCTTGTGCTCGTCGGCAAAGCCGGTCAGGGATTGCCACAGCGCCGCCGGCAGCGGACGGCTCTCGCGGATAAATTCGGCGGCAATCGGGGCACGGGTCTCGCCAAAGGATTTTACCTCGGGCCAGCCTTGCAGCTGCTCCTGCCAGAAGGCGCGAGCGGCGGCGTTCTTGCCGCTCTGCTCACGGCTCGCCTCTTCGGCCAGCACTTCAGCCAACGAGCCGAAGGGGGATGGGGAGTTCATCTCACCAGCCAGCCCCTCTGCATAGAGCTCGGCGATGCGCTGGAACAGCAGGGTGGTGCCAAAGCCGTCGAGGGCGATGTGGTGCACGCAGCTGTAGAGGTAATCGCGGCCGGGGCCGCGCAGCAGGGCGAAGCGGCAGGGCGGCTCTTGGGTCAGCTCGAACGGGCGGCGCAGATCGGCCCAGGCCCAGGTGCGGGCCAGCGTCTCGTCATCGCGCGCGAGGGAGACCTCTTCATAGGCCAGGGGCAGCTCATGCGAGACGAAGCAGACCGCCTCGCCATCCTGCTCGAAATGGCCCTTGAGCGCCTCGCACTCCCCCACCGCCTTGGCAAGGGCCGCGGCCAGCACGGCCGCCTCCACCTTGCCGTCGAAGGCGATGCACTCGGCGGTGTTGAACATCGCCTTGTCGTCGTTGAGCAGATGTCCGGACCAAAGCCCCTGCTGGGGGATGGTCAAGGGGAAGCGGTTCATGGGGTCACCTCCAGCGCCTGGGCTGCCAGCCTGGCCTCGATGAGGCGCCACCAGCCGTTGAGGGTCGGCAGCTTGGCGAGATCCACGAAGCCGAGCTCCACCCCGGCGGCGCGCCACTCGGTGAGCAGAGCCATGATCCGCACCGAATCCAGACCGTAGTCGATGAGGTTCTCGTCGGGGTCAAACTCCCCTTCGTCCTCGTCGATGTGGCTCAGCAGCCGTGCCTTGAGCCCCTCATACGTCAGCAAGGGATTGGCCTGGGCAGCAGCAGCGGAAGCCGGGGCAAGGGCCAGCACCTCCTCGCAGCGGATCACCTTGCCGCAGCGGGTCGCCACGTAGTCGAGCGCCATCTGGTGGTCGGCCAGGGAGAAGTCCGCTACCCCGTCCGCCAGGAAGAAGGGCTGGATGTCGCGCATGAAGGCGTCGCAGGCAGTCATCATGCAACCGATATGGCCGTAGATGCCGCCGATGATCAGCTGATCCCGTCCCAGCGCTTTGAGCATCTGCTCCAGCTCGGAGCGCTGGAAGGCGCTGTAACGCCACTTGACCAGCACGGTGTCGTCACGCTCCGGGCGCAGCGCTGCTACCACCTGCTGCTGCTCGGGCCGCTTGTTGAGCCCCGGGCCCCACATGTCGTTGAGCAGGGCGCGATCCTCAGGGGATTGATCCTTGGGCTGGGCGGTGTAGAAGACCGGAATGCCGAGGGCCTTGCACTGCTTGCGCACGGCGGCCAGGCGCTCGGTGAGGGCCGCGATCAGCGGGCTGTTTTCGCCATAGAAGGCGGTGAAGTACTCCTGCATGTCGTGGATCAGCAGGGCGGCGCGTTTGGGTTCCAGGGTCCAGTCGACCTTGTTGGCCTTCCACTGGCTGGGCATGGCGTAATTGTTCAGGGTTGGGATAGCCATAACGTCATGATTCCTTTTTAGTTTTATGCTGTTGTCAGGGAATTGCCGGCGATAGCGTGTGCAATGCGCGCCCGCAGCCCCTGCTTGTCAATCTTGCCCACCGCCGTCATGGGCAGGGCATCCAGGGTTTCGAAACGGTCGGGCAGCTTGAAGTCCGCCACCCCGCGCTCACGCAGAAACTTGCGCAAGGCCAGCGGCTTGAGCCCCGGCTCGGTGGTGACGATAAAGGCGCAGCTCTTCTCCCCCATGGCGCTGTCGGGCATGGAGACCAGGGCCGCATGGGTGATGGCCGGATGGTGCAGCAGCTGGTTTTCCACCTCTTCCGCCGCGATCTTCTCGCCGCCCCGGTTGATCTGATCCTTCTGCCGCCCGACCACGGTGAGGTAACCATCGGCGTCCTGTACCACCAGATCGCCGGAGCAGTAGAAGCCCTCGGCATCGAACACCCGGGCGTTGTGGGCCGGGCTCTGGTAGTAGCCGCGGAAGGTATAGGGGCCGCGGGTGTGCAGGGCGCCAGGCTCGCCAGGGGCAACCGGATTGCCCGCCTCATCGAGGATGCGCACCTCGTCGTCCGGGCTCATGGGACGGCCCTGGGTGTGAATGACCTTCTCGTCGGGATCAGAGAGCCGGGTGTAGTTGACCAGCCCCTCCGCCATGCCGAACACCTGCTGCAGCCGGCAGCCGAGCAGCGGCCCAATCTTGCTGGCCACCGCCTCCCCCAGCTTGGCGCCGCCCACTTGCAGCAAGTCGAGGCTCGCCAGTTGGTGGCGGGCAGATGCGTCGGCCTCGGCTGCCTGCAGCCAGAGCGAGACCGCCGGCGGCACCAGCGAGGTGAGGTTGACCCGGTGGCGGGCGATCAGCGGGAAACAGCTGATGGGGCTGGGATCCGGCGCCAGCACCACGGTACCGCCCGCCTCGAACACCCCGAGGGCGCCAGGGGAACTCAGGGGGAAGTTGTGGGGCGCCGGCAGGGCGCACAGATAGCGGGTATGAGGGCCTAGGCCGCAGATCTCATTGCTGCGGCGCACGCTGTAGTAATAGTCGTCATGGGTACGGGGAATGAGCTTGGGAGTGCCGGTGCTGCCGCCGGAGAGCTGGAAGAAGGCCACCTCGTTCGCCGGAGTCGGGGCAAAGGAGAGGGATGGGGAGCTCCCCTCATCCCCCTCGCCAAGCCAATGGGTCAGCCCCAGCGCCCCTCCATCGCCATCGAGCAGCACCAGTTCGGCGCCCATGGTTGCCAGCAGCTCGCTCTCACGACCCTTGCTCGCAAACAGCGGATGGGCCAGCGAGCCGATAAAGAGGCGGGGCCGGATCTGCTCGGCGTAAGAGGCCAGCTCCAGCCGGTTGTGGCTAAAGAGCGCATTGACCGGCGCAATGCCGGCTTTGAGCAGGGCGAAGAACACCAGATAGAACTCGGCCACGTTGGGGAGCTGCACCAGCGCGGTGTCCCCCGCCCCCAGGCCATGGCGGGCCAGATTCGCGGCCAGCCGGCTCGAGACGGCATCCAGCTCGCCATAGCTGAAGCGGCGCTCGCCGCAGAGAATGGCCTCGGCGTCTGGGGCCAGCTCGCACTGACGCGCCAGCATGGTGGTCAGCGGCTCGCCGCGCCAATACCCCTTGGCGCGGTAGTACTGGGCCAATTCGTCGGGCCAGCGGGTGTAGGGCAGGAAGCGGTTGGACTGGGTCATTGCGCTACCTCCGGACTCAGGTCCAGGGCTTTCAGATTTGGCTGCCCACTCGGCCAGCCCAGATATTGAAGCTGCGTCATTGCGCCACCTCCAAATCCAGGCCCAGGGCCTTGAGCATGGTCCCCAGCTTGGTGCCGGTCTCGGCCCACTCCATGGCGGGATCCGAGCCCGCGACGATGCCGGCGCCGGCAAACAGCTCGACCTGATGGCCATCGAGCACGCCGCAGCGGATCACCACGGCCCACTCGCCATTGCCCTGGCTGTCGCACCAGCCGACGATGCCGCTGAACAGGGCGCGCCGGAAGGGCTCCTGCTCGCGGATAAACTGGCGGGCGAGTTCGGTGGGATAGCCGCACAGGGCCGGGGTGGGATGCAGCTGGCAGGCCAGGGAGAGCACCGATGCCTCGCCGCCGAGCAGCCGGCCGGCGATGGGGGTGCCCAGATGCCAGAGGGTATCCGTGCTCATCAGCGAGGGGCTGGACGGTATCGCCAGCTCGCGGCAGTGGGGGGTCAGCACCCGGCGGATCTCGTCGATCACCAACTTGTGTTCATGCTGATCCTTGCGAGAGGCCAGCAGATCCCGGGCCACCATTTCGTCTTGCGCCGGCTCGCTCGCCCGTCTGGCGGAGCCCGCCAGCGGATGGGTGAACACCTCTCCCCCGCTGACCCGCAGCAGCAGCTCCGGGCTGGCACCGAGCAGACGGCGGCCCTGGCCAAGCGGCAGGGAGAAGTGGAAGGCGTGGGGGTTCTGGGCCATCAGACGGGTCATCACCCGCTTCGGATCGGCGGGCTGGTGCAGGGTGAGTGTCAGCTTGCGCGACAACACCACCTTGGATAGCCGGCCTTGTGCAAACGCATCCAGCGCCGCGCTGACCGAGGCCTGGAATTCGCTGGCCGGCGGGGTGCTCTGTACCGAGATGACCCGGTTGGCCTCGGCGGCCTGCTCGTCCGCTGCTGCTGTCGTAGGCGCCTGCTGCGCCGAGACAGGGCGCTCGCCCCGCTTATAACGGCCGGGCACATAGAGGCAGGAGGCCTCCGCCGGGTCGAACGCAAAGGCACCGATCAGCAGCGGGTTGCTCTGGCCGGCGGCGCTGGCCGCCGCCAGCGCGTCGGCAATCTGTTGTTCCAGCAAGGGCCATTCACAGGCGGGGGTGGTGATAGGCAGGCCCAGGTCAGTGGCACTGATCGTGCCCTGCCCCGAGGTAAACAAGAAATCGGGCGGTGACGCAGCCTGGGCAGGCGCGCTATTTTCCATCACAAGAGTATCCACGTTACACCCTCAAATATGATTCAAAATGATAATGATTATCAATTTGTATTTGTGCGGCGGTAAAATACTCGCTTTGAAATCCCCCGGTCAATGGGATTTTTATGTCGATAAAACTGGAACTTATCTGTGGATATTGCCCGTCGTGGCCCGCCGTGCAGGGCCGACCCCTCTTGCCCGTATGAGCACCGCTGCCAACACCCCATATGAGGCTGCGACAAAAACCGCGGACTCACCGCCCGCGCTGGCAGCGAACGCCATTTACCCCTAAGATGGCGCCATCTTCATTACCATTGTCTCAACCCACGGGATCCTCGATGTTAAAGCACCTGCTTCTGCTCCCCCTCAGCCTGCTGCTGGCGGCCTGTTCACTCACCCAGTACAACGTCAGCGAAGGGGAGATCAACCAGTACCTCAAAGAGAGGGTCGCCTTCGAAAAACAGCTGGGGATCCCCGGCATCATGTCGAGCAAGATCCGCCTCGATGAGATGCAAAGCCGCATCGGTCGCCGCCAAGCTGACCGGGTCGAGCTGGATGCCGCCGGCGACCTGCAGGTGATGAGCCCGCTCGGCAGCCAGCAGATGAAGATCCGCTTCTCCCTGAGCGCCCGTCCCGACTACGTGGCCGAGCAGGGGGCCATCTATCTGCGCGATCTCGAGCTGCTCTCGGTCAAGACAGAGCCGGCCGACGTGGGCACCGCCCTCACCCCGCTGCTGCCCACCTTCAACCAGTCGCTCTCGCTGTTCCTCTCCCAGACCCCAGTCTACCGGCTCGATGGCAGCCGCCAGAACGAGGCGCGGATCAAGGAGAAGGTTGAAGCGCTCAAGGTAGAGCCGGGTCGACTGGTGATCCCCTTCAAACTGATGTGATGCCTGCCGCCGCGCCCCTCTTCTCTTCAACCCCAGGGGCGCGGTTTTTTCTTCTCAAGCCCCTCCCTTTGCCTCATAATGCACACCATTCTCATTTAGATTCATGAGAAGCGTCATAATAAAATCAAACATATGGTGAGAAGGGACATGAGAAAAACCGTACTGGTCCAGGCGATCGCCTGCGCGATCCTGAGCGGCGCCGCACACGCCGCCGTCAAGGTAGAAGACAAGACATTCAACACCGCCGCCAACATGCTGGCCTACACCGAATTCGAGCTCTCCGGCGAGCCGCTGGCCGAAGCCCTCGGTCTGGATCTGGATGTGCTGGACGCCAACCGCGCCGACGAGCCGACTCCGTTCGACTTCGCCGCCGGCATCGAATCCTATGAGTACTCCGAAGAGGCGATGTACGCCCTCAACTATCAATCCGGCATGGGCCCGCACCTGGTGAACGGGCCGCAAAACCTGGCTCGTGGCGGCACCATGGCCACCCTCGGCCAGCGGGTGCTGGCCATGGCCGATGCGGTCGGCTTCCCGGCCGATGAAGTGCCGCAGGGCATGTATCCCCTCTCCCTGCCCTACTCCTCTGCCAATCCGGAGTTCGCGCAAGCCGTCAACGCCACCCCGGTCAACGGCGACCAGATCACCATCAAGACCGCCAAGGGCAACGAGAAGAGCGTCAAGACCCAGGTCCCCGCCTACTTCCGCGACTACGCCACCCTGCGCTGGAGCGGCAGTGACAACCTGCTGGTACCGGCGGCCGTGGGCGGCATCCTGCTCAAAGAGGTGATGTGGTCCCAGGACTTCCTCGGCGGCATGCACGTGGCCGAGACAGATGAAGAGGTGGAAGCCGCGTCCGCCACCATGGATCAGGACGGCAAGCACAAACTGGGGGTCTCTGCCGCCGACGGCTTCAACGGCATGATGCTGACCGAGCAGTCCATCGACAAGCTGGCCATCCTGCAGGGTCAGCTCGGCTTTGACGGCAAGCAGCTGGGCGCCAGGATCACTCCGCAATACGATCCGGCCAAGGGCATCGTCTACTTCCCCCATCAGGTGAAAGTGACCGAGACTGCCAAGAACGAGGTCGGCGCCATCGGCAAGCTGGAGGTGGTGGATGGCTCCGCCCAGCTGCGCGACGCCTGGATGATGCTGTGGCCGCTCTCCGAGTTCTACGCCTTCACCGATCAGCGCAGCGCCAACACCAACCAGAACCCGGCCTTCCACGCCGTGTTTGACGGTGCCCCGTTCGCCGCTGCACCGGCCGCCAACAAGGGCAGCGATGCCGCCAAGCTGGTAGCGGGTGACGATGCCTTCTCCCTGGCGCTGAACCTCTCCAATCTGACCTTCAAGAACCTGGCCGCCCTGCACTTCGAGCCCAAGGCCGGCACCCTGATCGACAGCTGGCAGGCCGGCAAACAGGCCAAGCACGTCACCACCTTTGACGCCGCCTACAGCCTGGTCGCCCTGCAGATCTTCCAGCGCGCCCAGGATGCACTGCCGGTGGGCTACGCCGCCGGTGACAATGGCGAGCTGAATCTGAAAACCGCCCAGGGCCAGCAGGCACTGGTGCTCATTCGCCAGCAGGCCGACTTCATCCTGGCCAATCTCAAGGGCAAAAATGGGCTGGTGCACGATGGGATCACCCTGGGTGGCAAGCTCGATGCCGGCCAGTCCATCGACGCGCAGTTTGCCGCCATCCGCGGCCTGACCGCCGCCTTCCTGGCCACCTCGGATGCCAAGTACCGCACCGCGGCGCGCGAACTGTTCATCGCCGCCGACAAGGCCTACTTCAACCAGAAGGCCGGTACCTGGCTCGCTGGCAAACAGGGTGAATACACCCCCTGGACCCAGGCCGCCATCTCCGGCGCCCTGCGCTCCGCCATGCTGAACCTGCGCAACGAAGGCAGCGAGAAGGCTCCGGCGCTGGAGCTGGCCCAGCTGACCCAGCGCTACGTGAGCTGGTTCCGCGGCACCGTCAACGGCGGCATGCAGATGGCCGAGTGGATTGGCGACTCCGGCGAGAACGTCATCGAAGGGGCCGGTGGTGACACCGACGAAGATGGCGTCCCGCAAGTGACTGCCGCCGGTGGCAAGCACGGCACCGCCATGGTGATGGCCGCCAAGGCGCTGATCACCGAGAAATAATCGGCCGCCCGGCTGAACAGCAAAAGGGAGCCTTATCGGCTCCCTTTTTAATTGTGGCGTCTGGCGTTGGCAGTGACATCACCCCAGCTTGGCCAGCATCTCCTTGGTCACCAGCACGATACCCTGCTCGGAGCGATAGAAGCGGCGGCTATCCTCGTCCGCGTTCTCCCCCACCACCAGGCCATCGGGCAGCTTGCAGCCCTTGTCCACCACCACCCGCCGCAAGCGGCAGCCGGAACCTATCTCTACCCCGGGGAAGATCACCGCCTGATCCAGGGTGCAGAAGGAGTGCACCCGCACATGGGTGAACAGCACGGAGTTGAGCACGAAGGAGCCGCTGACAATCGACCCCCCCGCAAACATGGAGTTGATGGTCATGCCGTGCTGGCCGTTGCGGTCCTGCACGAACTTGGCTGGCGGCGTCATGGTCTGGCTGGTCCATATGGGCCAGTTTTCGTCATAGATGTCCAGCTCGGGCACCACGGAGGCGAGATCCATGTTGGCCTCCCAGAACGAATCCAGGGTACCCACATCCCGCCAGTAGGGTTTCAGCCCCTCCTTGGCTCCCACGCAGGACATGGTGAACGGGTGGGCAAAAGCCTTGCCCTCCCCCACGATGCGCGGGATCACGTCCATGCCGAAGTCATGCTTGGACTCCTGGTTGTGGATGTCCTCCTCCAGCAGCTGATAGAGGTACTCCGCCTCGAAGATGTAGATGCCCATGGAAGCCAGGGAGACGTGCTCGTTACCCGGCATGGCGGGCGGATTGGCCGGCTTCTCCACGAAGGCGCGGATCTTGCGCTGCTCGTCGATGTCCATCACCCCGAAGGCGGAAGCCTCCGCGCGCGGCACCTCGATGCATGCCACCGTCACCTTGGCGCCGAGGCGCACGTGATCGAGCAGCATGGCGGCATAGTCCATCTTGTAGATGTGATCCCCCGCCAGCACCACTATGTATTTGGGGCCGTAGTCACGGATGATGTCGACGTTCTGGTAGATGGCATCGGCGGTGCCGCGATACCAGTGCACCTCGTCCACCCGCTGCTGGGCAGGCAGCAGGTCGATGAACTCGTTCATCTGGTAGCGCAGGAAAGACCAGCCCGATTGCAGGTGACGCAGCAGGCTGTGGGACTTGTACTGGGTCACCACCCCCACCCGGCGAATGCCTGAGTTGATGCAGTTGGAGAGCACGAAATCGATGATGCGGAACTTGCCGCCAAAATGGACGGCAGGCTTGGCGCGGTTGTCGGTCAACTGCTTCAGGCGACTGCCCCGTCCCCCCGCGAGCACCAAGGCCATACTCTGGTTCAATAGTTGCCGTGCTTTGGCAGTATTTACGGGTTCTAACAACATAATTACCTCTGCCTTGTTTTGATCCATTCTCGATTCATCTTCGCCTGTTTCCGGCGTCATGAAAGTGGTTTCACTCACATTTAACTGATTTCAATTGGCCCTTTTCCAGGAGTTGAGCAGGATCGCATGCTTTGCGATGCGAGCTTGGTTAGAATTTCAGCATCAACGACATCATCAAGGATGACACCATGTTGAACAAGCTCGGGAGCAACCAGCTGATGGTGATGGCTCTCATCTGTGCTCCCCTGCTGATGCTGCAGGGGCTCTGGCTCGCCTTCGTGAGCACGCCGCTCACCCTGCTGCTCATCCTCGCCACCAGCCTGCTCGGCTTTGGCCTGCTGATCCGGCTGGTGATGAGGCTGCAACAGGCAGATCGGGAGAGACAGGAGCAGGTGTGGTGCCGGGCGCTGCAACTGCGCGACCCCACCTGCCTGGAGACCCCGACAGCCCAGGCCGCCCTGCAGCAACTGCTCGCCCATTTCAACGAAGCCGAGCTCGATGCCCACCGCCAGATCAATGAACTGCACCACCAGGCGACCCAGGACGAACTGACCCAGTTGCAAAACCGTCACGCCTTTCGGCGCGACATGACCGAGCTGTTGCAGCGGGATCAGGATACCCAGACCGCCACCCTGGTGCTGGTCCGCGCCACCGAGCTTGGCAAGCTCAACGCCCAGCGCGGCTTTCAGTCGGGGGATGCCTACATCAAGGATATTGCCAACCTCATCACCAGGGTGGTGAACCGCTTTCCTGGCCATCAGGTCTACCGCATCTCGGGGGCCGACTTCGCCGTGCTGGTTCGGCCAGAGGCCAACATACCGCCTCCCCTGCTCGGGCGGGATCTGAAGATCGCCTTCGATCACTACCAGCAGGAGCATGAGCTGGAGAGCGCCGCCTACTCGGGGCTGACCCGGCTCAGCAGCGGCCAGAAGGTAGAAGCCATTCTGGCCCGGGCGGATCTGGCGCTGGCCCGCGCCCAGACCGAGGCGGTCAATGGCTGGGCCATCCAGCAGGATGACAACGTGGTGGAGCTGCAGGGGCAGCATCACTGGAAGCTGGTGCTGACCGAGCTGCTGGAGCAGGAGCGGATCGACTTTACCTATCAGCCGATCCAGCCCATGCACCGCAGCATGCTGGCCTACAACGAGATCTACCCCCGCTTCAGCAGCGCCGACGGTACCGTGCTGCCCACCGACACCCTGTTTGCCATGGCCCAGCGGCTGGACATGGTGATGCGGCTGGAGCAGATGCTGGTGACCCACTTCATGCGCCAGTACCGGGCCTTTGGCTCCAACCAGAGTCGCTGGGGCATCAACCTCTCCAGCAATCTGCTGCAAAACAGCGCCTTTCTGATCTGGCTGGACCGACAGCTGCTCAACGATCCCAACACCAGCGCCAACCTGGTGTTCGAGCTGGATGAGGAGCACCTGGAGCGCAACCTGACCGGGGCCAAGCGGGTGTTCGAGCTGCTCAGACGCAACGGCAGCCGCTCCGCCATCTGCAACTTCGGCAAGGGGATCGGCTCGTTCAATCTGTTTCGCGAGCTCAAGCCCGACTACATCAAGCTGGACCCCGCTCTCATCACCGGGCTGGAGCAGGATCTCACCAATCAGCAGTTCGTGCGGATGATCGTCGATGTATCACACCGGATGGGGTGCCAGGTGATTGCGGAAGGGGTCGAGCAGCTGGGCCAGAAGCAGCTGCTGCAGGGTATGTATGTGGACGGGTTGCAGGGCTATCTCATCGCCAGGCCCCAGCCGCTTCGGCCGGACATCAGCCAGCTCGGGCTCTTTACTGAGGATGCTTCAACTTCAACAGAGTCAGAATGATGTCGTTGAGCTGGCGATAGCGCTCCAGCTCTTTCTGATCGTAGCGGGTCGCCAGAGCGGTGGGATTGTGGCGGTTCTTGAGGTAACGGTTGATCTGCAGCCGGTTGAAGCCCGCCACCTGATAGACCTGCCCCAGTAGGGCATTGAGCTCCTCGTGTTCAAGACCGGCCTTGGCGAGGTAATCCTCCTGGGCCGGGCTCTCCAGCTGGCAGCTCTGCTTGGCGATGCGGCCGGTCTCCTGCAGATAGCTGAGCCACTGCTCCAGATAGAGCGGCTTGCAGCCCGCCAGCAAGTTGAAGAAGCCCACCGCATCGCAGCGGCAGTCGGTCAGCAGCAGTACCGCCAGTCGATCGTCATCACAGTGAAAGGTGACGGGGCCGCTCTGTCCCCAGTCCAGCGCCTGGACCCGGATCTCGGCCCGCTCCCCCGCAGCGCCGGTGACGTCGAATACAAACATGGCTCCTCCCGCTCGGCAAAAGGTTGATGATGGACCATCCCTTTGGCGGGTGCAAAGGCAAATCGCCTTTTCATTCAGTATTCTGCAAGCCGGCCATAAAAAAACCGACATCCTCGCGGATATCGGTTCTCGTCACGCGGGCCAAGGCCCGGTTCAATGCAGCCTGGTTCAGGCGTCCAGTTCCACCAGCGCCTTGGCCAGCTCGATGGGTTCGAGCTCCTGCCCTTCCAGATCGGCGTTCCAGTTCGGGCCGACCAGCACGTCGTCTTCGTCCAGATCGTTGATCCAGATGTCGAGGAACTCTTCCAGCTCGATCACTTCCGGCTCGTAGTCGGCCCACTCGTCCACGCAGTGCAGACGGGCGTCCTCTTCGGCGGACCAGAGCGGCATCACGTCCGCATCTTCGAACTCGGCAGAACGGCAGACCACCCAGTCTTCACCGTAGCGCAGACCCCACACCTGACCCGACTCGCGGACTTCTTCGATGAACAGTTGGAAATTGGCGTCAAGATTGTCAGTTAACTTACTCATGGGGCTCTCTCTTTAATCGGGTGCTGCGGCCACGGCAGTGCCGAGTGGCAATGCGGTGGCCAAATGGTGTCGCAAAAGCGACATGGACTCAAGCATCTTGGGGGTTATCACACAAAAAACTGCCCGATGGCGGGCTTTACCTGACAAAACGCCTCCCGAAGGAGGCGTTTTCAGCGCAGAGGGTGGGATCAACGCTCCCAGTACACCTCTTCCAGGCTGTCTTCCTTCTCCGGCAGACCGCGCGACAGGCGCGGGCTGCTCTGGGCCAGCACCTCGTAGCTCACCCGGTTGGCGTACTTGCACACCTGGGAGAGCGAAGAGTAGGTGAGGAACTCGGCCACGTGCTTGGCGGAGTTGGGCACGGCGCTGCGGTGATAGGCGTTGGCCACCATGTCGTGCAGCACGGCGGAGAGTGCCCCGTCCCCTGCCCCGTTGGTGTTCTTGATCTTCTCCGGCCCACCCATGTAGGGGGAGATGTGGGAGTAGATGCGCTTGGGCACGCGGCAGCCGCTGCGGGTCATCGGGCGGCTGAACTCGTACATGTTGAACTCGGGGATGACACCGGGCAGCAGCGGCAGGGTGGTTTCGCGCTTGAAGTCATCTTCGGTGTAGGCGGCCATGTAGAGCCCCACCGGCCCTGCGGTGCAGAGCACCATGTCGGCCCAGTCCAGCGCCTTGTCGGCGGCGGCCAGCGGATCGGAGAAGCCGGTCAGGGCCTCGCCCTCTTCCTCGTTCATGGCAAGCACGGTGACATTCTCGCTGATGAAGTCGCGCCACCACTGGGGGTCGGACTCGATGACGAAGCGGGTGCCCAGGGTCAGCACCACTGGCACGCCGGCCTCGCGGGCATAGCGCACCGCGGCCATGGCCGCTTCCTTCATCGGAGTCCCATCTTCACCGCGCACCAGATAGGCGGTGATGACCAGGGCGGAGGACTCCTTGATGATCTCCTCGGGGATGTGGGCCACATCCAGATGGTCCATCTTGCCGGCGTTGATGCCAAAGCTGCGTTCGCCCCCTTCGGTGATGAAGGTGAAGCAGCGGCCGACCGGGCCGTCTACCGGTTGCAGGTAGTCCAGGTTGACCCGCGACGAGGTGTTGCACAGGTAGCGGTAGGCGTAGCTGCCGATGCGGATGTCCTGGCTCATGACGCCGAGCAGGATGGAGTGGGAGTCCGCCAGTACCGAGTAGTTGTGCATGGTGTTGCCGATGGTGCCACCGGCAAACTCGCTCACCACCATGTTGTTGCTCTTGAGCTCGTCGTATATCTGCTCCGCCACCTCGTCGGAGATGAGCATGGAGTGGCCGCGGCTCAGGCCATAACGCTCGAGAAACGCCAGGTCAACGTGCGCTTCGATGTCGACCAGCGTCTGGTCAATCCCGACCACATAGGCCTTGCCCCGCTCCGAGAGCTCCGCACTCTGGGAGATGAGGGGATCACGACGATCCACTGGAAAGTAGTGTTTGGACTTGCGCTGACCGGGAAATTTCATGGCAATGTTCTTGTGCTCTGGGGGAAAGAGGGGCGGGATTTTAACACAATCCGCCGCGCCGAAAAGTCGCCTGATTAAAATATGAAGTCAGTATAGACAAGGGTTGCAGAGGAAAACGTTTACCAAAACCCATCAAAAAAACCACCTCGCGAGGAGGTGGTTTTGGGGGCGGACAAGACTCAGCTGGCGGCGAGCCCGCTGGCCAGTGCCAGCACCGAGAAGAGCCCGAGCGAGAGCCAGAAGAAGAGGGTGCCGAAGAGGCGCGGCATATTCGGCGCCTTGGGGATCTGGATGCCGATGGCGTGCAGGATGCGCCCCACCAGCAACAGCACGCCGCCAAGGTGCAGCCAGAAGGCACCGACTCCCGCCAGCTCGCACAGCGCCATCAGCAGCAGGGTGAGCGGCACGTACTCGGCGAAGTTGCCGTGGGCCCGGATGGCGGCGCGCATCTCCGGCGCCTCCCCTTCCCCAATCATCACCTTGAACTGGGCGCGGCGCTTGACCACCCAGAAGGAGAGCAGCAGAAACAGCAGCCCCAAGAGGCCGGCGTAAATCAGGGTGATATGCATCATGATGACACTCCTTCTCCTTGGATAACGAACAAAACACGGCCCGCTCCGGGGTACGGCACGGGCGGCGTGTCGATCAGGCCAGCTCGCGGCAGATCAGCGACACCATCATGCGGATGTGGGCCTGATCGCTGTTGAGGGCCGGAATGTATTCAAACTGCTCGCCCCCGGCGGCCATGAAGATCTCCCGGTTCTGCACCTGGATCTCCTCCAGGGTCTCGAGGCAGTCGGCGGCAAAGGCCGGGCAGATCACATCGAGCCGCTTGATCCCGGTTGCCGGCAGGCCGCCGATGGTCACGTCGGTGTAGGGCTTGAGCCACTCCTCTTTGCCAAAACGGGACTGGAAGCTGGCGGTCCACTGGCTGGCCTCCAGCCCGAGCGCCTCGGCCAGCAGGGCTGCGGTGCGCCGGCACTGCTGACCATAGGGATCCCCTTCCCGCTCGTAGCGCTCGGGAATGCCGTGGAACGACATCAGCAGGTGCTCGCCCTGGCCGTGCTGCTCCCAGTGGCGGCGCACGCTCATGGCCAGCGCCTGGATATATTCGGGGTGAGCATGGTAATCACGAATGAGCCGCACCACCGGCAGGTTGCGCTCTTTTTTCATCGCCCGGCTCCAGCCATCGAACACCGAGGCGGTGGTGCTGACCGAATACTGGGGATAAAGCGGCAACAGGATCACCCGGTTGACCCCCTTGGCCTTGAGCGCCTGCCAGCCCTCCTCCAGCGAAGGGGAGCCGTAGGTCATGGCCAGCTCCACCGGCACCTCGACCCCTTCGCGTCTGAGCTCCTGCTCCAGCGCCGCGCGCTGCTGCTGGCTTATCACCATCAGCGGCGAGCCCTGCTCGGTCCACACCTGCTGATAGAGCTTGGCCACCTTGGGGGAGCGGGTCGGCAGGATGATGAAGTGGAGCAGCGGGCACCAGAGGTAGCGCGGCAGGTCGACGACCCGCTGATCGTGCAGAAACTGGCTGAGAAACGCCTTGACGGCGGCCGTGGTGGGCGCGGCTGGGGTACCCAGATTGACCAGCAAGATCCCGGTTTTCGTGGTCACGTTTGCTTCCTGTCTTTCTGTTGTTATGTCTTATATGCAAGAAAGGGCCCTGTCGGGCCCTTGTCTCAATGGCACATTGCCGCTGGCCCCTGGGGGACGATGGCAATGGCGGGCTTAGCCCAGGATGGTCGCCAGCTGCTTGCTGACCAGTTCCACCGGCTGGGTGCCATCAATCTTGACGTAACGGGTGTTGCCCGCTTCCGCTTCCTTGCCGTAGAAGCCGATGAGCGGTGCGGTCTGCTGATGGTACACATCCAGACGCTTGCGCACTGTGGTCTCTTCGTCGTCGGCACGGATCACCAGATCTTCACCGGTCACGTCGTCCTTGCCTTCCACTTTCGGCGGGTTGAACACCACGTGGTAGGTACGGCCGGAGCCGGAGTGAACGCGACGACCGCTCATGCGCTTGACGATCTCTTCGTCCGGCACGTCGAACTCCAGCACGAAGTCCACGGCAACACCGGCATCCTTCATGGCTTGCGCCTGGGGAATGGTGCGCGGGAAACCGTCCAGCAGGAAGCCGTTGGCGCAATCCGGTTGGGCAATACGCTCTTTGACCAGGCCGATGATGATGTCGTCAGAGACGAGCTGACCTGCGTCCATCACGGCTTTGGCCTTGAGGCCCAGCTCGGTGCCCGCCTTGATCGCGGCACGCAGCATGTCGCCGGTGGAGATCTGCGGAATACCGTGTTTTTCCATGATGAACTGAGCCTGAGTACCCTTGCCGGCACCCGGAGCCCCCAACAGAACAATGCGCATACACGCTCCTATTGATTGGTTATTCAATTCTTGAGAAGGCAAAAAACTACACGGTTTCGCTCATTTCCACAAGCTTGGCCCGTGTGAGTGACTTATTTTTCACCATTTTCCCGTCACGGCAATACGACCATTGGCGCAGATCCGTTTACGAAAAATGAGTGAAAATGCAGCAGCACTGCACGCAACTGGCGCCCGCCCCAAACGGGGCAGGCGCCAGAAAAGAAAGAGCCCACTGCACGCAGTGGGCCCAAACATCATGCCTGGAGTAACAGACGGTTGATACGGGAGACGAAGCTCGCCGGATCATTCAGCCCGCCCTGCTCGGCCAGCTGAGCCTGTTCGTGCAAGAGGGTGACCCACTCGCCGAACAGCGCCTCGTCCTGGATGGTATCGAGCTTCTTCACCAGGGCGTGGTCGGGGTTCAGTTCCAGAATGTACTTCTGCTCCGGCACCGGCTGACCGGCGGCGCGCATCAGCTTGATCATCTGGGTGCTCATGCCGTGGGCATCGGTGACGATGCAGGACGGCGAGTCGGTCAGACGGTGGGTGACGCGCACCTCTTTCACCGCCTCGCCCAGGCTCTGCTTGACCCGCTCCACCAGACCGGCGTTGGCCTTCTCGGCCTCTTCCTGTGCCTGTTTGGAGGCTTCGTCTTCCAGATCGCCGAGATCCAGCTCGCCACGGGTGACGGAGACCAGCTGCTTGCCGTCGAACTCGGTCAGGTGGCTCATCAGCCACTCGTCCACCCGCTCCCACATCAGCAGCACTTCGACGCCCTTCTTGCGGAAGATCTCGAGGTGCGGGCTGTTCTTGGCGGCAGCGTAGGAGTCGGCGGTGATGTAGTAAATCTTCTGCTGGCCTTCCTTCATGCGGCCAACGTAATCCTCCAGCGACACGGTCTGGGCTTCGCCCTCGCCGGCGGTGCTGGCAAAGCGCAAGAGCTTGGCGATCTCTTCGCGGTTGGCGTAATCCTCGGCCGGGCCTTCTTTCAGCACATTGCCGAACTCGCTCCAGAACTTGGCGTACTTCTCGGCGTCGTCCTTGGCCAGCTTGGCTAGCATGGTCAAGACGCGCTTGGAGCAGGCCTTGCGCAGGGAGACGGTCACCTTGTTGTCTTGCAGGATCTCGCGGCTGACGTTGAGCGGCAGATCGTTGGAGTCCAGCACCCCTTTGACGAAGCGCAGGTAGGTCGGCATGAACTGCTCGGCGTCATCCATGATGAAGACGCGCTGCACGTAGAGCTTCAGGCCGTGCTTCTGCTCGCGGTTGTAGAGGTCAAACGGTGCGCGGGCCGGCACGTAGAGCAGGCTGGTGTACTCCTGGGCCCCTTCCACCCGGTTGTGACCCCACAAGAGCGGATCTTCGAAGTCGTGGGCGACGTGCTTGTAGAACTCCTGATACTCCTCGTCCTTGATGTCCTTCGGGTTGCGGGTCCACAGCGCGGTGGCGCGGTTGACCTGCTCCCACTCGCCCGGGGTGCCGACGATGGTTTCACCGTCTTCTTCCCGATCCGGGGTGCCCTCTTTGTACATCTCCACCGGCACGCTGATGTGATCGGAATATTTGCTGACCACGGAGCGCAGGCGCCAGTCGTCGAGGAACTCGTCCTCTTCGGCACGCAGGTGCAGGATGACGTCAGTACCGCGACCCTCTTTGGTCACGTCGGCCACGGTGAAGGAGCCTTCCCCTTCCGATTCCCATTGCACGCCCTGGCCCGGTTCGGTACCGGCGGCGCGGGAGACCACGGTCACCTTGTCGGCGACGATGAAGGCGGAGTAGAAGCCCACCCCGAACTGACCGATCAGCTGGGAGTCGCGGCCCTGATCACCGGAGAGGTTCTTGAAGAACTCGGCGGTGCCGGATTTGGCGATGGTGCCCAGGTGCTCGATCACCTGATCCCGGGTCATACCGATCCCGTTATCGGAGATGGTCAGGGTCCGTTTTTCTTTATCAACCACCAGGCGAACGCGCAACTGGCCGTCGTTTTCGAACAAAGAGGCATCGGAAAGCGCCTTGAAGCGCAGCTTGTCCGCCGCATCGGAGGCGTTGGAAATAAGCTCGCGCAGGAATACTTCTTTGTTGGAATAGAGGCTGTGGGCCATCAGGCTCAGCAGTTGTTTGACTTCAGTCTGAAACCCGTGGGTTTCGGCATGAACGCTTTGGGTCATCGACACTATCCTCAGGCGATTCGGGTTGAACATATTCCCGATCCAAGATGGGGCCGGCGATCGCCATTTCAAGGGGACAAATACAACGAACGGTGCGAATGGCGATTTTTGCGCCAATCGAGGCCGTGGCCCCATCCTGCGCAAACAAAAAACCCGCCGAGGCGGGTTCTGGTATCGTGGGCTGAGTCGCTACGCAGATTCAGCTCAGTAACTGGCGCTGACTCAGTTGAGGGG
Organism: Aeromonas sp. s3; assembly: GCF_040907805.1. Classification (NCBI taxonomy): domain Bacteria; kingdom Pseudomonadati; phylum Pseudomonadota; class Gammaproteobacteria; order Aeromonadales; family Aeromonadaceae; genus Aeromonas; species Aeromonas sp. s3. Next base: position 483,681 of record NZ_JBFOCQ010000033.1, read on the forward strand.
CTGGCGCCCCATCAGGGAGTGGGAGAGCGTGGTGCCATCTACCAGCTCCAGCTCGCCGCCCACCGGCACCCCGTGGGCAATCCGGCTCACTTTGACGCCGGCGGCGCGGGCCATGTCGGCGATGTACCAGGCGGTGGCGTCCCCTTCGATGGTGGGGTTGGTGGCCAGGATCAGCTCGCTGATCGCCTCGTCTTTCAACCGTCGCTCCAGGATCTCCAGCCCCAGCTCCTCGGGCCCAATGCCGTCCAGCGGCGAGAGGTGGCCCATCAGCACGAAGTAGCGGCCGGAGAACTGGCCGGTCTGCTCGATGGCGGCCACGTCCGCCGGGCTCTCCACCACGCACAGCAGGCCGTTCTCTTCGCGCTTGGGATTGGCGCAGATCTCGCAGCGCTCGTTCTCGGTGAAGGTGCGGCAGTGGCTGCAGTGACCAATCTCGGTCAGGGCGCGAGAGAGCAGCTGGGCCAGCCGCAGGCCGCCGCTGCGCTCACGCTCGAGCAGGGTAAATGCCATGCGCTGGGCCGACTTGGGGCCGACACCCGGCAGCACCTGCAGGGCTTTCATCATCTCATCCAGCAGCGGGCTGAATTTCATGGGCTTGGTATCCTTTGACGCTGTGTCGGCCACGGCGCCCTGACGGGCAAGGAGCGCGACCGAACCTATCTTGTTGGCGCAGGACTATACCCGAGCCAACCCCGAGCGCCAATGGCCTTGTACCCTCAGCCCTCTGCCGAAACGGGAGATGACGCCGTACTCGCCAGCAGGATGCGCTGGCGGCCGCTGTAGATCTCCGCCCGCCCCGGACGGCAAAAGCCCACCAGGGTAAGCCCGGTCTGCTCGGCCCGCTCCACCGCGAGCTCGGTGGCGGCCGAGATGGCGAGCAGGATCTCCACCCCGGCGCTGGCGCACTTTTGCACCATCTCGAAGCTGGCGCGGCTGGTCACCAGGATGGCGCCATCGCGCCGGCCACTGCGCAGCAGGTGCCCCACCAGCTTGTCCAGCGCGATATGGCGCCCCACGTCCTCGCGAATGGCGAGGATGTTGCCCTCGCCGTCCACGTGCACGGCGGCATGGGTCGCCCCCGTGCTCTGCCCCAGCAGTTGGAGCGGGCGCAGCGCCGCCAGCACCTTGTCGATATGACCCACCGCAAAACGCTGGCTGTCGGGCAGCCTTGGCTGGGCGCGCACCACCTGCTCCAGGCTCTCGCTGCCGCAGATGCCGCACCCGGTGCGCCCTGCCAGGGTGCGCCGTTTCTCTTTCAGGCGATGGACGCAGCGATTGGCCAGGGTGATGTGCAGCTCGATGCCGCGGCAGGCGCTCTGCTGCTCGATGTCGTGGATATCGAGCAGGCTGTCGATGATCCCCTCGGAGAGCGAGAAGCCGATGGCGAAATCCTCGAGATCGGCGGCCGAGCACATCATCACGCTGTGGGCGATGCCGTTGTAGACCAGCGCCACCGGAGTTTCGCAGGGCAGCTGCATGGCACTGTCGGTGGTGACGCCGCGCTGATGGTAATGGACCACCTCGCGATGGGCGCTGAGCGCCTGCGGGGTATCGGGGTCGAGTTCAAGCAACATCTGGGGGCCTTAGTTGAGGGTGCGGGGATCTTTGGCCGAGATCCCGAGCCGTTTCATTTTCGACAGCAAGGTGGTGCGCTTCATGCCCAGGCGCTGAGCCGCGCCCCGCTCGCCAGCGACGATGCCGTTGCACGCCTTCAGCGCCCGGATGATGCTGACCCGCTCATCCTCACCCTGTGCCTCGTCACCCTGCGGCAAGGCGGGCTGCGGCTCGCGAAACAGCTCCCGGGCCGGCTCGTCATAGACCAGGGTCTCTATCTTGTGAAAGCCCTTGAGGGGCAGCAGCTCGTCCGGCGAGAGGTTGAGCACATGGCCGCGGGTCATCACCACTGCCCGCTCGATGATGTTTTCGAGCTCACGGATGTTGCCGTACCAGGGGAGCGACACCAGCATCTTCATGGCGTCGGCCGGAATGGAGGTGATGGTGCGGCGCATCCGCTTGGCGATCTTCTTGATGAAGAAGTTGACCAGGAGCGGTATGTCCTCGCGCCGCTCGCGCAGGGGCGGCAGCTCGATGGGAAAGACGTTGAGCCGGTAATAGAGGTCGCTGCGAAAGCGCTTGTTCTTGACCATGGAGAGCAGATCGCAGTTGGTGGCCGCCACCAGCCGCACGTCGATGGCGATGGGGTTGCTGTTGCCCACCCGCTCCAGCTCGTGCTCCTGCAGGACCCGCAACAGTTTCGGCTGCAGATCGAGCGGCATGTCCCCCACCTCGTCGAGGAACAAAGTGCCCTTGTGGGCCCGCTCGAAGCGGCCGATGCGCTGGGTCAGCGCGCCGGTGAAGGCCCCCTTCTCGTGGCCGAACAGATCGCTCTCGATAAGGCCGGTGGGAATGGCGGCGCAGTTCACCTTGACCATCTCGTGATCGTGGCGGGTACTCAGGGCGTGAATGGCCTGGGCGATCAGCTCCTTGCCGGTGCCGGTCTCCCCCAGAATGAGCACGGTGCAGTCGCTCTGGGCCACCAGCTTCACCTTCTCCAGCACCCTCTCCATCACGGCGCTCTGGTAGATGATGTTGGCAAAGTCCCCCTGCGGTGCAGGCCCGTCGACCCGAAGGGTCTTCTCCCTGGCGCCGTTGGTGTTGGAGATCTCCTGCTGCGCCTGCACGTTGTTCATGGCAATCGCCGTGCGCGCCGCCACTTGTTCGAGCAGCGAGATATCGAGGTCGGCGAAGAAATCCGCTTGTGGGTGGGAGAGGATCAGCACCCCCAGCAGATTGCCCCGATAGCGCAGCGGCAGGATGCAGGAGCTGTCGGCGTCGGGGGGCAGGATCTGGGAGGTGAAGCGGCAGCTCGACTGACAGCCGTGGCCCTGCTCGCGATAGAGGAAGAAGGGTTCGCTGTGACCGAGCGCCCCCTGCAGGCAGTTCTTCTCAAAACACGAATGGTTGATGATGCCCGGCTGTTCGCGCTGCTGCTGATTGACCAGGTAGCTCTTGAAGCTGTCAGAGGTGGCGTTGTACTCGGCCAGGCACAGACTGCTGATGCCAAAGTGGTGGTGCAGTATGGTGAACAGGCTCTGGGGCAGCTCGGCGATGCGCACTAACTTAATCACCGCGTTGGTCACGTCCACCAGGATCTTGCAGCTGTCGCGCTCAAGGCGCAGGGAGTTGGCCTGCTCCAGGGTGCGCTCCTTGTCCAGCACGTTCTCCAGCGCAATGGCGACGATGGCCGCCAGCTGGGTCAGCTTGGCCAGGGTCTCCATCGAGAAGGCATTGGCCTCGCGGCTGATGAACTCCACCCCGCCCAGGTGGCTGCGGGCAGTGGTGATGGGCAGCTGGCAGTAGGAGTGCAAACCGTCATAAACCGGGGTGCTCGCCAGCTGTTTGCAGCGGTGGCGAAAGCGGCTCGCTGGCAGCACGATGGCCTGCTCGCGGGAAAAATGGAGATCGGCCTTGCGGCAGATGAGGTGCGCCGGCCCCTGCTCCCCCAGGTAGTAGAAGACCGCCTCCTCCCCCGTCCCCAGGTTGAGAATGAGGTTGACCCGGTCCACCTGGCGAAAGCAGGGCTGGATCCGGTTCAGCTTCTTGATGAAGTCGTCCAGGGTGACGGCGGAGAGCAGGTTCTTGGAGAGGGAGAGAAAGCCGTCATCCCAGATGGGTGAGATGTCGGTCAACGGAATGGCACTCACATTCAGCATTCAGGCCTCGCATTACATCTAGATGGGTACCCTTGCCGGCCAATTGCAGCACGGCAACAACGGTAAACAATGCATCAGCCATCGCAGTCAGATGTTATAATTAATTTTTAAAAATTTAACGCTTAATTATAAAAACTAACATGCAGCGAAATAGCATCGCGCAGATTATCGCAGGATGGCTGGCATAATAAGTTAGCCCCATCCCCATTACAACCAAGCCGGCCCTGGCACATATTACAGCTCCGTCAGCGGATATTTCCCGCCGCGCCCAAATATAGCGTCACTATCGCCGTCATTCGCCGCATATCGCCGCCAACTGGCCCCTCCTCTGCCCCTGTTGCCGCTGTCGCAGGCTCATGAGGAGAGCAGCCGGTAGTTGTGCAGCTTCAGCCCGCCGAAGATGAAGGCAGCGGAAAAGAGCTGAAGTCCCAGCAATAACCCACTGATATTGTCAGCTATTTCCACCGACACCACCCGATGGGTGAGGTAGACCCCGAGCCCCAGCACGCCCGCCAGCAGGCAGTTGACCAGGGTGGTGGAGAGAAAGGCGATGAGCCAGGCCGCCTGCACGCTCAATGCCGCCAGCACGGCGCTCATGGCGATGCGCGCGGCGATAAAACAGCCGAAGAAGGCAAACCCCAGCAAAAATATCAATTCGTCGTGCCATAGAAAACACCCAATCCCTAACAACATCACCAGCAAATAAGCGGAGACATAAAAGATCCCGAACGAAAGATTTAATTCATTTTTCATGATGGACACCTGCCAGCTGAAAAAAGGATGAGCGGATCCGGGCCCTGTATACAGAGCCTGGATCCACTTTATTAACGACGATTACCCTTTGGCGGCGCTGCGCAATTTCGCCTTGAGCGCGCTGTATTCAGTCTGGACGTACACTTCCGCCCCTGGCTGATCCTCGATACGCTCAATTTTCACTGCGCAGTACTTGTACTCCGGCGTGTAGGAGACGGGGTCCACGTGCTCGATGGTGAGCTCGTTGCAGGCCCCGATCCACCACTGGTAGGTCATGTAGACCACCCCGGCGTTGACCCGCTCGTTGTAGTTGGCGCGGGTGATCACCTTGCCACGGCGCGACGAGATCCAGACCAGCGCCTGATCCTTCACCCCGAGCTTCTTGGCATCGCTCGGGTGGATCTGCACATAGCCCGGCTCATCGGCCAGGGTCTGCAGGGCCGAGCAGTTGCCGGTCATGGAGCGGCAGGAGTAGTGGCCCACTTCGCGCACGGTGGAGAGCACCAACGGGTACTCGGCACAGGGCTGCTCCAGCGGCGGCCGCCACTCGGAAGCAATCAGCTGACCCTTGCCGCTCGGGGTGGTGAACACATTCCCCTCGAACAGGGTGCTGGTGCCCGGGTGATCCTCGGTCGGACAGGGCCACTGCACGCTCTTGAGATCGGCCATCTTGTCGTAGCTGACTCCGGCGTAGAGCGGGCAGAGTCCGCGCAGTTCGTCCCAGATCTGCTCCGTATCGCGATACTCCATGGGATACCCCATGGCTGTCGCCATCAGCGAGAAGATGGCCCAGTCCGGCTTCACGTTGTCCGGCGGCGTCACCGCCTTGTAGAAGCGCTGGAAGCCGCGATCCGCCGAGCTGTAGACCCCCTCGTGCTCGCCCCAACTGGTGGCGGGCAGAATGACGTCGGCCATCTCGGCGGTCTGGGTCATGAAGATATCCTGCACGATCACCAGCTCCATCCCCGCCAGGGTACGGCGGAACTGACCGAGGTCGGCCTCGGTCTGGGCCGGATCTTCCCCAAAGATGTAGAAGGCCTTGCACTTGCCCTCCTCCACCTTGTGACCAAGCTCGGTCAGCCGATAGCCGGGTTTCTGGGACAGAGACTCCACGCCCCACGCCTTGGCAAACTTGGCGCTGATGGCAGGATCGCTCACCGACTGATAACCCGGGAACTGGTGCGGCAGCATCCCCATGTCGCAGGTGCCCTGCACGTTGTTCTGACCGCGTACCGGCCCGCAGCCGGTGCCACGGCGGCCGAAGTTGCCGGTCAGCAGCGCAATCCCCGCCAGCCCCTTGACCACGTCCACCGCCTGACCGTACTGGGTCACCCCCATGCCCCACAGGATCATGGAAGCAGGCGATGCGGCATAGGTGCGAATGGCGGCGCGGATATCGGCGGCCTTGAGGCCGGTGATCCCCTCCACGTATTCCGGGGTGTACTTGGCCACCGTGGCCTTGAAGGTGTCGAACCCTTCGGTGTAGTTGGCGACGAACTCCTTGTTGTAGAGCCCTTCATTGATCAACACATTGGCGAAGGCGTTGACCAGCGCCATGTTGGAACCGTTTTTGAGCGGCAGCCACTGATCGGCGATGCGGGCGGTCTCCACCATGCGCGGATCACACACAATCACCTTGGCCCCGTTGGCCTTCGCCTTGAGGATATGGCGGGCGACGATGGGGTGAGAGTCAGCAGCGTTGTAACCAAACACCAGCAGGCACTTGGTCTCTTGAATTTCGGGAATGGCGTTGCTCATGGCGCCGTTGCCTACAGTTGTCTCCAGACCGGAGACTGAGGGTGCGTGTCACACCCTCGCGCAGTGGTCGACGTTGTTCGTCCCAAGCACGGCGCGGGCAAATTTCTGCATCACATAGTTGGCTTCATTGCCGGGGCCACGGGCAGAGCCGGTGGTCATGATGGCGTCCGGGCCATATTTCGCCTTGATAGCGGAGAGGCGGCTGCTGGCAAAGTCGATCGCTTCGTCCCAGGAGACGGCTTCGAGCTTGCCACCGCGCTCGCGGCGGATCATCGGGCTCTTGAGGCGGGGGGTCAGCAGGTTGGTGTCGTTCAAGAAATCCCAACCGTAATAGCCCTTGAGGCAGAGCTGCCCCTCGTTGGTCCGGCCGTTGGCGCCTTCGGCCCCCACCACCTTGTCGTTTTCAACCAGCAGGTTGATTTTGCAACCGGTGCCGCAATAGGGGCACACGGTAATGACTTTTTTCATGACTCACACTCTTGTTTGTTAACGAAAAACGGCTCGGCAAGCCCGCTCACACCCGGGCCGGCATCGCCAGCAGGGCCTCGGCACTGGCCAGCTGCTTCTGCCGGTTCAGGGTGTCAAGGTGGGCCGGCGTGACCAGCCGCAGCGCCTGGGTCGGGCACACCTCGACACAGGCTGGGCCCGCCTCGCGGTGCTGGCAGAGGTCGCACTTGAGCGCCTGCGCCTTGGTCTGCGGCCGCTTGAAGAGCGAATCGGCCGTGGGGGCCACCTCTTTCACCACCACCGCCATGGCGCCGTAAGGACAGGCCACCACGCAAGACTTGCAGCCGATGCAGCGCGCCTGCAGCACCTTGACGCAGCCATCCTCGGTGACGATGGCGTTGTTGGGGCAGGCCATGGCGCAGGGCTTGTCTTCACACTGGCGGCAGAGCACCGGCGTGGTCACCTTGCTGCCCACGATCACCTTCAGGCGCGGCTGAAAATGGCTGTCCTTGGAGACCAGATGTCCATCCTCGATGGCAAGATGCAGGCCGCCCTCCCGCTCAAGGGTCCCGCTGCAGGACCCTGACTGGTGTGAAACGGCGCAGGCCACCTCACAGGTACGACACCCAATACAGAGACCGGGATCGGCAATCACGAAGCTGTTCATAGAGAGGGATCCTAAATGGTTCGTTACACCCGACCGCCCTCACCCACCTGGCAGGCGACAACGCGGTCTGCCCCCACAAAGCATTTATCAGACCAACACCGGCAGATGGCCGTCAAAAAATCACAAGCTCATGAAAATAAAGGAGTAATCTGGATAGCAAAGACGGCATTAGCCGTAACTGACGAGGGTGACGAAGGGGTGGTAAGTGTGATCGACACGACAAAAGTGACGAGGTCGACACCGGCTGACAAGCCCCTGTCCCAACCGCGTGGTGGAGCCGTTCGAAGGAGTTTTCAGCCAGGATCGACCGACCTAAACCGGGCAAGCGGAGGAACGAAATCCGGGGAGAAAAGCCATGGCGAGGGTCAAAAATGGGCCGATTATTGACTGATTTGTTGAGCCAGAGCCGGTTTTAGGCCACTGCCCCTTTAGTTTTCTATCCCTCTGGTTAATATGTGTCACTTGGCAACAAACACTATTTAGACATTTTGTACACATAGATAATCTATAACATAAGCTGGAACTCCAGTGTGATAGCCCGACTATTTTATGCTCTGCATGTTTCTGCAACATGAATATATATTTAACAAACTTATTTAAGGTCAGAAAAATGTTATTATCCAATGAAAATAATCTACAAGTAGAACATCTAAAAGATATAATTAAGAGCTGTGACGAACGAGTAGTAATTATTTCACCTTATCTTGCTGAAGATATGAAGTCATTTTTGAATAACTTTGACTTTTCATCTGTTAAAAAAGTAGAATTGATTACCACATTCAAGCCAAAAGATCTTGAGCAAATAACAAAGCCATTCCAGTTAAAAGATTTTTATCATTTTTTTCATGCTAGATATCCAAAAATAAACGTAAAGGTTCATGTAGATAACAACCTTCATGGTAAATTGTATTTTTCACTTGGTAAAACAAGAAAATTAATACTAACATCTGGAAACTTCACAAGTAATGGGCTTTTTCATAATCACGAGTGGGGAATACTAATAACTGATAATGATTTGATAGAAGAGGCTTTGAATCAGGCTTTCGATTTAATTGATTTTCCAGATGTTACAAATTTTCAAATAGAGCGAGCATGTCTATTTGCAGATGTATACTTAAAAATAACCCACAATGGCAAAAAAAAGAAGCAATTCCTTATGACATATTAGACTCTGTTTATTCAGATGTTGACTCAAACAACAACGAACCAAAATATTATCTAAAACCAGTAGGACACAAAGAGGCTCCAGTTACTTTAGAGGGCAGGCGTGATTTTTCCGAACTACATCAAAATTTACACTTTTCCAAGAAGAAACCAAAAGGAATTAAAAAAGGGGATGTAATAATTACAACGGCAGTCGGTGCTGGCTCGCTCTTATCATATTTCAAAGTCACGAGTGGTTTGCACGTTGCAACCGACGAGCAAATTAAAAGCCATCCGTGGATGGAACGATGGCCATGGTATTTAGAGGGGAAAAACAATAGCGTTAATTTTGGAGGGACATGGTGGAAACATAATTTAAGAAGACAAGATTTGCTGTCCGAATTTCATAAAAAATATCCAAATCAACCTGTAACTAATGCTGGTGGTTTAAGTCTGGGAACAATTAATATGGGTAGTGATAAAGTTCAACTCTCTAATGTTTTTGCTAAATTCTTAATTTCTAAAATTGAAGAGCATGATAATTAATGTCTTATGACATTGCATATAAAAAACAATAATATAACAAGGCGAAGTAATAATAACATATTGCATCTTGTTACTTTTTTCACATTTTCTTTAATGGTGCAATTCACTTCGTTCATTGCACCCTACTTGCTGTCTCTTGATAAATAAAGACTCCATCGCAGCCTTACCCCCTCTCTATTTACTGCCAGAGCCCCTCTTTATTGGTCAGCATTTTATCGTTTATTTCTTAGCCAGCTTGATGCAAAACGCAGGCAAAAATGGATCGCCAGCTAAAACAATCACTTGCCAGGGTCTGGACGGGGTATTTCAATCAGCGGCCAATTAATATTTTCGTTAACCCCCCCTTTTTGATTATTTATACCTGAGCATAAACCCACGACGGGTGTGTCATTATACCCTTAACGGCAGATGAACAGACTGTGTCCCATGATGAGCCTCTTTATATCCAGTTAGCTCCCTTTCCCATCGCAATCCATTAATGCGTTCCTGCGGCACCTGCCGCACGCCCGATAGACGGGGGCGGCCCGTGCTGGCCAATCGTCACCATCAAACTGACAGACAACTTCATGAACGGTAATCACAAACAAGCCCTGTCCGGCGTTACGCTGGCGGCGATCGGCGTGGTCTATGGCGACATCGGCACCAGCCCGCTCTATACCCTGCGCGAGTGCCTCTCCGGCCAGTTCGGTTTCGGGGTGGAGCCCGCCTCCATCCTGGGCTTTCTTTCACTGATCTTCTGGCTGCTGATCCTGGTGGTCTCGGTCAAGTATCTCTCCTTCGTGATGCGGGCCGACAACGCCGGCGAAGGGGGCATCCTCACCCTGATGTCGCTGGCCACCCGCAACACTCCGGCCAAGTGGACCCCCTTGCTGATCATCCTGGGGCTGATTGGCGGCAGCTTCTTCTATGGCGAGGTGGTGATCACCCCGGCCATGTCGGTGATGTCGGCCATCGAGGGCTTGAACATCGCCGCCCCCTCCCTCGACCCCTATATAGTGCCACTCTCGGTGCTGGTGCTGACCCTGCTGTTCGCCATCCAGAAACACGGCACCGCTACCGTCGGCAAGCTGTTCGCCCCCATCATGCTCACCTGGTTCATCACCCTGGCGGTGCTGGGTCTGAACAGCATCTTCCAGCACCCCGAGGTGCTGGGGGCGCTCAACCCCGTCTGGGCGCTGCGCTTCTTTGCCAAGTACCAGACTGCCTCCTTCTTTGCTCTCGGCGCCGTGGTGCTGGCCATCACCGGGGTGGAGGCGCTCTACGCCGACATGGGCCATTTTGGCAAGAGCCCGATCCGGCGCGCCTGGTTTATGGTGGTGTTACCCTCCCTGGTGCTCAACTACTTCGGCCAGGGGGCGCTGCTGCTGGCCCATCCCGAAGCCATCACCAACCCCTTCTTCCTGCTCGCACCAAAATGGGTGCTGCTGCCGCTGCTGCTGCTGGCGACCCTGGCGACGGTGATCGCCTCGCAGGCCGTTATTTCCGGGGTCTTCTCGCTCACCCGGCAGGCGGTGCGGCTCGGTTATCTCTCACCCATCCGCATCGTGCACACCTCCGAACAGGAGTCCGGCCAGATCTATATTCCGGTCATCAACTGGATGCTCTATATCTCGGTGGTGATCGTCATCATGAGCTTCGAGCACTCCAGCAACCTGGCGGCGGCCTACGGCATCGCCGTCACCGGCACCATGGTGCTCACCTCCATCCTCTCCTGCTCGGTGGCCCGCCACAGCTGGCACTGGAACAAGTACCTGGTGGCCGCCCTGTTTATCGCGCTGCTGGCCATCGACGTGCCGCTGTTTGCCGCCAACCTTGCCAAGATCTTCTCCGGCGGCTGGCTGCCGCTCACCCTGGGGGCGGTGATGTTCACCGTGATGACCAGCTGGAAGAGCGAGCGCTTTCAGCTTATTCGCCGCCTCAACGAGCACGGCAACTCGCTGGAGCCGATGATCGCCTCGCTGGAAAAATCCCCACCGACCCGGGTGGCCGGCACGGCGGTCTATATGTCGCGGGTGGTCAACGTGATCCCCCATGCGCTCCTGCACAACCTCAAGCACAACAAGGTGCTGCACGAGCGGATCATCCTGCTCACCCTGCGGGTGGAAGAGGTGCCCTACGTTCACAACGTGCGCCGGGTCTGCATCGAGCAGCTCTCCCCCACCTTCTGGCGGGTGGTGGCAAGCTACGGCTGGCGCGAGACCCCCAACGTGGAGGAGATCTTCCACCGCTGCAACGCCGAGGGGCTGAGCTGCCGGATGATGGAGACCTCATTCTTCATGGCCCATGAGTCGCTGATCATGAAGGAGCGCCCCTGGTACCTCTACCTGCGCGGCAAGCTCTTTATGCTGCTGCAGCGCAACGCCCTGCGCGCGCCGGATCAATTCGAGATCCCGCCCAACCGGGTCATCGAGCTGGGATCCCAGGTGGATATTTGATGGCGGGTTGATGGCCTCTTGATGACATAGAAAACATCAGCAAATAGAGAGGGAGGCATGGGCCTCCCTCTTTTTTGCCATTAACCCCGATTACCGCCCCCTCATCCCCGGCCCTTCTCCCGCAAGGGGAGAAGGGAGCACACCACCAAGGCCATATGCTGCAAACGGTGCAACTCACTTCGCTCTTTGCCCCCTGCTCCCGGCATGCTGCCGATATGTTTCCGTTCTCGTGCGTCCGGTTACGCTTCGCTAATCGAACCTAGGGTCTCAAAACTGGCGGTCTCAATCCGAACAGACCATCGTCGTAGCCGTAGGGTGCAACAAGCGAAGCGCCGTGCACCGCGACCATATGGCTGACGTTCCCTCATCCCCGGCCCTTCTGATGCAAACCATGGCGAACAGAGGGTGGCGTCAGCTCAAATCATGCAGTGCCTTGCCAAGCGGCGGGGAGAGGCGAATATCGGAGAAGGTGACCGCCAGCCCCTCCCGCTCCGGCGTACAGCACATGATGCCGATGAAGTGGCGGGGGCCGGCCGGGAAGGGACACAGACGCAGCAAGGGCCAGTGCAGCTTGTCGCAGGAATACTGCAGACGCAAGGCGCCGTTGACCAGGGTCAGGCGCAGCCAGAAGCGGCGGGCATCGCCCGGGAAGAGCCCGGTTGCCCAGTCGGAATGGGGATGGGTCAGCACGCTGCCTATCATGGGCTGGGCATCGTTAAACTCGATACCCGCCTTCAGCCAGTGCTGCTCGCTGTGGATCAGCATCAGACCGGCCTGGTCATACAGGGTGGTGTAATCCCCCTCCACACACACCTGAAACGTGAAGTCCCCCTCCACCTCGCAGCCGTAGACGTGGCCTGAATGGCGTTCAAAACCGTACCAGGTGCGTTGCCAAAAATCGCTCCGATGGTCGGTTACCACCCGCACGCGGTCGCCATCCAGCTGCCAGCTGGCCGGCTCGTTGAGCCAGGACCATGTATTGAGTTCCTTGTTCATAGGCGTTATCTCCTCAGCAATCTATTCGGGGCATCCACCCAGCCGGAGCCGGCGGGCACAGAGAAACAGCGCGCAAGAGAGCGCCGTGATGCAGGCAAACGCCCCCATCAATGAGAACAGGTGGGCAAGCCCCCCTATCATGGCCGGCCCCATCAGAATGCCGGAATAACCCATGGTCGATACGGCGGCCACCGCCAATGCATCCGGCATGGCCTGCTGGCGCCCCGTGGCGGTGAACAGCATGGGCGCTATGTTGGCAAGACCGAAACCTGTCAACAAGAAGGCGCAAGCCAGCCCCCATAGTGACGCACCGAGCACCAGCATGGCAAAGCCGCAGGTGGCCAAGAGGGCGCTGGCGACAAACACCCGCCGCTGCCCGAACCGGCCAATCAGGCGATCGCCGGTAAAGCGGCCAATGGTCATGGTGATGGCAAACAGGGTATACCCTATCCCCGCCTGGCTGGCATGGATATCCGGCAGGCCCAGCAGCAGGATCCCGCTCCAGTCGAGCATGGCGCCCTCCATGATGTAGGCGATAAAGCACAGGGCCCCCAGCATGATGACGCTGCCATGGGGCAGTGCAAAAAACGGGGTATCCCGCGGCTGTGACTCATTCAACAGCCTCTGCCAGGCCGACAGCATGAGTAGCAGCAACAGCGCCTGCACCATGAAGATCACATGGAGCGGCGACACCCCGGATGCCAGCAGCGCACTGGCCAGGCCGGCCCCCATAATGCCGCCCAGACTGAACAGGGCATGAAAGCCGGACATGATGGGCTTTTCGGCCCGTTTTTCCGTGATGACCGCATGAATGTTGACCACGACATCCATGGCGCCGACCCCTGCCCCGAACACGAACAGCGCCAGCGCCATCGCCAGCACCTGATCCAGCAGCACCAGCGCGGGCATGGTGAGCAGCACCACCAGCAAGGCGGAGGTAAAGACGCGCCGGCAGCCGTAGCGCGCCGCCAGCAGACCCGACAACGGCATCATCAGCAAAGAACCGAGGCCAAAAGCCAGCAAGATGGCACCCATGGCACCGTGATCGACATGGAGCCTCTCTTTGGCGAGCGGGATCAAGGGGGCCCATGTTGCCAGGCTGAAACCGGCTATGAAAAAGGCTTTTCGGGTGGCCTGGATGGGCTGCTGGATAAACACCGGCATGGTTAGTTCTGACATGATTGACTTCCTAACATGCTCCCTGCTGCCAGGGAGCAAAGATTCAGAGGGCGGGACACAGTGCGGCAAAGGGAGCAATATCGCCCAGCCGCTCGATGGTGGCGGTGGCATCCCGGTAGTGCTGCTGCTCTGACAACCCGTGGGGCCAGCCATACACGGCGGCGATCCCCGCCCGTGTTGCCGCCAGTACCCCGAGGTCGGTGTCTTCCACCACGATCACGCGATCCCCCCTCGCCTCCAGGATGTCGAGCATGGCCAGATAGGGATCGGGACTGGGCTTGGTCCGCAACACGTCATCACCGGAGATCAGCCTCGGGGGATCCTGCAAACCAAGCAGCGCGATATTGGCCAGACAGATATCCCGGGGGGCCGTCGAGACGAACCCGAACGGGATCCCGGCCACTTGCAAGGCGTCGATCAAGGCTCGGACACCGGGGCGAAGGTACGCCTCGCTCAGCTGCGCCTTGTAGGTTGCCACCGTCTTCGCCGTGATGTCGGCCTGCTGCTCCCGTGGCACCCTCATATGCTCAAGCGTCTCCTCCAGACTCAAGCCGATCAGCTGTTGCGGCTGGTAATAACAGGCATGCTCTGGCGCAAGATGGCGCAGCACATCGAAGTGAAGCTGCTCGCTGTCGACGATCACCCCGTCGATATCAAAAATAACCGTCATGGACTGCATGGTGTCTCTCATGGTCAGTGGATATCCGCAAGACGCACCAGCACTTTGCAGTTCGGTGTAACGAGCGGCACCATGGCCTGGTTGGCAATGTCACAGCCGACCGTCTTGAATGCCTGTTGATAGTCAGAGAAATCAAACACATGGCTGATCAATCCGGCGACCGGCACAGCACCATCCCGGATCATGGCGTAGGCCCGTTCAAAGCTATTGTTCAACGAGTCGATGGACCCGATCACCGACAGGCTCTTGTCTGCAATGCGCAGCACATCCAGCCTGGCCAGCTTCTCTTTCAGGGCCACGTTGAGCAATTTTCCGCCCGGAGCCAGCCGGGAGAAGACGAGCTCGGTCAGTTGTCCGGTCGTATCCACGCACAGGTCGATATTGCTCTGCTTGCTGCCATATTCCTGCTCGAGGGCCTGCTCGAAATCCTCATAGATGCTCGTCGATGGCGGCAGGTGTGCCCTCACGAACTCACTGCGCCCCGGGTTGTTTTCCACCAGAAATGGCTTGAGCCCCCGATGATGCAAGACCCATAGATAGAGCATGCCCATGGGGCCGGCACCCACCACGGCGGCACGGATATTGGTGTGGGTGATCGCCAGTTTGTCGACCCCTGTGATGGTGCAGCTCAGGGGTTCGGTCAGTGACGCCGCCTCCATGCTCACGTGGTCATCCAGCTTGCGCAGGAAGCCCTCCCTGGCCCGATATTGGTGAGCAAAGGCGCCATCATAGGAGACACCGGCTTCGGTCCCCATCTTTTGCTCGCAGTGGTTGGGATTGCCCGTTTGGCACATTCTGCACTCACCGCAGGCATAGGTCGGGTTCGCCACGACCCGATCACCGACCTGGAACCGGGTCACACCACGGCCAATCCGCCGTACCACCCCGCTGGTTTCATGCCCCAGCGTCGTCCCCGGTACCGCGACCGGATAGGCACCGCTGATGATGCCGACATCCGTCCCGCAAATACCGCACACTGCAATATCGACCACCACATCATCCGCTTCGAGACACACAAGGTCGGCGCTCTCAATCACCTCGACCTGCCATGTTTTCACATATTTCAATGCCTGCATCACGCCACCTCCTTGTCCAGGGAATAAACCCGGCGCATCTGGGTAAATGTTTCATCCAGCTTGGTGAGAATTTCCTGCAAATGTTGCTGGGTACAGATCAAGGGAGGGCGAATTTTCAATGCATTGCTCTTGCCATAACGGGCACCACGAATGATTAGACCATGGCTGGCCGCGACCTTGATTGCCTGAGCCGTATATTCCGGCGAGGGAGTATCAAATCCGAACATATAACCCAGCCCACGCACACCAGAAATATCTGGCTGGTTATCCTGCAATGCCAACAGACCATCGCGTAAAAATGCCTCATTCTGCTGCACATTGGCGAGAAGCTGTTCATCCTCAATGATATCAATGACCTCGTTCAGGGCGACTAGTGATAACGGGTTGGCCCCTGAGGTACTGGAATGTTCAAATGATTCCAGCACGTCGAGTTTTTGTTTCATCAATACACCGGCCGTGGGAATGCCGATGCCACCGGCCCCTTTGGCAAATACGATGATATCCGGGTCCAGCTCTTTGGCATAACCATTGCTGGCGAAGAAAGTACCGGTGCGACCAAATCCCGTCTGGACCTCATCGGCAATAATGACGATGCCATTCTTGTGGCAAAATTCTCGCAGAGCCCGGTAGAACGCCTGTGGAATAACGATATTGCCGCCATTGCCCATCACCGGCTCTATGATAAGGCACGCGATATTATCGTTGGATCCCAATTGCAGGATCTGCTCCAGGTCGGGATACCCTGCCAGCGAGGTTTCATCAACTTCCGTCGCCAGTACGCTCGGTGGTGTGGGGATCTTGAACGAGCCAGCAATATTTACATTGAAGTGCTTGATGCGAAAAGCATTGCCCGAGATCTGGGCCGTCGCCAGGGATTGCCCGTGGTGCGACAGGTAGAGCGAGATGACGCCCGAGCGTCTGGTGTACTTCTGAGCCATTCGGATGGCGCACTCGACGGCCCCGGAGCCGGACACATCGCGCAGCCAGATCCTGTCTATTGCTGGCGGTGTATATCTGGTCAGCTTTTCGAGAATATGTTGCGAGATCTCCCATGTATAAGCAGAGCTCAGGTGCGCACATCGATCAATCTGTTGTTTCAATTTATCGGCCAGCCGCTTGTGCGTATAACCGAGCGGCAGGTTGAAGGTGCCGGAGGCGGCATCGATGAGCTGCCGATCATCGACATACAAATAGGGGCCATCTCCCCGATATCGGGACAGACTTTTTTCAAACAAATCTTCCATTGATACACTCCTTGATTTGCATACATAAAACTTGGCGCCTTGACGGCCACGTTATATTTATCTGCAGATATATCAGACAACGAGCAGGCACAGACCATCGCAGCCGAACAGGGTCAGCAGCATGCCTTCGTGAACAATGTCATTGCGGTTCCGCTCTTGATAATTGACAAAACACTTTCATAACCAGCATCAGCCATGCACACAGTTGACCATTCGCTTATATATTGCGGGTGTTCACGCCATTACATACATCGGCAGATGATATTCGCTGGCTTATATCTCCAGGCAGGCCCTTTAAACAAAACACCATTCATAAAACAATACCGACACTCACGTGAAAATGGGGAGGACACCCCCAATAAACAGCAGCATGAATGCTCTCTGGATACTTATATATCTGCGACAGGCACGCCTTGCCATCATAAATAATCACCACCAAAAACAGTAATAATAGAAATATCCCATATGGATTCGCATGTCACCCTATGATTTCCAAGCGAACCCACGAAAGCGATTTCATCCGGCGGTGTCTGGCAATTAAAAACTTTAACTCCAGATTTAAATTCCAAAATAAAAACCAAATGCGCATATTTTTCTCAGTAAATTGGCATAAAGACAGTGCTTTGTTTCTTTTTTAAGAGGGGATGAGGAAAGTTGACCAATCCCGGCCAGACCGGCTCCGGTATCCAGGGTGCCACACCATTGGCAAGCAGCTGGTGGTAACCGGGTCTGTGGCTCAGGCTGCAAACCTTCGACAACCCGGCGCCAGCTGATGGTGACGAACCCCCTTTCCCTCTTCGTCACAAGTGACGAACGTCACGGTTCGACACCCGCACAAGTGCCACCCCGCTTCATCACCACTTTTTTATTTATTAAAAAACAATCAGTTAAGTTCTATTCAGTCACTTTTTTCAAGCTGGCCCGTATCTTGCCAACCTGCCCCTACTTTCTCCGTTCGCGACACGACAAGGTAGGCTATGAACCGCTTCGTTATCGCTGACCCCAAGCTTTGTATCGGCTGTGGCACCTGTATGGCGGCCTGCAGCGAAGTACACAAGGCGCAAGGTTTGCAGCAAGCCCCCCGTTTAACCGTTATGCGACACGAGCAGGCGACCATGCCGGTTCAGTGCCGTCACTGTGACGATGCTCCCTGCAGCAAGGTGTGCCCGGTCGAGGCAATTCGCCAGACCGGCGATTGCGTGCAACTCAACGAGTCGCTCTGCATCGGCTGCAACCTCTGCGCCGTGGCCTGTCCCTTTGGCGCCATCCAGAGCGGCGGCAGCCGTCCGGTGGCCGTGGCCACCAGTTACGACACCTATATTCCCAGCTCCATCCGCTCCAGCAACCCCTCCACCTCCGCGGGCCTCGGCTGCTTTGGCGAGGATCTGCTGAGCTGGGAGCCGGGCGTGCGCAGCATAGCTATCAAGTGCGACCTGTGCGAGTTTCGCGCCGATGGCCCGGCCTGTGTCGGTGCCTGCCCCTCCCAGGCACTGAAGCTGGTCAATGACGGCGACACCGAACGCGCCGCCCGTATCCGTCGCCAGCAAGCGGCCGACACCAACCCGCAAGGGGCCTCTGCCTTCTCGGCGCCTGCCACGGCGATCCCTGCATCCGATTTATCCACCACAGAGGGAGTTCGCTGATGTTGTCCCCCCTTGTCATGGCTACGCTCCTGCTCTTTTTGCTGGGCGCTGCCGCCGGTTTGCTGCTGCAAAAGCTGCCCGCACTGGCCAACCGCCTCAATAGCGGCTTTGCCCTGCTGGGCTCGCTCGCGGGTCTGGTCGCCGCCATCCAGATCTTTGCCCAAGGCGCGCCCGTCGACGGCCAGCTCTGGCTGCTGGGCTCGGTTCACCTCGATATGCTGGCCGCACTGATGCTGCTGGTGATTAGCACCGTCGGGGTTGCCGTCGCCCTCTACTCATTTGCCTATATCCGCGAATATCAGGGCAAGGGGGATGTGGCCATCGGCGCGCTGATGAACCTCTTCCTCTTTGCCATGGTAGGCATGGTACTGGCCGACAACGCGCTCGGTTTCTTGCTCTGCTACGAGCTGGTGACCCTCACCACCTACTGGCTGGTCAAGACCAATCCGGATGCCGCCAAACAGAGCCGTCTCTACTTGGTGATGAACCATATCGGCATGGCGCTGGTGCTGATCGCCTTCTGGCTGCTCTGCCGCGAATCTGGCTCGCTGGAGTTCGCCGCGCTGCGCGAGCACCATCTGGCGGGCGCCCTGGCATCCCTGGTGTTCCTGCTCAGCTTCTGCGGTTTTGGCCTGCGCGCCGGTTTCGTGCCGCTGCACGGCTGGCTGCCGGTGGCCGAGCCCGTTGCGCCGTCCCATATCTCAGCGCTGATGTCTGGCGTGATGGTGAAGCTGGGACTCTTTGGCATTTTGCGGGTCAGTATCGATTTTCTCGGCGCCAGCCAGCTCTGGTGGGGCTATGTGGTACTGATCTTCGGCGCCTGCTCGGCAGTGCTCGGGGTGCTGTTTGCGCTGGCCGAGCACGATCTCAAGCGGCTGCTCGCCTACCACACGGTGGAGAACATCGGCATCATCCTGATGGGGATGGGGATCGGCATGATCGGCATCGCCAACCAGCAACCGGCGCTGGTGGTGCTGGGGCTGCTCGGCGCCCTCTATCACCTGCTCAACCACGCCATCTTCAAGAGCCTGCTCTTTATGGGCACCGGCTCCGTGATGTTCCGCCTGCACACCCGCGACATGGACAAGATGGGGGGCCTCGCCAAGCTGATGCCCTGGACCGCGCTGGCGTTCCTCATCGGTGCCATGGCCATCTCAGCGCTGCCGCCGCTCAACGGCTTTGTCAGCGAGTGGTTTATCTACCAATCCCTGCTCTCCATGACCAAACTCGGCACCTCCGTCGTCGCGCCGCTCGCGGTAGTGATGCTGGCGGTGACCGGCGCCATGGCGGTGATGTGTTTCGTCAAGGTGTACGGCATCTGCTTCTGCGGCGCCCCGCGCAGCGAAAAAGCAAGTCAGGCCCGCGAAGTGCCGGGGGCCATGGTGGCAGGCACCCTGCTGCTGGCCGCGGTCTGTCTGGTGCTGGGTCTGGGCGCCCCCTGGATTGCCCCCCATATCGCCAGCTATGGTCAGGCGCTGGTTGCCAGCCAGATGAGTGTCGCCACCGGCGCGACCCTGCTGCCGCTCGATAGCAGCCAGGCGATCCTCTCCCCGCCCGTTATCGCCATCACCCTGCTGGGGCTGTTCCTCATCCCGCTGCTGGTACTGGCCATCTTCAAGGGGCCCAAGCTCGGTCGTCGTCACGCCGGCACCCCGTGGGCTTGTGGTTACGCCTATGAGGAGCGCATGAGCCTCACCTCTGGCGGTGTCACCCACACCTTGCGCCAACTCTGTGCACCACTCTATCGCAAGCAGCCGCAGCTCGATCTGGCCAGTGCCCTGCACGGGGTGAGCGATACCAGCGGCAACACCGGCAGGCTGCTGCTCTCTTTAATAAATGGCGTGGTGCTGGCGCTCTTTATCCTGATGGCTGTAGGAGTCTGATATGCCTGTTCTTGAAATGCCGAGCTGGGGCATGGTTGCCCTCGCCCTGACCCAGGCCATCGCCATGCTGGCGCTGGCGCCGCTCGCCACCGGTTTCAACCGGGTGCTGCGGGCCAGGATGCACTCCCGCCAAGGGCCGGGCCTGCTGCAGGATTACCGGGATATCGCCAAGCTCCTGCGCCGCCAGGAGGTGACCCCCGAGCCTGCCGGCATCCTCTTCAACCTGATGCCTGCGTTGCTCATTGCCGCCCTCTTGCTGGTAGGGATGGCGCTGCCGACCCTGACTCACGAGTCCCCCTTCCCCATCGCCGGGGATCTCATCACCGACATCTATCTGTTCGCCATCTTCCGCTTCTTCTTTTCGCTGGCGGGGCTCGACAGCGGCAGCATGTTTGCAGGGATCGGCGCCCGCCGCGAGCTGACCCTCGGCATTCTGGTGGAGCCCATTCTGGTGCTCGCCTGCTTCATCATGGCGATGATGGTGGGCAGCTCGGATCTGGGCAATATCAGCAGCTATGTAGCGACCCAGCCACTGGCCGCGCCGGTTGCCACCCTGCTGGCCGGCGCCGCCTGCGCCTTCGCGGTGTTTGTCGAGATGGGCAAGCTGCCCTTTGACTGCGCCGAAGCCGAGCAGGAGCTGCAGGAGGGGCCGCTCACCGAGTATTCCGGTGCGGGCCTGGCCCTGCTCAAGCTCTCCATCGGCCTCAAGCAACTGGTGGTGGTGCAGCTCTTTCTGGTGATTTTCCTGCCCTTCGGCAAGGCGGCTAACTGGAGTCTGCCTGCGCTCATCGGCGCGGCGCTGATCCTCGCCTGCAAGCTGCTGGTGGCCTTTTTGCTAGCCGGCATCATCGAAAACGCCATGGCCCGTACCCAGTTCGTGCGCACCCACAAGCTCACCCGCTACGGGTTGGGGCTGGCCCTGCTGGCGCTGCTCGCCTATCTGGTCGGGATCTGAGCCATGCCCGCCAGCACAGCAACTTTTTCCGATTTCATCATTTGTGAATGCTCATTCCCGAACATTAAAGTGAGAACTGCATGACCATCGCCATTTCGGATCGCATCGGCTGCGACTACATCCAGCAGGTGCGAGCACAACTGCCCCACGCCATCGTCGACGAGGAGTGGCAAACCGCCGATCAGGCCACCATCACCGTCAAACCCACCAGTCTGGTCGAGACCGCCAGCCTGATCTTCCACCAGCTGGGGGGCTGGCTTCCGCTCTCCTTTGCCAATGACGAGCGCAGCCTCAACGGTCACTTCGCCGTCTACCACGTCTTCTCCATGGAGGGCGACACCAAGTGCTGGATCACAGTCCGGGTGCTGGTGGATGCCGATACCCAGGAGTACCCCTCCATCACCCCGACCATTCCGGCAGCGGTGTGGGGTGAGCGGGAGATCCGCGACATGTACGGCCTGCGCGCCATCGGCCTGCCGGACGAACGCCGTCTGGTACTGCCGGATGACTGGCCGGAGGATATCCACCCGCTGCGCAAGGACGCCATGGATTATCGCCAGCGCCCGATGCCCACCACCGACACCGAGACCTACCCCTTCGTCAACGAGCTCGGCAGTGATGCCAACCGCATCGTGCCGGTCGGCCCGCTGCACATCACCTCGGACGAACCGGGGCACTTTCGTCTGTTCGTCGATGGCGAAGACATCATCGATGCCGACTACCGCCTCTTCTATGTCCATCGCGGCATGGAGAAGCTAGCGGAAACCCGGATGGGCTACAACGAAGTGGCCTTCCTGACCGACCGGGTCTGCGGCATCTGCGGCTTTACCCACAGCGTCGCCTACACCACCTCGGTGGAGAACGCCATGGGTATTCCGGTGCCGGAGCGGGCCAAGATGATCCGCGCCGTGCTGCTGGAGGTGGAGCGCCTGCACAGCCATATCCTCAACATCGGCCTGTCGAGCCACTTCACCGGTTTCGACACCGGCTTCATGCAGTTCTTCCGGGTGCGGGAGAAATCCATGACCCTGGCCGAGCTGCTGACCGGCGCCCGCAAGACCTATGGCCTCAACCTGATTGGCGGGGTACGCCGCGATATCTTCAAGGAAGATCGCATCAAGGGTGCCCAGTTGGTGCGCGAGCTGCGTGATGAGCTCAAACCCCTGGTGGCCATGCTGCTGGATACCGCCAACATCTCCTCCCGCCTCATCGGTATCGGCAAGCTCGACCCGCAAATTGCCCGCGATTTCAGCTGCGTCGGCCCCATGGTGCGGGCGAGCGGCTTCAAACGTGACGTGCGCCGGGTCCACGACTTTGCCGGCTACCGCGAGCTGCCGATGGAGATCCAGACCAAGGCGGGTTGCGACGTGCAATCCCGGGTACTGGTACGCATCCACGAGCTCTACGACTCCCTCGACATGATTGAGTTTGGCCTGGAGCACCTGCCGGAGGGGCCACTGCTCACCGAAGGCTTCACCTACCAGCCGGGCAAGTTTGCGCTGGGCTTTACCGAAGCGCCCCGCGGCGAGAACGTCCACTGGAGCATGACGGGAGATAACCAGAAGCTGTTCCGCTGGCGCTGCCGCGCCGCTACCTACGCCAACTGGCCCGCCCTGCGCTACATGCTGCGCGGCAATACCGTGGCGGATGCGCCGCTCATCATCGGCAGTCTGGATCCCTGCTACTCCTGTACCGACCGGGTCACCCTGGTCGACCCCAAGAAGGGCAAATCCACCGTGGTCTCCTACAAGGAGATCGAGCGCTACGGCATCGATCGCAAGCACTCTCCGCTGAAATAAGGGGTCATCATGATCAAGCTGTTCAAGACCATCCTCAAGGCTGGCACCCCGACCGCCAAATACCCCTTTGCCCCTTATGAGGTGAACCGGGATTTTCGCGGCAAACCGAAATATCAGGCGGATCAGTGCATCGCCTGCGCCGCCTGCACCAAGGCCTGCCCGGCCAACGCGCTGGTGATGGAAGTGGACATGGAGACCGGCGAACGGCGTTGGGAGATCTCCATGGCGCGCTGCATCTTCTGCGGCCGCTGCGAGGAGGTCTGCCCGACCCGCGCCATCGCCCTCTCCCCCGAGTTCGAACTGGCGGTAACCAACAAGGCGGATCTCTATGAGGAAGCCCGCTTCGCGCTGGCCCCCTGCACCCTGTGCGGCACCTACTTTGCCCCGAGCAAGCTGGTGGCGCTGGTGGAGGACACCCTCAAGCAGGCTGGCACGCCGCTCGCTCGCGATGCCAAGCCGCTGGCTCCGCCAGAGCGGCTGCACCACTGCCCCGACTGCAAACGAAAACAGAGCATGCTGAGCCAGCCTGACTCGGCCCTGATCACACCGATAGCCACACCGATGGCCGCACAAAAGGAGTGGATGTGATGAGCAAGATCAAAGGCATAGAACCGGTTGTCGGCCATGCCCATACCCGCGCCGTGCCGCTGGCACAGGATCCCGAGATCACCAAACTCAAGAAGACCCTGCTCAAGGACATTCGTCGCTCGGCCTATGTCTACCGGGTCGATTGCGGCGGCTGCAACGCCTGCGAAATCGAGATCTTCGCCACCATCACCCCGCTGTTCGATGCCGAGCGTTTCGGCATCAAGGTGGTCGCCTCCCCCCGTCACGCCGACATCCTGCTCTTTACCGGCGCGGTGACCCGGGCGATGCGGGTTCCGGCCCTGCGCGCCTACGAGGCGGCGCCCGATCCCAAGATCTGTATCGCCTACGGCGCCTGCGGCTGTGACGGCGGCATCTTCCACGACCTCTACTGCGTC
This sequence comes from Aeromonas sp. s3, assembly GCF_040907805.1. Classification (NCBI taxonomy): domain Bacteria; kingdom Pseudomonadati; phylum Pseudomonadota; class Gammaproteobacteria; order Aeromonadales; family Aeromonadaceae; genus Aeromonas; species Aeromonas sp. s3. The sequence continues at coordinate 507,580 of NZ_JBFOCQ010000033.1, forward strand.
TGGGGCGGCACCGACAAGATCGTGCCGGTGGATGTCTATATCCCCGGCTGCCCCCCCACTCCGGCAGCCACCATCTACGGCTTTGCGGTGGCGCTCGGTCTGCTTGAGCAGAAACTCAAAGCCACCAGCCACGAGGTGCAACCGGGTGAGCGGGTCGAGCTGCGCCACACCGGCATCCCCAATGAAATCCGGGTGATGATCGAGCGCGAAGCGCGCCGCATGGCAGGTTATCGGCAGGGGCGGATCATCGCCGACGAGTTCATGGCCCTGCTCGAAGGGGCGACCCAGCAGGATGTGGATCTGCGCATCCAGAGCTACCTCGATCAGCACGAGGATCCGCGCCTGGCGGAGATCGTCAACAACCTCGCAAACGCCTGCCTCAACCGGGCGGCCGGCAAGGGAGAGGCGGTGCATGGCTGACGAGGTTTTCTTCTACCGCCTCTCGCGCAAGTTCGTCGACGAGCAGTTCGACGTCCCCGAGGAAGCCAAAGAGGTGATGTACTACAGCCTCGCCATCGGCCATCACCTCGGCATCGTCGATTGCCTGCGAGCAGACCTGGTCTGCTCGCTGACCGGTTATCGCGACTGGGTAGCCAAGCTGCCAGAGGGGAGCGAGGCGCGCCGCAAGATGGAGGGATTTCTCACCTTTGGCGAGATCACCATCTATCGCGAGCACTGCCATATGCTGGCCTGCGCCTTCGACCGACTGCGCAAAGCCGACAATCTGCTCGATGAGCAGGAGCTGGGCTGGACCAATACCTTTATGGATCAGCTCACCGCCCTCTTTAACGACCCCCATATGTACCTGATGGTAAGGAGCCGCTGATGGGCTGTAATCTCGTGTTGACCGTGGGCAATGCCATGATGGGGGACGACGGTGCCGGCCCCTATCTCGCCGACAAGCTGCAAGCCGCCCCCCTGCCCGACTGGATCCATATCGACGGCGGCATCACGCCGGAAAATGTGGTCTACAAGGTGCGGGAGCTGCAACCGGAGCGGGTGGTGCTGGTGGATGCCGCCGAGATCGGCGAGAAGGCGGGAACCCTGCAGGTGATCCCCCCTGAGACCATCGCCGAGATGTTTATCTTCTCGACCCACAATATGCCGCTCAATTTTCTGATCGACGAGCTCAAGACCTTTGTCCCCGAGGTGATCTTTGTCGGGGTACAACCGGCCATCGTGGCGTTCTCCTTCCCGATGACCGAGATGGTGAGCGGGGCCATGGATTATCTTTACGATCATCTGGAAGAGGCCAAAGATAGCGAGTTGTTAATAAACCGGCTGGCCCAGTGGAATATCACCAATGCGGCCACCTATTATTTGCCAGCTTGTTAACGGCAGCAGTCTGCGCTCCTTCTAAAGGCATATGTAAATGCCCGATGTTAAATTAAAAACATCGGGCTAATTGCCATGAAATTGATATAAATCAACGCGCGGACATTTTTAAGAAAATCGGCCAACTCGCTATTTTTAAACATAAAAAAGCGTTGCCAGTCACGGAAAATTGCCACAAAATGGTTGCCATTGCGGAAGCTGATGGGGTCTGGTGGCCTCCTCGGTCTTCAAAACCGATGAGAGCCGAGAAGGCTTTGGCAGGTTCGATTCCTGCCTCTTCCGCCAAATTTCATATATTGGAGAGAAACCGTCAATTACGTTTCAGGCTGGTTGGCGACTGTTTCACACATTGTTCTAACAAGGCGCCTGTCGCATTGCCAATATAATCTGAATGCGCTCCGACACGCTTATTTTCCTGCTCAAACATTAATTTATCCATTCGCCTTTTTTATTAATTCATGAATGGTGGACAGCAGCAAATAAGCAGCGTCGCAGCGGCCTTCCTCCGGCAAGGCGGCGTGCATGTCACTCCCACGCACAGCCCGGGTCATCCCATGCCAACTCCGTCTAACGTATCCTCCCTCGCCCCCAGCGCCTCTTATGCCGCGACTCCAGCAAACCAGCGCCGCTTGCCACAAGTGGAACAGCTGCTGCAGCAACCTTTTCTCGCTGGGTTTATCGAGGCGCTGAGCCGCCCGCTGGTGACCCAGGCGGTGCGCGACACTCTGAGTGAACTGCGCCAAAGCGAGACATTTCGCCAGCACGGCGTTGCCCCCGAGCAGATCGAGGCGCTGATTGTCAGACGCTGCCAGCAGCAGCTGCGCCAGCGTCAGACCCGGGTGATCAACGCCACCGGCACCCTGGTGCATACCAATCTGGGACGTTCGCCGTTAAGTGCCGATCTGTGGGACGAGGTGCGCGACCTCAACACCGGTTACAACAATCTGGAGCTGGACCTCGCCACCGGCAAGCGCGGCGGGCGCAAGGGGCTGATCGCCCCCCTGCTCCGTTGCCTCACCCAGGCCGAGGATTCGCTGGTGGTCAACAACAACGCCGCCTCCCTCTTTTTGCTGCTGCAGGAGGTGGCCAAGGGGCGCGAGGTGATCGTCTCGCGCGGCGAGCAGATCCAGATTGGCGGCGGCTTTCGCATCCCCGACATTCTGGCCCTCTCCGGCGCCAAACTGGTGGAGGTGGGTACCACCAATATCACTACCGCCAAAGACTACCTCGATGCCATCACGGATCAGACCGCGCTGGTGCTGATGGTGCACAGATCCAATTTCGCCATTCGCGGCTTTACCGAATCCCCCGATATCGGCGAGGTGGCCCGCGCCCTGCCCGAGCAGGTGGTGCTGGCGGTGGATCAGGGCTCGGGCTTGACCACGGAGGAGTTTGCACCGGACGAAACCTCGGTGCGCCAGTACATCAAGGCGGGGGCGGATCTGGTCTGCTACTCCGGCGACAAGCTGATGGGCGGGCCCCAGTGCGGCATCATCAGCGGCCGCGCGGACCTTATCAAGCGGCTGGAAAAACACCCCATGATGCGCACCTTCCGCTCAAGCCGCATCATTCACTCCCTGCTGGAACGCCTGCTCATCCACAAGCTTAACAAGTCCCCCATCGGCGAGGGTATAGCCCAGCGCACCTTGAGCAACCCGGCCGCCATGCAGGCGAAAGCCTCCCAGCTGATGACCGCCCTGCCCGGCTGCTTTGTGCCGGTTCCCGCCCAGCTGGTGGTGGGCGGCGGCACCTTGCCGGACGAGTTTTATCCAGCCCCTGCGCTGGAGTGCACCGACCAGCGTCCGGCCCAGCAACTGCTGGATACCCTGCGCGAACTGCCAGTACCGGTCATCGCCACCGTACGCCAGCAGAAGGTGCTGCTCAATATGGCCACCCTGCTCGACGAGGACATGGAGCTGCTGATTACCCAGCTCAAAGCGCTGCTGTTGCCCGCCCCGTTCAATGCAACAAATGCGACCGAGGAGCCCTGATCCCATGACCCCCTATCGCGCCGTTATCGGCCTTGCCGGCCACGTGGATCACGGCAAAACCCAGCTTATCAAGGCCCTCACCGGCATCACCACCGCCCGTGCCCATGAGCAGGCCATCGGCATGACTCAGGATCTTGGCTTTGCCCACTTCGACGACGGTCAGGGCAACACCATAGGCGTCATCGACGTGCCCGGCCACGAGCGCTATATCCGCAACATGGTGGCTGGGCTCTGGAGTCTGGATCTGGTGCTGCTGGTGATTGCCGCCGACGAGGGATGGATGCCGATGACCGGCGATCACCTGCGCCTGCTCAAGGCGATGGGGGTGCCGCGCCTGCTGGTCTGCATCAACAAGAGCGATCTGATCTCCCCCGACGAGCTTTTACTGCTTGAAGAGAGCCTGCTGGAGCGGGTGATGGACGAGAGCGGCATGGTGCCCGACATCGTCAGCGTCAGCGCCAAGACCGGTGCCAATATGGCCGCCCTGCACACCGCCATCGTGCGCCAGCTGGGGGATATGGCCGAGCATCATGCCCCCCGCGAACAGGCTGCCCCGCGCCTCTATGTAGACAGGGTCTTTACCGCCAACGGCACCGGCACAGTGCTCACCGGCACCCTGCAACAGGGCCGCCTCAAGGTGGGGGACAAGCTGCGCCTCTACCCCGCCGATCGGGAAGTGCAGGTGCGCTCCCTGCAGGCCTATCACCAGAGCGTCGACGAAATCGGCGCCGTCTGCCGGGTAGCGGTGGGCCTTAAAAAAGTGCCCCACAAGGAGGTGGCCCGCGGTCACTGTCTTACCAGCACTGTCGGCCAGTGCGAGGCGGCCACCCACCTTATCGTGCGGCTAAATGAGGTCGGCGGCAGCATCCGGGAACAGCGCAACCGCGAGGTCGAAGTGGCCCTCGGCAGCTGGCATGGCCGGGCCCGTTTCGTGCCCATCAAGGATACCCGGCTGGCACGGCTGATCTTTACCAGCCCCATTCCCTGCTTCTTCGGCCAGCCGCTTGCCATCATTCGCCACGGCAGCAGCGAACTACTGCACGGCGCCCGCATCGTCTGGTGCGGTGACATCCACCCCGCCAGACGCAAGGCGTTGCACACCCTGCTGGGCGAGCTGCCTGATGACTTGGAACACTACAACCCCGCAACCCTGCAGCTGGGGCTCAACGGCTATGTGCTGGCCAGCCGCTTTGACCAGCGGCCCGAGCAGGTCACCCCCCTCGCTGACTGGCTGCTGGATAGCTGCTGGCTGGCCCAGAGCCGCGATCAACTGCTGGCCACACTGAAAAGTGAACCCCTTAGTGCCGCCGAGCTGGCAACCCGCTTTGGTATCGCCCTGCCGGTCACTCAGGCCCTGCTCCAGCAGCTCAAAAGTGAGCAGCTAGTTCGTCTGCACCATGACAAGTGGCAGCCGGGCAGCGGCGAGTCGGAAGACGATCTGGGGGAAGAGGCGCTGCTGGTGCTCAAGGTGGTGCGAGATCAAGGCAAGGAGGGGTACGAGCCCGGTAAACTGGGCCCCGGCGGCGTGGAGCTGGATCCCTTTATCACCCGCAAGCTGCCCGCGGCCCTGCAGCAGGGCTTGTTACAAAAAGGCGCGTTGCAAAAGCAGCTGCGCAATCTGGCGCGACTCAAGTATCTGGTGCAGCTCGATGGCCCCATCTACTACGACGCCGCCCTTTACAACCAGATGGTCGCCGCCGTGCTGGCGGGCCAGCAGGTGGGAGATCTGATCGACATGGCATCCCTCAAGGAGATCACCGGTTTGTCGCGCAAATACGCCATTCCGTTCTGCCTGCGCATGGAGATGGATGGCTGGGTGAGGCGCGAGGAGAACGAGCGCCGGGTGCTGCGTTTGCCGCAGACTCAAGATGAGATGGACCCGGCATGAGCGCCACCATCGCCCCCTCTATCTCCCCAAATCCTGTGGCCAGCCGACTGCGCCGCGAATTTCATATCGACGGTATCGTGCAGGGGGTCGGCTTTCGCCCCTTCGTCTATGGGCTGGCGCTGCGCCACGGACTTGCCGGTTATGTCTTGAACGATGCCAACGGCGTCACTATTGGCGCCGAAGGATCGCCTGAGCAGCTCGCCAGCTTTGCCCGCGAACTGCGGGAATTGGCGCCGCCACTTAGCCGTATCGATCACTTCAGCGAGCGGGAACTGCCCCTCGCTCATGATCCCGACTTCGATGGCCAATTTCATGGCCAGTTTCGAATTAAAGCCAGCCAGCAGCAGAGCGCCGCCACGGTCGCCATCTCGCCGGATCAGGGAATGTGCGAGGCGTGCGCCAACGATGTGGCCAACCCTGCGGATCGCCACCATCACTACCCCTTTACCAACTGTACCCACTGTGGCCCGCGCTACACCATCATTCGCCGCCTCCCCTACGATCGGCTCCACACCGCCATGGCCGGTTTTGCCATGTGTCCGCGCTGTGCGGCGGCCTATGAAGACCCGCTGGACAGACGCTACCACGCCCAGCCGGTGAGCTGCCCCGAGTGCGGGCCCCATCTGACCTGGCGCAGCGGCCACGGCGATGCGCTGGCCGAGCGCGAGGATGCACTGCTCGAAGCCGCCCGCGCCCTGCAAGCGGGGGCGCTGATTGCGGTCAAGGGAATGGGGGGTTATCACCTGATGTGTGATGCCCGCAATGAACAGAGTGTCGCCAGATTGCGAACGCTCAAGCGGCGCGCGCGCAAGCCGCTGGCGGTGATGATGGGCTCCCTTGCCGAGGCCAAATTGCATGTCACCGGCAGCGAGGAGGAGTGGCAACTGCTCGCCTCTCAGGCCAGGCCCATCACCTTGCTGCGCAAGCGCATTAACGATGATCGGCTCTCAGAATCCCGACAGTCAGCCGCGCCGCTGGCCGAGGGGATCGCCCCCGGCATCCCCTACCTTGGCATCATGCTCCCCTACACCCCGCTGCACCAGTTGTTGCTGGATGCCTGCGCCATGCCGCTGGTGGCCACCAGCGCCAATGGTCGCGGCAGCCCGATCCTCATCGAATGCGATACTGTGGTCAGGGAGCTCGGGGGCGAGATTGACGGCATCCTGGATCACAACCGCCCCATACTGCACCCGTGCGACGACAGTCTGGTGCAGTGGGCAGGCGGGCGACGCCAGACGTTGCGACTGGCCCGGGGTTATGCCCCCTGCACCCCCAGCCTGCAAGAGGCGGTCAAGGTGCCGCTGCTGGCGGTCGGGGCGCAGCAGAAGAACCAGCTGGCGCTCGCCTTTGGCCGCCAGCGCATCTACAGCCCCTATATCGGCGATCTGCACAGCCTGCCGATGCAGGAGCACTTCGAGCAGACCCTGGCCACCTTTCGCGATCTCTACGATCTCAAACCCGAAGTTCTGGTCTCGGATCGCCACCCCGGCTACCTCAGCCACCAGTGGGCCAAGGACTATTGCCACCATCAGGGTGCAACCCATCTCGAGGTGCAGCACCATCACGCCCACCTGCTGGGGGTGATGGCCGAGCACGACATCAGGGGCCCGGTGCTGGGTGTTGCCTTCGACGGCACCGGCCTTGGCGATGACGGCACCCTCTGGGGCGGCGAGCTGCTGCTGGCCGATGTGAAGGGCTTTACGCGGGTTGCCCACCTCAAACCCTTCAAGCTTATTGGCGGTGAGGCGGCCATTCGCGAGCCGGTGCGCCAGTTGCTGGGGCTGCTGTTTGAATCGCACAGCCCTGAGCAGATCAGCGCTCTCGATATTCCGCTGATCAACACGTTGCCACTTGAGCGGATCCGCAACCTGCACCAGCTCTGGCAGCTGGGTCGCAACGCCCCCCATACCAGCTCCATCGGCCGTCTGTTCGATGCCGTGGCGGCGCTCTTGGGGGTGATCGATACCCCCGATTACGAGGGCGAGGCCGGGCTCCTGCTGGAGGCAGCCGCCTTGCAGCTGGCCCCCGATGAAGCGCCCTTCCCCCTCGCCTTTGATCTCAGCCAATCAACGGAGGGGTCACTGCACATAGAGTGGGCCGAGCTCATCAATACCCTTGTCAGCGAGCGGCGCCAAGGCACCTCAACCGCCCGCCTGGCCACCGGTTTTATCCGCGCCATCAGCAATCTGGTCATCGCCCTGGCCGAGCGCTTCCCCGGCCATCCGGTGGCGCTCGGGGGCGGCGTCTTTCAAAACCGGGTACTGATGGACCAGCTGGTGCCCGCTCTCGAAGCGGCCGGCCGGCAAGTATTGACCAGCGAAACCCTGCCGCTCAATGACGGTGGCATCGCCGCCGGTCAGCTCTGGTTTGCCATCCACCATCTTGCCACGCACCAGCCTGTCATCACCGGTTGTGCCACCTTGTCGGAGTCCTGAAATTCATGTGTCTATCCATCCCCTCTCAGGTGGTGCAACTGCACCCCGAAGATAACTGCGTCACCGTTGATACCCTGGGGGTGCAGCGACGCGTCAGCTGCATGCTGCTCGAAGAGCCCCTCCAGGTGGGCGACTATGTGCTGCTCCATATCGGCTTTGTGATGAGCAAGATTGACCAGGAGGAGGCGCAGGCCAGCCTCGAGAGCTTCCGCCAGATGGTGGCCCTGATGCCCAACCAGGATATCTTGCCATGCTGACCTTGAATGATCTCTTTCAGGGCTTTCGCCAGCCCGAGGTGATCCGCGCCCTCGCCGCCCAGATCACCGAACTGGCCAAAGATCTGCCCGAACCGCTGCGGGTGATGGAGGTGTGCGGCGGCCATACCCACACCATCATGAAGTACGGCCTGCACCAGCTGCTGCCAGCCAGCATCGAGTTTGTCCACGGCCCCGGCTGTCCGGTCTGCATCATGCCGAAAGAACGCATCGATCAGGCCATCGAGCTGGCTAGCCAGCCCAGCGTCATTCTGGTCACCCTGGGGGACATGATCCGGGTGCCGGGCTCCAAAGGCACGCTGGCCCAGCAGCGCGCCAAGGGGAGCGATATCCGCCCGGTCTATGACCCCCTCGATGCGCTGCGCATCGCCCGTGAGAACCCGGAGAAAACCGTGGTCTTCTTCGCCATCGGTTTCGAGACCTCCACCCCCATGACCGCCGCCTTGCTGGCTGCCGCTGAAGAGCAAGGGGTCGAGAATCTCTTGTTTCATATCAACCATGTGCTGGTGCCGCCCGCCATTCATGCGGTGATGGCCGACGGGGTGGCCAAGGTGAACGCCTTTATCGGCCCCTCCCACGTCAGCGTCATCACAGGCGCCGATATCTACCTGCCCATCGTCGATCGCTATCAGGTGCCGGTGGTGGTGAGCGGCTTTGAGCCAGTGGATGTGATGGAGGCGCTGCTGATGATGGTGCGCCAGAAGGTGGAGGGTCGCTACGCCCTGGAGGTGCAGTACAGCCGCGCCGTCACCGCCAGCGGCAATAAAGCCGCCCAGCGGCTGGTCGAGCGCTTTTTCGAGACCCGCGAGCACTTTCGCTGGCGAGGCCTTGGGGACATCAACGCCTCCGCCCTGCGCCTGCGCGATGACTTTGCCAAGCGCGATGCGGAGCGTCACTTTCAACTCAGTGAGACCCCCATCGATGACCACAAGGCGTGCCAGTGCGCCGATATCCTGCGCGGGCTGGCCAAGCCGAACCAGTGCAAAGTCTTTGGCCGGGGCTGCACCCCGACCCAGCCCATGGGCAGTTGCATGGTCAGCTCCGAAGGGGCCTGCAATGCCTACTACCGATATATGGGGATCCAGGAACGATGAGAGAAATCCAACTTAGCCACGGCGGCGGCGGTGTGGAGATGAACCAGCTGATCAACCAGCTCTTCTTTCGCCACTTTGGCAACGAGATCCTGTTGCGCGGTGAAGATGCCGCCCTGTTGCCGGTGAGCGGTCCCGTCGCCTTCACCACCGACAGCTTTACCGTCTCGCCACTGTTCTTCGAGGGGGGCGATATCGGCAAGCTGGCCATCGCCGGCACGGTCAACGATCTCGCCATGATGGGGGCCAAGCCCGAGTATCTGAGCTGCAGCTTTATCATCGAGGAGGGGTTCCCCTACGCCGATCTGGCCCGCATCGTCGAATCGATGGCAACAGAGCTTGCCAACAGCGGCGCCCGCATCGTCTGCGGCGACACCAAGGTGGTGCCCAGAGGAGCGGCCGACAAGATCTTTATCAACACCAGCGGGGTCGGTACCTTCCCGCTGCCTGAACAGAGCCAAGGCATTTCGGTGCGGAGCCTCAAGGCCGGTGACGCCATTCTGGTGTCGCGGGATATCGGCAGCCACGGCGCCTGCATCCTGATGGCCCGTGACGCCCTGCAACTGGGATCTGATCTCAAGAGCGACTGCACCACTCTCTGGCCCCAGGTCGAAGCGCTGCTAAAAGCTGGCATTACCCCTCATGCCCTGCGCGACGCCACCCGCGGCGGCCTTGCCGCCGTGCTCAACGAGTGGAGCAGCGCCTCCGGTGTTGCTATCGAGCTGGAGGAGTCCGCCATTCCGGTGTGCGATCCGGTGCGTGGCCTGTGCGAACTCTACGGTTTCGAGCCCCATGATCTCGCCAACGAGGGAACCATGGTACTGGCCCTGCCTGCCGAACAGGCGCAGGACGCACTGGGCATCTTGCGGCAATTCAACCCCGCCGCCAGCCAGATCGGCGTGGTGCAGGCAAGCGATCGCCACAAGGTGATCCTCAACAACCCCTGGGGCAGCCGCCGTTATCTGGAGCTGCCGCAAGGGGAGCTGCTGCCGCGGATCTGCTGATCGGCCATGCCGTTCAGCCATATGCCGTTTTCCCAATTAGGGGGAGGAGTCACTGCTCCTCCCCATATCGGTTAAGGAGCCACCATGCACGAAATGTCTCTGGCCATGGCCGCCATCGATCTGGCGGCCGAACAGGCCACCCAGCGGGGCTTTACCAAGGTGACCGCCCTCTGGCTCGAGGTCGGCAGCTTCTCCTGCGTCGACCCGGACACCATTGCCTTCTGTTTCGAGGCGGCCGCCAAGGGCACCGCCGTCGAAGGCGCCCAGCTGCACTTTCAGCACCAGGCGGCAGAAGCCTGGTGTTACGACTGCAACAAGACGGTCACCCTCACCGAGCGCGGGCAAGCCTGCCCCGAGTGTGGCGGGTACAAATTACGAGTCGCGCAAGGGAACAGCCTGCGCATCACCGACATCGAGGTAAGTTGATATGTGTAGCGTATGCGGATGCGGCCAGGCGCGGATCGCCGGCCATGAGCACGATCATGAGCATCATCACGAACATGAACATCACCATCAACATGGTCATGACGCCCATCACCATCATGACCACGAGCAGAGTGCGCAGCGTACCCTGATCATTCACCACCACTATCACCATCAGGGGGATGTCCATCACCACTACCACGGGGTGCGTGCTCCCATGGGCCATGAGGGACATGATCAGCCCCATGAGCACCCCCACGACCATCATCATGAACATGCCCACTCTCATGACCACGGCCATTCCCACGCGCATCCCCATGATCACAGCCATGACCATGACCATGACCATGACCATGACCATGACCATCAGCAGGCTGATCTGCACTACGGCAAAGGGGAAGCGGGATTGTCGGTGCCCGGCATGGGGCAGCGCCAGCTGATCGCCATCGAGATGGATGTGCTGGCCAAGAACAACGCGCTGGCGGCCCACAACCGTGAACACTTCGACGAGGCGGCCCAGCTGGTGCTCAATCTGGTTTCGAGCCCGGGTTCAGGCAAGACCACCCTGCTGTGCGAAACCCTGCGCCAGCTGGCCGACAAGCGCCCCTGCGCGGTGATCGAAGGGGATCAGCAGACCAGCGCCGATGCGGATCGCATCCGTGCCACCGGCGTGCCTGCCGTGCAGATCAACACCGGCAAGGGCTGCCATCTGGACGCCAAGATGGTTCACGATGCCTGCCACCAGCTGCCCGCCAATGAAGGGGGCATCCTCTTTATCGAGAACGTGGGCAATCTGGTCTGCCCCGCCAGCTTCGATCTCGGCGAGAAGTACAAGGTGGCGATCCTCTCTGTCACCGAGGGGGAGGAGAAGCCGCTGAAATACCCGGACATGTTTGCCGCCGCCCAGCTGATGGTGATCAACAAGATCGATCTGCTGCCCTACGTCAGCTTTGACGTGGCACGCTGCATCGAGAACGCCAAACGGGTCAACCCCTATATCCAGGTGATCCAGGTCAGCGCCACCATGGGTGAAGGGATGGATGCCTGGCTCAACTGGCTGGCCAGTGCCTAAACCGGTTAAACACCGCTGATAACGGTAGAAAACAAGAGAGGGTCCCTCTCTTTTATCTGTAGACCTTGCCGGCCGTGCTATCTGTCTCGAATGGCCAGCGTCCCACACTCGCGTCCCCTCACCCTGGCCCTCTCCCCAGGGAGAGGGAACCTGTTCATGGATGCTGGCAATATGCTCGAAATATTCGCCCCCTGAGAGGGTCTGCGAGCATACACCTGCCATATTTCCCAAATTCCAAACCCCGAGCCTAGCGAGATGACGCTTCTGCTCCCTTCTCCCCTTGCGGGAGAAGGGCTGGGGATGAGGGGGAACACCAATCCTCAGGCCACATTGCAGACCATCAATTCCTGCTCAGCCGTCTCCTCGCCAAAGCGCAGCACCCGATGGCAGATCTGGCGCAGCAGTGCCTGTTGGTGACTGAAGACAAGCATGCCAAGACCGCGCTGCTCGCACTCAACCATCAACTCCCGCCAGAGTTGGCGCTGGATTTGCGGATCCAGCTGGGCGGTCACCTCATCGGCAATCAGCAGACGGGTGCGGGGATCGAGGGCACGCAGCAGTGCGATACGGGCCAGCTCGCCGCCGGAGAGTTGGCCGGGCTTGCGACCGAGCCACGCAGGCTTGACCATAAAGCGGGCCAGCATGGCGTCATCGGGGCGCCATACATCCCAGAGCGCCTGCCCTGTGGTGCGATAGGGATTGAAGGTGAGTTCCGGGTGCTGGGGCACCAGCTGGATGGGGTTATAGCCCTTCACTGGCTCAGGCACCGGCTGCCCATCCAGCAGGATCTGCCCGCCGTCCCCAACCGGTTGCCAACCGGCCAATACCCGCCCCAACGTGGTCTTGCCATAACCGCTCGGGGCGGAGATGCCGACCCGCTCGCCCGCTTTCACCGTCAGCGATAACCCCTGCCAGAGGGGGCGTTCCCCCTGGGCGATGGTGAGATCCCGGACTTCCAACATCAGGAAACCTCCGGCACAGAGAAGAGTGCGTTGAACTCCAGCAGCACCTGCCACTGAATGTCTGCCGCGCAGCACACGGCTAGTCTCAGAGATACCAACATCATGAAACCTCCGGCACAGGGAAGAGCGAATTGAACTCCGGCAGCGCCTGCCAGTGGGCGCGGAGCATCTCGCTCCCCTGCCCCTGCCACAGATGGTGGCAACTCAAGGTATCGCTCACCTGCCCCTGATGCAGCGCGACTATGCGATCGGCAAAGCGGGCCGCCAGCGCCAGATCGTGGGTCACCCAGAGGATACCGCTGCCCTGATTGGCCAATTCACGCAACTGGCCGAGCAGCAGACAGGCCAGCCCCTCGTCGAGCCAGGCGGTGATCTCGTCTGCCAGAATGTAGCGGGCACCGCCAAGGGCCGCGGTGCAGGCCAGAATGCGCTTGGCCATGCCGCCGGAGAGCTGGCGCGGGAATCTGTCCAAGGTGGTCGCGGGCAACTGGTAGCGCAGCAGCTGCTCGCCGAGCCGCTCGCGAGAACCATTCTGGCCGCAGAGACGTGCCGCACGCCCCAGCTGGCGCTCCACCGTCAGCAACGGATTGAGGGCGCTCACCCCCTGCGGCACATAGCAGAGGGTGTGGCCGCGCAAACGGGCCCGGCTGGCATCGCACAGGGGCGTGCCATCGAGAGAGATGCTGCCGCGCATGCGCAGGTTGTCCGGCAGCAGGGTCAGGGCGCTTTGCAGCAACAGGCTCTTGCCCTCGCCGCTCCCCCCCACCAGAGCAACTATCTCCCCCGGCGCCAATTGCAGGCTGATATCGGTCAGCAATGGCTGCCAGCTGCGCCGCCCCAGCCAGGAGTAGTGGGCCGCCTCTATGGTCACCTGGTCGAAGCTCAGCATGGTTCCCCTCCAAACCAGAGTTGTTGCAGGGCGCGCGAGTAACCTGATCGAACAGCCGCGCCAGCCAGACTGCGCTGACGCCAGATGGCGCTTTCAAATATCAGCATGCTTCCCCCCCAAACCAGAGTTGTTGCAGGGCGCGAGTGGCCTGATCAAACAGTAAAACCAAGGTCAGCAACATCAGACCGGGGAAGAGGGCCAGCCACCAGCCACCGCCGGCCAGATAACGCAGGGCATCGGCCAGCAGCAGACCAAGCGAGGCCTCGTGGGCCGCCAGACCAAAGCCGAGAAAGCTCAAGGCCGCGCTGTGCAGCACCGCATGGGGGAACATCAGCAGGGTGCCGATAAACCACTGGGGCAACAGCCCCGGCAACAGGTGGGTGCGCCAGCGGCGCAGCGCCCCCATCCCCTGACAGCGGGCCAGCACCACGTAGTCGCTGCTGGCGATCCGCCGCGCCTCGGCGCAGAGAATGAGCGCCAGCTTGGGCCAGTGGGTCAGCGCCACCGCCAGGATCACCCCACGCATGCCGCCCCCTGCGGTAAAGCAGATCAGGATCAACAGCAGCATATGGGGCAGCGCCAGCATGGCGTCGATCACGAGGCGCACCGCCGCATCGCACCTGGGATGAATGAGCGACACGCTTGCCGCCACCATGGCCAGCAGGCCACTGCACAGGGCCGTGCTGATGCCCAGCTCCAGACTGGTGAGGGTACCTTGAAAGGCCCGCAGCCAGAGATCCCGCCCCATCTGATCGGTGCCGAACCAGTGAACCAGCGAGGGGGGCTGCTGGCGCGCCAGCAGATCCATCGGCACATCCTGATGAGAGAGGCTCCAGCCGTAGCTGGCCAGCAGCAGCAGGCAGATCAGCGCAAAGCCCAGACGCAGCAAGGAGGGGAGCGGATTAAACAGCATGCGCACTCTCCCAACCGCGGTTGATGCGGGCCAGCAGCACCCGCGCCGTCGTGTTGCCCAAAAAGACCAGCAGGGTGCAGAAGAGCACTATGCCCATCAGCAGGGGGATATCCCCCCTCAGCCCCGCATCCACGGTGGCCTGGCCGAGCCCCGGATAGGAGAAGACCTTCTCTGCCAAGAGCGATCCGCCAATCAGCTCACCGAGGGAGGCAAACTGCAGGCAGAGCGCCGGGGTCAGGGCGTGGCGCAGCACGTGAAAGCGCAGCATGGGCCAGCCGCCATCCCCCTGGGCGCGGGCATAGCGAATAAAATCGCTCGCCAGCACCTCGGCCACCCGCCCCCGGGTATGCAGGGCAATGTTGCCCACCCCGAGCAGCGCCAGGGTTGTGACCGGCAGCAACAGATGACGCAACCGCATGGCCCAATCCGCCTCATCGGCAGCCAGTCCCGGCGTCCAGGCGCAGCAGACCGGCAACAAGGGCCAGTGCACCGCAAACAGGGCGAGCAGCAAGAGACCCACCCAGAAGGTGGGCAAAGAGGCGAGCAGGTAGGCAAAGCGGCAAATCAGGCGATCGGGCCAGCGGTTGAGATAGCGACCGGCGCAGAGGCCCAGCAGAATACCGAAACAGCCGGAGAGCAGCCATGCCCCCGCCAGCAGCAGGAAGGAGGCAGCAAAGCGCTGGCCAATGACCTCGCTCACCGGCGCGTTGTAGAGCATGGAGTAACCGAGATCCCCCCGCAGCACCTGGCTAAACCAGTGCCAATAGCGCAGCCAGAGCGGCTGATCCAGCCCCCAGCGGGCGGCGATGCGGGCGTACTGCTCGGGCGGCACGTGCAGCAGATCGTTGCCGATATAGGCCTTGATGGGATCGATGGGGGAGTAGCTCAGCAGCACAAAGGTGGCAACAGAGACCAGACAGAGCAGCCCTGCCAGTCGCAGCATGGCTTTCAGTGTGGCAGTCATCATGGTGGACGAACTTAGCGGCACGTCCACCGCCAATCCTGCAGGTTGTTGAGCAAAGACCAGCTACCGTGAATTTCCGGCGCCCCCTTGCCAAGGTCGATGCAGCGGTTGGCCAGATAAGTGTGCTGCACGTTGAGCAACCAGGTCCAGGCTGCATCCCCCTGCACTCCGGCGCCACGCTTGCCATCCCACTCCACCTGCTGCCAGAACGGCACGGCCGCCTGCCAGTTCGGGGCATCCAGCGCCTGCTTGAGGTGGCCATCCACCACCGGATTCTGGTAATAGCCCGGGTTGTAGAACTCCACGCCGGCGGAACCGCTCTGGTAATGGTGATAGAGCTCCATGGGATCCAAGCTCCCCCACCCCATCAGCACCGGATTGGCGTGCATCTCGCGCTCCACCTGCTCCCAGCTACCGGACTTGAGGCTCACCTCAAGACCGATGGGCTTGAGCATGGCCCGCACCGCTTCCGCCAGATCCCGGCGGGTGCTGTCGCCACTGGTGTACCAGAGGGTAAAGGCGGCGCGCAGATTGCCTTTGTGGCGAACGCCGTCGCTCCCCATCTTCCAGCCTGCCTCATCGAGCAGGGTGTTGGCGTGGGCCGCATCCCCGTCCTTGAAAGCGGTGGTTTTATTCAGCCAGGGCAAACCTTCTACCGCGCTGTAGGCGGGAATGGCGTGCCCTTCCAGCAGCTGGTCGGCCAGCAGCTGGCGGTCGATGGCGTAGTTGATGGCGCGGCGCACCGCCACATCCGAGGTCACGTCGTTGCCGATGGGATAACCCTTGGCATCTTTTTTACCAGCAGCAGGAATGGGGAAGACGATACCGCGGTTCTCCACGCTCGGCCGCACCCACAGCTTGAGGGTGTCGGGTACGGTGGGCGCCAGCGACGGAGCGATGCGCACCAGATCGAGCTGGCTGCTCTGGGCGGCGGCATAGGCGCTCTCTTCATCGATAAAGACAAACACCAGCCGTTTGAAGTCATTGTTGCCGCCGGCGTAATGGGGGTTGGCCTCCACCACCAGCTGCTGGCCGGGCAGGAAGCTCACCAGCCGGTAAGGGCCGGCACCGACGGGATGGCGAGCATAAGCCTTGGGATCGTAATCCTTCTTCGAGACGATACCCAAAGAGCCCAGTACGTTGACGAAGGTGCTCTGGGGGGCGCTCAAACTGATGGCCACTTCGGTAGGCGAGAGCACCTTGGCCGAGACAAAGTTGCCCATGTCGATCTTGCCGCCGCCCTGAACTGCGCTGTTGTAGGTAAAGGCGACGTCTTCGGCGGTGAGCGGCGCGCCATTGGAGAACTTCAGATCCGGCTTGAGGCGGATAAGCCACCCCTTGCCATCCTGGTTCGGGGTCACCGATTGGGTAAGCAGGTTCTGCCAGCTGAGGTCGGCGTTTTGCTTGAGCAGCGGGCTGTGCAGCAGCAGGTAGCTGCCGTGGCTCCAGCCAAGCAGCGGATCGAACCCTTCGGTGGGCTCACTGCCGATGGCGAGCTTGAGTTCGGCGGGGACGGGCTGGGCAGCCAGCGCGGCGAAAGAGAAACCGCCCGAGAGCAGGGCCAGCAAGGCGGCCGCCGTGACAGAGAAGCCTTTGCGGCGGCCGGCGTTGCTGCCTGAATGGCAGCCAAAGCATTGAATGGTCATAAGATCCCTTGTTCGTTTTACCACTCACTATCGAAAAACAGGGGTACGACAGAAGCGAGTGAGGGGCCAAAACGGCCCCTATTCTAAACCTGATTGCAGATGAGACCTAGCGCTGGGTGTCGCCAACAGGGTCGCCACGCCGGCCGCTGAACAGGCGGCGCCGGCTCAAGTTCACGCCGCCCTCCCCCTGCTGCACCGGAAGCGAAAGCAGCATCTTGAGGGTGCTGCTCACCAGCGCGCGCCCCTCGTTGGCCCCCAGATGCGGGTCGATGGGGGACATGAGCGAGCAGGCCAGCAGTTGCCCCGTTTCGGGCAATGCCCCTACCATAAAGGTCAGGTTGCCGCAGGGGATCTGCAGGGCGAGCCGCTCGCTGCTGCTGCGCACCGGCCAGAGCTGATCCGGCCCCGGCAGCACCACCACGCTCAGCATCCAGGGGGTGAGCACGCAGCCAAGCCACTGCCCTTCAAACAGGGTGCACTCGGCCACAATGGGCATAGCCGGGTGATAGAACGGCAGGGCCTGCATCTCTTGCTGCGCGATCCGCTCGTACTGGGCTACCAGCAGCGGCGCGGGATTGGTGGCAAAACCGGCAAACTCCTGCGCCGGCTCTTTCGCGGCTTCGTTCACTGTCTTGTTCACTACCTCATTCACAATGGATTGCGCCATACGCCCTCCCGCGCTCGCTCGGCCTTCTCCTGCTCAGAGAGCTCAATGGCCGGAGCCCCCAGACTGGCCAACAAGGTCAGGATCCGATCCGTCGCCTCCCCCATGGCAGCCGCCACCACAGGGGTGAGGCCGATGCGGGGTTCGAGGGATTCAGGCTCGACCCCGATCAGGGTGAGTCGCCTGGGGGATTCCCCCGTCATGTGTAGCGCCGAGAGCACATCCGCCAGCCCCAGCTGATGGGGGGAGATCTTGCGGCCGAACAGGGTCGGGATCTCCTCATCTTTCAGGGTCACCACGGTACCCGGTGGATTGCCGCTGCGTACCGCGTCCGCCAGTATGATGTGGTCGCGACTGGCCATCGCTTCGAGCAGCTCCATGCCGGCGGTGCCGCCATCGAGCAGCTCGATGCCGGGTGCGAAGCGGTAGTCGCGCTCCAGCCACTCGACGATGCGCACGCCGACGGCCTCATCGCTCAAGAGCAGGTTGCCCACGCCCAGGATCAGGGTGTTCATCACAGCACCTTCACCTGAGTTGTTTCACCACTCTGGGTATCCACCACATGGACCGCGCAGGACATGCAGGGGTCGAACGAGTGAACGGTGCGCACCACCTCCAGCGGTTTGGCGGGGTCGGCCACCGGGGTGCCCACCAGCGATTGCTCGTAGGGGCCGGGTTCGTCGTTGAAGTTGCGCGGGCCCGAGTTCCAGGTCGATGGCACCACCGCCTGATAGTTCTCGATCTTGCCGCCCTTGATGACGATCCAGTGGGAGAGCATGCCGCGCGGCGCCTCTTCAAAGCCCACCCCGCGAAACTCCTTGTCCGCCGGGATCTCGGTCTTGATGTATGCGCTGACATCCCCCTTGCCGATGTTGTCCACCAGCGCCTTCCACTGATGAGACAAGGTGTCTTTGAGCACACAGCAGCGCACCGCCCGGCCTATGATGCGGCCCAGGGTGGAGTGCAGTTGTTCGGTCCTGATGGCCGAACCGGTCAGCGCCTTGTAGAGGCCGTTCAGCTGATCGAAGTGCGCCACCGTCTCCGGGTGCTTGGCGGCGAGCTTGACCAGGAGGTCTGCGAGCGGCCCCACCTCCACCACCTTGCCGTAGAAGGTGGGGGATTTGACCCAGGAGTACTTGCCGTCATCCTGCCAGCCGGTGTAGTTGGGCTCGGTCTTGCCCTCCCACGGCTTGAGGGGTTCGTCATCCTTGTACCAAGCGTGCTTGTTGCTCTCGGCGATGCCATCCATCAGCCAGCCATCCTGATGGCTCTCGATGGGGCGATAGCCGGCCAGATCGCCATTCTCGATGTAGCCGCCCGGCATCAGGAAGCTGCCGCCGTCACCGTCGGTGGGCAGCTCAGGCACGCTCAGGTAGTGCTTGGCCCCCTGCCCCAAGTTCAGCCACTCGGGGTAGTGCGCGGCGATGATGGCGGCATCCACCTTGTAGACCTGCTCGATAAACTCGCCGAGCCGGTCGATAAAGCTCTTCACGTAGAGCAGCCGCTCCAGGTTGAGCACACTCGGTGCATCCAGATTGATGGGGTTGGCCACGCCGCCCACCGCCAGGTTCTGGATGTGGGGAGTCTTGCCGCCGAGGATGGCGACGATGCGGTTGGCATCGCGCTGGCACTCCAGCGCCTGCAGATAGTGGGCCACGGCGATGAGGTTTACCTCCGGGCTCAGTTTCATCGCCTTGTGGCCCCAGTAGCCATTGGCGAAGATGCCGAGCTGGCCGCTCGCCACCAGGGCGCGGATCTTGTCCTGCACCTTGGTCAGCTCCTCGGCGCTGTTGAGGGACCAGGTCGATACCCCCTTGAGCAGGTCGGCCGCTTTTTGCGGATTGGCCTGCAGTGCGGCGGTGATGTCCACCCAGTCCAGCGCGGAGAGCTGATAGAAGTGGACGATGTGATCGTGGATGTTGTGGGCCGCAATGATCAGGTTGCGGATGTACTGGGCGTTGACCGGCACCTTGGCGCCGATGGCGTTCTCCACCGCCCGCACCGAGGCGATGGCGTGAATGGAAGTGCACACCCCGCAGATGCGCTGCACTATCATCCAGGCATCGCGCGGGTCGTTGCCCTTGACGATCTCCTCCATCCCGCGCCACATGGTGCCGGACGACCAGGCCTTGGTGACGACGCCGCCTTCGATTTCACAGTCGATACGCAGGTGACCCTCGATGCGGGTGATGGGGTCTATGGTGATACGTTGGCTCATACGTTGGCTTTCCCTCGGGCCTGATAATCTTGGTGAACACGTTCAAGTGATGGCAGTACCGGCAGCAGCCGGATCAGCAGCAAATAGGCACACACCTCGATGGCGACGAAGCCCAGGGAGATCAGCACTTCCGCCGCGGAGGGGAAGTAGTGGTAGCCATTGCCGGGGTTGAAGGCGAGCAGGGAGTAGTCCAGTCGCCAGAGGGCGGCGCCCAGCAGCATGCTGAGGGCCCCCAGGAACAACATGCGCGAATCGCGGCGGCTCTTGTCCCAGTGGAACACCAGCAGCGGGAAGATCATCAGCGCGATCTCGCTCCAGAACATCAAGGCGTAGCGATTCCACTCGGAGAGGTACTCCGACTTGTCGTTGATGACGATCTCGGCAAAGCGCAGCGCCACAAACAGGATCAGGAAGATGTCGATCACCTGGGTCAGCTTGTAGAACAGCGACTTCTCGTTGGGGCCACGCCCCGCCAATCCCGCCTGCACCAAAGATCCTTCAAACACCACGATGGAGAAGCCCATGATGAAGGCGGTCAGAAGCGAGAAGACCGGCAGCAGCTCGTAGCTTTGCCAGAGCGGATGGATCTTCTCTCCCGCCACTATCATCAGGGAGCCCATGGAGGATTGGTGCATGGTGGGCAGCAGGGCCCCCAGCGCCAGGATGAAGAACATGACCTTGTTGAGCCGCGCCATGGAGGCCTTCCAGCCGAACTTCTCCAAGAGCACGGGGGCAAACTCCAGCGCCATCACCCCGATGTAGATGGTCATGCAGACCGCCGTCTCGAACAGCACCGAGGAGGTGTTGAAGAAACCCGGAATGTAGAAGTAAGGCAGGTTCCAGTAACGGCCGACGTCGATGGTGATGGAGAGGCCGCCCAGCGAATAGCCGAACAGGCTCGCCAGCAGGGCCGGTCGCACCAGGGGGTGATACTCGCCCCGGTTGAAGACGTAGACGGCCCAGGCCAGTGCCCAGCCACCGCAGGCGAAACCGGTGCCGATCAGCAGATCGAACGAGATCCAGAGCCCCCAGGGGTAGCCGCCGTTGAGATCGGTGACCGAGCCCAGCCCGAAGATGAGGCGTTTGAGGATCAGCATGCCGCACAGGATGACGAACGGCGCCAGCACCATGACCGGCCAGCTGACCAGTCTGCCCCCCAGCGGATGTGCCTTGTGATTACTCATGATCCTTGCCTCCCGATTGCTTGTCATGGCCCGCGTGCGAGTCATGATCGTCGCCATCCTGATGGTCCTTGGTGTTGCGGCGAATGAGCACCGAGAGCCCGGTCAGCACTACCAGCGGCAGCACCATCCCCTTGTAGAGGGTGTGCTGGATATGCTCGGAGCGTGCCCCGGAGGAGAGCTCCGGCAAGTCAGGCATGTCGAGCTTGCTGTAGGGCACCCCGGCCAGCACCAGCACCTGGGTGCCGCCCCCCTCCTTCTCGCCATAGACGTAAGGCTGGTAGTTGGGCACTTCATGCAGGTAGGGATCGTTGGCGCTGAAAGTCTGGCGCGGGTAGGCATATTCGCTGCCCGGGGTGGCCAGCAGCCGGCGCTTGGCCTCGGCCATCAGCGCCTCGCGGGTGCCGAAGATGACGGCGCCGGTGGGGCACACCTCGACGCAGCCGGGCAACTTGCCCTGATCGATGCGCTCAAGCCCCTTCTGGTTGCAGAGCTCGCACTTGTGGATCGCCCCGAACGGATTGTCGTAGTCATATTTGGGCACGTCGAACGGGCAGCCCACCATACAGTAGCGGCAGCCGGTGCAGACGTCCGGGTCGTAGTGGACGATGCCGGTCCTGGGATCCTTGGTCAGCGCCTGCACCGGGCAGACGGAGACGCAGTTGGGATCGACGCAGTGCATGCACTGCTTCTTGATGTAGGCATAGCCATCCACCAGCTGATCCTTGTGCTCACCCGTGCCGCTCTTCCACACCTGAATGATGTTGTTGGTGTAGGGGCTCAGCTTGTCGTTGTTGGACCAGGTTGCTTCCCCGGCCGGATTGGCCGGGTTGCCGTTGAGGCGCTGGCACTCCGCCACGCAGGCCTGGCAGCCGATGCAGAGGGTGGAGTCGTAGAGCATGCCGAGCGCGCCGGGAATGGGCGGCTTGTTCTCGGCCGCCGCCAGGGCAGTGCCGGAGACGGTGGTGCCCGCCGCCAGCGCACCGACGGAGGCGAATTTGAGGAAATTGCGTCTGTTCACGGTCACTCCTCCCGTGAGGTGTGCTGCCCGGCTTCATGGCGCTTCTGCTGGCGACCGAGCTCGCGCACCGTCATCAGACTCACCCCGACCAGCACCCCGAGCGCCCCACCGATAAGGCCGGTGGCGGTGGGCGACATGTGCCCTCCCTCCTGGATGGCCACGTCGGGCTTGTTCACCCGCGGGGTGGGATTCTCCACCTTGGCGAGCTGGAAGATCCCCTTGCTGAAACCCACTCCCTGCTCGTTGCAGCCGTAGCAGGGATGGCCGATACCCACCGGCCAGATGCCGCCGCCCACGTCGCAGAACTCCAGGGTCGAGCAGTTGCCGTAGGTCTCCGGCCCCTTGCAGCCCAGGTGATAGAGACACCAGCCCTGACGGTGGCCCTCGTCACCAAACTCCTTGGCGAAGCGGCCGGCATCGAAGTGCGGACGGCGCTCGCAGTTTTCGTGGATCAGCCGCTCATAGGCAAACAGCGGCCGCTTCTTGGCATCGAGCGCCGGCAGCTTGCCGTAGGTGATGTAGTAGGCGACCGTGGTGAGGAAGTTGTGGGGGTTGGGCGGGCAGCCCGGGATATTGATAATCGGCGTGCCGAGGTTGCCGAGGGCCTCTTCCAGGCTGACGGCGCCGGTCGGGTTGCCGCCGCTGGCGGGCACCCCGCCCCAGGCGGCACAGGAGCCGATGGCGATGACGGCAGCCGCATCGGCAGCAGCGCGGCGAATATGGTCGACGATGGGTTCACCGGCCACCATGCAGTAGATGCCGCCATCTTTAAGCGGGATGGAGCCGTCCACCACCAGCACATACTTGCCCTTGTAGCGTTCGATGGCATTGTGCTTGTTCTCTTCGGCCTGATGGCCGAAGGCCGCCGAGAGCACCTCGTGATACTCCAGCGAAATGGTGTTGAGGATCAGGTTCTCTATGGTGGGGTGGGTGGCGCGCAACAGCGATTCGGTGCAACCGGTACACTCCTGCGCCCCTATCCAGATCACCGGTGGCCGCTCGGGGCTGGTGAGCGAGGTGGCCATCTTGGCCACGGCGTGCTGGCTTAATCCAAGGGTTGCGGCCATCCCGGCGCACAATTTCATAAAGTCACGGCGATTAATTCCATGAGCCGATAAAAAAGTATCCTCGACCATTCTTTTTATTCCCGTAGTGAGCACTTGTTTGATAAATGCTTAATAGCGGAAATGCTAAGTACTCCCCCCTGGCATTGTGTTGATCTCCATCAAGTGACGGGACATTACTCAAATAGAAACTCATCACAATTAATTTAAAAACTTCATATGCGGCATATACTTACAAAATCCTTTTGAAGATGAAAAAATACCCACTAGGGGGTATTTTTGCATTTTAAAGAATTAACGCCATTTAAATTACCCGTTAATTTGTGATGTTAAATAATCAGAATGAAAGCGTTGTCACACTATTTGACAGGATCTTTATGTTACCAGCCATAGGCTATTTCACCTCGCCAAAAGTGGTTGATAATATATACCTTTATATTTGTATGAGTGTATGTGAACAAGTGGAATGGACGCGCGAACGATATTTATTATCAGCTTTTAAGAAATAACTCGCCCTGCTGTTCAAGGCTGATTTTCGCCGCCTGATTAATTAACCGACCCATATTCATGCCTCACCATCCTGACCACGGATGCTCTGCCTCCCCCGGCCGCGTGCGCCAGCAAGCCGGCCACCAGCCTTCTTGCTGGCGTACACCACTCGCCGGCTCGACGAGATGCCCTCTTCATCCGGCAGTGCCACCTTCCCCTCATGGATCTGGCAACCTGCTTTTCTCGTCTGCCATACACCTGCCCCTCCCCGCACCTTGGCAAGGGATCGGCAACCCCGCCTGCCCGCAGCCGGTGCAAAAAACCGCCAGCAATGTGCGAAAAAGGCGCGATCCCCCTCCCGTATTAAGGGGTAAAACCAGTGATAAATATTGCCCGATAGGGAGCCAGAGAAAGCGTCGGCAGGCGAATTTATACAGAGTAATATCCCGTATTTTGCCCATTTTCACATTCCCATTCGCCACATAATTTACCAACCAAAAAACAACTGATAACATCCTTTCACAATTTAAAGCATATAAAACAACATGATTCGGTGACCCCCTGTTTGCCCGTAGCAGCCGCCGGGATCACAGGATCAGGATTGAGACCAGCAGCCAACTTCTCATCGAGCAGACACCCGACCCCATGATGAACACAGTTACGGCCAGCATCGATCTGGATGCACTACAGCACAATTTTGCCGTGGCACGCCGCCACGCCCCTCACAGCAAGATCATCGCGGTACTCAAGGCCAATGCCTATGGTCACGGGCTGCTGCCGGTGGCCCATGCCCTCGCCCAAGCCGATGCCTATGCCGTGGCCAGGGTCGAGGAGGCACTGGTGCTGCGTGCCAACGCCATCACCAAGCCCATTCTGGTGCTGGGGGGCTTCTTCAATGCCGAGGCGCTGCTGCTGCTGGCCAAACACGATCTGCAAACCACCCTGCATACCTGGGAGCAGTTGGCGCTGCTCGAACAGGCCACTCTGCCCACCCCCATCAAGGTGTGGCTCAAGCTCGATACCGGGATGAACCGGCTCGGCCTGCGCGCCGAGGAGCTGCCCGCCTTTATCGAGCGGCTGAGTCATTGCCACAACGTGGTGCAGCCGTTCCAGCTGATGACCCACTTCAGCCAGTCCGATGAGCAGGATACCCAGGCCACTTTGCTGCAGATCGAGGAGTTCAACCGCCTCTCTGCCCATCTGCCGGGCGAGCGGGCCATGGCCAACTCCGCCGGCATCCTCGCCTGGCCGGCCTCGCGCAGTGACTGGATCCGGCCCGGCCTCATGCTCTACGGCGCCTCCCCCTTTACCGGCCAGCTCGCCGCCGACCACGACCTGCGTCCGGTCATGACCCTCAAGAGCCAGCTCATCGCCACCCGCGCCTGCCTGCAGGGCGAGGCGGTCGGTTATGGGGGTCACTGGGTGGCGAGTCGGGACACCACCCTCGGCGTGGTGGCGGCGGGCTACGGGGATGGCTACCCGCGCATGGCTCCCGAAGGGACCCCTATGCTCATCAATGGCCGTCGGGTTCCCATCGTGGGTCGGGTCTCCATGGACATGATCACCGTCGATCTGGGCCCGGCGGCCAGCGACAAAGTAGGGGATGCGGTTACCCTGTGGGGAGAAGGGCTGCCGGTGGAGCAGGTGGCCGAGAAGATAGGCACCATCCCCTACGAGCTGCTCACTCGCCTGACCAGCCGGGTGCATCTCGCGCATTGCGACAGCCGCGAGCAGATGCCGATGTTGAAGCTGGCCTGAGCAATCAGGCTGAGGGCGGCCGCAGCGAGGTGACAAACCGGCCCCCGATAAGCAAAAGGCCCCGTCTTGCGACGGGGCCTTTGCCTGATGGGGAATTCAGGAGCAAGGTGCCACGACCTTATCCGCATGGACTCAGCGAATCCCCTCCAATGACTTGAACCAGGCGAGGCTGGCCTGCCACAGAGGCGTGGCAGACTTGCGAAAGTAGCCCATATGGCCGATTGCTCCATCCAAAGTATGAGGAGAGAGATCAACACGAGTCACGGGAGCATTACTGTAGTGCTTCATGAAGGCGTCGCGTGATGCGGGCATCGCCCAGCGATCGTCCAGCGCATTGGCCGCCACAATGGGAGTCTGGACGCTTTGATAAGCACGCTCGATGCCACGCATCGCCGGGTCGTCAAAGAAATAGTGACGAAAACGGCACCAGTATCGCCATTGTACAAAGGCGCCTTTTGGCAAGTCTTCTCCCATGCCCAGCAGGCTCCACGCGCAATAGCCTTTCCACCAGGTCAGCAGCGGCAGCACTGTGTTCCACATGGTGAGCACCTTGAGCTGCTCGCTGAAGGGCATATAGCCGTGCCACCCGGCCCCGGTGCCGAAGACATAGAGCCCGGATACTTTCCGATGATTGGGGAGCAGGCCGAAGGCGTGCCCACCATAGGAATGGCCGATGACGAACAGGGGGAGATCGTCCCCGCTCATGGTTTCCACTGCGGCGGCCAGATCGCGCCTTCCCCAATCGAGCAAATCCATCTCGAAGCCTTTGAGTGACGCGGGTTTTGACGCGCCTATGCCCCGGTAGTCAAAAGTCAGGGTGGTAAACCCTTGCTCACTGGCGAACTCGGCAAAGCGACGATAGAAGCCCTGCGGCACGCCAGTGGCCCCCGCGACGATGATCTTGCCCTGCACCTGCCCTGTTGCCGGGTACAGTTGCCCCTGGATCAGATAGTCATCGTCGGTGTGAAACGAGATAGCAGCCATATTCCTCCCTGAAGTATGACGATTGTCATAGTCATGCTCCGAACGCTATACTATGACACTCGTCATAGCAAGAGGGTGCAGCGTGAAAGAGTGCGCATCGACCGGGCGTCAACGGGTGATTGAGGCCGCTGCCGCCATGCTGGCACGGCATGGTTTGAGAGGGATCAGCATCCGTGAAGTGAGCAAGTTCGCCGATGCTCCCCTGGGTTCCACGTATCATCATTTTCCCGGCGGCAAGAATCAGATAGTGACGGAGGCAATACACTGGGCCGGCGCCCAGGCATCCGAGCAACTGCAGCGCTGCCTGCAGGCCGATGCCAGGCAGGGTCTCGGTCTGTTTGTATCCCATTGGCGTGAGCGGTTGACGCAATCTCACTTTCGCGCGGGGTGCCCGATCGTGGCAGCGGCCATCGAAGCGCAGCATGAAGAGGATGGGGAGCCAATCAAGGAGGCGGTGGCCCAGGTCTTTGGCCACTGGCAACAGCTGATTGCCGATCACCTGATGGCACAGGGGCAGGCCGACGCCTCTGCCAGAGCCTGTGCTCTGGGGATCATCGCCAGCATAGAGGGCGCCATCGTGTTGTGCCGTGCCCATCAAAGCAGCGAGCCCCTGGATGCGGTATTGGCATGCTTACCCAGATTGATGGGCACCGCCGAGTGATGGCACGCCTTGGCACCCAATAACGGGGCTATAGAGCACGGAGCAGCCCGGATACATGTCCGGCGGGGAAATCACTGCCCCTCGTTCCCAGGGGGATGATGCCGAGAGATTCATGACTAAATAAAACAAAAGGCCCCGTCTTGCGACGGGGCCTTTTGTTTTATTTGGCGGTGAGGGAGGGATTCGAACCCTCGATACGTTGCCGTATACACACTTTCCAGGCGTGCTCCTTCAGCCACTCGGACACCTCACCAAATTTTTACTTCTTGAAGTGGCTTTCGGAGCACGCTGCGCGTGCATCTTGCCGACTTCGTCGGTGAGCAGCCTCTCGGTCACCTCACCAAATTTTGGTCTGTTGTTTAACGTGCTCAGCCAGCACTTCGTTCGTTGCGCCGTTGCGCTGGAACGGGGCGTAATGTACGGGATACGACGGCATGCGGTCAATGCAATTTTTCACTTTTTGCGTTCGTTTGCTCATTATCCGAACCAAGTGACTAAAAACATGCCGTTTCGTATCCCTTTCAATCAATTTCCAGCCGCTTCGTGCAAATGCTCGCCTTTGAGTGCCTCTTCCAGCGAGCCGTAAAACTCCAGCTGACCGGGCACCGGACGCACCTTGGCGCGCGCCAGGGTCTTGAGCGGCTGGAACTGCAGCTCGGCCACCCTCAGTTGCACCCCCGCCTTGGCCATCTGTTTTTCAAACTGCAGGAAGGCGGAGAGGCCGCCGGCGTCCAGGATGGAGACCGCCTCCATCTGCAGCACCAGCAGCTTGTGGCCCTTGACCTGGGCCACCAGTTCGCCGAACACCCGCTCGGCGGCGGCGAAGAACAGCGGGCCGTTGACCTTGTAGAGCAGCGCCTGCTCAGGCACTTCCTGGGCGTAGCGCTTGTGATCCGCCAGATTGTGCAGCTTGGTCATCTTGGCAATCTCGCGCATGAACAGCAGGGAGGCGAGGATCACCCCGAAGGTGATGGCGATAACCATGTCGAAGATCACGGTCAGCGACAGGCAGACCAGCAGCACCAGCACGTCGGATCTGGGGGCGCGGCGAATGAGCTCCACCACCTTGTGCGCCTCGCTCATGTTCCAGGCGACGATGAGCAGCAGGGCCGCCATGGCCGAGAGCGGCAGCCAGGAGAGCCAGGGCGCCAGCACCAGGATGGCCGCCAGCACCACCAGTGCATGCACGATGCCGGAGATGGGGGAGGTAGCCCCGGCCCGCACGTTGGCGGCGGAGCGGGCAATGGCAGCGGTGGCGGTGATGCCGCCAAAGAAGGGGGCGACTATGTTGCCAAGCCCCTGCCCCACCAGCTCGGCGTTGGAGCTGTGTTTGCGACCTGTCATGCCATCCAGCACCACGGCGCAGAGCAAGGATTCGATGGCCCCCAACATCGCCATGGAGAAGGCGGCGGGCAACAGGCGCTCGATGGCGGCCAGGTTCCACTCCACCGGCGAACCATCCGGCCCCGGCAGGGCCCAGGGCATCACCAGGGTCGGCGCGATGGGCGGGATCCCCATGCCCTGGCTACCGTCGGCCAGGGTATAGCTGAACTTGCTGCCGATGGTGGCCACGTCCACCCCGAACTGATGCAGGCCAAAGCCAAGGCCCACCCCCACCAGCACGGCGGGCAGGTGGCCTGGCACCGGCAGCCGCAGACGCGGCCAGAGCAGCAGCACCGCCAGGGTCGCAATCCCCACCAGCGTATCCCCCCACTGCCAGCTGGGCAGGGCATGGGCCAGCGCCTCGACTTTGCCAATGTAGGTTTCCGGCATCTCGGGCACCTGCAGGCCGAAGAAGTCCTTGATCTGCAAGGTGGCGATCACGATGGCGATACCGCCGGTAAAGCCCAGGGTCACCGATGGCGGAATGTACTCGATGAGGCGCCCGAGCCGGGCCACCCCCATGGCCACCAGGAAGAAGCCCGAGATCAGAGTCGCCATCAACAGACCACCCACGCCGAACTGCTGGGCCACCGGATAGAGGATCACCACGAAGGCGGCGGTCGGCCCCGAGATGGAGAAGCGGGAGCCACCGGTCACGGCGATGACGATGCCGGCGATGATGGCGGTATAGAGACCGTGCTGGGGCGGCACACCACTGGCAATGGCCAGTGCCATGGCCAGCGGAATGGCGATGATGCCGACCGTGATGCCGGCGATCAGGTCGCGGCCGAAGCGGGGAACGCTGTAGGGTTCGTCAATACAGGATTGGCGTAAAGCAATGGCCAGCTTCACGCTTTGCAAAGGTGCTTGGTTGTGCATGTATTCGTAATACCAGAAGAGGGAGATAAAGGCCGGATTGAACCGGCGCCCGATCATCATCAAGGGCCGGCAGAGCTGTCGACACGGCGATGGTATCCTGGCCAACCATACCCCAGCCGATGAAATATTTCGATGGGCGGGATCAATGAATGGCCGTTACCACGCAATATTGCCGGTGATAGTCAGCATATCGACCACTTTTCTCACCATTACGCAGCACACTCACTTAGCCTGCTAACCAATTTCCCCCTTCCTTATTCTTGTCGCGCTCCCCCCCCCTTTATATCTGCCCGTCGGATACAGTGCCGGCGCTCGCCCCTCCCTCATCCAGTCCCGGCAGCCAATGCATTTCGTCTACCTCCCTCCTTACTCGGCGGCTTCCCCCTTGGCGAGCCTGCGAGGCTCACTCCAAGCTGCTGATTGTGCTGAAAATAGTCCACAGCGACCAAGTTTTGGGCAAACGGTCCAAAATCCCCTTTTTGCAGCGGATCGCGGGTTGACACCCGGCGGACGGGCCATTAATATCCGCACCGTCTCGACGAGACAGGCAGTTCCTCCTTAGTTCAGTCGGTAGAACGGCGGACTGTTAATCCGTATGTCACTGGTTCAAGTCCAGTAGGAGGAGCCAATTCCCTCGTAGTTCAGTCGGTAGAACGGCGGACTGTTAATCCGTATGTCACAGGTTCAAGTCCTGTCGAGGGAGCCACATTCGAAAGCCCAGCCTTATGGCTGGGCTTTTTCGTATCTATTTCTCCATTGTTTCAAGCCGAGCCAGCTATCCCTCACCGCTTGCTCTGCCACATTCCTCTCGCAGTGAACGATCCACTCTCCCTGTTTTCTCTCAACTCAAATTCGACTAACGATTACTCCGGTCCCTATCCGGTCAGCTCAGCTTGCGAATGGGTCACGGTCTAGCCCGAACCAGAAGTCATCCCTTCCCCTGACATAAATACCCCCAGAAAAAACCTCCGGTCACAGCTTCCGGTCTTTCTGCTGGGGAGACCATGGGGATGCTCAGACCGGAGCAAGTGGCTCTGGCGTGGAGATAACGCAGATTGAAAGATGGAGACGCCCACCAAGAGCAAGGGAAGAGGAATGGTTAGTGGGCAAGACCGGAGCAAGTCTGGGGCATATCCGGTCTTTTGGGCTGTAGCTGAGTTTGCCAGGAGTTGTGCAAAGTCGCGTCGATGCCGACGAGGTGTCGGGTCGTCACGCCGACGCGACCGTCGGCAACGTTAACCCAAGTCTCTACGGCATGGACATGCCCCTGATATTCTGACCATATTGATAGCAATCAAGGCCTCGATAAAGTCCCATTTCTTTGCGTACGCCACCAAATATGACAAACTATTTAACCGTAAAAAATATGGAAATTGATACAAATGTTTTTAAAAGATCTTATTTTAGGCAGATTTAGTTTGGCCAAAACATTCTGGGGGGTTGGGGTTTTAGGTGCCATAGGCTTGTCTGGCCTCGCGATTATTCTGATTTCATCCCAAGCCAGTATGTTTTTTGTTCACCTCACCATATTCCTGCGAATGCTATTGTCCTTTATGGTTTTATCAGGGATAACTTTCATTTTGCGCAATAAAAAAATTACTTTTTGGGGAGTTATCGCTTGGTTGATATTGTTAATTCAGTCATTAGTCTTGGCTAGTTATGGTTTTGTTATTACAGTAGGCCTGATTCAGGAGATCACCCCATAAGAAGCCACAAACGAAGTTAAATGGCTTTTAGTTACATCCAGTCTTCTTAGTTAGGGTAGCTAAGTAAAATGTTCGAAAAGTCTCGTCGAAACCGACGAGGTGTCGAACCGTAGTGCCGACACTAATGCCGGCATTTTATAAACCCAAGTGACATCATCACTTGGGTTTTGGAAATATCTACGCTACTTCT
The DNA here is from genome assembly GCF_040907805.1 of Aeromonas sp. s3. Taxonomy (NCBI): domain Bacteria; kingdom Pseudomonadati; phylum Pseudomonadota; class Gammaproteobacteria; order Aeromonadales; family Aeromonadaceae; genus Aeromonas; species Aeromonas sp. s3. The sequence goes on from NZ_JBFOCQ010000033.1 coordinate 538,666, forward strand.
GCAGGGCTTAACGCTTTGTTATCAAGCACAGGCTCAACAGTTTGAAGACGCAAACTCTCATAGTATTCCTCTGCTAGCGCAGTCATTTTAAAGTCAGCGTCAATATCAACAATTGTATCCACTGCATCCTTTATCGATAACAAGTCCACTTGGAAGAACTCTTTTCTCAAGTTAACTGCATTGACCCGATGCTCTCGAAACTCCCGATGCAAAGCAGCCTCCAACGCAGGAGCATCATCGGAATAAATCATAGCATGAACATCAAAAGAAAATGGCACACTTGCATCACCTAGCTCTTTAACTCGATCCATAGGGTCTAATCGCCTGGTTAAGCCAATTTTATAGACATCCTCACCGAATGAACCAATATTACTGATAACGTATACATGGCCTTTGCGTGTTTGTTCAGCCATGCTCTTTGCCCGAGCCTCTTTCATCTCAGCCTCAAGTAGTTGCTGTTCAAGCTCAGCTATTCTCTGCTCTGCAAATGCCCTTTCACTCTCAGATGCTTTCAACAACTCTTCTCGAGCCTTGTTCAGTAGCTCTCTATATATACGTTCTTCCTTTTCAGCCTCAGCAATAGCCCGCTCATACTCTTTAATTGCTCGCTGTTCTTCGCGGATTTGTTCTTTTATAATTCTTTGCTCATCCGCCTCTTCTTGCTTTTTCAAGGCATATTGATACTGAAGTTTGCATTCTTCGAACTTCAATTCTACATAGCTGATATTAAAACCACACTTCAATGTTGCCGCTGATTTTTCAAGCGTATTAGCAAGATTTTCTATTCTCTCCAAGGTTCGAGCAAAATTACTAGGGTTCAGTCTCCCGATCAAGAAATCACATTCAATATTAAATGCTGTTAGCATTAACTTTACTTGACCATCAAGAATCTTTTTATTTAATGACTTGTCATTCGATATAGTCAGAGTGATAGGATACGTTATAGCATTTTTATCTCTAATTAAGTCTTTTTGTTGGCTTCGGACATATTTTATTTCTTCTGAAAATCTGGCTGATGTTTCATAGAGATACTCTGGAGTTTCAAAATGCCCAACAGATGTGAACTCGTCCAACCGAGAGTATAGGTCAAGCATCCCCATCAAATTTTTAACGTCAACATTGAGCTTTGTTATTTCTAATTTCAGCCTGTCTTTTTCTTCATTCTGCTTGTTATTTGTTTCAGTTGCTTCACTGATTCTTTCTAAAAGCTGAGCTTCATCTGCCTTAAGTGCCTGTAGCTCTTTCGTCTCAACTCTGACCCGCTCTAGCTCTTGCGTATCGTTATATAAATCACTTTTTACTGATGAAAGGCTATCTTTTAACTGAGACAACTCCTGCTCAAGGCTTGTATGCTCGCCAAGTTTAGCATCAATATTGGCCTTATACTTAGCCAGTTCCTTATTACTTTTTCCCTTGATAATAAAGTAGCCAATCAATATGGTTACAATTGCACCAATGATGACGGCTAAAAACATGTATTCCATTTTTCTACCTTAGTTGTAAACTGATAAATTGCTGGCGTAGAGTCGCTCGCTCCAAACATCTGTCTTCATATTCTTCTTGGGCATCAGCAAGCTCATCTTTTAATCTTTCCTTTGCCTGAGCAATACTCAGTTTTTCAGCTTGTTTTGCCAGTGCAGATCTTTCTTTTTCTGCACGAATTGCATCTCGCTCCTGTTCTCTTAAAAATTTTTGATATTCTCTTTCTGCTCTAGCATTTTCGCGTTCAGCTGCTTTCTGTCTGCGCGCTGAATCCCTAGCAGCCTGTTTACCAGCTCTGTCAATAGCTTTAACAACTTTGATAGATAAACCTAAAAGACTACCCCGCCTTGCCAAACCATCCTCCTTACAACTTGTTTATATAGCCTTAGTCATATGAAAACATAGAAGCCCACTTAAAATCCATGACCGATATATCAGTAGTGACATTTACGGCGAAGTTACAGAACAAAAATTGACAAACAATCGCGTCGGTGCCGACGAGGCGTCGGACCGTCACCCCGACGCGACCGTCGGTAGCTTTCACGCAAAGTCTTCGGCACAGCCCCCCCGCCTCTACTTCCCCCAGTAGATCAACCCACCATCACTGACAAAGATGGCTTCTTTTGGTATCCATGTTTTGAAGAAAATCAAAAATGTGTCAGACTGCCAGCACTACATCTTTAACATCAAAGTAAGGTGACAGAATGACGAGCAAAACTACATATTCAAGATCAGACTTAATGAAATTAGCAATTGAGGAGCACCTTAAATGTACCGAGTTTCCCCGAGTTGGCGCAGTGATAGCTAAAAGTGGTGAGGTGCTTTCAACAGGCTATCGGGGGGAAACTAAAGGCGTTCACGCCGAACGTGTTGCAATAAGAAAACTAACTAGTGAAGCAGTACAAGGGGCAACTGTTTTCACAACTTTAGAGCCTTGCGTTGAATTACATGAAGGGCAAGAAATTGAATCTTGCACTCAACTATTAATAAATTCTGGCGTAAATGAAGTTGTAATTGGAGTTTTAGACCCCAACGGAACCATATACTCTCAAGGTTATAGGAGATTATTAGAAAATAATATCAATGTAAGCTTCTTTAATAGAAAGCTAAGGTCTGCTATTGAAGAAGATACATTTGAATTTGGTGATATACATAAAATATATGGTAATGGGAAAAGAAGAATACCTGTTGTTCACAGTGGAACTGAGCTTGAAGTTCAATTTAGCAAATCTGATTCTAGAACCATAAATATTACATGGGCTACATTGCAGCCGAACCATGGAATGGTTTATCTACAAAGTAGCAATGGTGCAGTAAGAGTAGCCTCTGGAGCAAGGTGTTTTGCGGATATTTCTGACCCTCTTATTTTCCGATTCCCCAGCCATTATGCAAGAATGGAAAGAAGGACGATTGCAATCGTTAAGCCGACTAATTCGACTTTCTATGTATTAATTCAACTCCTTGATATTTTTCAAAACGATATTATTTTCACATGGGAAGTTAGAAATGACTTATAAGCAGAAATACACTTTATACGTGAATAACACAAGCATTATCTCAAAGCTAGTTTCACGGCGTAATTAAATCTGCCACAGATGCTAGTTATGTCCATGTTTACAGTGAATAGTACATCCCTACAAAAAATGGTCAACACAAGGAGTTCAACTAAAAGAATGGAGGATGATTTTTATATTTTGCTCGTTCCACAATCTTATTCAGTGGTTCAAAATTATAGTTTTTGAATTTAATAGTTACATACCGTTGACGTGCATACTCTAAGTGTTGTGTTAATGTCCTTCCACTTTTGGCCAATATTGTGTTGACCGTCAGTACATGTTTGTATTCTGCAGGTTTATCCATACCTGCATCAATAGCCCCCTGTAAGGCTAATGCTAATGGAGTCATTCCTCTACTAGCGCTATCCCAAAGCATCATTAACAGCCTTGCCGCATCAACAAAAAGTTGCTTACTTTCATTAATTTTTATCGTTTTTACAGCTACACCTGTACCTGTACCTGTACCTGTACCTGTACCTGTACCTGTACCTGTACCAAAATTTTCAGTCCTAAAGGGATTAAATATTGAAACTGACCCAATCTCAAGTAATGATAGAAAATCTTCTGCCGCTTTATACCCACATAAAAAAGAACCTACTGCGCCACTTTCCTTATGTGTAAATTGAAAACAATAGTAACGCTCTTTAAGCACATAACCTGAGTAACTATATTTTTCCTGTCCAGGGAGGAGTTTAAAATGTGCGATAGGTACAATGTCATACTCAGCGAGTAATTCACGTCTGATCTCGGAGCCTCTACGACGAAAACGCTCCGGCAAACAATCCTTTTCAGTATTAATTATGCTGCACATAGCCCCCCCAACCCCAGAAGTAATAATATCTAGCAAACGAAACCGTTCATGACACTTACCCAAATCAAAATAGACTACCTTGTATCACTTCAGGACATAATAGCTCAGTGGACACCCCCTCTGTACCACCAATCAAAAATGGACTTCTAGGATCATGTTTTGCCTTATTTTTTAAAACAGATGATTGACTATATGTGGCATAACAATATGAACATCCATGCAAGCAAGTGTTATAAACGCCTATATCAACACTTCTAATACAACCACACTCGGCTCGCTGACCACTGTCTTTTCTTTCACTTAACGAAATCCCAAATAATTTCATTAGAAGAGCATCATCAATACATTTCCCATGTGAGACACCTACCTGTGAAAGATCTAGACCTTCAGCACATGACTCGATCTCCATGCCATGCGCAGATGCTACCTCAGACATATAAGATGACAGGTCTAATACTGATTGTTGCTCATGCAAAATATCTTTATATTCCAGCTCAGATATAACATCCAAATTTCTTTCTGTTTTTTTGTAAAGATCTGCAAAGCTAATAACAACCCGACTAGTTTTCCCCTCAAGCATAGAGGCTATTTTCTTAAACAGTCGTTTATGTTCATCTAAATCTACAATATTTGACAACAGTATGGGATCATAACGCCAAATAACGCGGTCCTTACCAATCCGATCGCTTAGCTCAGAAAATGTTGCTATTGCCCTGTGCGGTCTTGGTACAGAATGCTCTAATAGCTTAGGATAACCCGTAATTGTATATTGGAAATAATATCTATACCCTAACGAATCCAGCTCATCCAAATGCGTCATAAGCATTTGGGGATTCCTTGTCCAAAACACGATCGCATCTACTTCCGATGGAAGTAGTGATATTCTAGAAATCTGATGTGCATTAAATGGATTTCTTACAAGTAGAAAACCCGCCCTGATTCTATTCATAAACCATGGAGTATAGAATGCTGGAATATCAGTTCTTCTGCTTGCGCTAAGTATCATTGGCAGCCTACAGAATAAGAAACCATAGATGAACGATTCAACTTTACTTCACATGAATCTCTAATCTCATCTGGATAGACAAAACCAGCCCAACCGGTGCTTTCAAACTCCCCCGCATCTTGAGCATTAAGTATTTCAAACATCAAGTTTACTCTATTTGTAACCTCCTCTTGACTTCGATCGTTGACAATTATTATTGTATTTTCATCAGACCATCGTTGAATATTATTTGCTAACAAAATGGCCTCGTCATCTGTTAATTCTGAAACTATATATGATAGTAAAATAACATCCTGCCTGTCAATATCTAGATCTATAGATGTTGCATCACAATAAATACAATCATAGTTTTCGTTAACATGTCCAACCTGATCATCAACAGCAGTATTGATCACTCGATCAAATAGTGCATTCCAATCATCATTTACCTCTACTTTTAAATAGTTTACTTTCGCGGCATAAGGTTCTTCCTCTAAACGTGCTCGACGATTATGGATTGAACGATGTACTTCACGGAACCCTATAATGTCTGAACCAGGACCACCACCAATCGATAAAACATTCAAATTATCTTGGCTCAGTATTCCATTCACCTCCGCGTTAATTCTTAAAATTCCGAGGCTATAGCGTATCTCAGATGCATGCACAGGCAGATATCGTATAATATACAACTTCATTTTCTGCTCGCATGAATAATTAATTTCATTTTCATTAAAATATTGTCTAGAACAACACTTAGGGCATGAGGTGACACCATGGGCTGCATGTTCACAGTCCGAGAAAACTTCCAAATCAATCTCAGTATATAGCTCTTCGATCAAGTTATTCATAAATATACCAATAGGTGTGCGATTACACAAAAAAGATACCCGAATGAGAATTTAAATAAAATATATATTAAATCCATGTTCATCCCAAACATCAGGCCCTGAGCTAAGCACTCTGGGCCTTTTCATATCCACTATTCAAAGGAAAAAACATGGTTATCCGTCACATTTTGAGCAAGCAATACGCCGCGATCAGCATCAAGCCAATGAGAGACGGCAGCATTGATTTCACGGTAAAGGGCAGCAGCAAGGGGGCGATCAAAGGCGCTATCACCGGTGCGGGCGTAGGTGCCAGAGGTGGTATCCCAGGAGCCGTCGCAGGCACCATCATCGGCGGCACTATCGGCTACATCACTGGCCCAGCGGACTGAGGGAGGTTAGCCATGGATGAGTTCATTCAAGAAGGGAAATACGCATCCCACGAAACACTCAAGGGGTATGCCTACAGTTGGCAGACGCTGAGCTTGCTGATGCAGGAGGTCATCACAAACGGTATGTATGTTCCTGAGTTCCTGCCAGATGAAAACCAGCCTGTGCTGCTGGTCGTGATAAAAGAGGCGACCGTGCTCAAGGCCAAGTCCCTGCACAGCGAAGCGCCTGAAGTCTTGATCTCGATAGCATCCCATACGGGCGAGTCAGTCAGGGATGACGACAACGGTTACTACGCTGACTACTGGCGGTTAGCTGCAGGAACTATCAAGCTGATCGACTGTGCTGAAGATGCCGTGTTCTGGCTGCCCCTCCCCGCTGTCGAAGCATGGGAGGCATATCGCTTCTCTGGCTACGGCTCACCGTTTGATGCTGTAGTGGTCAACTAAATCCGGACACTTGGTTAGGCCGATCTTCGGCTTTTGCTGGCGGTATCCCGTCATTGTGTTGATGTGGACGCCGCCAGTTGTAGTAATCCATCAGGTAATAACTGATATCCCGTTTCGCTTCCCGCAGGCTCATGTATCCCGTCACAGGGAGCCACTCTGACTTCAGGCTCCTGAACAACCGCTCCATCGGGGCGTTATCCCAGCAGTTACCACGACGACTCATGCTCTGGGTCATGCGATAGCGCCACAGCCGTTGCCGAAATGCCCGGCTGCCATATTGGCTGCCCTGGTCGGAGTGAAACAGCACGCCTGATGGGCAACCTCGTTGCTGATAGGCCATCTCGAGCGCTTTTACTGCCAGCTCTGCATCGGGCTTGTCAGACATCGCCCAGCCCACGACCCGGCGGGCATGGAGGTCAAGCACAGCTGCCAGGTAATGCCAACGGCCACCGGTCCAGACGTAGGTGATATC
>NZ_JBFOCQ010000034.1:0-263860 GCF_040907805.1 Aeromonas sp. s3
GTACTGCTTTCAAAATGGTGCGCCCGAGAGGATTCGAACCTCTGACCACCTGGTTCGTAGCCAGGTACTCTATCCAGCTGAGCTACGGGCGCTCATAAACTTTTGATTTTGCTTTAAATGGTGCGCCCGAGAGGATTCGAACCTCTGACCACCTGGTTCGTAGCCAGGTACTCTATCCAGCTGAGCTACGGGCGCCCTGATTTAAAGCGATAAAAAAAGCTTACTCAACAGTAAGCCTTTTTTCAGTTGTACCGGCTTGCTGATTGCCAGTACATGACTCATCGTGAGTCTAATATGGTGCGCCCGAGAGGATTCGAACCTCTGACCACCTGGTTCGTAGCCAGGTACTCTATCCAGCTGAGCTACGGGCGCAAATGGCGGAGAAGGGGGGATTCGAACCCCCGATGCGGGTATAAGCCGCATACTCCCTTAGCAGGGGAGCGCCTTCAGCCTCTCGGCCACCTCTCCGTTTGCGGGGCTGATAATACTTCACAGGGATTTTTAGTCAAACACTTTTTTGGAGAAAAAAGCGCGTTCGCTCAGCATTTGGCCAAAGCGTGGAATATTCAAGCAATATCGACACTTATCCCGCTCTTTTGCTCCCTACAGCACGATTTTCAGCACCCCAGAAAAACAAAAGGCGACACATGAGGTGTCGCCTTGTCACAGCCATTGATGCCGCTTAGAAGCCGGATTGGCCCGGAACTTTCTCGGCCTGGATGCGCTGATAGATCTCTTCGCGGTGCACGGAAACTTCTTTCGGTGCGTTCACGCCGATACGAACCTGGTTGCCTTTCACGCCCAGCACGGTGACAGTCACTTCGTCACCAATCATCAGGGTTTCCCCTACACGACGAGTCAAAATAAGCATTCGCTTGCTCCTGTATCCTGTTTTGTATTTATATCGATATGCGACATTATCTTACAAAGATACCGATATGGTAAATGGTTGAAACTAAATCAATCAGGGATTGTTTCCCAAGGGCTGCTCATGAGGCTCCTGATCCAGCCCAAAAGCGGAGTGCAAGGCACGCACTGCCAGCTCCAGGTACTTCTCGTCAATCACCACGGATATCTTGATTTCAGAGGTGGAAATCAACTGCATGTTGATCCCCTCCTCGCCCAATACCTTGAACATGGTGCGGGCGACGCCAGGATGGTTCCACATCCCGACTCCGACGATGGAAACCTTGGCGATCTCACCGTTGCCCTGTACGCAGGCGGCCCCCAGATCGCTGGCGGTCTCCTCCAGCAGGGCGCGCGCCCGGCGATAGTCATCGCGATTCACCGTGAAGGTGAAATCGGCGGTGCCATCGCCCAGCGTGTTCTGCACTATCATGTCGACATCAATGTTGGCGTCGCTGATCGGATTCAGGATCTGCGCTGCCACGGTGGGCCGGTCCGGCACACCCAGAATGGTCAGGCTGGCTTCGTTGCGATTGAACGCTATCCCGGATACCAGGGGAGCTTCCATCCTCTCACCTCCATATGTGATTAACGTTCCCTCTCCCTCGACAAAGCTCGACAGCACCCGCAGCGGCACGCGGTACTTGCCCGCGAACTCCACCGAACGGATCTGCAGCACCTTGGCGCCCAGGCTGGCCATCTCCAGCATCTCCTCGAAGGTGATGGTATCGAGACGACGCGCCTTGGGCTCGATGCGCGGATCCGTGGTATAGACCCCGTCCACGTCGGTAAAGATCTGGCACTCATCGGCCTTGATGGCCGCCGCCACGGCGACCGCCGTGGTGTCGGAGCCACCGCGCCCCAGGGTGGTGATGGCATTGTGCTCGTCACGACCCTGGAAGCCCGCGATCACCACCACCTTGCCCGCGCCCAGTTCAGCCTGAACCCGGTCGGTGTCGATGTGGGTGATGCGGGCCTTGCCATAGGCGGAATCGGTGTGAATGCGAACCTGATCACCGGTCATCGAGACCGCGGGGCAACCGCGTTTGTTCAACGCGATGGCCAGCAGCGCTATGGTGACCTGTTCACCGGTGGAGACCAGCACATCCATCTCGCGCCGGTTGGCATCAGGATCCAGCTGCTGGGCCATGCCCAGCAACCGGTTGGTTTCGCCCGACATGGCGGAAACAACCACCACCACGTCATGTCCCTGGGCGCGGGTCTGTTCGACCCGCTCAGCTACCGCCTCGATCCGCTCCAGCGTGCCGACCGAGGTGCCGCCGTACTTCTGTACATAGAGTGCCACAGATCACCTCGCCCGATTACAGGCGCTCTTCCAGCCAGGAGTGTACGGATTGCAGGGCCGCCGGCACTGCCTCAGGCTGGGTACCACCCGCCTGGGCCATGTCGGGACGACCACCGCCCTTGCCACCCACCTGCTGGGCCACCAGATTGACCAGCTCACCGGCCTTGACCTTGCCGGTCAGGTCGTTGGTGACACCCGCGATCAGGTTGACCTTGCCCTCGCCGCTGGTGGCCAGCAGCACCACGCCAGACTTCATCTGGTTCTTCAGTTCGTCCAGCATGCCGCGCAGGGATTTCGGATCGGCCCCTTCCAGCGCTGCAACCAGCACCTTCTGGCCCTTGATCTCGATGACCTGACCCAGCAGGTCGTTACCGGCCTGGGCGGCCAGCTTGGCCTTGAGCTGCTCCAGCTCGCGTTCCATCATCTTGGCCTTGTCCAGCACCTGGCGAACCTTGTCAGCGATGCTGAACTGATCGCCCTTCACCAGCGCGGCAGCCTCTTCGATCTGCTCACCGACCTGATGCATGAAGTCGATGGCGGCCTTGCCGGTCACCGCTTCGATGCGGCGCACGCCGGCGGCGATGCCGCTCTCGGCGATGATCTTGAAGAAGCCGATGTCACCGGTGCGCTTGGCGTGGGTACCGCCGCACAGCTCGGTGGAGTAGTCGCCCATGCGCACCACGCGCACGTCGTCTTCGTATTTTTCACCGAACAGCGCCATGGCGCCGGCCGACTTGGCCTCTTCCAGGCCCATCAGCTGGGTGATGATTTCATGGTTGGCGCGGATCTGGTTGTTGACCAGCTCCTCGACCCGGCGAATGGTCGCCATGGTCATCCCCTCGAAGTGGGAGAAGTCAAAGCGCATGCGCTCGGCACCCACCAGAGAGCCTTTCTGGGTCACGTGCTCACCCAGCGCCTGACGCAGGGCCGCGTGCAGAAGGTGAGTCACCGAGTGGTTCAGGGCTATGGCCTGACGACGCTCGCCATCGACCACAGCCTCGACCTCGGCCCCTTTCTCCAGGGTGCCCAGCTCCATGTAGCCCTTGTGGATGATCGCCTTGCCCGCTTTGACGGTATCGGTCACGGCAAAGATGCCGTCATCCACTTTCAGGGTGCCGCTGTCGCCGATCTGGCCGCCGGATTCGGCGTAGAAGGGGGTCTGCTCCAGCACGATGACAGCTTCGTCACCGGCGATGAGACCGCTTACCTCGTCCACGCCCTTGTAGATGCCGACCACACGGGTGCGCTCGGTCAGAGTCTTGTAACCGGTGAAGGGGGTCTCGAAGTCGAGTTTGAGCATCTCGTTGTAGTTCACGCCGAAGCTGGATGCTTCTTTGGCACGAGCACGCTGCTTCTCCATCTCGGCCTTGAAGCCCTCTTCGTCGATGCCGATCTCGCGCTCGCGCACCACGTCGGCCGTCAGGTCGGCCGGGAAGCCATAGGTGTCATACAGCTTGAACACCACTTCGCCCGGAATGACCTTGGCGTCGCCCAGGTTGGCTAGAGCGTCTTCCAGCAGCAGCAGACCGCGATCCAGGGTGCGGACGAACTGTTCCTCTTCGATGCGCAGCACACGCTCGACCAGCGGCAGCTGGGCGATCAGCTCGGCAGCGACATCCTTCATCTGGGCTGCCAGCTCGGCGGCCAGCTTGTAGAAGAAGACGTCGGTGGCGCCCAGCTTGCGACCGTGACGCACGGCGCGGCGGATGATGCGGCGCAGCACATAGCCACGACCTTCATTGGACGGCATGACGCCGTCAGCCACCAGGAAGGCGCAGGAGCGGATGTGGTCCGCGATGACGCGCAGGGACTGGTTGCTCAGATCGGTGGTGCCGACGATCTCGGCCGCTTTCTTGATCAGCGCCTGGAAGATGTCGATCTCGTAGTTGGAGTGAACCCCCTGCATGATGGCGGAGATACGCTCCAGACCCATGCCGGTATCCACGGACGGACGCGGCAGCGGCTCCATGGTGCCATCAGCCTGACGGTTGAACTGCATGAACACCACGTTCCAGATCTCGATGAAACGGTCGCCATCCTCTTCCGGTGAGCCGGGACGGCCACCCCAGATGTGATCGCCGTGGTCATAGAAGATCTCGGTGCAGGGACCGCACGGGCCGGTATCGCCCATGGCCCAGAAGTTGTCGGAAGCGTACGGGGCGCCCTTGTTGTCACCGATGCGCACGATGCGATCGGCCGGCACACCGACCTCTTTTTCCCAGATGTCGAAGGCTTCATCGTCAGTCGCGTAGACGGTCACCAGCAGGCGCTCTTTCGGCAGTTGCAGCACCTCGGTCAGGAAGCCCCATGCAAACTTGATGGCATCCTGCTTGAAGTAGTCGCCGAAGCTGAAGTTGCCCAGCATCTCGAAGAAGGTGTGGTGACGAGCGGTATAGCCGACGTTTTCCAGATCGTTGTGCTTACCACCGGCACGCACGCAACGCTGGGAGGTCGTCGCGCGGTTGTAGGCACGCTTGTCTGCGCCAAGGAACACGTCCTTGAACTGGTTCATACCCGCGTTGGTAAACAACAGGGTCGGGTCGTTATGCGGTACCAGCGAGCTGGAGGAGACAACCTGGTGCCCCTGGGAACGGAAATACTCGAGAAACGCAGCGCGTATCTCAGACGTGGACATATACATGGAAAATCCTGCTTGATTCGAATACGGACTTTTAACCGCATTAATGTAAGTTTTCTGCGGGGTAAAGTAAAACGGACAGGGCCGCCACGGGCGAAAAAGCGCACATAAACGGGCCGGAAAAGCGCCCCGCAGCCAACCGCGGCTTTTTTCACCATCAACAGGAGAAAAAGCGGCATGAAAAGAGGGTCAAGACAGGGAGAACCCGGCTTTCATCAATCTGAGCTGACAAGCCTATGAACAGGCAGGAAAAATCTTGCACAGGCGTCATAATGGCCTGGTCGGCAGGTGGAAACCGGCGACCAGGCGCCGGCAAACCGGAAATGAAGAGAGCGAGTGTACGGCGATGGGGCTCTCGTCTCTCGAATCATCTCAAGATCCCAGCACAAACATCGCCGTTCTACTCCTCCCGCTCCTGCAGGACAGAGATGGCATAACGGGCCTGATCCTGGCTAAAGCCGCGCCCCAGCAGATACTTGAGCCACTTCATCCGCAGCTTGAAGTCGGCCAGGTCGGCTAGGTTGGCCCGTCGTTCCAACAGCTCGAAGGCGAGTTCGAACCAGTCCAGCTCGGGTTGCTCGAAGGCGGCATCGATCTGGCCATCGTCCAGCCCCTTGCGGCGCAGGTCGAAACGGATCTTGAGCGGGCCATGCCCCTTGGCGGCGCCCGCCCGTACCGCCATGGCACCATAGCGCTCGTCATTGACCCAGTTGTAACCGCGGCAGTAGTCGACTACCGCCTCGATCACCTCTTCCTGATAGCCCTGCTGGCGCAGTCGTCTGGCCAGCTCCGACTCGGCACTTTCGCGACGGGCCAGGCTGCGCATGGCGTAGGCACGGGCGGCCGCCAGCTGCTCTGCAAAGGTCGGCTCGGCGGGCTCAACCGGTTCGGTAACGGATTCATCGACCATAAATGACAAGGCCGGGTATCAACCCGGCCTTCCTTTCGCTCTTATTCGAACTCTTGTTCGTTTTCGGCTTCAAACTCGTCGTACTCGGCAGCGGAGGGCTTCTCCTCCACCGGCGCGGCACCGGAGAGCAGCAACTCGCGCAGTTTGGCTTCCACTTCGCCAGCCAGCGCCTTGTTCTCGGCGAACAGCTTCATGACGTTGGCCTTGCCCTGACCGATCTTCTCGCCGTTGTAGCTGTACCAGGCACCGGCCTTGTCGATCAGCTTGTGCTTGACGCCGAGATCCACCAGCTCGCCCTCTTTGGAGATGCCGGCACCGTAGAAGATCTGGAATTCGGCCTGCTTGAAGGGAGGGGCCACCTTGTTCTTCACTACCTTGACGCGGGTCTCGTTACCGACCACTTCGTCACCTTCCTTGATAGCGCCGGTACGGCGGATATCCAGACGCACGGAGGCGTAGAACTTGAGCGCGTTACCACCGGTAGTGGTCTCCGGGCTGCCGAACATGACGCCAATCTTCATCCGGATCTGGTTGATGAAGATGCACAGGCAGTTGGCGTTCTTGATGTTGGCGGTCAGCTTGCGCAGCGCCTGGGACATCAGACGAGCCTGCAGGCCAACGTGGGAGTCACCCATCTCGCCTTCGATTTCCGCTTTCGGAGTCAGGGCCGCCACGGAGTCGACGATGATGACGTCAACCGCGTTGGAACGCACCAGCATGTCGCAGATCTCCAGCGCCTGTTCACCGGTATCCGGCTGGGAGATGAGCAGGTCGTCGACGTTGACGCCCAGCTTGGCAGCATAGATGGGGTCGAGTGCGTGCTCCGCATCGACGAAGGCACAGGTCTTGCCCTTCTTCTGGGCTTCGGCAATCACCTGTAGGGTCAGCGTGGTTTTACCGGAAGATTCCGGGCCGTAGATCTCGACGATACGACCGCACGGCAGACCACCGATCCCCAGCGCAACGTCCAGAGAGAGGGAGCCGGTGGAGATGGCTTCGATGTCCATGGTCTTGCTGTCGCCCAGACGCATGATGGAGCCTTTGCCAAACTGCTTTTCGATCTGACCCAGCGCAGCCGCCAGTGCCTTCTGTTTGTTCTGATCCATGCCAATCTCCGCTGGAAATCGTGAGTAAGAAGTGAAGTTGGGCTAAGTATACTGTCTATTCATACAGTATCAAGCCCAATTTATCTGAGCAGGGCCAACAGACCCGACAAGGCCTGTCTCACCGCCTGCTGGCGCACCTGCCGGCGGTCGCCGTCGAAGCGGGCAAGCAGGGAGTGATGACGTCCCGAGCTATCCGCCCAGGCAAACCAGACGGTACCGACCGGCTTGCCTTCGGTAGCGCCGCCGGGGCCGGCGATGCCGCTGATGGCCACACTGATGGAGGCAGACGAGTGGGCCAAGGCGCCGCGGGCCATCTCCAGCACTACCGCCTCGCTCACGGCGCCATGCCGCTCAAGGCTCTCGTCGCTCACCCCCAGCATCTGCTGCTTGGCCTCGTTGGTGTAGGTGACAAAGCCGCGATCAAACCAGCCGGAGCTGCCCGCGATGTCGGTGATGGCGCTCGCCACCCCGCCGCCGGTGCAGGACTCGGCAGTCGCCGCCAGCCAGCCGCGCTGGCCAAGGGCTCGCCCCAGCTCGATGGCGAGGTGCTCTATCTCTGCGTCCAGTTTCATCGCGACTCCCTCTCTGATGCGTGCAAGAGGCACATTATGCGATCCCACCGCCGCCTGCCGCAACTGAACGCCACTCACCAGGCTGATGCCTCTGCCTACACGGAGGGTCGTGATCCCCGACCTCCCCCGCCACGCCGCTTATGTGTAGAATGGCGCCATCAAGCTCAAGGCTCATCACCGCAGACACAGGCCCGCAGAGGCCCCTTCTGGAATAGCACATGACCGCACAACACCAAGCCACCGGCGCCACGCCAGGCGCCAACCTCAGCGCCCACACGCCCATGATGCAGCAGTATCTGACCCTCAAGGCCGAGAACCCGGAGATCCTGCTGTTCTACCGGATGGGCGACTTCTACGAGCTGTTCTATGACGATGCCCGCAAGGCCTCCCAGCTGCTCGACATCTCCCTGACCAAGCGTGGCCAGTCGGCCGGCAGCCCCATTCCGATGGCAGGAGTGCCCTATCACGCCATCGAAGGGTATCTCGCCAAGCTGGTGCAACTCGGCGAATCGGCCGCCATCTGTGAACAGGTGGGGGATCCCGCCACCAGCAAGGGGCCGGTGGAGCGCAAGGTCATTCGCATCATCACCCCTGGCACCGTCTCTGACGAGGCGCTGCTCAGCGAGCGGCAGGACAACCTGATCGCCGCCGTCTACCACGATGGTCGCCGCTTCGGCTACGGCACCATGGACATCGGCTCCGGCCGCTTCTTCATCAACCAGTTCGAGAAAGAAGAGACCCTGCTGGCGGAGCTGCAGCGCACCAACCCGGCCGAGCTGCTCTACCCCGAATCGTTCGCCTTCCTGCACCACGTCGAGGGTCGCCGCGGTCTGCGCCGCCGCCCGGAGTGGGAATTCGAGCTCGGTACCGCCCGCAAGCTCTTATGCCAGCAGTTCGGCACCCAGGATCTGGTGGGCTTCGGGGTCGAGCAGAGCGAGACCGCCCTGTGCGCTGCCGGCTGCCTGATGCAGTACGTGAAAGACACCCAGCGCACCGCCCTGCCCCACATTCGCAGCGTGCGCCTCGAGCAGCCCGATCATGCGGTCATCATGGATGCCGCCACCCGCCGCAATCTGGAGCTGACCCAGAATCTGGCCGGCGGCCATGACAACACCCTCTCCGCCGTGCTGGACTGCACCGCCACTCCTATGGGAAGCCGGCTGCTCAAGCGCTGGATCCACCAGCCGATCCGCGACCGGGTGATCCTCAAAGGACGCCAGAGCACCATCAAGGAGCTCATCGAGCAGAACCTTTACGACGAGCTGGGCGGTTTGCTGCGTCAGGTCGGCGACGTGGAGCGGGTGCTGGCGCGCCTGGCCCTGCGCTCTGCCCGTCCGCGTGACCTCACCCGGCTGCGCCAGGCCTTCGCCCAGCTGCCGGAACTGCAGCGCTTGCTTGCGGGCAGCGAGCACGAGGCGGTGCAGCAGCTGCGCGAGCGGGCCAGCACCTTCCCCGAGCTGTTCGACCTGCTGGAGCGCGCCGTGATGGAGGTGCCGCCTGTGCTCATTCGCGATGGCGGCGT
The DNA here is from genome assembly GCF_040907805.1 of Aeromonas sp. s3. Classification (NCBI taxonomy): domain Bacteria; kingdom Pseudomonadati; phylum Pseudomonadota; class Gammaproteobacteria; order Aeromonadales; family Aeromonadaceae; genus Aeromonas; species Aeromonas sp. s3. Next base: position 8,961 of record NZ_JBFOCQ010000034.1, read on the forward strand.
CATCCGCGAAGGGTTCAACCAGGAGCTGGACGAGCTGCGGGATCTGGCCAACGGCGCCACCGCCAGCCTGGCCCGCATCGAGGAGCGCGAGCGGCTGCTGACCGGCATCAACACCCTCAAGGTAGGTTACAACAAGGTGCACGGCTTCTATATCGAGGTGAGCCGTGCCAACAGCCACCTGGTGCCGGCTCACTACATCCGCCGCCAGACCCTCAAGAACAACGAACGCTACATCATCGACGAGCTGAAGAAGTACGAGGACAAGGTACTCACCGCCCAGGCCCAGGCGCTGGCGCTGGAGAAACGCCTCTACGAAGAACTGCTCGATGCCCTGCTGCCACACCTCGGCGATCTGCAGGAGTCCGCTGCCGCGCTGGCGGAGCTGGACGTGCTGGCCAACCTGGCCGAGCGGGCCGAGACCCTCGACTACCGCTGCCCCACCTTGATCGACGAGGATCAGATCCTGATCGAGGCGGGCCGCCATCCGGTGGTGGAGCAGGTGATGACCGACCCCTTTATCGCCAACCCCATCCGGCTGGAGCGGGAGCGGCGGATGCTGATCATCACCGGCCCCAACATGGGCGGTAAATCGACCTACATGCGCCAGACTGCGCTGATCGTGCTGCTGGCCCATATCGGCGCCTTCGTGCCGGCCGACAGCGCCCGCATCGGCCCCATCGACCGCATCTTCACCCGCATCGGGGCATCGGATGATCTCGCCTCCGGCCGCTCCACCTTCATGGTGGAGATGACCGAGACCGCCAATATCCTCAACAACGCCACCGCCCGCAGTCTGGTGCTGATGGACGAGATCGGCCGCGGCACCAGCACCTACGACGGCCTCTCGCTGGCGTGGGCCTGCGCCGAACAGCTGGCGAGCAAGATTGGCGCCTACACCCTGTTTGCCACCCACTACTTCGAGCTGACCCGGCTGCCGGAGCTGATGAGCGGGCTAGCCAACGTCCATCTGGATGCGGTGGAGCACGGCGACACCATCGCCTTCATGCACGCTGTACAGGAGGGGGCGGCCAGCCGATCCTACGGTCTGCAGGTAGCGGCGCTGGCGGGGGTGCCGAAATCGGTGATCCAGCAGGCCCGTCACAAGCTGCACGAGCTGGAGAGCGCCACCCCGGTGGCCGCCGGCGAAGTGCGCCCGGCCCCGGTCGCCCTGCCGCCCCAGAGCCATCCGGTAGTTGATGAGCTGGAAGCGGTGCGCCCGGACGAGCTGACCCCGCGCCAGGCGCTTGACCTGCTCTATCGCCTCAAGCAGATGCTGTAAACCGTCACCAACACAGCAATAAAAAGGGGAACCGTGAGGTTCCCCTTTTCGTTTTCATGGTTCGGCCTGTCGTCAGGCCGGCCCTATCCTGTCCATCAGGCTCATGTGGCTGGAGCCCTCGTGGCGCTTGAGCTTCTGGCGATACTCGAACTGGTGCTGACTCTCCTGCTTGAGGCCCAGCATCAGGGAATAGCACATGGCCAGCATGATCACCGAGAAGGGCAGCGCGGCTATGATGCTGGCGGCCTGCAGGGCGGCCAGTCCGCCGGAGACCAGCAGAATGGCGGCCACCAGCCCCTGACCCAGCCCCCAGACGGCGCGGTGCAGCACGGGGGGATCCTGATCCCCGATGGAGAGCAGGGTCGTAATGACCAGGGTGCCCGAGTCGCTGGAGGTGATGAAGTAGGTGCAGATGAGCAGGGTCAGCACCCCCTTGGCGATCCAGCCGAAGGTCTCCCAGTGCAGCAGCTCCACCGTCTTGTAGAGCGCCAGGGTGACATCCTGATTGACCGCGGCCACCACGCCACCACTGCCGAACAGCTCCAGATTCATGGCAGTACCGCCGAACACGGTGAGCCAGAACATGCCGAGCAGGGAGGGCACCAGCAAGACACCGAGCACGAACTCGCGGATGGTACGCCCCTTGGAGATACGGGCGATGAACATGCCGACAAAGGGCGCCCACGCAATCCACCAGCCCCAGTAGAAGGCGGTCCAGCTCGACTGCCAGGCCGAGGTGCCGTTGGCCTCGGTATTGGTCCAGAAGCTCAGCTTGACGATGTTCTGCAGGTAGTCACCTATGTTCTGCACATAGGCGTTGAGGATGTAGGTGGTCGGCCCCAGCACCAGGAACAGGCCCAGCACGAACACGCTCAACCAGATATTGAGCTCGGAGAGGATCTTCACCCCGCGTCCGACGCCGGAGACCGCCGACAGGGTGGCGATCAGGCTGATGCCGCCGATGAGCCAGAGCTGGTTCGCCTGCGATACTTCCATGCCGAACATCTGGTTGAGGCCGGTATTCATCTGGGAGACCCCCAGGCCAAGGGAGGTCGCCACCCCGAACACGGTACCAAACACCGCCAGCACATCGGCGGCGTGACCCCAGAAGCCGTAGATGCGATCGCCGAGCAGCGGATAGAGCACGGAACGGATGGCCAGCGGCAGCTTGCGCCGGTAGCTGAAGAAGGCGAGCGACAGGCCGACGATCACGTAGATGGCCCAGGGGTGCAGGCCCCAGTGGAAGAAGGTGAGACGCATGGCGATCTGGGCCGCCTCCGGGGTCATCCCTTCGGTGACGAAGGGGTTGCCCTGCAGGTGGTACATGGGCTCGGCGATGCTCCAGAACACCAGCCCTATCCCCATGCCGGCGCTGAACAGCATGGCGAACCAGGCGAAGTAGCCGAATTCCGGTACCTGGTCGTCGTCACCCAGCCGGATGCTGCCGAAGCGGCTGAACATCAGATAGATGGCGAAGAACAGGAACAGGGCGACCACCAGGATGTAGTACCACTTGAACCCGGCGATGATCTTGTCCTTGGCCCCCACGAACCAGGTGGCGGCGGTTTCGGGGACGAACATCCCGAACAGCAGGAACAGGGTGATGACGGTGAGCGCCGTCATGGCCATGGTCGGGTTGAGTCCTTTGAACAGCCCTTTGTTTGCTCTCATCTGGCCTCCTTAGTCGTTGTTGAAAAAGTCTTCACCCACGTGATCACCGGCGCCGCCGATGGCGCGGTAGACCAGCTTGCCGGCCGTCTGCGCTCTGTGGTCCACCAAGCTGACGGAGGGCTGACCGTTCACCGCGTGGCGCTTGCCGAGGAAGATGGCCATGGGCACGCCCAGGTTGGAGATGCCGCTGGTGATCCAGAGCCGGTTGAAGTCGTAGGAGCCGCCGATGAACTCCAGCTGGGCCAGCCCGGTATCGAGGCCGGTCAGGTAGAAGTTCATGGCGCTCTCGTCCGGGAAGAGGTGCACCAGTACATAGGCATAGCGCAATTCGTTCACCAACTCCTTTAGGTTGAAAGAACCAGTCTCACTGCAGGAGAGCGGCAACTCACCGTCGTAGTGATGCACCTTGAGGTTGTTGGGATCTTCGTCATAGGCGGGCTGGTAACGCACGAAAGCCGAGGTATCAGGCAGTTCATAGCGGACTCTGACCACTCGAAGGTCGGCCACCAGCGCTTTGATGTCCAGTTCGTCACTCATCATCTTGCTCCTCGAAACAGCAGGGGAAAATAGGGGGAAAGCTCATTACCCTAACACAAAATAATTAGAGCAGAAAAGATTACAGTAAAAACCATATTGACCTTGTGACGAATTAGGCGGAGAATTTTGCGCCTCCCAATCACCCCTCGACGATTTCATACCCCATGGAAAAACATGATGAAGTGTTGGTCGCCCTGCGCCAGATCATTCGTGCCATCGACATGCACTCCAAGCGCTTGATCAAGGAGGCAGGCCTGACCTCGCCCCAGCTCTTGCTGCTCAAGGGGATCGACGAGCTGGGTCAGATCTCCATGCGTCAGCTGGCGGATCACACCAACATGAGCCAGGCCACCGCCACCACCATCATGGACCGCCTCGAGAGCCGCCAGCTGGTGCAACGCATCCGCAGCGAAACCGACAAGCGCAAGGTGCATGCGACACTGACTGACGCAGGCCGAGCCCTGCTGGCCCAGGCGCCGACCCCGCTGCAGGAGCGCTTCATTCAGCGTTTTCAAGCACTTGAGACTTGGGAGCAGACCCTGCTGCTCTCCTCTTTGCAGCGTATCTCCACCATGATGAATGCCGATGAGATAGACGCGGCCCCGGTGCTGAGCGTCCGGCCCCTCACCGAAGAGCGGGCATAAAAAAAGCTCCCGAACGGGAGCTTTTTTTATGGGCCGAGACGAGCGGGATCACTCTTCCAGGCTGATGCCGATATTGGAGACGCCGTCCTGGGCGGCGAAGGCACGCACGGCCAGGATGCGGTCGCTGTCACGCTCGTGGGCAACCCGCTTGAGCAGCTCGACCTGGAACTCCAGCTCGGCCTCCATGTATTCGTGCTCGTAGAGCTCTTCGTCGGTGAGGTCGCGCTCTTCCAACATCTCGATGAAACCGGCGACCGTACCGACCGAGGCATGGCTGGCGTCGTTGGCCTCTTCCCCTACCCGGCAGATCACCGAGTTGTAGGCGCAGCCCAAGGCGACACAGGCATCCAGCGCCGGATAGGCACCGTAGGATTCGAACTTGCTGGGTTCCGGAATGTAGACTTCGAACGCTTCCAGAATCGCCCCCAGATTGACCCGGGATCCTTTCACCGTCAGGTAGTTCCACATCTGATCCAGGGCGTGACGAAATGCCTTCGCATCCCCGAAACCGGAGGCCTGGGAAAACAGCGCATAGTTGGGGTACATGCGCTCTGCCAGCGCCAGGGTGTAGACCGTCTGTTGCCAAGGCTGTAGCTCGGCCAGTCGCTTATAAAACTTGTCACCAAACACTGGAGTCGGATCCTTTGCAAAATGTGGGGCAGATTGTAGCCCACGAGGGGCCGCGCGAAAACGAAAAAGCGGCCTGGTCGGCTATGTTGGCCGGTCAACTCGGGTAAGATGAAGGCAGAGCGGCCTCTCTCCCGCGCCGCAAATCTGATAAGGAACAAGAGTATGAGTCAACGTACCCTTCTTTTGCTCAGCCAGGACAATGCTCACTACGAGCGCCTGCTCAAGGCGGCCCACCTCCCTCATCTGCGCATTCTGAGAGCCGACAACCAGAGCGACGCCGAGAAAGTGATCGGCGAGGCCCACATCCTGATGGCCGAACCGGCGCGGGCCAAGCCGCTGCTGGCCAAGGCCGGCAAACTCAGCTGGCTGCAATCCACCTACGCCGGGGTCGACGTGCTGCTGGATGCCAGCTGCCGCCGTGACTACCAGCTCACCAATGTGCGCGGCATCTTCGGCCCGCTGATGAGCGAGTACGTGTTCGGTCATCTGCTCAGCCTGATGCGCCAGATCCCCCTCTACAGGGAACAGCAGAAGCAGCGGCTGTGGCAGAGCCACCCCTATCACGGTCTCAAGGGACGCACCTTGCTGATCCTGGGCACCGGCAGCATAGGCCAGCACATCGCCCACACCGGCAAGCACTTCGGCATGAAGGTGCTCGGCGTCAGCCGCGGTGGTCGCGAACGGGCTGGTTTCGACCAGGTATATCAGCTGCCCGCCCTCAACAAGATGCTGGCGCAGGCCGACGTCATCGTCAGCGTGCTGCCCGCCACCCGCGAGACCCATCACCTCTTCACCGCCGCCCGTTTCGAGCACTGCAAGCCGGGCGCCATCTTGTTCAACGTGGGGCGCGGCAACGCCATCCACGAAGGGGACCTGCTCACGGCACTGCGCACCGGCAAGCTGGGGATGGCGGTGCTGGACGTATTCGCGCAGGAGCCGCTGCCCGCCGACAGCCCGCTCTGGGGCCAGCCCAACCTCATCGTCACGCCGCACAACAGCGCTTACAGCTTCCCCGAGGACGTGGCCCAGATCTTCGTGCGCAACTACATCCGCTTCATCGATGGCCAACCGCTGGACGGCAAGATCGACTTCGATAAGGGCTATTGATGGCCGCCAGCCAACAAAAAGGCCCCGCCAGCGTGGCGGGGCCTTTTTATGTCGGCGAGAGAGGCATCAACCGGCCTCCATCTCCTTGCGATAGCTCTTCACCTTGGCGAGGAACTGGCGTTTCTCCTTGCCGGAGAGCGGCTCCGCCATCGGCAGCTTGACCTTCATGGCATCCACCGGGCGGTTGTTGATCCGCACCTCGTAGTGCAGGTGAGCGCCGGTGGAGCGACCCGTGTTGCCGGAGAGGGCAATCTTGTCACCCATCTTCACCTTCTGGCCAGGTTTGACCAGCAGCTTGCTCAGGTGCAGGTAACGGGTCATCAGGGTGCGACCGTGTTTGATCACCACATAGGTGCCGGCCAGCGGGTGGCTGGTCGCCTTTAGCACGACACCGTCACCGGTCGCCATCACGGGGGTGCCGACCGGCAGGGCAAAGTCGGTGCCCTCGTGAGGCCGCACCTGGCCGGTGATCGGGTGACGGCGATTCGGGTTGAAGCTGGAGCTGACCCGGTAACGGCTGTGGGTCGGGTAACGGCGGAAACCGCGCTCCAGGCTGTTGCCCTGCCCATCGTAGTAGTTGCCATCTTCGGACAGCCAGGCGGAGACGTTCTGACCCTGACTGAACACTTCCACCCCGAGCAGCTGGGTGTTGCCTGTGCTCTTGCCTTCGACCGTCTCCTGACGCACCAGCACCTTGAACTTGTCGCCCTTTTTCAGATCCTTGGCGAAGTTGAGCCGCCACTGGAACAGGTTGGCAATTTTCTGGATATGGTTGGCCGGGATCCCCGCATTGCGGGCACTCACGTAGAAGCTGCCATTAATGACGCCGTCATAGCTCTTCTTCTGCCACTCCACCTCTTCATTGAGCATGTTGGCGCTGTAAGTGTCGTCGGTACGCTCCAGCACCAGGGTCTGCTTGATGTTCAGGCGGATCTTCATCTGCTGCAGTATGTTGTCCTGATCGATCAGCAGCTCGATGGTCTGGCCCGGCTTGAGCCGTGCCAGATTGTTCTTGGTGTCGGCATCCAGCACCTTGTAGAGGGTGGTGGTGGAAAGACCCAGGTTGTTGAAGATGGTGGTCAGATTCTCGCCATTGCGAACCCGGTAATCCTGCCACTGGGGGGTGGCGTCGGCCGGGATGTCATCTTCCGGCGTCGCGGCTTCTACCAGCTCGTGATCCGGGATGTCGTTGAAGTCCGTATTGTCTTCGTTGGTTGCGGTGCCATTGGTGGCGATCGGCAACTCCAGTCGCAGCGGCCGCTCCAGGATGTCACCCGGGGCTGGCAATATGGCTACCGCCGACAGCGTCATGGCCGTCAGCAGTAGCATGGCGTAAAAATGTTTGCGGGGAACCGGGGGTTCCCAATTGGCGGCCTGCGCTACCAAGGGACGGAGACGTTTCATCCGCTATCCTGTCATTAGATCCAAGGGTGTTAGTGGTCAGTCTGTTTGTTATGAAACCGTATAAAACTGATTGTTTGACCTAAATACTCACAATTAGTTCATAGCAATCTGCATGAACCTCACATTTTATGCATAACATTCCTTCATGGGCAGAAATGATCGTCTTTTTTAACCATTTTTTCCTATTTTTAAGAGCCGGGTCAGCTCACCTCCGACCCCAGGTTTCAACATGTTGCGATAACTTTTCCATGGAGTGGATATGTCGTTAGCGAAACTGTTAAATCGAATCATCCTGATTTTGTTCCTGATTGGCGCCGTCCTGCTGTTCATGCTGGAAGTCACCACGGTACGGCAATCCATCCTCGATCAGATGTCCGCCAATCTGGAAACCGCCATCACCGCCCTCGGGCTGGTGCTGCAAGGCACCCTTCTCAACGATGACAAGGTACTGGCCGAGACCATAGTCAACGCCATGTTCGATGGCGGCTTCGTCAGCGTGGTCACCCTGCTGGATCCGGATGGTCAGGTGCTGTTTCAGAAGGTCTTCCACACCGCGCAACAGAACGTGCCGACCTGGCTCCCCTCTGTTATCGACATGCCGCCAGTAAAAATTGAGCAGGAGCTGACCGATGGCTGGCGCATGCTGGGCACCCTCACCCTGGAAGGGCACACGGGCTATGCCTACCAGCATCTGTGGAATGCGATCAGCCGTACCGGCACGGCCCTGCTGGCAGGTCTGCTGGTGTTCACCCTGGTGATCTCCTGGGTCTGCAAACGGCTGCTGCGCCCGCTCGAGCAGATCAATCTGCAATTGGTGAAGATCCGCAAGCGCCAGTTCAGTGGCACCCTGGACGCTCCCTGGCTGCAGGATCTCAAGGAGCTGGCCGGCTCGGTCAACCAGCTGGTGTCCGAACGCAAGCGGGATCTGCTGCAGCAACGGCTCAAGATAAGCCAGCTCGGCAAACAACTCCCCATGGTCAATGAGCCGCTGCAAACCCTGACCTGCGCAGGAGAGGGGCTGTTGCAGCAACACTTCTTCTCGACCCAGGGCAGTATTCGTCTCTACAGCCGCCTCATTCCGGAAGTCACCCCGTCACTGAACAGTTCACCGGACGAGATCCGGCATCTGCTCGATCTCTGGCTGCACCATGCAGTCGAGGGGCTGCAGCTGCCGCTCAGCCTGCTCGGCCACCCCGACTGGGCACAATTTGCACCTCTGCTGGCCAAGGGCAGAGGCAAAACCCTCGATTGGCGCTGGGATCAGGAACATGTGCCACCCCTTGCCCAGGAGCGGCTGGCCGCCTTGCAGGAACAAGGGGTAGAGATGGCCTTCAGCGCCATACCGATGACCAACGAGACCTTCAATCAGCTCGACCCCATCAATCCTGTCTTCATCAGCTGCCAGCCGACCCAGGCCCCTCTCTACTGGAATCTGGTGGCCCAGTGCCTGCACAGCGCGGGCTACACCCTGCTGGCGGAGGCCGGCGACATTCAGGATATCGACACCCTGCGCAACTGGGGCATCGATGGCTACGCCGGCAAGGAGGCATGATGAACAGGACTGGATTGTTGCTCGCCCTGCTGTGGCCACTGCCGCTGCTGGCCAACCCCACCACCATAGCCACCGGCGGTGAACAGGGGATCTATCACCAGATCGCCAAAGAGTTCTGCCGGCTCGCCAACAAAAGCGATGCCGGACTGCAGTGCAAGCCGCAGGCGACCTCGGGCTCCATCGAAAATCTGCGCCAACTGAAAAGCGGCGAGACAAGCTATGCGCTGGTGCAGTCGGACTGGCTCTACCAGGCCAGCAATGGCCTGGGTCCGTATGCCAATCAGCCGCAACCAGAGCTCAGGGCCATCTTCGCCACTCACGCCGAGCCCTTTACCATAGTGGTAAGGGCCGACGGCGACATCACCAGCCTGGAGCAACTCAAGCTGGCCCCCATCGACATGGGGCTCAAGAGCTCAGGTACCCGCCAGACGGCGCTCGCCCTGTTCAACGTGCTGGGCGCCAAGGAGCAGGATCTCGATCTCAAGAGCGTGGCCAATCTGGCCGAGTCCCTGTGCAGCAAACAGATCGACGCCTATGGCCTGGTGATGGGTCACCCCAACCGCATCGTGCTGGATACAGCCAAACGCTGCGCCATACGTTTCCTGCCGATCGAGGGGGCAATCCGGGATCAGCTGCTCAAGGGGGTCAAGTATTACCAGCGCAGCCAGATCCCTGCGCGTATCTATCCGGGCAACCTCAAGGCGACGCCGACCTTTGCCATCGCCGCCACCCTGGTAACCACCGCCAGCACGCCACTGGCCGACGTTTACCGCCTGACCCGGGCCATGCTGGCCCAGCAAACCAAGTTCAATGAGCAAACCTACGGTTACGCCAACCTGTTTCACCAGTCGCGCAATAAAACCGGCCCGGTGCTGAGCATCGAACAGCATCCGGGCGCGGCAAAATATTTCGAGGAGTTGAAAGCGGCGGGCAAGCTATAGCTGACGGCGGGGGGAGCGCAACTGCTCGCTGGAAAAACGGGTCTTCATCGAAGTCCACTGCGCCAACCTGTCGGCACTGCCCGCCAGGGTCCCTTCCCGGCGTGACTTCATGATCCAGATGCTCTTGGCATCAAAACTGTAGACGGGGATGAGATCGGTCCGCTTGCTGCCGGGCAGGATCCGGTTGTTGATGTTGTCGAGCACCATCGGATCCGACTTGGGGGTCGCGAAGTAGAGCGTCACCATGTGGAACTGGTTGTACTTGACTGCCTTGACGTAAGCCAGTCGCAGCTTCTTCTCGTCCACCCCAAGCTCCATCAATGTGTAGTACTTGGAGATGCTGTAATCCTCGCAGTCGCCACCACGGGCACCGATAAACTCCAGTGGGTTGGCCCAGTAATCCGTTTCTCCCCACAATCTGGGGTCATCGCTGTAGGTCAGGTTGTTGAAGTAGTTGTTGACCAGCTCGATCTTCTGCTGATCCGTGGTGCCGGCCCTTGGCGTCAGCAGGCGCGAAAAGGCCTCCGCCCGCTGGAGGGCTCGACCGCCATAGACCTCCTGCAATTTTGCCTGCAGTGCAGGGCTGGCCATGTATTCGGAGAGACGGGAAGCCTGCACGCTGGCACAGCAGAGCGCCAACGTGCAGGTGGGAACGAGCAGCCATTTCATACCAGACACTCCCTGCAAGATGCTGGAGGTCAGTATAGTTGCCCCTGGCTGCCCCAGTGGCGGGCACGCGGGCGCTTCGACGCGGTCAACGGCATTCGGCGAAGGCGTCGGCCAACTGCTGCATGAAGCGGGGATAGCCATCCGGACCGAGCGGCACCTGTTCACCGACTTCGTCCAGCAACAGCACCTTGGCGCCGGTATTGCGGGCGACCGACTCGATCACCGCCGGCGAGAACTGCGGCTCGGCATAGATGCAGCTCGCTTTTTTCTCTTCCAGCGCCTTGCGGATCTCCACCAGGGTCTTGGCGCCGGGGCGTCGCTCCGGGCTCACGGTAAAGTGGCCCTTGGAGCTCATGCCATAGTGGCGCTCCCAGTAGCCATAGGCTTCATGAAACACGAAGTAGCCCTTCTGGTTCACCGCCTTCATCTGCTCGGCAATCACCTTGTCCTTGGCCTCCACCTTGGCCTTGAACGCCAACAGGTTGGCGCGATAACGCTCGGCGTTGGCCGGATCCTGAGCGCTCAGGGTTTCGCTCAGGGCATTGGCGATGACCAGCGCCTGGGTCGGACCCAGCCAGATGTGGGGGTCGACGCCCTCGTGGTGGTGCCCCTCATGACCGTCGTGGTCATGGCCTTCATGCGCCTCGTCGGCGTGCTCTTCATGACCGGCCTGCTTGCTGTAATCAAACAGCGGCATCCCTTCCACCCGGGTCAGGGTCAGCACATGGGGATGTTTGGCCAGCAGCTTGGCCATGAAACCTTCCAGCTCGGGGCCGACCCACACCACCAGATCGGCCTCGTTGATGCTGCGAATATCGGAGGGGCGCAGGGAGAAATCGTGGGGCGAAGCGCCGGTCGGCAGCAGCACCTTGGGCTCGCTCACGCCGTCGGTGATGGCGGCGGCGATGAAACCCAGCGGCTTGATGGTGGTCAGCACCTCGAGGGCGCGGACAGGCAGACTCACCGCCAGCAGGGCAGTGACTAGGGCAAGAATTCGCATAGAGATCTCGTCAGGAAGTGTGTGTGTGATAATATAACAAACCAACGTTATTGTTATATTATAACTCTCACAGGCTGTAAACCCCGGAGCTGTCATGACCCAACTGGTGGAGCTGAAAGAGGTCTGTCTTTCATTTGATGGACGACTCGTGCTCGACAAGGTCTCCTTTACCCTGAACAAAGGCAAAATCACTACCCTGGTCGGCCCCAACGGGGCGGGCAAGAGCACCCTGAGCAAGCTGGTGCTGGGTCTGCTCACGCCAGATTCAGGCCAAATCACCCGCAGCCGCGACCTGCGGGTCGGCTATGTGCCCCAGCGCCTCTATCTGGATCCCACCCTGCCGCTGACGGTGCGTCGCTTCCTGCAGCTTGGCAAGAATGGCCGCCTATCCATCGAGGAGGCACTAAGCCGGGTCGGCGCGGAAGACCTGTTGGACAACCGGATGCAGAAACTCTCCGGCGGCGAAATGCAGCGGGTGCTGCTGGCCCGCGCCCTGCTGGTCAAGCCCGAGCTGCTGGTGCTGGACGAGCCGGTGCAAGGGGTGGACATCAACGGCCAGATCGAGCTCTACGCCCTCATCAGTCAGCTGGCCGCCGAGTTCAACTGCGCCGTGCTGATGGTCTCCCACGACCTGCATCTGGTGATGGCCAGCACCCACGAGGTGATCTGTCTCAATCGCCACGTCTGCTGTCACGGCGAACCGGAGAGCGTGGCGCGCCACCCCGAGTTTGCCCGCCTGTTCGGCCGACCGGAGCAGGAGGTGCTGGCGGTCTACACCCACCATCACCACTGCGATGGCGAACACCATCATCATGAACCGCAGGCTCCCGTCATTCGCCTGCCCTCCCGCAATCAATAACGTACCCGACAGGATCATCAAGTGGACAGCTTTCTGTTATACGCCCTCGCGGCCGGCCTCGGCATCGCCCTGCTGGCCGGCCCCCTCGGCAGTTTCGTGGTGTGGCGCAAGATGGCCTATTTTGGCGACACCCTCTCCCACGCCTGCCTGTTCGGCATCGCACTCGGCATCCTGCTGCAGGTGGATCTCACCCTTGCGGTGGTGGTCTGCTGCCTCGCCATGGCCATGCTGCTGGTGATCATGAGCCGCAACCAGCAGGTGGCCACCGATACCCTGCTCGGCATCCTGGCCCATAGCGCCCTGTCGCTCGGTCTGGTCACCCTGAGCTTCATGGACAACGTGCGGGTGGATCTGATGGCCTACCTGTTTGGCGACCTGCTCTCGGTACAGCCGATGGACTTGCTCTGGATCTACGGCGGTGGCGCCCTGGTGCTGCTCACCCTGTGGCGGCTGTGGGATCCCCTGCTCTCCATGACCATCTCGGAAGAGCTGGCCCGGGTGGAAGGGATCAGGGTCGATGTGCTGCGCTGCGTGCTGATGCTGCTGATCGGATTGGTGATCGCGGTGGCGATGAAGTTCGTCGGGGCGCTGATCATCACCTCCTTGTTGATCATCCCTGCGGCAACCGCCCGCCGCTTCAGCCGCACGCCGGAGCAGATGGCCGGCTTCGCCGCGCTCATCGGCTGCCTTGCCGTACTCGGCGGACTGCTGCTCTCCTGGTACCAGGACACGCCGGCCGGCCCGTCTGTCGTGGTCTGCGCCACCAGCCTGTTCGTATTGAGCCAGTTCAAGAAAGCCTGAGCCTAAAGTGGCCTGACCCTTGTAATCAGGTCACTCCACATCCCAGCCCGTCGGTGGTGGTCTGTGCCACCAGCCTGTTTGTGCTGAGCCAGTTCAAGAAAGCCTGAGCCTAGAGAGGCATGCTCTGGCGTGTCTCCATCATCAGCCATTGGCGCAGCCGGCCGATGGCAGGCTCATGGGCCCGCGAGCGCTTGCAGGTAAAGTAGAAAGCATCCCCCGTCTCCAACTGGTGTACCGGCAAGGCCACCAGCTGGGGATCATCCGGTCGCAGCATGTAGTCGTTCACGAATGCCACCCCCTGATCCCAGGCCGCAGCCTCCATCGCCAGCAACACATGGCTGAAGTGGTGCATCCGCGCCTCCGCCGGTATCACCAATCCCCCGGCCTTGGCCCAACGCTGCCAATCCTCTCCCCGCGCCTTGTAGATGGACTGCACCGACAGCAACGGCAGTTGCCAGATTGCGTCCGGCCACTCCCCCTCCACCTGCTGCAGCAAGCGGCGACTGCAGACCGGGAAGAGCCGCTCCCGGTAGATGAGATCATGACAATAGCCCCGACCATGGGGCGAGACGGTGATGAAGCAGTCCGCCACCCGATCGGAGAGTTCAGGATCCTCCGCCACCATCTCCAGGCTGAGATCCAGCTCGGGATAGAGCTGGCGCAGCCCAGCCAGACGCGGGATCAGCCACTTCACCGCAAACGAGCTGTAGACTGCCAGCCGCAGCCGCATCTCGCCGCCGCCGCGCAGTTGCTCGCTGCTCTGGGCAATCTGGCCGAGCCCGGCGGAGATCCCCTCGAAATAGACCTCGCCCTGCGCCGTCAGCGACAGCAGCCGCCCCTGACGCAGCAGCAGCCGTTCCCCCAGAAAATCCTCCAGCAGGCGGATCTGATGGCTGACCGCGCTCTGACTGACGTTCAGCTCAAGGGCAGCGCGGGAAAAGCTGAGCAGGCGGGCAACCACTTCGAAGTATTGAACGGCGCGCAGGGGAGGTAGCTTCATTATCCAAAATTCTCATGCATGGTGATTTTTTATCATTTTACTGGATAACGAAGCGCGGGCTACCCTTCCCTCATCTGACGCAGGAGGTAGCATGAATGCAGTGGGGATCGGCATCCTTTATCTGGTGCTGGGCAATATGGTGGCGGTCTTTTCCGACGCGCTGGTCAAGGTGCTGGAACCGGATCAGCCGGTATTTCAGTTTGTCTTCTTCCGCCAGCTCTCCGCCGCCATCCTGCTGACCCCCTGGCTGCTCTGGTCATGGCGTCGCAACCCGCCGGTGGCGCTCAAGTGGCACCTGCTGCGCGCCCATATCTGGGCCATCGGCGTCTGCCTGATGGTGATCGCCCTCACCCGGCTGCCGCTGGCCACCGCCAACGCCCTCTTCTATGCGGCGCCTCTGATGATGGTGCCGCTGGCGGTGTGGCTGGCGGGGGAAGCCATCTCGCGCCAGAAGGTGCTGACCGCCTTCATCGGCTTTGTCGGGGTGCTGATCGTGCTGCGCCCCACCGAGGTGAACTGGGCGGCGCTGGCCGCACTCGGGGTAGCGCTCTCCATGGCGCTCAACAATCTGCTGATCAAGCGGATCCCGCTCCAGCAGCCCATCGCCCAGACCCTGTTCTTTACCAACGTGCTAAGCATGCCCTTCATCCTGGCGCTGGCCTGGTGGGAAGGAGGCGACTGGCAGTGGCAGATGTGGTGGCCCGCCTTTGGCTCTTCGGCGCTGATCATGGTCTATGCAGGGTTGTGCGTGGTGGCCTATCGCAAGGCGGAGGCGAGCAAAATAGCCTCCGCGGAGTACACCGGCCTGCTGATGGCGGTCGCCATCGGGGTATGGCTGTTCGATGAGCAGCCGGGCCTGCCGCTGCTGCTGGGGTGCCTGTGCATCATACTGCCGCTCATCGCCATGGCCCGCAGCAAGCCCAAGCCACAGGCCGAACCGGCGCTCTAGCCAACCAGGGTCACCCCAGCAGCGGGGCGACCCTTTGTTGCAGATGGGGGATCACATCCTGCTCGAACCAGGGATTCTTCTTGAGCCACACGGTGTTGCGCGGTGACGGGTGCGGCAGCGGCAACCAGGCAGGGCCGTAGTCCGTCCAGCTGCGCACCGTCTCGGTCAGCGACCCTTTCGCCGCATCCCGCAGGTAGTGGCCTTGCGCATACTGGCCGATGAGCAGGGTCAGCTCGATGTTGGGCAGCAGCATCAATACCTTGTCGTGCCAGGTGGGGGCACATTCGGGGCGTGGCGGCAGATCCCCCGACTTGCCCTTGCCGGGGTAACAAAGCCCCATCGGCATGATGGCGATGCGGGATTCATCGTAGAAGGTGGCCTTGTCCACTCCGAGCCACTGGCGCAGGCGATCGCCGGAGGGGTCGTCCCAGGGGATGCCGCTGGCATGCACCCGGGTGCCTGGCGCCTGGCCGATGATCAGCAGGCGAGCGTGCTCGCTGCCACGGATCACCGGTCTGGGCCCGAGCGGCAAGTGTGCCTCGCACAGGCGGCAGGCACGGATCTGTGCAAACAAACGGTCGAGTCGGTTCATGGGCCCGATAGTAGCAGAGTTTTCCGCCGGATCCTGCTTGTGAAAGATTCAGCAGATACTTATTATGCAGCCACATTTGTTTAATTTAATAAACGGAGCGAGATGAAGAACTGGATGGGCACCGGCAGCGCGGCCCTCTCATTCGTGCTGTGGGGCATGCTGCCCCTCTATTACCAGTTCATGCCTGCGGTCAACATGTGGGAGCTGCTCTCCCACCGGGTACTCTGGTCGGCGGTGCTGCTGGGGATCCTGTTCCTCCTCGTCGGCTACCGGGTGCCCTGGGCGCGGCTGCGCAGCGAACCGCGCCAGCTCGGCCTCATCCTGCTGGCCGGCCCCGTCATGTCCATCAGCTGGTGTATGTTCACCTGGTGCCTCACCACCGGTCAGGTGCTGGCCACCAGCCTCGCCTTCTTCATGACGCCACTGTTCAACATCGTCTTCGCCGTGTTGTTCCTCAAAGAGAAGCTCACCCCGCAAAAACACCTGGCGGTGGCGCTAGCCCTGGCGGGGCTGGCCTACATGCTCTTTTCTTACGGCCAGCTGCCCTGGTTCTCCCTGGTCATGGGGGCCAACTTCGCCCTCTATGGCCTGCTCAAGAAGAAGGTGCACTATGACGCTGGCGTCAGTCTCTACCTCGAGGCGCTGGTGCAGTTGCCCATCGCCCTGCTGATCATCGGCGCTCTGGCGGTGAGCGGCGCCAGCCAGTTCGTGGCCGGTGACTGGACCGAGCGACTGCTGCTGATGGGCAGCGCCCCCGCGACCCTGCTGCCGGTGGGCTTGTTCTGCTACGGCATGATGCGCACCCGCATGAGCACGGTGGGCCTGCTGCAATATATCGAGCCCAGCCTCGCTTTCCTGCTCGCCATCTTCTGGTTTGGCGAGACGCCGGATCCGGTGAAATCGGTGGGATTTGCCTTCGTCTGGGCCGGCCTGCTGGTGAGCCTGCTGCCGCTGCACAAGCTTGGGCGCCATCTGCGCCGCAGCGCCGGCGCTCAGGGTCTGCCGCGGTAGGACTCCAGGATGGCGTGCCACTTGGGATCCCGGTCCATCTGCTCGGCGATGTCATTCAGCCTGTCATGCAGCTCGCTGCGGGATTTGGGCAACAGTATGTGGCGGGTATAGCTGGACTGGGCGAAGGGCGAGACGAACAGCTTGCCCTCGAAGGCGGGGTCGTGAGTAAAGAAGGTGAGCGCCGAGCCCGGCACCAGGGTCACGTCGATGCGGCCGCGCACCAGCAGGCTGAAGTTGGTCTTGACCTTCTTGGCATCCACCCGCACCAGATCGCCTCTGGCCGACGCCTCGTCGATCCCCTGATAGTGGTACCCCTCGATGCCGCCGAAGGTCATCCCCTTGAGCGAATCGGGCCCGCGATAGGTGACCGGTCTGTCGGCACTCGAGATGAGCTCGTTGGTATCGCGCATGATGGGAAAGGTCCAGAGGTAGCGCTCGCGCTGGGGATCCCCCACCCAGGCGGGATTGACCCAGGCCACCAGACCATCAAAGCCGGGATCCGACATCTCCAGCGCCAGTCTGGCCCGATTCACCAGCCAAAGTTCCAGCTTGGGTTCTCCGCCAAGCTTTTCATTGAGATACTTGACCAGATCCCGGCTCAGACCGCTCTGCTCCCCGGTCATGAAGGGGGGGTGCTGATGATAGTCGTAGAGACGCAGCGTCTCGCCATGAGCCGATATCGACAGCAGACACCACAACCACCACCATGCTCGCATCGCACCTCCTTGGGCTGCTCTTGAGTGTGGCACAGAGAGATCGAATGAGAAAACCCCCTAGCGGCGCCGAACCGGCTGCCAGTCCAACCGTCAGCCACTGGTTCATCTACATGGTGCGCACCGCCGGCGGCCTGCTCTATACCGGGATCAGCACGGACCCCGTCCGCCGCCTGCGCCAGCATCAGAGCGGCAAGGGGTCCCGCGCCCTGCGTGGCAAGGGGCCGCTGACCCTGGCGTGGCAGCAGGCCGTCGGCGAGAAAGGGGCGGCGCTGCGCCTCGAATACCGGCTCAAGCAGCAGAGCAAAGCTTTCAAAGAGCAGCTGATCAGCCAGCCGGAGCGCTGGCTCGCCTGCAGCGAATCATGGCTGGCCGCCCGGCCACAAAAAAGGCCGCTGCATGCAGCGACCAAGGAAGGATCCGATAACAGGGAGTGTCAACGGTAGGTATTGGCTTGCTTGCGCCTGCTGCTGATGAACCAGCACACCACCAGCAGCACCAGCAACCAGGGCGCCAGCTTGATGATGAGGGCAAACATGCCGGCCAACGCGCCAAACAGCACGAAGACGCCGCTCACCAGCAGCATGGCCAGCACGGTGAACCCGGCCAGTGCCATGCCGACCAGTACCAGCATCAAGACGATAAATTCCAGCATGTTGTGCTCCTCACTGGGTTGATGCGGCCAGATGACCCGGGGTCAATCCAGCCAACGCTTCAATTCACGACGGGGCGGCATGACGAGCACCGCCAGCAGATAAATGGCCAGGGCCAGGGGCGGCATCAGGATCAGCGCCATCAGGGCCGCGACCCGCACCGTCACCCTGGAGAGCCCCAGTCCATTGGCGATGCCGGCACAGACTCCGGTCAGCTTGCGATGGGCAAGATCCTTCGGCCAGGGCGTCATGGTTATGCCTCCACCTTTTGACCCTTGAGGCGGGCCAGTTCCCGTTCAATCTCGTCGTTCAGCTCCAGCTCGCGGAACTGGGCCTCCAGCGAGGGGTTCTGCCCCAGGGTTGCCGCCTCCAGCTGAGCTTCCAGCTGATCGACCCGCCCCTGAAAGCCGTCAAAACGGGCCATCAGCTCGTGCATGCGCTGGTTGTCCACCTGGGCACGGGCCCGCAGCCGGCTGTGGGCGGTCTGCTCGCGCAGGGTCAGCATCTTCTGCTTCTCCCGCGCCTCGGTCAGCTTGGCGGCCAGCCGCTCGCTATCGGCGGTGAGCTGGGCCAGCACCTCGGCGACCCGCGCCTTGTCCTGCTCCAGCTGTTCACACTTTTTGACCTCGGCCAGCTTCTCGGTCAGCGCGGCCCGGGCCAGATCCTCGCGCCCCTTCTGGATGGCGAGCTCGGCCTTGGCCGACCACTCCAGGATCTGGTGTTGCAACGCCTGCTGATGGCGCTCCAGCTGCTTCTGTTCGGCGATGACGCGGGCGGCCTGGGTTCTCATCTCGACCTGGACCTGCTCCATCTCCTCAATCATCAGCCGCAGCATCTTCTCCGGCTCTTCGCTCTTGTCGAGCAGGCTGTGCAGGTTGGCATTGATCACGTCGGTCAGGCGGCTAAATACGCTCATGGTCTGGCTCCTTGTTGATGGGATGACAATCTCTTCCCATGACATTACAAGAGCCGTGCCAAGATAATTTTTCCTTTACTTACATATAGATGAGGTTTTATCAGGTATTTTCAACACCGTCTTGGTGGCGAAAAATGCCGATCTGGTGGCGATTTTCACCAATAAAAAAGGGAGCCAACGGCTCCCTCATGCAATCAGCGCTGTACTCAGGCGGCCCGGGGATGACCGAGCTTGCTGTCCAATTCGACCAGCTTGGCCTCCATCCGGCTGCGGCAGATCTCGGACAGCTCGCGGATGCCGGCGGCGCCATGCTCCTTGCTGCAGACAGGGGCCATCACTTCCAGCAGCACCTCGCCGTTGTCCCAGCGGTTGAGATCGATCTGGCCGAAGTAGCTGGAGCAGACGATGGGCACCACCGGCACCTCTGCCTGCACCGCGGTATGGAAGGCACCCGCCTTGAATGGCAGCAGTCCGCGCCCCTTGGAACGGGTTCCCTCCGGGAACATCCAGATGGAGGTGCCACGCGCCTTGATGCGATCCACCACCTGGCCTATGGTGCCGATGGCACGGGAGCGGTTGGAGCGGTCGATCAGCACGTTGCCGGAGAGCCAGAAGATGAGGCCGAAGAAGGGCAGCCACAGCAGGCTCTTCTTGCCCACCGCCACCACGCCGGGCTGCACCGCGCCGGTCACGGTGAAGATGTCGTAGTTGCTCTGGTGGTTGCAGACGTAGACGGCCGGCCCCACCGACTTCACCTCGTCGGCCACCGTCACCCGGACCTTGAGGCCGATGAGCGGACAGACAGCGTGATACATGCGGGCAAAGACATAGACGTTGTTGGGATGGCGCGGACGCACCAGGCACAGCAGCAGACCGAACAGGAACCAGAAAATGAGCAGCAGACCAAGCAGCAGCACACGGGCAATTTTGAGCATCGAACACCTCGGATTTTGACTCGGCGCAGTATACTGGTCCCCCTTTTAGCGAACAAGCGTTCGCCAGACAGAACCGACCACCCTTCGCCACTCGCCCCTGAGCCATAAAACGGACGGCGGCTTGCCCCACCCGGCATTGGCCGTTAGGATGTGGCCATCTTGATGAACGGGGCGAGCATGATTCACCAACAACGCGTGGCGAAACGACTCCTGCTGCTGGTCTGCCTGCTGGTGCTCAATTGCGCTGCCCAGCCGCTGGCCCGGCTGGCCCTGCTCGATCACGCCATCAGCTGTCAGGCCCTGCCCCAGTTCGCCTCAGCCGACGACCAGGCCGACAAGGGCACGCCCGCCAGCCCGCAGCCCAACAGCTGCCAGCTCAACGGCAAGTGGCTGAGCGCCACCACCCTGCTCTGCCTCGAGCAGCTGTTCTTTACGGTGGCCCTGCTCATCGCGCTGCTGGCCCCGCTCTGGCGCTACACGCCGCCACTGCCGCCGCCACGGGCCGTTTCGCCTCCCGAACGACGACTTCACCTCACCCTCTGTGTCTGGCGGGAATGAGTTCAGCCGCGCTTTTTCAGCCTGCTGTCATTCATTTTTTGCGAGACAACATCTATGTCAACTCTCTTCAAGGCGAGCCTGCTGCTGGGCTGCCTGCTGTGGCAATCCACTGGATTGGCCAGCGATACGGGCTGGCTCACCAGCCCCCAGAACGATCACGCCAAGGTCAGGCTGCAAGCCGACCGCAGCGCCCCTGACCAGACCCGCATCCTGCTCGAGGTGGCCCTCGAGTCCGGCTGGAAAACCTACTGGCGCAGCCCGGGTGAAGGGGGCATAGCGCCCCAGATCCTGTGGGAGCAGCCGGTCGGCAACTTCCAGTGGCACTGGCCTACACCGCGACCCTTCGAGGTGGCCGGGCTCAGCACCCAGGGCTATCAGCAACAGGTGCGCTTCCCCCTGAGCCTGAACTACCCCGCTGGGCAGCCGCTCAAGGGCACCTTGCGCCTCTCCACCTGCAGCAACGTCTGCATCCTGACCGACTACCCCTTCACCCTGGCGGTGGATGGGCAGGCGCCGGCCGGTTTCGACTTCGCCTGGGCCCAGGCCATGAGCACCCTGCCGCAAACGCTGCCCGCCGATACCCGGGTCGAGCTCGGCTACCAGCACAACCAGCTGCAGCTGCGCGCCGAGCGGGCAGAGGGCTGGCAGGAGCCAGCGCTCTTCATCGATGCCCTGGAGGGGGCCGAGTTCGGCAAGCCGGCGCTCGAGGTGAGCGGCAACACCCTGATCGCCCGGGTGCCGGTCAGCGACGGCTGGCAGGGGGATGCGCCTGACTTGCGTGGCCAATCCCTCGGCCTGCTGCTCGGCAGCGGCGATGAAGCCTGGCAGACCAGCGCCACCATCGCCGGACCTCTCGCCCTGCCGGCCCCAGGCCAGCCACTCATCTGGCTGCTGGGGGCGGCGCTGCTCGGCGGCCTCATCCTCAACCTGATGCCCTGCGTGCTGCCGGTGCTGGCCCTGAAACTGGGTACCGTGCTGCAGCAGCAGGAGCGCGAACAGCGACAGGTACGCAAGCAGTTCCTCGCCGCCAGTGCCGGGATCATGGCCTCCTTCTGGGTGCTGGCGGCCATGAGCAGCCTGCTGCGCGCCCCTAGTTTTGGAATGAGTGGCGCGGTCGGCTGGGGGATCCAGTTCCAGAGCGCCGGATTCATCGGCTTCATGGTGGCGGTGACCCTGCTGTTTTGCGCCAACCTGTTGGGCTTGTTCGAGATAAGGTTGCCCAGCAATCTCAACACTCGCCTCGCCACCAGCGGCGGCAAGGGGCTCGGTGGCCACTTCCTGCAGGGGAGCTTCGCCACCCTGTTGGCCACCCCCTGCTCGGCCCCCTTCCTCGGCACCGCGGTGGCCTTTGCGCTGGCGGCACCCCTCGCCCAGCTCTGGCTCATCTTCACGGCGCTCGGCCTTGGCATGAGCCTGCCCTGGCTGCTGGTGGCGGCCCTGCCGCGCCTCGCCCTCTGGCTGCCCAAACCGGGCCGCTGGATGGGGCGGCTGCGCATCCTGCTCGGGCTGATGATGCTGGGCTCCAGCCTCTGGCTGGCGAGCCTGCTCGGCAACCATCTGGGCAGCACGGCCACCGGCTGGCTGATGGCCGCCATGCTGCTGGTGCTGCTGATTGGCATCATCTGGCGTTATGGCATGCGCGGTTTCACGCTGGCCCTCTCCCTCTCGGCCCTCATCGGCGGCGCCCTGCTGTTGGGGGGCGCCCTCACGGCGCAGGGGTCGGGCAGGGTCGATCGCATCGCCTGGCAACCGCTCTCCGAGCAGGCCATCGTCGATGCGCTGGCCCAGCGCAAGCGGGTCTTCGTCGACGTCACCGCCGACTGGTGCGTCACCTGCAAGGCCAACAAGTACAACGTGCTGCTGCGTGACGAGGTGCAGAGCGCCCTGACGGCTCCGGACGTGGTGGCCCTGCGTGGCGACTGGAGCCGGCCGAGCGATGCCATCTCTGCCTTCCTGCGCCAGCGCGGCGCGGCCGCCGTGCCCTTCAACCAGATCTACGGGCCCGGCCTGCCAGAGGGAGAGATCCTCTCACCCCTGCTGGACAAGGCCGACTTGCTCGACGTGTTGCATCAGGCCGGCCTCGTCCAGGCCGATGCCCCTCATTTTTAAGGAGAATCCCATGACCCTGCGTACTCTGAAACTGCGCACCCTGACCCTCTGCACCGCCCTGCTTGCCGGCACCCTGAGTGCCCCCTTGTTGCAGGCGGCCCCCTTCACCCCGGAGCAGGAGGCGCGCATCAAGGAGCTCATTCGCGAGACCCTGGTCGCCAACCCCAAGATCCTCGACGAGGCGGCCGAATCCTGGGAGAAGCAGAACGCCGCGGCCCAGGAGGCCCAGCTCGGCAACTTCATCAAGGGCAATCAGGATGTGCTGTTCAACAGTGCCACCAGCCCGCGCCTGGGCGCCAAGAATCCCAAGCTGACCCTGGTGCTGTTCACCGACTACAACTGCCCCTACTGCAAGCAGTTCGATCCCCGCCTGACCAAGCTGCTCGAGGCCTATCCCGACGATCTGGGGCTGGTGGTCAAGCTGCTGCCGTTCAAGGGGCAGAGCTCGGCCAAGGCGGCCCAGTACAGCCTCACCCTGTGGCAACAGGATCCGGCCCGCTTCCTCGCCCTGCACGACAAGCTGATGAGCAAGCAGGGGATGCTGACCGAGGCGGACATCAACAAGGCGCTGGCGGCCACCGGCAACACGGCCCTCAAGCCCGATGCCAAGGCCACCGAGGAGCTGCGCAACAGCCTGCGCATCGGCACGCTCCTTGGCGTGCAGGGCACCCCGGCGACGCTCATCGGCAACCAGCTGGTGCCGGGCGCCCTCCCCTATGACGAGCTGGAGCAGCTGGTGAAGGCCGAGCTGGCCAAGCGGAGCTAAGCCATGGCGGAGGATGCAGTCGTAAAGGCACCCCGCTGGCGCCGTTGGGGCAAGGAGGCGCTCTGGCTGCTGCTGATGGCGCTGGTCATCTCCACCCTGCTGGATCTGTGGCGCAGCCCAACCCTGCCGGCGGGGGCCATGGAGGCCCCCTTCACCCTGCAGGATGGCACCATCACCAGTCTGGCCGAGCAGAGCCGCGGCAAGCCGCTGCTGGTCTACTACTGGGCCAGCTGGTGCGGGGTGTGCCGCTTCACCACGCCGACCGTGGAGAGCCTGTGGCAGGAGGGAGAGAACGTGCTGACGGTGGCGCTGCGCTCCGGCAGCGATGAGCAGTTGCGCGCCGGGATGGCGAAGAAGGGGCTCGCCTTTCCCACCCACAACGATGAGCGGGGAGATCTGGCCGCCCGCTGGCAGGTGGGGGTCACCCCCACCTTCCTCGTCATCAAGGATGGGACGCTGGTGAGCAGCACCACCGGCTGGAGCTCGTGGCTCGGGCTCAAGGCCCGCCTGCTGTGGGCCGGCTGGTAATCCAGTCAGCCCAGCAATGTATGCAAAGAGCCCGGTATCACGACCGGGCTCTTTTTCATCTGAAAGCTGACAAGCCTATTTCGTGGGCGCCATGGCGCCCTGACCGAGCCGCCCCCTGGCGCTGGCCCGCTCGGCCTCGTCGAGTACCCCGTCCCCGTTCTTGTCCATCCGGGTGAAGAGGGCCTCATGGCGCGCCATGAACTGCGCCTTGGTCGTGTCCTGCATCGGCCTCATGTTGCCCATGTTTCCCATCTTGCCCGGCATGGCCTGGCCGGACTGCTGCATCGCCTCGTGCATCTTGGCCATGGCGGCCTCTCTCTCGGCCACCGACAGGGTGCCATCCTTGTCGGTGTCCTGCCGGGCAAAACGCTGCTCGGCTCTTTCCATAAACTGGGCCTTGGTGATGTCCCCCTTGATGAACATCAAGGGCTCGTCGCTGCTCTCATCGGCGGCGATGGCAAGGCCGCCCAGCAGTACCATTGGCAGAAGATAAAATTTGAGCATGGCTGTCCATTCCTTAGTAAGGGTCTCGGCCCGACCGAGGCCTGCTGAAGATCGCCAGGGCAACGCCCGGCGCCTCCTGTAGTGTAGCCCCGGTACCACCCCCTACCGGGAGGCAGATCGCAAGGTGCACCGACCGCGCTTCCCCCTGGTTACTTTTCTTCCTATTCATGGCGATGGCCGCCTGTTTGCGTTAAAATGTCGGGTTTTTGCCGAGCCTGGTTTGCCAAGATCCCCGCCGCCAGGCCAGCGCAGGGTCAATTCCACGATGCCAGTGAGGCAGGATCCGTCATGAACAACTACTTCCGGGTGTTGGGCGTCAAGTCCAATGCCAGTGAAAACGACATCAAAAAAGCCTATCGTCGGCTGTCGAACCAGTACCACCCCGACAAGCTGCACGGGGCGAGCGAAGAAGAGAAAGAGCAGGCAGCCGCCCGGCTGCACCAGGTAAAGCAGGCTTATGAAGTGCTGTCCGATCCGAAACAGCGGGCCGCCTTCATCAAGGATTTCAACAACGTCATCGTGACCGATCCCGCTGCTGCCATGCAGGAGATGTGGGACCAGTTCTACCCCTGAGCCACCAGGCAAGAAGAGCGACTATGCAAAAAAAATGGGACCAGGCACGGCTCAAGGCCCTGCAAAGCGATGCCAGCGAGAATATCGAATCCTACCGGGATCAGGATGACCCCAAGGGGCTCGAGCAGTTCACCGACCAGATGAAAGCCCTGCTGCTGGCCGACATGAGCATGCTGGAATTCATGCCCGAATACCTGCCGCTGGCCCTCTATGGCCGGGTGCAGTTCCCCCCCAAGGCCAAGGGGCAGTGGAACAAGTGGCTCACCAGCGGCGAGCAGCCGAGCTGGGACGAGTTCAAGGTAAGCGTCGGCTTCAACAACGCCGCCCTGCCGCTGGTCAAGGCGGTGCGGGCCCAGAGCGAAGATCAGCTGATGGAAGCCTGCGCCGTGCTGTTCCTGCTCGACAACCCGCTGCCGCGCGGCAGCCACCGCGGCGATGACGACGTTGATCTGCGCGACGAAGAAGATGAAGACGGGGAAGATGCCGACGCCGACTACCATGGCGGCAATGACCGCTATGGCGATGACGACGGCGAGCAGGATATGTACGACGAAGTCCGTTTCTAATTGGGGCAAGGCATGAGCAACAGTCTGATAGAAATTACCGCCATCGAGATCAAAGAGCTGGCCGTTATCGAGCCGAAGCAGGCCAGCGAGAAGTTCGAGCTGATCGCCAAGACCATGTCTGACGACCAGCTGGCAGAAGTGATTGAAAACATTGATATCGTTACTCTGACCCAGATTAACGGCCAGCACGACATCTCCTTCCCCTCCATCATCTCCGAGCTGATGACCCCGGAGCGGATCCGCGACATCGTCTGCCAGCAGCCGCTCTACTGGGAAGAGGCGATCAAGAACAACGCCGACGAGCTGCAGCAGCACACCTTCGACTTCCTCAACTACCTGATCCGCACCCAGGATAGCGAAGCCAAGCAGCGCGAGATCCTCGAGTGCGTGGCCGAGGATCCGGCCGGTCTCTTCTACCTCGCCATCCCCTTTATCGAGTTCTATCGCGGCGATCGCTATGAAGAGGACGAAGGCTATCGCGACGTGCTGCACGCCGAAGAGGAAGATCTCGAAGAGTCCCTGCGCTACAGCGAGCGCCAGCAGAGCGAGGATGTCCACGACTACGCGCTGGACGACCCGCGCAGCCTGTTGATGCTAATTCGCGAGCTGGCCCCCGAGGTGGAGAAAGCCATCAAGGCGCTGCTGCGCAATGAGCACTCCACCTGGGACGGCATCATCAACAAGTTTGCCGCCGAACTGGTGATGCAGGCCAAAGAGAAGAACAAGGTCGAGGAAGACGAGTACGGCGACGTCGACGACATGTTCAGCTTTCTGGATTAAGGAGCCCATTCATGCAGTTAGTCATTCGCGATGCTAACCAGGGCCCCTTTCTGACCCAGGTGCTGCGCTTTGGCCGCGACAATGAACGTTTGACCGAACAACAGCTGGCCGCCATCAAGGGCAAGGCGGTGCTGATGAGCCTGAAATTCGCCGACAAGTACTACAACAAGTACAAGATGCACCTGCTGGAGCAGGCCGCCCACGACGTCATCGGCGTGGTGAGCCTCGGCCTGCAGGAGCTCTCGGCGCGGGATCCGGCCAAGGCGCTGGCGTTGCTGCAGGCGCCGGAAGGCCCCATCAAGCCGTTCCAGAAGGGCTGGTCGATGCTCATCACCGTCAGTCCCAAGCAGGCTGGCAACAGCCTCTACGGTGACGTGGATGCCCGCCTGCTGGACAAGATCTCGAGCCCGCCGGACGTGGAAGAGTGGCAAGGGTGGCAGGAGTACGAGAAGGCGCTGACCGAGCACAACAAGAGCCGCCTGATGGAGCTCATCGACCAGCACTTCTTCGCCTGCGAGAGCGACCACCCCACCATGGAGGACAAGCTGGCCGAAGCCCTGCTCTACCGCATCCTCTGTGGCAAGGGCAGTGGCGCGGCCCCGCTCAAGGTGAAGCAGGATCTCAAGCGCCGACTTGCGCGAGAGATTGTCCTCGATGAGGACTGGTACGACACCGACTACCTCGCCGCCCAGCTCACCCTGATGCTGAGCGCGCTGCCCGCCGACATGGCCGCCGCCCTGCGCCAGGAGCTGAGCCCGGGCTTTGTGCCGAACCTGCTGCACACCCTTGGGTTTGTACGCCAGTACCAGCAGCTGCAAAAAGAGGACGCCTCCCCGGAGAAGCTCGACAACATGGAGATGCGCGCCGGTCTCAAGCACCCATTGCTCGGCTGGCCGCTCTATCACGACTTCTAAGGGGCCATGCACCCTTGCAGGACGGCTCTTGCCTCTCCTCCCACAACGCCCGGCTTGCCGGGCGTTGTGCTATCCAGCGTCCCATTTTCAGCACAAGCCCTGGCCGTGAACAGCGAGCTCGGCAGAAAACTACCCCGTAAGCGTCATTGGCCCCATTTTTGACAGGGATATAATGACTCCCCCATACAAGCCGCAGGGGGGCAAGGCAGTGAGCAGAAAGCCCGACAGGATCACCGCGATGCAGCAGATCATCGACGCCGTGAAGGCGGAGTTTCCGCTCTACCAACCGGATACCTTCAAGTGCGGGCCTGACAACACCTGCATCGGCTGCCCCAAGAAGCTGATGGAGCTGGTGGATACGGACCTCTGCTACTGGCAATATCAGATCGATCGCGGCATCCCGCCCTCCTTCGACGAGATCCAGCGCTTCGGCAAGCTGTGCAAAAACATCCGCCGGGCCCTGGTGCGCAATGGCCGCATCCCCGCCTGAGCGCCACATCGCAGCCAAGGAAGAAGCTCCCGCCGGCAACCCCCAAAGAGGAACCGTTCATGACCCAGGAGAGGATACAGACCCGCTACACGCTGGATGGCCCCCTTGCCAGCCGCGCCGAGCTGGAGCAGGCCATCGCCCGGACCATTGAGGCCCACAAGCAGGACT
The DNA here is from genome assembly GCF_040907805.1 of Aeromonas sp. s3. Taxonomy (NCBI): domain Bacteria; kingdom Pseudomonadati; phylum Pseudomonadota; class Gammaproteobacteria; order Aeromonadales; family Aeromonadaceae; genus Aeromonas; species Aeromonas sp. s3. The sequence continues at coordinate 36,780 of NZ_JBFOCQ010000034.1, forward strand.
TCTTCCCCCTGCTGGAGCGGCTGGTGGATGTGGGTGACAGCCGGGTCAAGCTCAGCCAGAAAGAGCCGCTGCGGGTGCTGGGGGTGGAACTCGACGAGGCTCGCACCGGCGGCACTGCCCGCCTCAGCTACGAATCCAACTTTTCCGAGAGCTGCCGGCTTATCGACGAATACGACCAGCACCAGACCAGCGTGGCCTTTACCCTCGACGGGGATCAGCTCGTCTTCGATCTTGAGCTGCCCATACAGTGGAATTTCGACAACTAGGGCTACTCCCCGCCTTCGCCCGGCGCCCAGCCCATCACAAGAAAGGAGCCTTGTCGGCTCCTTTTTCACTGACTCACCGCATCGCTCGGATCGTCCCTCCCTCTGCGTCACATCTCAGGTGAGGTAGTTCAGGTGAGATAGTAACGCCACGACCGGACCGGTTCGGCGAAACCGACCCGGATGCAGAAGGGCGCCAACTCGTGATTGGCCTGCTCCAGGCTGAGGGTCTGGTGGACATCTTCCTGGCACCACTGCACGAACTCGCCGCTGTTGAAGCTGTAGTGATCCCCGTGAAAGACTCCGTGGGCCTCGATCAGCCCGATGGCTTTCTCTGTTTCCATGATTGGCCTCCCGGCATTGTGCTACACCCTTCAAGCTTAGCGAGCAGAGCGATGAGCGCGACGCTATCGACATTTGTCAGAAGCACCGTGGTAGCCTGTTTTCACCCATAGATGACCATACTGCGCTAGTCAGATTCTGGCCCTGAAGACAGCTATCCCTGATAGTTCACATCTGACATCAGCAATCTCGCCTGCTTCACGCAAAATCAACGATTCCCAGCTGTTTGGCCATAGCCAGCTCGTTGCGCTCAACGATCTCCTCCACTACCTTGCCCTCAGCATTGAACCTGAAATAGGTCAAGGCACTCCAGGTCACATCCTTACCGGTGACATCAAACCCTTTCCAGGTATTTGAGTCTTTCGCTACGTGGGTCAATGCAACGAATACCTCATCTTCCGAGCTCATTATTTTTTGAAAGGTGGTCTCAATGGACTCATACCGATCGACCACACAGGCGGACAATGACTCTTTGAATTGCTCAAGTGTTTTAATTGGCTCTGCACAGTCAGGCCTGAATATACATAAATCATCCGAAAAATACTCACTCACTCTCGCAACATCCTTGCCATCCACGCAATATTTGAAATAGTTGATAACTGTGTCGACGTTCTTGTTCATAAATGATTCCAACCTTATTAATTGACTTTTAATTTAACTAAGAAATATGATGCATAGAATATCTGTGACTGCCAGGCCGCCATACTACAAACATGGCAAGTGATGATAAATGCAATAACAGGAAATCTCTTTTATAAAATCAGGAATAATCCATGGATAAATGGACTGAATACGAGGTCTTTGTGCAGGTTGTCGAATTGGGGAGCATCAGTAAGGCCGCCGATACACTGGGTTTGTCCAACCCTGCCGCCAGCAGGCATCTGGCTGCGCTGGAGCAGCGACTCAATGCACGGCTTGTCGAGCGAACGACCCGACGCCTGTTTGTCACCGAAATAGGAGAGCACTTCTATACCCGCTGCAAAACAGCGCTGAATGAGATGCGAGAAGCCATTGATGAAGTCAACATCAAAACAGGAATGCCAACCGGGATCTTGAAATTGACGGCCTCGCTGTCACTGATGCTGAATGTCATCTCCCCCTTGATCCCCAAATTCATGGCTAAATATCCCGGCATTCAGGTCGAGCTGATCGCCAATAATCGCTATCTGGATATTATCGAAAACAATATTGATATCAGTATTCGCTCACGAGAGGTAGAGCCGGACTCCAGTCTTGTTATTCAGCCATTGGCAGTAGCACCACGTATTCTGGCGGCCTCTCCCGAATATATTGAGCGTTATGGCGACCCGCAGACGCCGCACGATCTGACAAAACATCAGCTGTTGCTCTACAGCCACCACAATCCCAAAGAGCTGACCATGATGAATGGCTCGATAAAATTACGGGTGCCAACCACCCCTACCATTGAGTCCAACGATGCCCAAATCCTGCTCGCCAATGCCAGAAACGGAATGGGGATCCTGGCACAGCCCGTTTATGCCATTTATGACGAGCTACGCAGCCAGCGTCTTAAACCTGTGCTCACCGACTGGCGATTAGCCGATCTATCCATCGGCATGGCTTATGCGAATAGACTCTTTATCCCGTCCAAGACCAGGGTATTTATCGAATTTATCAAGGAGGAGTTTCAACAGTTCGATTATGAACAGTGCTGGCGCGAGGCATTATCTTGCTGACCCTGTTGTCCTCCCCATAATGGCTTATTACCGGTTATCCGGTCTCGGTGGGCGCTATCTGGAAACCGTCCGCTCACTATATACTCAAGGCTTTGTGAGCCCGGCTCACCACGATAAGGAGAGATGACATGTATATGTTTTTACCCTTCCTGCTGGCACTGATAACGGGGATCAGCATCTTGATGAACAAGCGAGGAGCCTCCTATCTGCTCTGGGCCCTGTTGCTGGTAGTGACCCTGCTCTCCTTTATGCACCATGTGACCGACCCGCTCACCCTCTCGTTCTAGGAGCCCGCCATGAGCCTTTCGACCTCCTCAACAGCCGCGAAGAGTGACCTGCCCCAACTGCTCGATACGCTGGGGCTGGCCGGCATCTGCCTGACCCTGATCGTCGCCTTCTATTACCAGCTCTATCTGGCCGAGCTGCCCTGCCCCCTGTGTTTATTGCAGCGGGTAGGCCTTGTGGTCGCCGGTTTCGGCTTTATGTTCAACCTGCAATTTGGCGCAAAAGGGGCCCACTACGGCGTCGTGATTGTCGGCGCGCTGACCACCGCCATGATCGGCGCCCGGCAGGTGCTGCTGCATATTCTGCCCGGAGATCCCGGCTATGGTTCCACCTTTCTCGGGCTGCACTTTTATAGCTGGTCGCTGATCAGCGCCCTGCTGATCATATTGGCCGTCGCCCTGATATTGATGGTGCGGGACGGGCTCGCTATTCCCCTGCCCAAACTGGCTCTGGCACGCTGGGGACGCATGGCCTCCCTGCTGTTTGTCTTGCTGATTGCGGCAAACCTGATCTCTACCGTACTGGAGTGCGGCGCAGGGCAGTGCGCCGATAATCCGGTCGTCTATGAGCTGCTGAGCCAGCGTTAACAACCCTCAAAGGTGGCGGCCAGTCCGCCACTTTTTATGGCCGTCTTATCTTGCCGAAAGGCACAACAAGCGCGGCGCATTGCACTCACTAGCAATCTTCATACCTCGCCAATCAAGCCTGCGACCCTGCTGCCTCGTCATGAATAAAACATGATGTTACTCGGTCACCACACTTAACCGTTTCAGCAGCCGATGGAGAAATATGGGCTGCACCAGCGTCAGCGCTATCACCAGCCAGGCCAGGGTAGTCATATTGCCCAGGTGACCATCGACATCCGTCAACAGCATCGAAGAGACGACGGCGGCCGAACCGCTGAATATATGCTGGAAGACATTCTGCAATGACATGAACCCTGCTCGTTCCCCGGGCTCTGCAACCTGGCTAGTCACCGCCGCAGCGGTAATCGTCCGTGTCGACGTCACCACCATGAACAGGGTAAAAACAACAATGGTCGGCAACAAGGGGGAACCCAGGAAACCATCCCAGACAATGGCGATAATCAATCCCCCCAGCCACATGGTGATGTGCATTGGGCCAACCCGGTCCATCCAATAGCCCCCCAACTGCATCGCAAGTACGCTGACCACGCCGCCCATGACATAGTACTGACTCATATCGCCGCGAGGCACACCGAGGTTGAACTGAAAATAGGTGGCCATGTTCGGGACAATCAAGAAGGTACTGAAAATAGCCAACCCGATTGCCATGAATGCATGCCACACCACGGCGCGTTTCAACATCTCCGTGATTGAAAAGACCTTCTGCTCTCGCCCCAGGTGGGCAGTCATATTCGGCAGCCGCATAGATACCAGCACGCTGACGCACAAGCCCAATCCGCCAACGGCATAAAAGGGGGCGCTCCACCCTTTCAACATGGCCAGCTCCAGCCCCAGGGGGACACCGGCAATGGCTGACAACGAGAAAGCCCCCATCACTATCGCCATCGCTCGACCACGTTGTGGTACTGGCGTCGCATCCACGACGATCGCCATCGCTATCGACGTTGCCGGACCGGCAAATATGCCGGCCAGCAAACGGGTAAAGAACAGGCTTTCCATATTCCACGTCAGCGCGCATGCCCAGGTGGACAGGGTGACCCCCAGCAATGAGAGCAATGCCACCTGTTTTCTATCAAATCGATCAATATATCTGGCACATAATAAGGATGATAATGCGGCGGCCAGTGCATACCCTCCCCCCAAATATCCTATATAGGTTGGGCTGATACCTAGCGCACGAGATAAATCAGGCCCAAGCGGCATAATCATCATAAAGTCCAACGCACTCACCAATTGGATAAAGGTGGCCAGCCAGACGCACCCCATATCCATCACTGCACCGTTAGAATAAGGTTTATTACCTGATTTGTTTTTTTCTGATGCCATAGTGTTCGCGCTCAATATTTGGAGGCAGACAGCATACCCACTACCATCCTCTATTTTTATCCTTTAGAATGGCACAGACTGTTATCATATCAGGGACAATGGATGCGCACCGGCCTGGACTTTACCTCATCAAGAATATTTATTTCCGTGGTTGAACAGGGCAGTTTTATCGGTGCATCCAAGACCCTTGAAATACCGACTTCAAACATCAGCAGGAGTATTGCGCAGCTGGAAGATAGACTGTCACTCCAGCTTATTGAACGCAGTACTCGGCATATGAAACTCACCCAGGCGGGCCAGCTGCTCTATTCCCGAGTAAAACCCTTGCTGGAATCACTGGAGCAAACCGAAGCTGAATTGACATCACAGCAGATCCAGCTGAAAGGGCCACTGCGCCTGTGCATTCCCAATGAAGCCGGCCCCAGACTGCTTGGTACTGCGATAGCGGACTTTGCCTGCCAGCATCCCGAAATAAAGATCAGCTGCATTACCAACCTGTCAGGATTTGAGACATTAAGGGAAGATCTGGATATAGCCGTCATCATTCACAGAGGAAAGCTGGATGACAGCGATTATATCGCCAGCCATCTGACCACCATTCCCTGTACCGTAGTTGGTTCCCCTGCTCTTATTCAGCGATGCGGGCTGCCCAACCACACGACCCAGCTAAAGGATCTCCCCTGCATCACCACGGTAAGTGCCCTGAAAGGCATGCCGTGGCAGTTCGCTCGTCCCGACGCTGAATTTTCCACCGTTCAGGTCAACGAACACTATCGGGTCAATAGTGGTGAGCTGGCGCTAAAAGCCGCGCTCGCCGGAGTCGGGTTTGCCATTCTGGCCAAGGTATCTTGCCAAGAGTTTATTGATAATGGCAGCTTGGTCGAAATTGAACTTGAGTTACCCGCCGCCCCATTGCAGTTGTTTGCTGTTTATGCAAATCGCCAATATCTACCGGCTAAATCACGAGTATTTATTGATTTCATAAGGAAAAACATCGTGAATTATAAACAGCTACTATAAGTTGACACACATCACAACTTAGGAAAACAAAATCAATACTCTATTGAACCCCTCCAAATAAAACTTATAATTCAATTTATTTTTCTATCAAACCACCATGATAAATGGAGAGCAAACATGAGAAAAACACTATTACTATCATTATTTATGATATCAAGTTCCGTAAGTGCAGGTAGATTAGAGCTAACAGATAGCATATTACATGTAGGTGATAATTACATGGCGTCATGGGATGCGCCTACTCCCGTAGGAAAAAATATAGAGTTAGATTTTGAATTATCTCCAAAACCAGATAATTACATTATTCTTTCTTTTGATGCCTATCAAGTATCACCATCAACAAATGGGCTCCATGGAAATCACATTTATATAAATAATCAATTTTATGCAAAATTTACAGACCCTAACAACATATCCGAAAATGAATGGAAGCCGTATTCTTTTGTAATTGACAGACGATACTTTAACAAGGGAAGCAACATCATTACAATAGAAGCTAAAAATGCAACCGGAACAACTGATGTTGATGACTTCATGATCAGGAACATAGTATTATATATTCAATGAAATTTTCATTGATATGCTACTCCTAGCATATCAACTCCCCTTATATTTTTCTTATATTAATGAAGGGCGCTTTCGCGCCCTTCTATATTAATTACCCTTCCTGATTTTCCCCGGCTACCGGTTCGGCGCCGACGACGGGTTCAATCTCGATACGATCGACCCGCTGCAAACCGCGGGGCAGCTTGGCACCGCGGCGGCCGCGCTCGCCACGGTAGTAGTCGAGATCGGACGGCTTGAGAGTGAGCTTGCGCTTGCCGGCAAACAGGGTAACCGACTGGCCCTGCGGGATGACGGCGGCCATCACCACAAACTCCTCCCGCGCCTTCACGCGAGCAGAGGGAATGCTGATGAGCTTGTTGCCCTTGCCCTTGCCGAGCACCGGCAATGTGCTCAGCGGGAACAGCAACATGCGACCCTCGTTGGAGATGGCCATGCAGAGATCCGTGTCCGGCGCGCCTATCTTCTGGGGAGCCATGACGATGCCCCCTTCCGGCACGGTCAGCAGCGCCTTGCCGTTCTTGTTCTTGCCGATCAGGTCGTCATATTTGCAGACGAAGCCGTAACCGGCGTCGGAACAGATCAGATACGGCTCGCCCTCGTTACCCATCACCAGATGACGCACCTCTTCACCGGCCCCCAGCGCGAAGCGACCGGTGAGCGGCTCGCCCTGGCTGCGGGCGGAGGGCAGGGTGTGGGCCTCCAGCGAGTAGGTTCTCCCCAGGGTGGAGAGGAACACCGCCTGCTGGTTGCTGCGGCCATGGGCGTGGGCCAGATAACCGTCCCCCGCCTTGTAGGAGAGGCCCTCCACGTCCACGTCGTGGCCCTTGGCGGCGCGCACCCAGCCCTTGTCGGACAGGATCACGGTGACCGGTTCGCTCGGGGTTAGCTCCTTCTCGGTCAGTGCCACGGCGGTGGCGCGCTCCACCAGCGGGGTGCGGCGATCGTCGCCGTACTTCTCGGCGTCCGCCAGGATCTCTTTCTTGAGCAATGTACTGAGACGGCGCTCCGAACCCAGGATCAGTTCCAGCTTGTCGCGCTCTTCCGCCAGTTCGTTCTGTTCGGCGCGCAGCTTGAACTCTTCGAGCTTGGCCAGGTGGCGCAGTTTGAGCTCGAGGATCGCCTCGGCCTGGGTCTCGCTGATGTTGAAACGCTCCATCATCACCCGGCCCGGCTCCTCCTCGGTGCGGATGATCTCGATCACCTCATCGATGTTGAGGTAGGCGATGAGCAAGCCTTCGAGGATGTGCAGGCGGGCCAGCACCTTGTCGAGGCGATATTGCAGGCGGCGGCGCACCGTCTCGCGGCGAAAGCTCAGCCACTCGGTGAGGATGGTCTTGAGATCTTTCACCTGGGGACGGTTGTCCAGACCCAGGATGTTGAGGTTGACCCGGTAGTTCTTCTCCAAGTCCGTGGTGGCGAACAGGTGGGCCATCAGCCCCTCCACATCCACCCGGTTGGAGCGCGGCACTATCACCAGGCGGGTCGGGTTTTCGTGGTCCGACTCATCCCGCAGATCGGTGACCATGGGCAGCTTCTTGGCCACCATCTGGGCAGCGATCTGCTCCATGATCTTGGCGCCGGAGGCCTGATGAGGCAGCGCCGTGATGACGATGTCGCCATCCTCTTCGCTCCACACCGCCCGCTGCTTGATGGAGCCCTTGCCGGTCTCGTAGATTTTACGGATGTCGTCGCGCGGGGTGATGATCTCGGCGTTGGTCGGGTAGTCCGGCCCCTGCACATGGGCCATCAGGGCATCCAGACCGGCATTGGGGTTGTCCAGCAGTTCCACGCAGGCGTGGGCCACTTCCCGCGCGTTGTGGGGCGGGATATCGGTCGCCATCCCCACCGCGATGCCGGTCACCCCGTTGAGCAGGATGTGCGGCAGGCGGGCGGGCAGCACCACCGGCTCTTTCATGGTGCCGTCGAAGTTCGGCGTCCACTCCACCGTGCCCTGGCCGAGCTCGGAGAGCAGCAGCTCGGAGAAGCGCGACAGCCGCGCCTCGGTATAACGCATGGCGGCGAAGGATTTGGGATCGTCCGGCGCCCCCCAGTTGCCCTGACCGTCCACCAGCGGGTAACGATAGGAGAAGGGCTGGGCCATCAGCACCATGGCTTCGTAACAGGCGCTGTCGCCGTGGGGGTGGTACTTGCCCAGCACGTCACCCACGGTACGGGCGGACTTCTTGTGCTTGGACAGCGCCGACAGACCCAGCTCGCTCATGGCGTAGATGATGCGCCGCTGCACGGGCTTGAGGCCGTCGCCGATATGCGGCAGGGCCCGATCCATGATGACGTACATGGAGTAGTTCAAGTAAGCCTGTTCGGTAAAGGTGCGCATTGGCTGGCGCTCTACCCCGTCCAGACTGAGCTCGATAGCATCACTCATGTGATTATCTCTTTCGGTTCGGGAGCCGCCACAGGGCGACTCCGGCTAAATGCTTGCTGGCCCTGTCCGGGCCAGCCGATGGCTTGGATGATGATGAGAGCGGGCTGACCTAGATGATCGCCAGGTTGCCCTTCTCTTCCAGCCACTCGCGGCGATCGCTCGCGCGCTTCTTGGCCAGCAGCATGTCCATCAGCTGCAGGGTCTCATCCCCCTCGTTCCCTTCCGCGCCCATGGTGAGTTGCACCAGGCGGCGGGTGTTGGGATCCATGGTGGTTTCCCGCAGCTGTTTCGGGTTCATCTCACCCAGGCCCTTGAATCGGGTCACCATCACCTTGCCCTTCTTCTTCTCGGCTTCGACCCGCTGCAGCACGCCGTTCTTCTCGTCCTCGTCGAGGGCGTAGTAGACCTCCTTGCCGATATCGATCCGGTAGAGCGGCGGCATGGCCACGTAGACGTGCCCCTTCTCCACCAGCGCGCGGAAATGCTTCACAAAGAGCGCGCAGAGCAGGGTGGCGATATGCAGACCGTCCGAGTCCGCATCCGCCAGAATGCATACCTTGCCGTAGCGCAGGCCGGAGAGATCGTCGGAGTCCGGGTCGAGCCCGATGGCTACCGAGATGTCGTGCACTTCTTGCGAGGCGAGTACCTGACCGGCCTCCACCTCCCAGGTGTTCAGGATCTTGCCGCGCAGCGGCATGATGGCCTGAAACTCCCGATCCCGTGCCTGCTTGGCACTACCACCCGCAGAGTCACCCTCCACCAGGAACAGCTCCCCCTGCATGGGGTCGGCGCAGCCGCAGTCGGTGAGCTTGCCGGGCAGGGCCGGGCCCTGGGTTATCTTCTTGCGCACCACCGTCTTGGCGGCGCGCATCCGGCGCTGGGCGCTGGAGATGCAGAGTTCCGCCAGCTGTTCGGCCAGCTCGGTGTTGCTGTTCAAGTAAAGGCTGAAGGCATCCTTCACCACGCCGGAAACAAACGCCGAGCTCTGACGGGAGGAGAGCCGCTCCTTGGTCTGACCGGCGAACTGCGGATCCTGCATCTTGATGGAGAGGATGTAGGCGCAGCGATCCCAGATGTCTTCCGGGGTCAGCTTGACCCCGCGCGGCAGCAGGTTGCGGAACTCGCAGAACTCGCGCATGGCGTCGAGCAGGCCCTGGCGCAGACCGTTGACGTGGGTTCCGCCCTGGGCGGTGGGAATGAGGTTCACATAGGATTCGGCGAGGCATTCACCCCCTTCCGGCAGCCAGCACAGCGCCCAGTCCACCGCCGACTGCTCGGTGCTGAAGGTGCCGACGAAGGGCTGCTCCGGCAGGCAGGTGAACTGCTTGACCGCATCGACCAGGTAATCCTTGAGGCCATCTTCATAGCACCACTCCAGCTTGATGCCGGTGTTCTTGTCGAGAAACTTGATGGTGAGACCCGGGCAGAGTACCGCCTTGGCCTTGAGCAGGTGCTCCAGCTTGGAGACCGAAAAACGGGGCGAATCGAAGTAGTGGGCTTCCGGCCAGAAGCGCACCCGGGTGCCGGTGTTGCGGCGCCCGCAGGTGCCGGTGATGGTCAGCTCCTGCACCTTCTCGCCCTTCTCGAAGGCGATGTCATAGACCTGGCCATCGCGGCGCACCGTCACCTCGACCCGCTCGGAGAGGGCGTTCACCACCGAGATACCCACCCCGTGCAGACCGCCGGAGAACTGGTAGTTCTTGTTGGAGAACTTGCCGCCCGCGTGCAGCTTGCAGAGGATCAGCTCCACCCCGCACACCCCTTCCTCCGGGTGGATGTCGACCGGCATGCCGCGACCATCGTCGATCACCTCGAGGGACTGGTCTTCATACAGGGTCACCTCCAGGGTGCGGGCGTGACCCGCCAGCGCTTCGTCGACGCTGTTGTCGATGACCTCCTGGCCGAGGTGATTGGGCCGGGTGGTGTCGGTATACATGCCGGGGCGGCGACGCACCGGTTCAAGGCCATTGAGGACCTCAATGGCATCCGCATTGTATTGAGTAGACATGGAGGGCCTTGCGAATTGACGTTTGGGGAGAATCTTACTCGTTGGGAGGGTATTGGACAAACCCGGCGGCGGCAAAGCTTGATCCGGACGGGGTAAGTCGCCCCGCCGGCCCGTTCAGCGCGCCTCAGCCGCCACCGGCAGCGCCTGCTGCAACTGGGAAAGCGAGCTGTGCAGCCGCCACACCATGCCGGCCAGCTCCCGCGCCGTCGGCTCCCTGTGGTTGGCCAGGGCCGCGCTGATCCGCTGCAGCTCGGCCAGGGTGCGATCCAGAGAGGCGTGCTGCACCCCCTGCTCGGTGAGGATCCCCTGCAGAGAGCGGATACAGTTGTCGCGCACCAGGTAGAGGGGCTGATCCTCTCCGCGCCACTGGCGCAGCTGCCAGACGATGTGACTGCAGTTGAGCAGCACCACGCCCCAGCGCAGTACCCAGAGGCGGGCGGTCTGATCCTGGCTCTGGCTGAGCTGGCTGATGCAGTGATAGATGAGCGATTCGAACTGGCTCTCGCTCTGGCGCGGGGCCGGCTCCAGCTGATCCATGAAGTGGCGGCGCAGGGAGCGGATGAGGCGGCGGCTCTTGCGCCGATCCGAGCTCGGTCGCAGCAGCTGGAACGCCAGTCCGGCGCTCATCACCCCCAGCGCCTGCCCTAGGCTGCCGTTGATGTACTGCAAGTAGTCGTAGCTCGGCGGATTGGTGATGGCGAGAAAGGAGCCGAGCAGCACGATAAGCTGGCCCCACAGCACCGCCTGCCTGGGCTGTTGCTGCTTGAACAGCTGCATGGTGATGAGCACGGGGAACAGCAGGGCGCAGAAGAGCCAGAAGTCGTCGAGCCGGATCATCAGGCCGAACTTGACCGCGAAGCAGATGAGGCTCAGCAGCAGGATCGCCTTGAGCATGGTGTTGGCCCCCTTGGCAGGCGCCGGGGTGGCCGAGTAGAGCACGCAGCAGATGGAGAGCAGGGTCAGCGCCGAGCTGCCCGCATCCCACTGGCTGTGGATCCAGAAGGCGCAGCCGAGCAGCACGCAGAGGAAGGTGCGCCCGCCGTTGTAGGCCGCCTCCAGCGTGTCGGTGTGGCTGGTGAGCGAAGAGTGGCGCGGCGGTGCCGGCCACTCCTGATCGTCGTAATGGGCCAGCCGATCCAGCCAGCGCTGACACTCCAGATAGCTCCAGCAGAAGTGGCGCAGCCGTCGCCAGAAGGTGTGCAGCCGGTAGTCGCTGGCCGCCGTCGGCACCAAGGGGGCCAGCAGCCGGGCGATGCGGTACTTGTCACAGCCGGGTTGGCCCAGCTCGACCAGCAGCCGCTCCAGCAACGCCTGCAGCCCCTCCGGTTGCTCCGACCAGTTGTGCAGCATGCGGCGCTGGCTGGAGATGAGGCTGATGAGCCGCAGCTGGCGGTGCAGCAGGAAGTTGAGCAACCGGTTGTGGCGGCGCAGCCGATGGTGACTCCAGACAGCCTGGATGCGCAGCACGTTCATGGTGAGGATCTGGCCGATCAGCCCCTCGTGGGCGGTGCGCACCTCCGGGCTAGCCTCCCCCAGCCAGAGCAGCTGGGCATGCTCCAGCAGGCGGGCCTGGGTCTTGTGCAGCGACTGCAGCAGGGTCTCGCCATCGGAGGTGCTGGGCAGGATCATCATCAACAGGCCACCGCAGAGGATGCCGATGATCACCTCGCTCACCCGCGCCTGGGCGATGTCGAAGATGTGCTGCGGGTCGGTCACGTTGACGCAGGAGAAGGCGATGATGGCGGCGGTGTAGCCCGCCAGCGCAAAGGCGTAGGAGACGTTGTTCTGATGGTGGTTGGAGATATAGGTGCACAGCGCCAGCCAGAGCGCGATGAGGAAGCTGAACAGCCAGGGATCGCTGATGCCAAGGCCGGTGATCACCACTGCCGCCATGGCGCCAATCAAGCTGCCCACCACCCGCCCCAGACTCTTGCTGATGACCCCGCCCACGGTGGGAAAGCTTACCACGGCCGCTGAGGTCATCGCCCAGTAGGGGGAATCCAGCTCCAGCACGAAGGCCAGCCAGAGCGACAGACACATCGCCAGGCTGTTGCGCAGGGCGTAGCGCCACTGGCCGCCATTGGCCTTGCCCCAGGGGGTCTGGCGCCAGAGCGAGGCGGCCACCTTACTCTCCTATGGTGATGGTGCAGGTAGTGCCTGCAATCAGCGTCAGCTCGGGCGGCACCTCCAGCAGCTTGATCCGCACCGGCACCCGCTGGGCCAGCCGCACCCAGGGCACATTGGGTTTGACGTCCAGCAGCAGGTTGTCGGCCCCCTCCACGCTCTGATCGTGGATGGCGCGCCCTATGCTCTCCACTTCGCCGCGCAGCCGCTGCTCCCCGCTGTAGAGCACCACCTCGGCCGGTTTGCCCGGCGCTATGTGCCTGAGCTTGGTCTCCTCGAAGTAGCCCTGCACGTAGAAGGAGTGGATGTCTACCAGCGCCACCAGCGGCACGCCGGCGCTGGCATAGTTGCCGACCCGGGTCTGCAGGTTGGTGATGTAGCCGTCGCTCGCAGCATGAACCCGGGTCTTGGCCAGCGACCATCTGGCCTGCTCCAGATTGGCCTGGGCCACCTGGTAGGCCGCCTTCATCGCCTGGGCATTGAGGCGGGCCTCGTCCACCGCCTCGGCGGAGATGACGCTGCGCGACAGGCCGCTGCGCCGGCTCGCTTCGTGCTCTGCCTTGTCGAGATCCGATTTGGCCTTGGCCAGCGCCGCCTGGGCGTTGTCCAGCGCGATCCGGTAGGGCTCGGGATCCAGGGTAAAGATCTCCTCCCCCGCCTTGACCAGCTGGTTGTCCTTCACCGCTATCTTGACGATCTTGCCCGACACCTCGGGGGTGATGCTGACCAGCTCGGCCCGCACCTTGCCATCCCGGGTCCAGGGCCCCTGCATGTAGTAGTTCCACAGCCACCAGCCCGCCGCCAGCGCCAGCGCGCAGACCAGCAGGGTAGAGAAGTATTTGAGGGTCGCGAGGGGTGATTTAGCCATGTAGCAATATCCATAGGGCGCCGCTGACGGCGAGGATAAACAGGGAGAGATCCATCAGCAGGGGATGCCAGACATCCCCGCCGTAGAGCCAGTCGCGCAGCAGGTGGTGCACCGGCAGCCAGCCCAGCAGGCCGAGCAGAACCGCCTTGAACAGGGGCGGAAAGTAGAGAGAGGCGCCCAGGATCAGATCCGGCAGTGCTGAAGTTGTCACAAGCGGGCTCCCTGTTGGCAAGCGAGATAATGCGGACTCAAGGCCCGCCATGCGGCGGGTCTGGCAAGACTATCACAGCCCCGCAGGGCGCTACAGGAGCAGATGAGACCCTGTCGGTCAGACCAGCCGATCCGCCGGATGGTTGATGCCGTCGAGCAGCGGCACCTCGCCCAGCTCGAACGGGTTGACGCCTTCAAGGCAGGCGAGGTTGTAACCATACTGGGCCGGATTGGAGCGGCGCTGATGGTGGGTATAGATGCCGCAGATGCTGCAGAAGTAGTGTTTGGCGGTGCGGGTATTGAACTGGTAGCAGCTCAGCACCTCCTCCCCCTGCAGGATGCGGATGCCGGACAGCGGCACCGAGGCGACGATGGCGCCCCGGCGCCGGCAGAGCGAGCAGTCGCAGCGGCGCGGATCCACCACGCCATCCGGCAGGGTCAGCTCCAGCACCACGGCACCGCAGTGGCAGCTGGCCTTGTGCCGCTCCTGAATGGGGGTATTGCCGATGCGCTTGATCATGCTGCCTCCTTGCAGACGGGTTCAGGTTCCGAACCAATCAATCAAACAGGGTATCTCGCCGCCCCTGCAGCAGATGGTCATAAAGGGGGCGCAGCTGGGACGCCACCACCCGATGGCGGGAGAGCGGGGGCAAGTTGTCGATGGGAAAGAACCCCGCCCCTTTGGTTTCATCGGTTTCGGTGAGCAGAGCGCCGCCAGTTACCTCGCACAGAAAGAAAGCCTTGTGAGCGTGGGGCAGCTGGGGCGGATGAGGGTGCTTGAGCTTGTCGAACAGCGCCAGCAGCTGCACGGCCCGGCATTCGAGGCCGGTTTCCTCCACCACTTCGCGCACCACGGCCTCCGCCGGCGAGTCACCGATATCGCACCAGCCCCCCGGCAGCGTCCAGCAGCCGTCACTGCGCTCCTGCACCAGCAGGATATGGCCAGCATCGTTCTGAATGAAGGCCCGCACATCCAGCTTGGGGGTGGGATAACCGCGATCGAGGGCGATCCAGTCGCTGAGGGCTTCTGGCGCCAGCTCGCTCTGGCTGGCGATGAGCGCCACCGTGGCCGCGCGCAGCGCCTCGAAGCGGCCGATATCGAAGGGATCGTTGGAGTAGGTGAGGCCCGCCTGCGCCGTGGCCAGCACCTGTTCCAGAAAGGTGGCCAGCGGCGGCTGCATGGCTAGAGCCCGAGGAAACGGACGATCTGGGCGGGGTAGCGCTCGAACGCCACGAAGGCGTGGTCGCCACCGCACTCCAGCGAGAGGCGGGCAAAACGGTATTCGTCCAGCGCCTTGCGGTAGTCGAGCACCTCGTCCTCCTGCTGTTGCAGTACCCAGAGTCGCTCGGGGGCCCTCACCGGTACCGCCAGCGCTCGCAGCTCATCCATGTGTTCAGGCAGCAGTTGATACTGCTCCCCCGTGTAGGGGTTGGTCTGGGGACCGAGGTAGTCGCAGAGTAGCTCGTGCGGGCGCACCGCCGGGTTGATCAGGGCGGCGTGGCAGCCGTAGCGCTCGCTGACCCGGGTCGCCATAAAGCCGCCGAGGGAGCTGCCCACGGCGCCAAGCTTGAATTCGTTGCCATAACGGCTCTGCAGATCGGCAATGGTCTGCTCAATGGCCGCCCAGGCCGCCGCCGGGGTGTTGGGCTGGGCCGGGATCACCACCTCGATATCGGGTCTGTGCTCAGCCACCCAGGCAGCCATCTGCTGCGCCTTGGCAGAACCGGGCGAGGAGTTGAAACCGTGCAGGTAGAGGAGAACGGGCTTCATCGCGACTCCTCAATAACCGGTGGCATTGGGGTCGGGCACGAACTGCCCCACCGGCAGACGCCATACCTGGCTGGCGATGCGGCCATCCGGGTAGAGGGTGAGGTAGCGCCAGCCCGGGCCGGACTCGTCCAGCGCGAAGCCATCAGAGAGCGGTTTGAACTGGATGCAGGTGGAGGGGCTGGCGATCAGCCGCACCCCGCGGTGCACCTCGTCAAACTCCTGGTGGACGTGGCCGAACAATATGGTCTTCTGCTGCGGGTGACGGGCCAGCACGGCAAACAGGTCGTCGGCATTCTTGAGGTTGTGCTGATCGAGCCAGGCGCAACCCACCGGCACCGCCTGATGATGCAGGGCGATCAAGGCATGGCGCTCGGGATGCTGGCGCAGCGCCTGATCCAGCGCCGCCAGCTGGTGATCCCCCAGTACCCCGTGGGGTTTGCCGCGCACCTGGGTATCCAGCAGGATCACCTGCCAGTGTTCGCCCACCAGCTGCTTGGCCTCGCTGATGCCGGCCGCGTGCAGGTATTCGGTCATCAAAGGACCGTCGTCGTGGTTGCCGGGCAGCCAGTAGATGGGGCGTGCCAGCGGCGCCATCATGGAGGCGAAACGCTGGTAGGACTCCGGGCTGTGATCCTGGGAGAGATCCCCGGTAGCGAGGATCAGATCGAACGGGTGGTCATTGGCCTGCACCCGTTCCAGCACGGCAGCCAGGCTCTCGGCAGTGCGCACGGCCAATAGCCGCCCCTCGGCACTCGCGAAGAGGTGGGTGTCGGTAATTTGCAACAGGCGCACACTGCCGTCCTGCGCCTGGGGTAGCTCTGTTTCCAAAATCACGCTTCTTTTTATGAGTTCAACTAGAGGATGTTTATCAGGCTGGTACCATGTCTGAGACAAAATTTTAGCCAATCGGCCAGAAACAGGTTTACCTGCTCCTTTTCATCCCGCTGGTGCATATTTTTATTGGGATAATCATAACGTGGTTGCAACCTTGAAATCTGTTGCGCCGCACACACTTCCGCCATCCGCACGTCATGGTACAAACGAATCTCTATCCGGGCCTGCAAATAACTCGGCAATTCCGGGTTGTGCTGGGCCAGGATCACCTGGCTGGTGAAGCGGCTCTCCTCGCTCACCGTGAGCTGGAACTGCAGGCCGTTGCCTACCTGATAACGACGTACGGCGCCGACACTGCCGCCTGGTGGCAGCAGCTTCATCAAAGTCATGTAGTTGACCTCGCAGGTACGCTGCAAGGACATCAAATCAGGCACATAGCGCTTGGCCTGGGTATGAACGAGCGCCACCTCAGCGCCCCGCCAGCCAGCGGGCCTGCAGCTCGCCGTGGTTGAGGGCCAGCCACTGCAGGGCGATGACCGAGGCGGCGTTGTCGATGCGCCCCTCTTTGAGCCAGGCATAGGCCTGCTCGCGGCTCACCACGTGGACCCGGATGTCTTCCCCCTCTTCCGCCAGACCGTGGATCCCCTCGGCCTGGCTGGCATCCACTTCGCCCACGTAGACCTCGATCCGTTCGGTGCTGCCACCCGGGCTCACCAGATAGCTGATGGCGTGCTCGCAGCGGCCGACCTCGATGCCCGCCTCTTCCACCGCTTCGCGCCGCACCACGGCCTCGGCGGTCTCCCCTTCATCTATGATGCCGGCCACCAGTTCCAGCAGCCAGGGGGTGGCACTGGTCTCGATGGCACCGATGCGAAACTGCTCCACCAGCACTATCTGATCGCGTACCGGGTCGTAGGGCAACAGGGCGGCGGCATGGCCACGCTCGAACAGCTCGCGGACGATGGGCTCGTTCCAGCCTCCCGCAAACAACTTGTGTTGCAGACGATAGATGTTCACCTTGAAGAAGCCGTTATATCCCGATGATTTATCAATGATTTTTACGTCATCGGCAGAGTAGTGACGGGTTTGGGGCAAGGCTTGCTGCGACATACGAGACTCCCACCAGCTTGACTTGGCTCGGTTAGACCATAAAATCCGGGAACATGAATGAACATTCATTCACTCGCTCCCGTCGGAGAAGAGGGATGGATTTTAGCAGCCACAGGGCATTTGGCTAGGCGCGAGGGGGAGAAAACTCACCCTCGTCCTTGACGTTCCTGTCGCTGGAAAAGAGACAGTTAGCATAAAATTTTGCTTATAGTAGAGTGATTAAGCTGAAATCAAGCTTGCTCAATGACAATACCCTCCTTCATCCAGCGACAGCTTTGGGTTAATACATAAGGTTAAAACGATCTATGAAAAGAACACTCTTGTCAGCCATGGTGTTGTTGGGCGTCAGCGCCGGCGCCCATGCCGAAAACCTGCTCGATATCTACCAACAGGCCCAGATCAAGGATACCCAGCTGCTGGAATCCAAAGCCAAGCGCGACCAGGCCTTCGAGAAGATCAACGAGTCCCGCGCAGCCCTCTTGCCACAGATCAACCTGGGTGCCGGGCTGAACTACCTGCAGAACAAGGGTGACACCCAGACCAACAGCAACGCCACCGGTTCCCTGTCGCTGGATCAATCCATCTACCGCCGCAGCAACTGGGTCAACCTGAGCCTGACCGAGAAGAGCGCCACCCAGTCCGACGTGGCCTACAACCTCGAGATCCAGAACCTGATGCTGCGTACCGCCCAGGCCTACTTCAACGTGCTCAAGGCGATGGATACCCTGGAATTCGTGCGCGCCAACAAGGCCGCGGTGGAACGTCAGCTGGAACAGACCCAGCAGCGCTTTGAAGTGGGCCTGACCGCCATCACCGACGTGCACGAAGCCGAGGCCGAGCGCGACCAGGCGCTGGCGGACGAGATCAACGCCGAGAACACCCTGGACAACAGCTACGAGAGCCTGCGTGAGCTGACCGGTATCGACCACCGTCAGCTGGACGTGCTCAACACAGATCGCTTCAGCCCGCAGAAGACCCCGTTCAACTCCGACAAGTGGCTGGAGCTGGCACTGGACAAGAACCTGCAACTGCACAGCGCCCGCATCGGCAAGGATATCGCCAAGGAGCAGATCGATCTGGCCAAGACCGGTCATGAGCCGACCCTGGATCTGGGTGCTGGCCTCTCCAGCACCTACAGCGACTACAAGGACGAGATCCGCAACCCGGAGAGCAACGCCAATCAGGCCAACATCGGTCTGAACTTCAAGCTGCCGCTCTACACCGGCGGGGCGACCACCTCCCAGGTCAAGCAGTCCCAGTTCAACTACGTGGCAGCCAGCGAGCAGCTGGAGCGCAGCTTCCGCAACGTGCAGAGCACGGTGCGCTCCTCCTACAACAACGTGAACGCCAGCATCGGCTCGGTCCGTGCCTACGGCCAGTCCGTCATCTCCGCCGACAGCGCCCTGAAGGCGACCGAAGCGGGTTACGAGGTCGGCACCCGTACCATCGTCGACGTGCTGGACTCCACCCGCAAGCTGTACCAGGCCAAGCAGAAGCTCTCCGAGGCCCGCTACAACTACATCCTGAGCATCCTCTCCCTCAAGCAGGCCGCCGGCACGCTGGAACAGAAGGATCTGGAAGACGTGAACCAGGGGCTGATGCCCGCCAGCCAGGCCAAGAGCAAATCCTGAGCCGATTGATGGCAGCAAAAAGGCGACCCCAGGGTCGCCTTTTTCATCTCTGGCCTGCGGGGGTCGGTGGGTTCGAATCGCCGTCCAGCTCCCACCGCAGAGCATAAAAAAACCCGGCCTTGGCCGGGTTTTCGCTTATCCGCGTTCGCGGATGGTCTTGATGATGTCGGTGGTGGAGCAGCCATCCTCGAAGTTGAGGACCCGCACCTCGCCGCCGTTGGCGGTCACCTCGGCGTAGCCGGCAATCTCTTCCGGCTTGTAGTCGCCGCCCTTGACCAGCAGGTCCGGCAGCACCTCGGCGATCAGCCGCTGCGGGGTCTCCTCGGTGAAGGGCACCACCCAGTCCACGGCGCCCAGCGCGGCCAGCACAGCCATCCGGCGCTCGGTCGGATTGACCGGACGACCCGGCCCCTTGAGGCGACGCACCGACTCGTCGGTGTTGACCGCCACGATCAGGCGATCCCCCAGCTTGCCGGCATTGGCCAGGTAGGAGACGTGACCGGCGTGCAGGATGTCGAAGCAACCGTTGGTCATCACCACCTTCTCGCCACGCAGACGGGCGGCCTGCACGGCAATCTTGAGCTGGGCTTCTGACATGACGCCAAAGCCGGTTTCCTGCTCGGTGTAGAGCGCATTGGCCAGCTCGACCGGGCTGACGGTGGAGGTACCCAGCTTGCCGACCACGATGCCGGCGGCGGTGTTGGCCAGGGCACAGGCCTCGTCCAGGCTCTTGCCGGCGGCCAGCGAGGTGGCCAGGGTGGAGATGACGGTATCACCGGCACCGGTCACGTCATACACCTCGTGGGCCTGGGCCGGCAGGTGCAGCTCGGGCTGGCCTTCGCGGATCAGGGTCATGCCGTTTTCGGAACGGGTGACCAGCAGGGCCTCCAGCTCGAAGCGCTTGACCAGCTCCAGCCCCTTGGCAACCAGCTCCTCTTCGCTTTTCACCTTGCCCACCACGGCCTCGAACTCGGACATGTTGGGGGTCAGCAGGGTGGCGCCGCGGTACTTCTCGAAATCGGTCCCCTTGGGATCGACCAGCACCGGGATGCCGGCGGCGCGAGCGCGCTGGATCATGCCGGGCACGTCGTTGAGGGCGCCCTTGCCGTAGTCGGAGAGGATCATCACGTCGCTGTGCGGCAGTGCCTGCTCGACCTTGCCCATCAGCAGGGTGGCATCCACATCGTGGAAGGCCTCTTCAAAGTCCAGACGCAGCAGCTGCTGGTTGCGCGACAGCACCCGCAGCTTGGTGATGGTCGGGTAGTCGGCCAGACGAACGAAATCACAGGCGACCTTGACGCCGGCCATCTGGCCAGCCAGGGCATCGGCAGCCTCATCCTGACCGGTCAGACCCAGCAGCACGGCGTGAGCCCCCAGGGCGGCGGAGTTGAGCGCCACGTTGGCGGCGCCACCCGGGCGCTCCTCAATGTGTTCGACCTTGACCACGGGCACCGGTGCCTCGGGCGAGATCCGGCCGGTAGGGCCATGCCAATAACGGTCCAACATGACATCGCCAACGACCAGAATGCGGGCTTTTTCAAACTCGGGCAGGGTGATCTTCATCTGTATCGACTCTCAAAACCTGAAAAATCAGCCGCCGATTTTATCACACTCTTTTATTGGGTGTGAAAAAAGCGCAAGGGCGCCGCTTGGTGCTTTTCAGCTCTGACCAGGGCAGAGGCCATTCGCACCCGGACCCGCTTTTCGGCTAGAATCCCCCGATTGCGAGTAAAACGATCCGCTCTGGATATCCACGTGCCTTTATCGCCTCCCCTTATCCGGCCGGGTCTTCCCTGCCCATGGCGATTGCGAACAAGAGACTTTTCATGGCCCACGACAATGCTCCCCGTCTAGAACCCCGCCTGTTTCATCCCCGTTACTGGGCCAGCTGGTTCGGCCTCAGTCTGCTCTGGCTGCTGGTGCTGCTGCCTTGGCGCAGCCAGATGTGGCTGGGTCGCCAGCTCGGCAACCTGGCCCGCAAGGTTTTGAAATCCCGCGTCAAGGTTGCCCGCCGCAATCTGGAGCTGGCGATGCCCGAGCTTAGCCGGGATCAGCGCGAAACGCTGCTCAAGCAGAATTTCGAGAGCGTGGGCTGCGCCATCTTCGAAGTGGGCATGGCCTGGTTCTGGCCAGACTGGCGGATGCGCAACCTGATGAAGGTGGAAGGGGAAGAGCACGTCATCGCCGCCATGGAGAAGGGTCAGGGCATGCTGCTGCTCTCCTGCCACTTCCTGACGCTGGAGCTCAACGCCCGCTGTTTCGGCCTGGTGCGGCCCGGGGTCGGCGTCTATCGCCCCAACACCAATCCGGTGCTGGAGTATGCCCAGTATCACGGCCGCTGCGCCTCCAACAAATACCTGGTTGACCGGATGGACGTGAAGGGGATGATCAAGGCGCTGCGCAACGGCGATGCGCTCTGGTACGCGCCGGATCACGACTACGGCAGCCATGCCAGCGTGTTCGTACCCTACTTCGCGGTAGAACAGGCCGCCACCATCACAGGCACCGCCACCCTGGCGCGGGTGAAAAACACCGTCACCCTGCCCTGCTACAACATCCGCACCAGCGAGGGTTACACCCTGCATATCGGGGCGCCGCTCGCCGACTATCCGAGCGGCGACGACCTGGCCGATGCGGCCCGAGCCAACCGCGAGATCGAGGCCGCCGTGCGCAAGGCGCCGGAGCAGTACATGTGGCTGCACCGCCGCTTCAAGACCAGGCCCAACCCGGAGGATGCGGGTTACTACTGAGCCAATCAGAGCAGAAAGCCGCCGAAAGGCGGTTTTTTCTGGCCTGTCGCCGGTAAAGGGTTTTCATTCGTGGCTGAATATTTTATTAATGGCCCTGCCGAGCGGCGGGCCCCGGCCCGCCTGCAATACCAATAACGAAGGGAAGCGAACATGAAAGCCACTCTTTTGCTGGGCGCCCTGTGCGCATTGACCGGCTGCAGCCAGCAGAGCCACACCGTCCACCTGACCTCCCTCCCCTTAAGCGATCTCAAGGAAGTGAACGCCCAGTGGAGCCCGCTCACCCGCATGGAGTCCCGCTACCCCAGAGAGGCCATACTGGCGGAGCAGACCGGCTGCAGCTCCCTCGAGTACGTGATCAACCCGGCAGGGCGGGCCGAGCAGATCCGGGTGCTGGAGAGCAGCGACCCACAGTTCAGCGATGCCGCCATCGCCGTGCTGCAGCAGTGGCAATGGCAGGCCACCGCCGCCAACCCGCAGCACACCCCGGTCAAATCCCGCACCCGCTTCGAATTCTGCATCGAACACAACGGCCAGCCCTGCGACACCAGTGCACTGGAACAGCGCTGTCAGGGGGAAGACGTGGTGCGCAGCACCGGGCTGGTCTACACCCAGGTCTGATCCGGCCTCGATTGCCTGCCGGCGACGCGCCCATCGCCAACCAAAGAAAAAGGTGAGCCAGGCTCACCTTTTTTGCATTGCAGGCGCGACACCGCTCGGCTGATCACCCTTGCCGGTGCAGCCAGGCGGCGATGGCCAGTTGCAGGCCCACGTAATCGGCCTGCAGAAACAGCGCCGGCAACGCCTGCTGCCAGTCGGCCTGCCCGGCGACCAAGGCCAGCCGCTGCCCGAGCCGGGTCAGGCTGTCGAGCCAGGCCGGGGTCGGCAACAGGTCGGCCGCCTCGGCAACCAGATCCATCCCCAGGCGCAACTGCTGCAACGCCAGCGTCTGCTGCGCGGTGTCCGTCTGCTCCAGCCAATACTGTTCATGGTGCTGCCAGTGCTGCAGACCCAGGGTGATGCGTGCTACAGCACTCAGCTCGGTAGCCGTGGGCAGGGATTGCAGGGCCAGCGGCTTGCCAAGCCCCGCCAGCCGATACCCGCGCTGGGCCTTGGACTGAGCCCCGAGGCGCAAGCCACCCAGCCCAGCCAGCTGCTCAGCCAAGCCAAACAGGGCGCTCGCCTCGCCAGATTTGAGCTCCAGCTCCAACTCGTCGATAGTGCTCTTGCCGAGCACGCCGACAATCTCCCCCTGATCCCAGGCCAGCTCGATTTCGGCCCCCTCGAAGGCGATCAACCAGTGGCGACGCAGAAAGTCAGTGCGAAACTGGGCCACCAGCTCGCCCTGGATCCCGTCGCGCACCGCCAGGCTTGGCCAGATCGCATCGGGGAAGGCGGCCAAGGCAGGCAGATCGCCCTCGACGGGGGCATTGTATTCGGGTCTGGCATGCAATCCGCCCACCACCTGACCCCGACATTTAATCGTCTGTTCGGCAAAATCATCGCTGCGACGAATTCGCAATCCCATTTCCAGTCGGCGTAAATCCAGCGCGGGTGTATCAAAATAGACATTGCCGAGCTCGGCTTGGGAGCTGGATATAATTTCCAGTGAATTCAGAAGGTTGAAAAAAGGCTGTCGAATATCTCGGGAGACAAAAAACTTTATCTCGATCTCAGTTTGCATAGTCATTCCGGGCTGGCAGGCAACTTTGGGGGGCATGATGCTAAGCGCGAGGATATAATGCCTGCGATACATCAGGATTAATTCACGGTTTTATTGATGGCGCAGTTCGGTTACCATGCGCCCCTCATAAAATCGTATCGAGTGTTTTTTCACCGACACAGGTTTGGCCATGCCAGTAAATACTATTTTGGGGCTTTTTGCCAAGTCCCCCATCAAGCCGCTGCAGAAGCATATCGTCAAGGTTCACCAGTGCTCCCAGCAGTTGGTTCCCTTCTTTGATGCCGTTGCCGAAGACCGTTGGGAAGATGCCGAGAAGATCCGGCAGCAGATTGCCCAGCTGGAAAAAGAAGCGGACATCCTCAAGCGTGAAATCCGTCTGAAGTTGCCCCGTGGTCTGTTCCTGCCGGTCGCCCGTACCGACCTGCTCGAACTGCTGACCCAGCAGGACAAGATCGCCAACCGTGCCAAGGATATTTCGGGCCGCATGCTTGGCCGCAAAATGGAATTCCCCTCCGAGATGCGGGCCGATTTCATGGCCTATCTCAAACGCTGTATCGATGCGACCGCCCAAGCCGAGAAAGCCATCGGAGAACTCGATGAGCTGCTCGAAACCGGCTTTAAAGGACGTGAAGTTGAAATGGTTGCCGAGATGATCCACCAGCTGGATCTTATCGAGGACGATACTGACACCATGCAGATCGGGCTGCGCCAACAGCTGCAAGCCGTTGAGCAGAAATACAATCCGATCGACGTTATGTTCCTCTACAAGATCCTCGAATGGGTAGGTGACCTGGCAGATCAGGCCGAGCGTGTAGGCGCCCGTCTGGAACTGATGCTGGCTCGTTCGTAATCGACTGACTGGGTAAAACACTGAATGGACATTATCGCGAATTACGGCACCACTCTGGTGCTCGTGGCGGCCTTGTTCGGCTTTTTGATGGCCTGGGGCATTGGTGCGAATGACGTGGCCAACGCCATGGGCACGTCGGTCGGCACCAAATCCCTGACCATCCGTCAGGCGATCATCATCGCCATGATCTTTGAATTTGCCGGTGCCTATCTGGCCGGTGGTGAAGTCACCGCCACCATCCGCAACGGCATCATCGACAGCAACGCCTTTGCAGCCACCCCGGATCTGCTGGTGCTCGGCATGATCGCCTCCCTGCTGGCCGCCGGCGCCTGGTTGATCCTGGCCTCCTACTTCGGCTGGCCCGTCTCCACCACCCACTCCATCATCGGCGCCATCGTCGGCTTCGCCGTGGTGAGCGTGGGCCCGGAAGCGGTGCAGTGGAGCAAGTTCGGCGGCATCGTCGGCTCCTGGGTGGTCACTCCGGCCATCTCCGGCGTCATCGCCTACTTCATGTTCATCAGCGTGCAGAAGCTCATCTTCAACACCGATGATCCCCTCAACAACGCCAAGCGCTACGTCCCCTTCTACATGTTCCTGACCGCGCTGGTGATCTGCCTGGTCACCATCAAGAAGGGGCTGACCCACGTTGGTCTGCACCTGAGCGATGGCGAGGGTATCCTGCTCTCCGTCGCCATCTCCATCGCAGTGGCCTTTGCCGGCTGGATCTACATCCGTGGCCAGCAGTACAACCCGCAGGATGACAGCAAGATGCACTTCGCCAACGTGGAGAAGGTGTTCGGCATCCTGATGATCATCACCGCCTGTGCCATGGCCTTTGCCCACGGTTCCAACGACGTGGCCAACGCCATCGGCCCGCTCTCCGCGGTCGCCTCCATCGTGGCGGCTGGCGGCGAGATCGGCGGCAGCTCCCACATCGCCTGGTGGATCCTGCCGCTCGGCGGCATCGGCATCGTGATCGGTCTGGCCACCATGGGCGAGAAGGTGATGGCGACCGTCGGCACCGGCATCACCCACCTGACCCCGAGCCGTGGCTTCGCCGCCCAGCTGGCCACCGCCGCCACCGTGGTGATCGCCTCCGGCACCGGTCTGCCCATCTCCACCACCCAGACCCTGGTCGGTGCTGTCATGGGCGTGGGTCTGGCGCGCGGTATCGCGGCCCTGAACCTGGGCGTGCTGCGCAACATCGTGGTATCCTGGGTCATCACCCTGCCTGCGGGTGCCATCCTGGCCATCGCCATCTTCTACGTGCTGCAGATCTGCTTCTCCTGAGGCGCACCGCAGTGAAAAGCCCGGGTCATTGGCCCGGGCTTTTTTGTCTCTCTCCCCTTATCCCTCCCTGTCAATGCAGGCTGCTTGCATCACCCGCTCGGCAGGCGCAGACTGTTTGGCCTTGTTTCGACTCAAGGCTCTCATCATGACACCAGCCATCAACCTGCTGAAAAAGCTCAAGATCCCCCACAAGCTCTACCCCTACGAGTGCGAAGCCCACGACGACTTCGGCAAGCATGCCGCGACCCAGCTCGGCCTGCCGGAAGCCCAGGTGTTCAAGACCCTGATCGCCCATCACGACAAGCAGGCGGTGGTGGCCATCGTCCCCTCGTCCGGCCTGTGCAGCCTCAAGCAGCTGGCCAAGGCCACCGGTCTCAAGAAGGTGGAGATGATGAAGCCGGCGGAGGCCGAGAAGCTGACCGGCTACAAGGTGGGTGGCATCAGTCCGCTGGCCCAGAAGAAGCTGCTGCCCACCGTGCTAGACGACTCGGCCATGCAGTTTGACGAGATCCTGGTGAGCGGCGGCAAGCGCGGCCTTTCGGTCGGGGTAGCCCCCGCCGACATGCTGCGCCTGATGAAGTGGATTGCCGCCCCCATCGGCGAGCACCATGACTAACGCCTGAAAAGACAGAGGCCCCGCGAGCGGGGCCTCGTATGTCTTGTCACGGCAACTGACCATCGGCACGACAAGCGGTGGTCAGTGCAGACAACCGCAGCCGCTGCCTGCCGCGCTCATCGAAGTTGTCGGGCGCCAGCCAGAGCGCAAAGCAATCCTGCAGCGCCGGCCACTCACTGTCGATCACCGAGAACCAGGCGGTATCGCGCGTGCGTCCCTTGTCCACCCGGTTCTGGCGAAAGGTCCCCTCATAGCTGAAACCGAGCCGCAGCGCCGCCTGCCAGGAGGGCTTGTTCAAGGCATTGCACTTCCATTCGTAACGCCGGTAGCCGAGGGCGAAGGCATTGGCCATCATCAGGGCCATGGCCGCCGTCGCCAGCCGCGAGCGCTGCAGGGCGGGGGAAAAGTGCAGCCAGCCCACCTCTATGCTGCCCGCCAGAGGGTCGATACGCAGGTAGCTGGCCAGCCCCAGCGGCTGTTTGTCATGTTCGTCGAAGATGGTGTAGAACTGGGGATCTTGCTTGGCGGCGCACTCTTGCAGCCAGACCAGCATATCCGCCTCTGTTGCATAGGGGCCTGTGGTCAGATAGGTCCACATGGCCCCGCTGTCGGCACTGAAAGCCTGCCACAGGCCGGGGCCGTGACGCTCGGGATCCAGCGGCTCCAGCCGGCAGCCCCAGCCGTTGAGCGTGCGGCGGGGCGGAAACTCAGCGCCCCGCCAGTCGGGCAGCGGCGCTCCGACCGGCTGGTCGAACTCGTTCAGATGGATATCAGCAGCCACAGGCAATCCCTCCCGTTTGCAGCACGCCCGGTTCGCTACCGGTGGCGACGGCAAAGCCGTCCTGCCGCCACCAGTGCAGGCCACCGATCAGCTCCTTGACCTGAAAGCCGAGCGCCGCCAGCTTGCAGGCGCCACGGGTCGAGCCGTTGCAGCCGATGCCGTCGCAATAGCAGACATAGACCTTGTCCCGCGCCAGCGCGGCCGTGCTGGCCGGGTTCATGGTGGCGTGGGGGAAGCTGATGGCACCGGGGATGTGTCCCTCGGCGTAGTGACCGGCAGAGCGGGTGTCGATGACCACGATCCGCTCTTCACCGGCCAGCAGATCAGCGGCCAGATCCGCCGGATCGGTGCGAAAGGCCAGCTGGGCCTCGAAGAAGAGGCGGGCTTGCTCGGCGCTGGCCAGTCCGCTGCTCAATACATGACTCATAGTGACGCTCCTTGTACTCACACCCGGATCCGGGTGGTGATGACTGTGGTGACCGAGTTGGCGATGAAACACTCCTCGTGGGCCTGGTGGTGCAACTGCTCAAGCGCGACCAGATCCGGCTGGCGTTCGCCGCCAAACTGCACCAGCGGCTGCAGGGTGACCCGGCTGATGGCCTGACGAGCGCGGGCATTGGCCTCCATGATGCCCACCGCCTCGTCCAGGTAGCTCTCCACCCGATAGCCCGCCCTGGCCGCCAGCCAGAGGAAGGTGAGCATGTGACAGCTGGAGATGGCCGCGACGAAGGCCTCTTCCGGATCGACGTGCTCGGCCACCGACCAGGGCAACGGCACCACGTGGGGGGATGAGGACGCCGGCACCCTGACGCCGCCGTCGAACTCCCACCAGTGGGCCCGGCTGTAGCGTTGATCGACGAAGGGCTCGTGCTCCCCCCGCTGCCAGCTGATGGTGGCGCTGTACTCCGACATGCAGACTCCTTTCATTGCCAATCGTTGTGGATCCCGAACCTTGCGCCTCAATGTAGCGACATAATGGCCTTGCCACGCCGACCAATTTTGCCAATATGGGCAGACCAATTAGCACCCGGGAGCTCCCCATGCCTGCCCTGCCCACCCTGTTTGCCACCCAGCAAGCCAGCGATCTGCCGCTGCACGAACAGCTGGTCCGCACCCTGCGCTCGGCCATGCTGGCCGGCCACCTGCCCCAGCACAGCCGGCTGCCCGCCAGCCGCATGCTGGCCGCCGATCTGGGGGTCTCTCGCAGCACGGTGGAGCTGGCCTATGGCCGGCTGGAGGCGGAGGGCTATCTGGTGCGCAAGGTGGGGGCTGGCAGCTTCGTGGCGCTGGCCGCGGTCTCCCCGACTCCGCGCCCGCCCCAGTCAGCGGCCGGTCTGTCGCGCCGTGGTCAGGAGATGGCCGACAGCGGCGCCTGCCACGACGTGCCCGAGGTGGGCCGCTCCTTTGCCTCCAGCCAGCCGGATCCGCGTCTCTTCCCCCAGGCCCTGTGGGGCCGGCTGATGCAGCAGCAGTGGCGCCGGCACGCCGGCGACTGGATGAACTACGGGGATCCGCAGGGGCTGGAGGCGCTGCGCGGCGCCATCAGCAGCTATCTGGTGCAGTCGCGCGGCGTGGTGTGCGAGCCGGATCAGATCCTGATCCTCACCAGCTCCCAGCAGGGGATCCTGCTGGCGACCCAGCTGCTGATCGATGCCGGCGATACCGTCTGGGTGGAGGACCCCGGCTACCCCGGGGCCCGCACCGCCATGGAGAGTGCCGGCGCCCGAGTGCACCCGGTGCCGGTGGATGAAGAGGGGCTCAACCCACAGGGGGATCACCCGGCGCCGCGGCTCATCTACACCACGCCGGCCCACCAGTATCCCCTCGGCGTGCCCATGAGCCTGCCGCGGCGGATGGCGCTGCTGGCCGAGGCCGAGCGGCACGGCGCCTGGATCCTGGAGGACGACTACGACGGCGAGTACCAGTACGATCAGCGGCCGCTCCCCGCCCTGCAGGGGTTGGATGGTCAGGGACGGGTGCTCTACGTGGGCACCTTCAGCAAGGTGTTGTTCGGCTCGCTGCGCCTCGCCTACCTGGTGCTGCCCAGACCGCTGATGGAATCCTTCTGCCGGGCCCGGGCCGCGGTCGACGGCCACAGCAACCAGCTGCTGCAGGCGGTCACCGCTGACTTCATCCGCGCCGGCCACTTCGCCACCCACCTGCGCCAGAGCAGGTTGGTCTATCAGAGCCGCCGCGACCTGCTGCTGGCCGAGCTGGCCAGCCACTGCCCCGCCCTCACCCCCATCCACGGCGGGGCCGGCCTGCAGTGCGCCGTGCGGCTGCCCCCCGGCGGCGAGGCACGCTGGACAGAGGCCGCCAACACCGAGGGGCTGGGGCTGCGTCCCCTCGGCCAGTTCTACCTGGGCCCGCCGACGCAGGAGGGATGGCTGCTCGGCTTTGCCTCCCTCGACAACCAGACCCTGCGCCGTCTCTGCCGCCGGCTGGGCAGCCTGCTGGCAAGCGACCGGCACGCCTGAACGGCTGGGGGCCGAACTATAATGGATGAAACAAAATCATAGAGCCTAGCCTGGATGTATAGACTCCTGTTCCTGCTTCTCTCCCTCTTCCTCTCCTCCACGTCGTTGGCGGCGACCCGCTTTACCTATATCAGCCCGGAGAGCGAGAAGGATCCGCGCATGACCTATGACAGGGAGCTGCTCCGCCTCGCCCTCGACAAGACCCGCGACACCTTTGGCGATTATGAGCTGCAACCAGCGCCGCCCATGACCAAGGCTCGGGTCCGGCTCAGTCTGGAGCTCAACAGCTTTACCAACCTGTTCGCCATGGACAGCTACAGCAGCGCGCGGGACGAGAAAGGGCTGGCCTATGTCCGCTTTCCTGTCCATCTCGGCATCGTCAGCTACCGCATCTGTTTCGTCAGCCCAGGCCAACAGGCGGCCATGGCACAGGTGCACGACCTCGAGGGGTTGCGTCGCTTCAGCTTCGGTCAGGGCAAGGGCTGGCTGGACGTGGAGATACTGCGCCATGCAGGCCTCAAGGTGGTGGAGGTCGACGGCTACGAGATGCTGTTCAAGATGGTGGCTCGCGGCCGCTTTGACCTCCTGTGCCGCGGGGCGAGCGAGCTGCGCAGCGAACTGCTCACCCACAAGGAGATCAAGGGGTTGAAGATGGACAGCTCCCTGCTGCTCTACTATCCGCTGCCCAGGGTCTTCTATACCAATGCCGCCAACGGCGAGGCCATGAGGCGGGTGGAGACGGGGCTGCAGCAAGCCTGGCAGGATGGTTCGCTGCAAGCCTTGTGGCGCCGCAGTTTCGGCCCTGCCATCGCCTTCGCCGGGCTCAAGCAGAGGCGGATGCTGAAGCTGGAGAACCCCTTCCTCAAGGGCATCAACTTCGATTACCAGCACTACTTCTACAACCCGGTGACGGATCGCTTCGGCAAACCCTGATGAGACTCAGCCCTGCTCGCGGCAAAGCGCCAGCCAGGCCTCGGCGGTGCGGGAGAGATAGCGCTCGCTCGGCCAGATCACCCCGAGCCGCCAGCTCAGCTCGGGCACCAGCGGCCTCAGCACCAGGCCGTCCGGCGTCAGCCGGCGGCAGATGGGCTCGGGCAAAAAGGCGACCCCCATGCCGCTGCGCACCATGGCGGTGAGAAAGTCCCACTGGCTGCTGCGCGCCGCCACCTGGGGCTCGAAGCCGGCCACCCGGCACGCCTGTTCCAACCGCTCGCTCAGGGTGAAGGCCTGGGTGTAGAGCAGGAAGGGCTCGTCCCGCAACCCCTCCAGCCGGATCTCGCCGCAATCCCGCCAACGCGGCAGATCGGGCAGCACCACCTGAATGGGATACTGGTCCAGCTCCATGACGCTCAAAGCCCCCTCCTCCCTGGTCGGCAACATGGTGATGGCGAGATCCAGCTCCCCTTCCAACACCGCCTGCTCGATGCGCCGACCACCATACTCGACGATGGAGAGCTCGACCTTGGGGTAGCGGCTGCGATAGGCGCGGATCAGATCCGCATAGACGTGACCCACCATGGGCGGAATGCCGAGGGCCAGCCGGCCAAACTGCAGGCTCTGCAGATCGGCGAGTTCCGCCTCCAGCTGCTGCATTTCGGCTAGGATGGTCTGGGCCCGGTTGAACAGCACCCGGCCGCTGTCGGTCAGGGTGAAGCGGCGTCCCGCGCGGCTCAGCAGGGGCTGGCCCAGCTCCTCCTCCATGTTGCGGATCATCTTGCTGATGGTGGGCTGGGTGACGAACAGTTTCTCGGAGGCCCGGGTGAAGCTCTGTTCTCGCACCAGTTCGACAAAGTAACGCAGGGCGCGGATGTCCATGACGATCTCCTGGCGGATGGCAAAACCAAATCATGCCTCTTTGGCATGATTTTGATAATTTAAATTCATTTTTTGCAGGTTTAACCCACCTCTATACTGTGAGCAAGTTCACAGAAAGACCCATATCATGAAAGCCCTCTCCCTTCGCTGGTTACAAACCCCCTTCCAGATCCTGTTGCTGGCGGCCATCTGGCTGCTGGCCGATACCGCGGTGCGCACCCTCCACCTGCCGCTGCCTGCCAACCTCACCGGCATGCTGTTGCTGTTGGCCTGCATCCTGCTCGGGGTGGTCAAGGCCCAGTGGTTTGAAGCCGGCGCCCGCTGGCTGCTGGCGGAGATGCTGCTGTTCTTCGTCCCCGCCGTGGTGGCGGTGGTCAACTATCAGGAGCTGCTGCTGCAGGAGGGGTGGCGCATCATGGTGGTGCTGCTGGTGAGCACTACCCTGGTGCTCGGCACCACGGCGCTGGTGGTGGACAGGGTCTACCGCCTCGAGTTGAAACTGGCCCGCCGGAGTCGTCGCCATGTCTGATACCCTGCTCGGCCTGCTCTGCTTCGCCCTGACCCTGCTCTTCTACTACGCCAGCAAATGGCTCTACGGCAAGAAGCGCATCCTGCCGCTGATGCCGCTGCTGCTGGCGCCGACCCTGCTGGTGGCGGTCGTCATGCTGTTTCACATCCCCTATCAGGACTACATGGCCGAATCCCACTGGCTGCTCTGGCTGCTGGGGCCGGCCACCGTGGCCTTCGCGGTGCCGGTCTACGAGAACCGCCGGCTCATTCGCCGCCACTGGCTGTCGCTGTCGGTGGGGGTGGTCGCCTCCGTCATCATGGCGGTGGGCAGTACCGTGCTGCTGGCCCGCTGGCTTGATCTCTCCGACATGCTGCAGCGCAGTCTGGCGATGCGCTCCATCACCACCCCCTTCGCGGTGGAGGCGACCCGCGCCATCGGCGGTCAGAGCGATCTCACCGCGCTGTTCGTGGTGCTGACCGGCGTCATCGGCATGGCGGTGGGAGAGAGCGTGCTCACCCTGCTGGCCATTCGCAGCCGGCTCGGCAAGGGGGCGGGCTTTGGCGCCTCGGCCCACGGCGCCGGCACCGCCAAGGCCTATCAGATGGGCAACGAGGAGGGGGTGGTCTCCAGCATGGTGATGATGATCGCCGGTATGGTGACAGTGCTGCTGGCGCCTCTGCTGGGTCAACTGTTCTGGTAGCGATCGCGCGGCAGGTAAAGGCCGCAGGTTCCGGAGCCGGAGAGCCCGTCCTGACGCCATCAACCGCTACACTCAACTCAATGTGACAGTAGTGAGCGGTATGATGAACCACAGAACGATGATCCTGGGGCTGCTGGCCGGTAGTCTGCTCTTCTCCCCCCTGCTGCCGGCCGCGGACATAGTGACCTATGTCAGCCCGGAGAGTGACCGGGATTTACGTTCCCTCTACGGCCAGCAGCTGCTGCAGCTGGCCCTGGAGAAGACCCGTGACAGCTTCGGCGACTATGAACTGCGCCCGGCCCCGTCCATGAGCCGGACCCGGCTGCGCCAGGTACTGCAATACAACCTCTACCCCAACCTGCTGGCCATCGACAGCTTCCCGCGCCCGGAGGGGAGCCACGACCTCGACTATGTCCGCTTCCCGGTGGATCTCGGCATCCTTGGCTATCGCATCTGCTTCGTCAGCCCCAAGCAGCAGCAGGCCGTGGCCCGAGTGCGCACCCTCAGCGATCTGCAGCAGTTCATCCATGGCCAGGGCCGCGGCTGGCAGGACGCCGACATACTGCGCGCCGCCGGCTTCAAGGTACAGGAGGTCGAGGGCTACGAGCGGCTGTTCAAGCTGGTGGTGCGCGGCCGGGTTGACCTCTTCTGCCGGGGTGCCAACGAACTGCTGAGCGAGCTGGATACCCACAAGGATCTGGGGCCGCTGATGGTTGACCAGCATCTGGCGCTCTACTACCCCTTCGTCCACCTCTTCTACAGCCACAAGGAGAACCAGCGTGCCCTGCGCCGGATCCGGGCCGGCCTGCAGCTGGCCTGGCAGGATGGCTCACTGCAGGCGCTCTGGCTCAAGACCTACCAGCCGGCGCTGGCGTTTGCCAGGCTCGACCAGCGGCAACTGTTCAGACTGGACAACCCCCTGCTGCAGGGGCTCGACTTCGATTACCACCCCTATCTTTACGATCCCCTCACCCAGCGCTTCGGACCGGGCGAGCCCGCCACCGGCAAACCCTGACCCCGCCTCTGCCGCCCACGGCCGGGAGAGTCACTACACTCAGAAGAGTCTCTGCTTTTCACAGGAGCGCATGATGCACTGGACCCCGCTGCTCGCCCTGCTGACGGCCATGCCCGTGCTGGCCGGCCCGACCCTGTTCACCTATATGAGTCCGGAGAGCGAGCACGACCCCAGAAGCACCTATGATCGTGAGGTCCTGCGCCTGGCGCTGGAGAAGACCCGCGCCAGCCATGGTGACTACCGGATGCAGGCCGCCCCCCCCATGACCCTGGCCCGGATGTGGGTCAGCCTGCGCTTCAACCACTACCCCAACCTGTTCGCCATGGACAGCTATCGCGCCGATCGGGACATGAGCGGCATCGACTATGTGCGCTTCCCCATCCATATCGGCATCGTCAGCTACCGCATCTGCTTTGTCAGCCCCACCCGCAAGGATGAGGTTGCCAAGGCCACCAGCCTGGATGAGCTGAAGCGCTTCGACATCGGCCAAGGCAAGGGCTGGCTCGACGTAGAGATCCTGCGCCGGGCCGGCTTCAAGGTGCTGGAGGTGGAGGGCTACGAGCAGTTGTTCAAGATGGTGGCTCGCGGCCGTTTCGATCTTTTCTGCCGCGGGATCAACGAGTTGCCTCAGGAGATGCTGAACCACAAGGAGGTGGAAGGGCTGATTATGGATGAGAGCCTGGCCCTCTACTATCCCCTGCCCCGGGTCTTCTTCACCCACAACGGCAACCGGCAGGCCATCGACCGGGTGCAGCAGGGGCTCAAGGCCGCCTGGCGCGACGGCTCCCTGCAGGCGCTCTGGCTGAAAGCATTCAAGCCCTCCCTCAGCTTCGCCCACCTCAATACCCGCCGGCTGTTCCGGTTGGAAAACCCCTACATCAAGGGGATCGACTTCAACTACCAGGCATACTTCTACGACCCGATGCATGAGCGCTTCGGTCCCGGTGACTAGGCGGCCATCCGCCATGCTGGCGCGACCATGAAAAAGCCCGGGTTACTGACCCGGGCTTTTTTGTCCATGCCTCGTCTCCATGCCTCGTCAATCCTCGAGGAAGGTCCACTCGTCGCGCACCCGGCTGATGGCATCGAGCCGGCGCTTGGCCAGCTGCTCGCGAATGGCCTCCCCCTTGAAGCCGGCCGCCACTATCTCCTTCACCGGCACCGCCTGGGCGGCCGCCAGCGCCTGCGCCACATAGTCGGGTTCGGCATAGACCCGCTCCTCGAAGCCGGTACGGCCGTGGAAGTCGGCCCGGCAAGCATCCAGCAGCTGGGCGAAGCGCTCTGGCCGGCGCCAGGCGTCGGCCTTGTCGAACACCTTGAGCAGGGTCGCGGGCTTGAGCTCGAAGGCGATGTGGATATGGGTGTGCAGGTCGCTCACCAGCAGGGCCAGGTCACGACACTCGTTCGGTACCCGGAAGCGCTCGCAGAAGTCGCGGATGAGCGGCAGCCCCTTCTGGCCGTGACCGTGGTGGCTCGGCCAGAACTCCGGCGGGGTCAGCCCCTTGCCAAAGTCGTGGCACAGCGCCGCGAAGCGCACCGCCAGCTCCGGCGAAAGCCGACAAGCCTGCGCCAGCACCATCATGGTGTGGATGCCGGTATCGATCTCCGGGTGCCACTTGGCGGGGGCCGGCACCCCGAACAGGGCGTCCAGCTCGGGGAACAGAGCGGCCAGAGCGCCGCACTCGCGCAGCACCTCGAAGAACACCTGCGGGGTCGGCCCCAGCAGCACCTTCTCCAGCTCCTTCCAGACCCGCTCCGGGGTCAGGTGGGCCAGCTCACCGGCCTCGGTCATCTCGCGCATCAGCGCCAGCGTCTCGGGAGCCACCACGAAACCCTGGGCGTGGAAGCGGGCGGCGAAGCGGGCCACCCGCAGGATGCGCAGCGGATCTTCGGCAAAGGCGGGGGAGACGTGGCGCAACACCCGTTGTTTCAGATCCTCGATGCCGCCATAGGGATCGTGCAGCTGGCCCGCCTCATCTTCGGCGATGGCGTTGACGGTGAGATCCCGGCGCAGCAGATCCTGCTCCAGCGTCACCTCCGGCGAAGCGTGGCAGACGAAGCCGGTGTAACCCTGCCCCTGCTTGCGCTCGGTGCGGGCCAGCGCGTACTCCTGCTGGGTCTTGGGGTGCAGAAACACGGGAAAGTCGCGGCCCACCTGGGTAAAACCCAGCGCCAGCATCTGTTCCACGGTCGCCCCGACCACCAGGTGATCCCTGTCCCCCTGCGGCAATCCCAGCAGGCGATCCCGCACCGCGCCCCCAACCAGATAAGTCTGCAAGCTCTGTCTCCCTTGATAAACCTGTCCCGATTATACCGGTTTGGCCGATGGAGACTATTCCCGGCCCGACATAGATGCCATGCGAGCCCGGTTGGCGGGACGCCGTCGATACTCACAGGCCCTTTTTCCCACCGCCAGCCGCCATGGCCGCAGCCCTGATTTTCCCACCGGGAGATCAGGGTGTGCGCTGGCCCCCCTTATGGCATCCGGGTCTTTGACATCCCTTGGGGGAGGCTTTAACCTGCCGCCCATAACAACGGAATGGATCCTTATGTACACACAGTTCTTCGGTCTGTCGGAGCACCCGTTCTCCATCTCGCCCAATCCCAAATACCTCTACATGAGTGAACGGCACGGGGAAGCCCTCGCCCACCTCAACTACGGGTTGCAGGATGGGGGCGGCTTCGTGCTGCTGACCGGGGAAGTGGGCACCGGCAAAACCACCGTCTCCCGCTGCCTGTTGCAGCAGTTGCCGGCAGAGACCGAGATCGCCTACATCCTCAATCCATCCCTGACCGAACGCGATCTGCTGGCGGCCATCTGCGACGAGTTCCAGCTGGGCTATGACCAGGATGCCGGCCTCAAGCAGTTGTTCGACCTTATCCGCGATCACCTGCTGGCCAATCTGGCGGCAGGCAAGCGCAGCGTGGTACTGGTGGACGAAGCCCAGCACCTGCTGCCCGGCGTGCTGGAACAGCTGCGCCTGCTCACCAACCTGGAGACCGACGAGAAGAAGCTGCTGCAGGTGGTGCTCATCGGCCAGCCCGAGCTGCAGCAGATGCTGCGCCAGCCCCTGCTGCGCCAGCTGGCTCAACGCATCACCGCCCGCTACCACCTGCTGCCGCTCTCCTGCCAGGACGTGGACGCCTATGTCCGCTTTCGTCTGCAGGTGGCCGGCTGCGTGCAGCCCATCTTCACCCCCAAAGCTATCCAGACCCTGCACCGCCTCTCCGGCGGCATTCCGCGCCTCATCAACCTCATCTGCGACCGCGCCCTGATCGCCGCCTTCGCCCGCGGCAGCCACAAGATAGTGCACGGCGACATCAGCCTGGCGGCCTTCGAAGTGAGCGGCATCCGTGACGAGGGCACCTGGCAGTCCGGCCTGATGGTGGCGCTGGTTGGCGCCTTGCTGGTGGCCACCGGCTGGTGGGGCTGGCAGTTCTTCGGCGTCTTCCCGACCCGCCCGGTGGTGACGGTGGAGGTGCCGGTCAAAGTGGACGACACCCCGGAACAGCAGGAGCAGCTGACCCGCGCCATCAATCAGGCGCTGGAGCCGGACAGCGCCATGCAGAATCTCTACAAGGTGTGGGGCTACCAGACCGAGCTGGAAGAGGCGACCTGCGACAACGCACCGCGCGCCGGCCTGCGCTGCCAGGAGGGGGAAGCTTCCCTGGCCGATCTGCAGGCCCTGCAGTATCCCGCCCTCGTCAGCCTGACCGACGAGACCGGCGGCACCTATTACGCCACCCTGGTCAACCTCGGCCCCGACAAGGCCAACCTGCTCATCGGCAACCAGAGCTGGCAGGTAGACCGGCAGTGGCTGAGCGATTACTGGGGCGGCAGCTACACCCTGCTGTGGCGCATGCCCAAGGGGGGCATCACCCTGATCGGCAACAACGCAGGCCCAACTCAGGTGCAGTGGCTCGACAACGCCCTCAGCCGGGCCCTGCAGCAGCCGGATCGCAAGGTCCGTCGCTTCGATGCCGAGCTCAAGACCAAGCTGCAGCAGTTCCAGCGCGAGCAGGGACTGACTCCGGACGGCATCGCCGGCAGCAACACCCTGCTGCGCCTCAACGTGATGGCCGGCGAACCCATGCCGAAGCTGGAGGATGACGCCCAGCGAGCCAGCAAGCCGGCCAAGCTGAATCCGGCAGAGGATGATACCATCAACACACTGTCGGAGGAGGCTTCCTGATGTCCACCCTGCTCAAGGCGCTGCGGCGGGCCGATCAGCCCCAGTTCACCCCGCACATTCCGGCGATGGGGCTGCCGGTCAGCCAGGATGAGGAACAACCCAGGCGCTGGATCTGGTGGCTGCTGGCCCCGCTGGCGCTGGTGATGGGGGCCGCCGCCAACTATGGCTGGCACCTGCTCAACAACCGCCCCATCGAGAAGACGGTGGAGGTGAAGGAGGTGGTGACGCCCCCCTTCGTGCGGGTCGAGCCCAAACTGATGATCACCCGGCCGCTGCCACCGCCGCCGCCCGAACCCGTGGTCACCCCCAAGGTCGATGCACAGCCTTCACCGGCGCCTGCCGACAGCAGCCAGGGACTGGCCGAGCGCATCCTCAACGCCCTCAACAACACTCCGTTGCAGGAGCAGGGCGCGCCGCCGCAGGTACCGGAAGAACTACATGCCACGCCGCTCAGCGCCCTGCCGCAGGCGCTCCGCCAGCAGGTGCCGCCGCTGGCCTACGGCACCCACGTCTTCTCCTCCAACCCGGCTAGGCGGGCCGTTACTCTCAACGGACGCACCTACCGGGAAGGGAGCGAGGTTGCCCCCAGCGTCACCCTGCTCGCCATCGCCCAGGATTACATCATCCTGCAGGTGGGTGGGCAGAATGCCAGCCTCAAGGCGCTGCAGGACTGGCGCGGCTGAACCGCGCGCATGCCACCGCCATTTCAAGAGGGAGCCTGAGAGCTCCCCTTTTTAATCAATGACATGAGAACAAAGTGAGCAATCCGAACAACACCACCTTCGCCAACCGGGCGTTGCACTGGTATCAGCGCCAAGACCGCTACACGTTAGTCAATTTAGTTTTAAATCAATAGTGTGAGCATAATGTGAACAACTCAGATAACGCGACCTTCGCCACCAGGATCCTGGACTGGTATCAGCTCCACGGTCGCAAGACCCTGCCCTGGCAACAGGAGAAGACCCCCTACCGGGTCTGGGTCTCGGAAATCATGCTGCAGCAGACCCAGGTCGCTACGGTCATTCCCTACTATCAGCGCTTCATGGCCCGCTTTCCCGACGTGCTGTCGCTGGCCGATGCCCCCATCGACGAGGTGCTGCACCACTGGACCGGGCTCGGCTATTACGCCCGCGCCCGCAACCTGCACAAGGCGGCCCAGCAGATCCGCGACCTCCATGGCGGCCTCTTTCCGGAGCGGCTGGAGGAGGTGATGGCGCTGCCGGGGATCGGCCGCTCCACCGCGGGCGCCGTACTCTCCCTCTCCCTTGGCCAGCCCCACGCCATCCTGGATGGCAACGTGAAGCGGGTACTCACCCGCTGGCTGGCCCTGCCCGGCTGGCCCGGCCAGAAGCAGGTAGAAAACGATCTGTGGGAGCTGGCCATCCGCCTCACCCCCAAGCTCGGGGTGGCCCACTACAACCAGGCCATGATGGACATGGGGGCCACCGTCTGCACCCGCAGCAAGCCCGCTTGCGAGCGCTGCCCGGTGCGGGAGGATTGCCAGGGGCTGTCGCAGGGCAACCCCACCGCCTACCCCAACAGCAAGCCCAAGAAGAGCATCCCGGCCCGTACCGGCATCATGCTGCTCATCCGCCACGGCGATCAGCTGCTGCTGGAGAAGCGGCCGCCGCAGGGGATCTGGGGCGGGCTCTACTGCTTCCCCCAGGTGGAGTCGGACGCCGAGGTGGCAGGGCTGTTGCAGCGGCTCGGCCTGACCGGCAGCGACCCCCGCGAACTGGCCGGTTTTCGCCATACTTTCAGCCACTTTCACCTCGACATCAGGCCCATGCTGATCGAAACCGACGCGCCGCCGGCCCCCCTGCTCATGGAAGCGGATAACCGACTCTGGTATAACTTACGCCATCCTGTAGAGGTGGGTCTGGCGGCCGCCACGGCCCGTCTGCTCGCCTATCCGGACTTACAACCATAGAGGTCAACATGAGCCGTACCGTATTTTGCCAGCGCCTGAAAAAAGAGGGCCCGGGTCTCGATTTCCAGCTCTACCCCGGTGAACTCGGCAAGCGCATTTTTGACAACATCAGCAAGGAAGCCTGGACCGAGTGGCAGAAGAAGCAGGTGATGCTGATCAACGAGAAGAAGTTGAACATGATGAACCTCGAGCATCGCCAGCTGCTGGAGCAAGAGATGGTGAACTACCTGTTTGAAGCGGGTGAAGTGGCCATCGACGGTTATACCCCGCCCAGCAAATAACCCGTGAACGGGACCGGCCTGCGCAGGCCGGCCCCGTCGACTCACGGCAACGACGGAAGTGACGGGCGGCCCGCCGCCCAGTTTGAGGACTCTATGGGCCGAATTTTCTGGCTGCTGTGCACCCTGCTGTTTCTCTCTGCCTGCTCATCCTCCCCCAAGCCCAATGGCAACGAGGATGACGATCTCGTCAACGGCAAGGACATCCGCGGCTTTGAACACATGATCAGTGCGCTCTCCCACAACGTGAACGAGATTTGGGGGCGTGAGGCGCTGTTTGCGGGCAAGTTTGACTACGTCAAATACACGGATCAATACAAGAGCCGGGCCCACATCGACTTCTCCAGCGGCCACATCATGGTCGAGACCGTCTCCGGCATCGACCCGCGCTCCCACCTGCGCCGCGCCATCATCGAGACCCTGCTCACTCCGGACGATCCAGCGGAAGTGGATCTCTACTCCGACGCCGAGATCCTGCCCGGCGGCGAGCCCTTCCTCTACGGTCAGGTGCTGGACAACCAGGGCCAGCCGATCCGCTTCGACTGGCGTGCCGAGCGCTATGCCGACTACCTGCTCAACACGGCGATGAAGAAGCGCACCCTGGGCATCCGTACCATCTTCTTCGTCGACATCCCCATGGTGGCCAACCACGAGGACCGGCGGGGCTACAAGTACGCCAGCCTGATCCGGGAAGCCTCCCGCAAGTACGGGGTAGCGGAGAGCCTGATCTACGCGGTGATCAAGACCGAGAGCAGCTTCAACCCCTATGCGGTCAGCCATGCCAACGCCTACGGCCTGATGCAGGTGATCCCGGCCACCGCCGGGCGGGACGTCTACGTGCGGGTCAAGGGCAAGAGTGGCCAGCCGACCCGG
The DNA here is from genome assembly GCF_040907805.1 of Aeromonas sp. s3. Taxonomy (NCBI): domain Bacteria; kingdom Pseudomonadati; phylum Pseudomonadota; class Gammaproteobacteria; order Aeromonadales; family Aeromonadaceae; genus Aeromonas; species Aeromonas sp. s3. The sequence goes on from NZ_JBFOCQ010000034.1 coordinate 77,629, forward strand.
GAGGACCTGTTCAACCCGGCCTACAACATCGACGTCGGGACCGCCTACCTGCACCTGCTGCAGACAGTCTATCTGGTGGATATCCAGGATCCGCGCTCGCGTCGCTACGCCGTCATCTCCGCCTACAACGGCGGTGCCGGCGGGGTGCTCAACACCTTCTCCAGCGACCGCAAGGCGGCGCCCGGCATGATCAACCAGCTCTCGCCCGAGGCGGTCTACCAGATCCTGACCGAGCAGCACCCCAAGGCGGAAGCCAGGCGCTATCTCTACAAGGTCAATCAGGCCGAGAAGGGGTTCAAGCGCACGCTGGCCCGCACCGGCTGACGCCGGGATACGATATGCAAAAGGGCGCCTCATGGAGGCGCCCTTGTTACGTCTGGCGTGCGGAGCCAACCCTTATTTGGCGATGAAACCGCCCTTGCTCTGCGGGGCGGCGCCTACCTTCTCCAGCTTCTCCACCTCCACTTCGGTCTTGTTCCAGCTGTGGTCCACCTCGCCACGGATGCGGATCAGATCGTCCGGGCCCACTTCGGTACCACGCCACACGTCTTGATCCACTTCCACTTCCACCTCGCCACTGGCGTCGCGGAACAGGTAGTTCTCGCCGCCCAGGTGCTTGACCAGCTTCCCTTCCAGGGTGGCCCAACTGTCATCGGCCAGATCCTTCAACTGCGCGACGGACACCTTGTTCTGCTCCTGCGGGCCGGTATAGGCCGCCATGGCGAAAGAAGAGATGGACATCAGGGTCAACAGACCGATTACGCTTGCCTTGTTCATTTCATGCTCCTGTCATTGGGTACAGGTGCAGTCTGCCTGCCGGGGCGTGAAACAAACGTGAAGCCTCCCCATCTGGGTGAAGGGGATGTGACCGTAATCGATTTAATCAGCCCGCACTGCTGCGAAATAAAATTCGGCCTTATACCCTGCAAAATGGCAAAACAGCTTCCCAGCACCTTTGCCTATCGAGGAACAGCCTGCAGGCACCACCTGCTTCCAATCAATGAGAACAACAAGATGAAGAAATGGTTTGTGTGTTTACTGGGACTCTTCGCGCTGACAGTTCAGGCAGCCGACAGTCGTCCCGCCTTCTCCCGGATCGTGATGTTTGGCGACAGCCTCTCCGATACCGGCAAGATGTACAGCAAGATGCGCGGTTATCTCCCCTCCAGCCCTCCCTACTATCAGGGCCGCTTCTCCAACGGGCCGGTCTGGCTGGAGCAGCTGACCCGGCAGTTCCCGGGGCTGACCATCGCCAACGAGGCGGAAGGGGGCGCCACCGCGGTGGCCTACAACAAGATCTCCTGGAATCCCAAGTATCAGGTCATCAACAACCTGGATTACGAGGTGACCCAGTTCCTGCAAAAGGACAGCTTCAAACCCGATGATCTGGTGATCCTCTGGGTCGGCGCCAACGACTACCTGGCCTATGGCTGGAACACCGAGCAGGATGCCAAGCGGGTGCGCGACGCCATCAGCGATGCGGCCAACCGCATGGTATTGAATGGCGCCAAGCAGATTCTGCTGTTCAACCTGCCGGATCTGGGCCAGAACCCCTCGGCCCGCAGCCAGAAGGTGGTCGAGGCGGCCAGCCATGTCTCCGCCTACCACAACCAGCTGCTGCTGAACCTGGCACGCCAGCTGGCCCCCACCGGCATCGTCAAGCTGTTCGAGATCGACAAGCAGTTCGCCGAGATGCTGCGCGAGCCGCAGAACTTCGGCCTGAGCGACACCGAGAACGCCTGCTACGGCGGCGGCTATGTATGGAAGCCGTTTGCCTCCCGCAGTGCCACCAGTGTCGCCAGCGACAGCAGCCTCTCCGCCTTCAACCCGCAGGAACGCCTCGCCATCGCCGGCAACCCGCTGCTGGCACAGGCCGTGGCCAGCCCCATGGTGCGGCGCAGCGCCAGCACCCTCGACTGCGAAGGCAAGATGTTCTGGGATCAGGTTCACCCCACCACCGTCGTGCACGCCGCCCTGAGCGAGCGGGCCGGTGCCTTCATCGAGGCTCAGTACGAGTTCCTCGCCCACTGATGACAAAGGGCCGACGACAGTCGGCCCTTTTTGTTGCGCAGCCCTCACAGGCCAGCACGGCTCAGCGGTAGCGCTTCACGATGCCGTCGTAGATGCCGTTCTGCTTGATGGTGGCCAGCGCCTCCTGCAACCGCTTGACCACCTCGGGCGAGGTTTTCAGACTCGCCGCCACGTAGAGATCCCCCCCGGTAAAATCCTCGATGTCGTGCACTATCTTGAGGGTGGACGGCCCATAGCCCGCCTGGCGCGCATAGTAGTAGGCCGTCTCCTGCGACACCGGCCAGAGATCGATGCGCCCCATCAACAGTTTGAGCAGATTGGCTTCATGGTTGTTGTTGCGCTGCAGATTGGAAAAATTGCGGCTGATGAGGTACTGCTCCAGCGCGTCGTTGCGCACCGTGCCGATGGACCAGGCTCGCGCCTGTGACAGCTGGCTAAAGGGCTTGATATCGTCGCGCTTGGCCAGGGCGAAGACATGGAAGTCGATACGCGCTATCACCCCGATCCACTGGAACTGCGCCTCCCGTTCTGGGAAGCGGCTGATGCTGTAGATGAGCACGTTGGGACGGCTGCGCGCCAGCGAGATGGCCCGCGCCCAGGGGTAGATGTCCAGACTGTATTCGAAGCCGGCCTCTTCCAGCATGGCCTCCACCACCTCGGTGCCCAGCCCCTTGACCTCGGCCTCTTCCAGATAGTTGTAGGGGGCATAGTCTTCGGTCACCACCTGCAGGGTCTCGGCCGCCCAGCCCGGCACCAGCCATAACGCCCAGCACAGCCATATCCACCTGATGTTCATGCTCACCTCGCTGCAGACCCGCCTCGATTAACTATTGCGCCCCCTCGGCAGAGCGCAAATCACGGCGGCAAATTGCGGCGATGAAAATCACATTATGTTTTATATCAGTTGCTTGAGAACCCGGGGAAAGCGACTACCCTTACTCTGTTGTGGCTGTGCTATAAGCCCGACCCATAAGGAGAGGCTACCCCGTCAACCTCCCCTCAACAATATGAAATTGCAGAGGCTCAACATGAATAAAACACTGATTACCTTGCTGGTTTCAGGCTTGCTTGCTGCCAACGCCCAGGCAGCCGGACAGGACAACACCTGGTATGGCGGTGCCAAGCTGGGTTGGTCCAACTTCTATGGCGTCGATCACAACCAGGACATCAAGGACAACTACGCCATCAGCGAAGAGGACAAGAACGATGTCGGCGCCGGCGCCTTCCTCGGCTATCAGGTCAACCAGAACCTGGGCTTCGAACTGGGTTACGACTGGCTCGGCAAGTACAAATACACGGCGACCGACAAGCTGATCCCCACCGACATCGGCCGGGACGAGATAAAAGCCCAGCTGGCCCAGCTCACCATGAAGATCGGCATGCCGGTCAGTGACAGCCTGGATCTCTATACCCGCCTCGGTGGCGCCTACGCCTGGACCGACAGCAAGCAGTTCGACAATGACAACGGCGCCGCCTTTGTCGGGGCGTTGGGGGCGGAATACGCCTTCAACCGTGACTGGGCCGCCCGCCTCGAGTACCAATACACCACCCCGCTCGGCGACAACTCGCTCGACAAGACCGGGGCCGAACTCGACAACGGCCTGCTGGCGGTCGCCGTGGTCTATCGCTTCGGCCAGGTCGCCCCCGTGGTGGCGGCGCCGATGCCGGCTCCGGCCCCCGAACCCGTGATGGTCGACAAGCAGTTCACCCTGAGCTCGGACGTGCTGTTCGACTTCAACAAGGCGACCCTCAAGCCGGCCGGTGGTCAGGCGCTGGATAACCTCTACAGCCAGATCGAGCAGGCCAGACCCAAGGATGGCGTCGCCACCGTGATCGGCTACACCGACCGCATCGGTTCCGATGCCTACAACCAGAAGCTCTCCGAGCAGCGTGCCAGGACCGTCGCCGACTACCTGGTCGGCAAGGGTCTGCCGGCAGACAAGGTCAACGTAGAAGGTCGTGGCAAGGGCAATCCGGTCACCGGCGACAGCTGCACCAGCAAGTCCAAGCGCGAGCTGATCGTCTGCCTGGCCCCGGATCGCCGGGTCGAGGTCAAGGTCGAAGGGATCTCGGAAGTTCAGCAGTGATCCTCAAGCGTGGCTGACGGCCACGAATGAAAAACGGGAGGCCAAGGCCTCCCGTTTCATTTTGAGTCAGTGCATCGGTACAGCGTCAGGCACTCTTGCGCACCTCGGCCGCAATCTGGTCGAGCAGTTGCTGCCAGCCAGCCCCCAGTTCGCTCACCAGAGTGCCGTAGCCATCGGCAGGCAGCACCCGCACCTGCTGGAAGGGGACGTCACGCAGGACAGAGCCCTCTTCGGTCAGCAGGCGCCAGCGGCCGCTCAGCACGGCGCGACCGTCGTGGCGGCCCTGGAAGCGCTCCACCGAGATGGTCAGCACCGGCCCCTTGCGGGCTCCGTCCTGCCGCACCACCCATCCCGGCAAGCGGCTGGAGAGGCCGTTCAGGGTCAGCTGATCGAGCTGGGCATCCAGCGACCCCGCCCAACGATGGTACTCGGCGAAGTGCAGCTCCTTGCCCTCCAGCTGATAGACCAGGCTCATCCGATCCAGCTGGCCGGACAGAGAGACAGGTTTGAGCACCAACTGATGCTGCGGCTGCGCCACCACGGCGGCCGGTTGCTGCGCCTCGGCGTCGAGAGAGTAGTAGTGCAGCTGCGTCGGTGCCGCGCTGCAACCCGCCAGCAGGCCCAGCAAGGCCAGCGTCATCATCCGTTTCTTCATCATTGACCTCGCTTGGGCTCGGGATCACGGGGACGAGCCCGATCGAAAATCAACGAGCTCGGCTGCTCGTTGAGCGAATGTACCAACGGTTGCAACTCGCGCATCAGCTGGTTGAGCGACTGCACCGACTGCCGCAGATCCTGGTTGGTCTGGGAGTTGGCATCATACTCCTGCAGCGTGCTCTGCAGCTGTTTCAGGCTGTCGTTGAGGGACGCCGGCAACTGCTGGGTCGCGCTCTGACCGGTGAACTTGTTCAGGTTGGCACTCAACGCACTGACATTCTTCAGGGTCTGATCCAGGGTCGCCAGGGTGTGGTTGACCTGGTTCAGGGTCTGGGCGGTGTCCATGTCGACGAACTTGTCGAGGATCTGGTTCACCTTGCGTTCGATCTGATCCAGCCCTGCCTGCACGGTCGGGAATACCTGATAGCCCGCCAGCTTGGTGGGCTGGAACTTGGGCGCATCGGGGTAGAAGTTCAGATCCACCACCTTGCCCCCGGTCAGCAGGCTGGAGGTCTTGAGCGTCGCCCGCAACCCCTCCTTGAACTGCTTGCCGAACAGGGCGCGCCACTGCTCCTTCTCCGCGTTGGCATAGCGGTGGGAGAGACGCTGCACCTCGATCCTCGCCAGTACCGGGATCTGCCGGCTCTGGAACATCTGCACCCCTTTCTCGTCGATGAGATAGGGCGCCGAGATGACGGTACCGACCCGGATGCCGCGATACTCCACCGCCGCGCCCGGGTGCAGGCCACCGACGCTGTCCTCGAACAGGAACACGTAGTCGATGAACTGATCCAGGCTACCGGCCAGCACGCTGGCCTGATCCTGGAACAGAGTGAAGTCGTCCATCTGCTTGACCGGCTCACCGGGTGCCCAGCCAGGGGGCAGCCCCATGGTGATGCCGCCGTCCAGCAGGCTCTCCAGCGAATCCATCTTCACCTTCATCCCCTCGCTGCTCATGGAGACCTCGAAACCCGGGGTCATCCAGAAGCGGGAGTTGCTGCTCACCAGCACGTCATAGGGGGCATTGATGAAGATCTGGTACTGCATCTCGCTCTTCTCGGGCAGGAACTTCGCCTCTTCCACCTGGCCTATGGTGAAGCCCTGGTAGTTGATGGGCGAACCCACTCCGAGTGCCCGGGTATCCCGGCTGCTCAGCGATAATCGCAGCCCCTTGGCATCCTGCGAGGCCAGTGGCGGCTTGTCCAGCATGGCGTACTCATCGCGCGCCTTGCCCTTCTTGCCGGGGGCCAGCTCGATATAGGCGCCGGAGAGCAGGGTGCCTAGGCCCGATACCCCTTCGCGTCCCACCCGCGGCTTGACCACCCAGAACTGGCTGTCCTTCTTGAGCATGCCGGCGGCGGCGTTGGTCAGGCGGGCCTTCAGCACCGCGTGGCTGTAGTCATCGCTGAGCTCCACCGCCTCGATGCGACCCACCTCCACCTCGCGGGAGCGGATCATGGTCTTGCCCGCCACTATCCCTTCGGCCGTTGCCACCGTCAGGGTGAAGCTGGGACCTTGCGAATACCAGTGCTGGAACAGCATCCAGATCCCGATGAACAGCGCCAGCAGCGGCACCATCCAGATTGCGGCGGCCGAGCTCAGAAAGTCCGAGCCAGGTTTCCACCTCTTCTTACGCTCACTCACGTTCGCGTTCTCCTTGTTGTAAATCCCAGATCAGGCGGGAATCGAAACTCATGGCTGCCACCATGGTCACCAGCACCACACCTGCAAAAGCGACGGCCGCAGGGCCCGGATAGATGGTCATCAGGTTGTCGAGCCGGATCAGACCCGCCAGGATGGCCACCACGAAGACGTCGATCATCGACCAGCGCCCCACAAATTCAGTCATGCGATAGAGCTTGAGCTTGCCGAGCGGCGAGGTACCCTGCCCGCGCTGCACCATGTAACAGAGCCACAACAGCGCCAGGATCTTCACCAGCGGCACCACCACGCTGGCGAAGAAGATCACCGCCGCGATGGGATAGGAGCCCATGGCCCACAGCACCAGCACCCCGCCCAGAATGGTGGAGGGGCTGTCATCCCCGAGGAAGACGGTATCCATGATGGGATAAAGGTTGGCCGGCACGTAGAGGATGATGGAGGTAAAGAGCAGGGCCCAGGTACGGTTCAGCCCGCCCGGTTTACGGCTGTGCAGGTGCTCGCCGCAACGCTTGCAGCTGTCGGCACCGGCCTCGCTCAGGGCGCCGCAGATGTGGCAACCCACCAGACCGGCGCTCTTGGCGCTGGCCTCGTCGTCATCCACAGTCACCCCATGCAGTTCGCTCGCTCCGAACAACCGCTGCCACAGCCACATCCGGTCCAGCGACGAGATCATCTTGATCAGCAGCAGGGTGTAGCCGACGAACGCCCAGAACGACAAGCCCATCTTGATGTCGGCCATCCCCATCAGTTTGACCAGGGAGATGAGCACCCCGATGAGGAAGACATCCACCATCAGCCAAGGCTTGATCCGGCACAACAACCGGCCGAGAGAGCGCAGGGCATTGCTGTGCAGATCCTTGTCGAGGCGCCACAACACCAGCATGATGGAGCCCATGTAGACCAGTGGCAGGCCGATGAGGGTCAGGCTCAGCACGGCCCCGAGGAACAGGTAGCCCTGATCCACCAGGGTGGTGATGCACTGCAGGAAGGTCATCTCCTGCCCCACCCCCTTGGCGGAGAAGGACATGAAGGTAAAGGCGTTGGAGAGCACGAACATGATGATGGCCGCAAAGCCGTAGGCGATGGGCCTGCGCTCCTGTTCCGGCAGATGGCGGCTCAGGGTATGACCGCAGCGCGGACAGCTGCTCGCCTCCCCCACGGCCAGCGTGGTGGCTGGCACCAGCAGGTCGCACTCTTCGCACGCGGTGGCGTCATGGGTATAGGTGGGTTGATGTTGGTGTGAAACCGGATGCAAGATGAAACCCCAGCATGAGGCCCGCCACGGGGCCAGAACCGCCAATTATTACAGCAGCGGCCCGTGCCGACCAGCCCTCTCATTGCACCACCCCGACCGGGCGTGAGAATGACTTTGACAAGCAAGTGACCATTTAGCACAATCAAACGCCACTTTTTTTCCGCGGGACAATAATTTATGACAACTGAATCCCCAAGCTACTCCACGATCGAGCAAGCCTTCTCCCTCGGGAACGGGCAAGATTCTGCCCTCAACTGGTTGCGCAAAAACCGCAGTCAGGTCGCCATCTTCCTGGTGAGCGGCATCAAGCTGGAGGGGACCATCAGCGGTTTCGACCAGTACAGCGTGCTGCTGACCGATGCCCACGGCAACCAGCAGCTGGTCTACAAGGCCAAGATCTCCACCATCGCCATGCACTCCGGCCGGCCGCAGGTCAATATCCAGCGTGCTCGCAAGCCTCGCGTCTCCATGGCGCCGCGCCCCCACGGCGCACCCGGTCGTTACGACGACAACCAGGGCGGCAACAGCGACCAGTAAGGCCATGCCCATGTCACCCCGCGACCATCGCTGCGTCAGAGGGTGACCGAGTCCATTCCCATTTGTCATGACAGTCCCGTATGGGAATGGACTTTCTACCTCAGCGCCAATGATGACGCACTCTGCCCGGATTCAATGCGGCAGCTTCAATACTGCAAGCCGACCGGTCTGCCCTCCCTGACCATGCAGGTCTGCATCCCCGCAGCCTGACCGGCCTGTACGCCAATCCCCGTATCCTCAAACACCAGACAACCCGCCGGATCGACCCCCAGCTTGCTGGCCACCAGCAGGAAGGTATCCGGGTGGGGTTTGTGCAGCTCGACATCATCGGCCGTCACCACCACGGAGAAGTAGCGATCCAGCCCGGTATTGCGCAACACGGCGGCGGCATTGACCCGCGGTGAACCGGTGCCTATCCCCATGGGGATGCGGCCATGGTAACGCTCGACCAGTGTCTGCATGGCCGGGAAGACGGTTGCCTTGTGCAGGTTGGCCACGTAGTGCTCGGTCTTGCAACGGGTCACGATGAGCGGATCCAGCGCGATCTGCTGCTGCTCGGCCACCAGCAGGGCTATCTTGCGGCTCGGCATGCCACCCAGTTCATAGAACCAGTCGGGGTCGAAGTGAAAGCCAAACTCCCGGGCCGTGTGTGCCCAGGCGGCGAGGTGCAGCGGCATGGAGTCCACCAGGGTGCCGTCGAGGTCGAATACCAGGCCTTGAAAGCCGGAGAGGGTCATGGTGCGGGATCCGTGTCTGAAAAAGGGCCCCCATTCTAGCCAGAGCCCCTCTCCCTCGCCACGGCCTAGGTGGCGAGAAACGCTTGCCCCCACATTTGTGCCTGAAAATAGATGGGAGTCAGTTTGGCGGGGTCCAGTTGATAAGTAGGCGCCAGCTGGGCCAGCAGTGGCCAGTCGCCCTGTTCATAGCACTTCACCAGCTGAAACAGATGAAACAGCGGTCCCTCACGAGACTCCAGCGCTCGCTTCACGTCCTTGGGCAGATGGGCCTTGAGCTGTTCGGAGAGCAGCGAGCCGTCCAGCACCAACCCCACCAGGAAGGCCCAGCTGGCGGCGGACTTGCCGAGCGCGCTCAGGGCGATCAACTCGCAGAAGCGACCGCGGGCAATGGCCATGCGGGTACAGGCCTCCGGGATGTGCTGGCTGACCCTGGCCAATCCGTAGATGAGCACGAATTTGCGGATCTCCTGCTCCCCCAGATAGGAGAGCGCCCGGTTAACCGAGACGATGGGGCTGGCATGATCGAAACCGGGGGCGTTGACGTAGCTCAACAGCTGCCCCGGCAGCCAGGCATCCTGCTGCAGCAGGGTCGCCACCCGGGCGAAGGAGAACTCCTCGTGACAGATGAGCTGCAGTATCTCCTGCACCAGCTTCATGTCCGGCTGGGCGGCGCGCTGGTTAACCAGCTCGGGGCGCGCCAGGAAGCCGCCGGCGAAGAAGTCGACCCCTGCCTCCTTGAGCGGCAGAAAATCCCCCCAGCTCTCGATGCCGAGGGCCATCCGCTTGTGTTCGGTCGGCTGACGGATCCCCTCCTCCCCCATCCAGAACACCAGCAGACGGGAGGCGCTGAGCCAGCGCTGCTCGCGCTGGGCACCGTGCACCGCCAGCCGGCGCCGATAGTCGCGCCACTGCTCCAATACGGGAAAAGAGGTGGGCAACCGTTCGGCCGAAGCCTCTACCAGTGGAATGGTGTCCTGATCGAACAGCAGAGGGCGCAGCTCATCGAGCTGTTCGTGGGTGAAGGGCAGCAGATATTGGCGCCCCTGAGCCAGCAACCGGCACTGGGCGGCCAGCAGGGGCCATTCGGCAGGGTCGGCAAGCTGGTAGTCAATGCCATAGGCCACGAGAGCGAGACGACGGTTGAAGATGGGATAACGACGTAACAACATGGGCTCACCGATAGGCTAGCGTACACGCCCTCCCCTGCGATTTGGCATGATAGAGCGCCTGATCGGCCTGTTCGGTCAGGCTCTGCCATGTTCCATCCAGCGAGGGAACCAGATAGCTAAAGCCTATGCTAACCGTAATGAAATCAGCAACTCGGGAGGCTGGATGCGGGATTTTTAATTCACTGAGCCCCTGGTGAATCTGTTCCGCCAGCCGCTCCGCCTCACCGGGTTGCGGGCCGCACAGCAGGATCACGAACTCTTCGCCGCCGTAACGCGCCACCAGGTTGGTACGCCGCCGTTCCGCATCCTGCAGCAGGGCGGCCACCTGCTGCAGACACTGATCCCCCTTGGCATGGCCGAAGTGGTCGTTGTAGGACTTGAACTCGTCCACGTCGATCATCAGCACCGCCAGCAGACTCTGGTGCCGGCGCGCCCACTCCCACTCCCGCTGCATGGTGAGATCCCACTGACGGCGGTTGGCGATTCCGGTGAGGGGATCTTCCAGCGACAGCATGGAGAGCCGTTTGTTGGCCTCCGCCAGCGCCCGGTTGCTCTCCGCCAGCTGCATGGTGCGCTCGCTGACCCGCTGCTCCAGCTCGCGGTTGAAACGTTCAAGCGCCGCCTGGGTACGCTGGCGGATCAGCAACTGGGAGAGCATGGCGGCATACTGCTTGAAGATCTCGCTCTGATAAGCCTTGAGCGGCCGGCGCCACAGCAGGTTGTCGGCGGCGATCCAGCCGATGGGAGTGGCCCCGTCCCACAGCGAGACCATGGCATTCCAGCCACGCCCCACCTCCTGCTTTTCGTAGTAGAGCGGCGCATCCTCCAGCACCAGCACATAATCCTTGCGGCGCAGCGCCTCCTGCACCGTGGGGTGATCAGGGATCGGGCTGATGAAGTGGTGCTCGTCGATCAGCTCACCCACCTCGTTGGTGCCCCAGGTGCCGTGCATGGTCTTGAACTCGGCATCCACCAGGAAGATGGCGATGCGGTCGAACTGCAGCTCCTGACGAGCCAGCGCCACCGCATCGTGCAGCAGCTGGTGTTCACTGTCACAACGCGCCAGCTTGACTCCCACCTGGTGCAGCGCCTGCAGCATGCTGAGGAAGGAGCCTTGCAGCGCCTGGCTGCGGATGAGGTCGGCCTGGGTGTGCAACCGCTGATCCCGCTCCAGATCGACCTGGCTGGCCAGCAGCCGGCTCTCGAGCTCGGCGGCAAGATAGTGCATCAACAGCTGGATGCCTTGTTGCTGGCGCCGGGGCAGGCGATCGATGCGGCGGCGGGTCTCCAGGTAGACCACGGCCTCCAACCCCTTGTGGCGCTTGAGCGGGAAACAGGCGCGCAGGCGCACCGTCTGTGGTTCGACCGTTTCCCAGAGCTCGTTGTGCTGGGCGAGCGGCTCCACCATCAGTTGTCCCTTGTCGAGGGCGTGTTCGATGAAGAGGATCGGTAACTTGAGGGGGGCGACGGCATCGGCCGTCAGGCTGACCAGTCCCTGATCGAGCTGGAAGCTGTAGAGCTGCGACTCGGGGGCGCGCAGCCACAAATAGATCTGTTCGGCTTCGGTTTTTTCCCTGATTGCCGCCAGTGTCACTTCACAGAGGTGTTCAAAGCTGGTGAAGTGCTCTGGATCCCATTCCTGCATGCCTGCCATCCTTGGTTGTATCCAAGCGAGTATATCGACAAAGCCTGCACTTTAATTGACTGGCCAGTCAAAAGCGCGATCCAGAGCCCATTTTTTATAACAAATTCAAGGCGTGCATCGCCTCGCGGATGCGGGTACGCGTTGCCTCGGAGAGCGGCATCACCGGCAGGCGGCACTCCTCGCTGCAAAAGCCCAGCAGGGAGACGGCATACTTGGCACCGGCCGGGCTCGGCTCGGCAAACATCGCCTGATGCAGCGGAATGAGTTTGTCTTGCAGTTCACGCGCAGCTTGCCACTGGCCGGCCAGCGCCAGGTTCTGCACCTCGGCCACCAGCCTGGGGGCCACGTTGGCCGTCACCGAGATACAACCCTGACCGCCGCCGATGTTGTAGGCCACGGCGGTGGCATCCTCACCGGAGAGCCAGGCGAACGACTTCTTGATCAGCTGGCGCTCCACCCAGGGGCGGGCCAGATCGCCGGTCGCATCCTTCACCCCGGCGATGCGCGGCAGCTCGGCCAGGCGGGCCAGGGTTGCCGGCTGCACGTCGACGATGGCGCGCGGCGGGATGTTGTAGACGATGATGGGCTTGCTGGTGGCGTCGTGCACCGCCTTGAAGTGGTGATAGAGCCCCTCCTGATTGGGACGGTTGTAGTAACCGGCCACGTGCAGGGTGGCATCGGCCCCCATCTGCTCGGCATAGCGGGTATATTCGATGGCTTCAACCGGGTTGTTGGAACCGGCCCCGGCGATCACCGGGATGCGGCCAGCCACCAGTTTGACCACCAGCTCCACCACGCGGCAATGCTCGTCGTGGGTCAGGGTCGGACTCTCGCCCGTGGTGCCCACCGGCACTATGCCGTGGGTCCCCTGTTCGATATGCCACTCCACCAGACGCGCCAACGCCTCTTCATCCAGCTTGCCCTGTCGAAAGGGGGTAATCAGGGCGACGATTGAACCTTTGAACATGGAATTTCCTTCTCCGTTGACTCATGAATGTGGCAATAAAAAACCCCGGTACGATGTGCGCAACCGGGGTTTGAATCTGCTCAGGGATGAGAGGTTACGCGCGAACGTCGGCAGGCCCGAATGTCAGGCTTTTTTTATGCTTTCGTTTCAACCCGTTGAACCGCATTGCGTCATCTCTGCTCAAAAAATGGTGTCTGGGCATATTTCGGGAACACGGCATAAATGTCAAGGCGAAAGCGGCTATGTATAATGGCCGCCCAAAATTGCGTGGAGAGACCCGATGAGCAGCCCGATCAGTGCCGTCAGCCAGATGCTGGAACGAAACCAAGCCCTCTTTGTCGGCAAGCGGCTGCTGGTGTGCGGCGCCCTGGAGGATGACTATCCGCGCCAGCTGGCAACCCTGACCCACTCCCTCACCGTGTTTACCACGGATTACTGCTATTACCGCAGCCAGCAGGCCGCGCTGGGCGACGCCATCCTGTTCGATCACCAGCTGGGTGGCGCTCCCCGCTTCGATGCCCTGCTGCTGCTGATGCCCAAGGCCAAGGCCGAGGCTCAATACCTGCTGGCCATGATGACCCCGCTGCTGGAAGCCGGTGCCGAGCTGTTCCTCGCCGGCGAGAACCGCGGCGGCATCAACGGGGCCGACAAGCTGCTGGCTCCCTATGGCGAGAAGCCGGTCAAACGTGACTCGGCCCGTCGCTGCTCCCTCTATCACGGCGAACTGAGCAAACCGGTGGCCCCGTTCGAGCTGGACTCCTGGTTTGGCCGCTACCTGTGCCAGGCTGGCGATACCGAGCTGACCGTGCTGGCCCTGCCCGGCGTGTTCAGTGCATCCGAGCTGGATCTGGGCAGCCAGATGCTGCTGGCCAGCCTGCCGGCCATGCAGGGAACGCTACTCGATTTCGGTTGCGGCGCCGGGGTGATCGGCTCTGTGCTGGCCAAGCGCAATCCTGAACTCAGGGTCACCATGGTGGACATCAATGCGCTGGCGCTGGAATCCAGCCGCCGTACCCTGGCCATCAACGGCCTGCAGGGCGCGGTGCGGGCATCCGACGTCTATTCCAACATCCAGGAAAAATTTGACCGCATCGTCTCCAACCCGCCGTTCCACGCCGGTCTCAAGACCTTTTACGCGGCCACCGAGACCTTCCTGGCCAAGGCACCGGAGCATCTGTCGCCGCAAGGCACCCTCACCATAGTTGCCAACGCCTTTCTGCGATATCAGCCTATACTGGAGACGCACTTCAAACGGACGGAAGTGATCAGCAGCGATGCCAAATTCAAGGTCTATCTGAGCAAAGTGTAAATAAGTGTAAGCAGTCACCGGAAACAGGTAGAGAGCCCCATACGGGATCTGATAAGGTAATTGACACACCTCAAACCACCCCTTTAGGGGTGTTTTTTTGCAGCAAGCTGAAAACCTTTTCATAGTATGAATTCAGGGAGAGAAATACGATGGCAGGCATACTCACCATGATCCTGGCGGGCGGCGAAGGTACTCGCCTCCAGCCACTCACCACCACCCGCAGCAAGCCCTCTGTTCCCTTTGGTGGCAGCTACCGACTGATCGACTTCGTGCTCAACAACTTCGTCAACGCCGACTTCCTGCGCATCTACGTGCTTACCCAGTTCAAGTCCCAGTCCCTCTATCTGCACATGAAGAAGGGCTGGAATATCGTCGGCATCACGGATCGCTTTATCGACCCCATTCCGGCCCAGATGCGGATGGGCAAACGCTGGTATGACGGCACGGCCGACGCCATCTATCAGAACCTGCGCTTCATCGAGATCTCCGACCCCGAGCACGTCTGCATCTTCGGCTCCGACCACATCTACAAGATGGACGTGAGCCAGATGGTGAGCTTCCACAAGCAGAAGGCTGCCGCCCTGACCGTCGCCGCCCTGCGCATGCCCATCGAGGAGGCGAGCGCCTTCGGGGTGATCGAGGTGGATCAGGAGGGCCGGATGATCGGCTTCGAGGAAAAACCCAAGCGGCCCAAGCACATCCCCGGTGATCCTACCCAGGCGCTGGTCTCCATGGGCAACTACATCTTCGAGACCGAGTCGCTCTATCGCGAACTCAAGCGCGACGCCGCTGAGGAGAACTCCAGCCACGACTTCGGCAAGGACATCATCCCCAGCCTGTTCCCGCGCGCCCCCGTCTATGTCTACGACTACAGCACCAACGTGATCCCGGGCGAGAAGCCCAACGTCTACTGGCGCGACGTGGGGACGCTGGACTCCTACTGGCAGGCGCACATGGACCTAGTGGCCGACGATGCCCCCTTCTCCCTCTACAACCGCAAGTGGCCGCTGCATACCCACTATCCGCCGCTGCCGCCCGCCACCTTCGTCGACACCGACGACTGCAAGGTGAAGATCGCCAACTCCTTGATCTCCGGCGGCTGCTTCATCCAGGGCAGCCAGATCCAGCGCTCCATCCTGGGTTTTCGCTGCAACATAGGCCCTTGCAGCCACATCAGCGAGTCGGTTCTGCTCGGTGACGTGAAGATTGGCGAGGGCTGCTCCATCCGCCGCGCCATCATCGACAAGAACGTTGAAATTGCGCCCGGCACCGTGATCGGTGAAAATCTGGACCATGACAGAGAGCGATTTACCGTGTCCGAAGGCGGTATCGTCGTGGTACCTAAGGGAGCAAGAGTTGGCTATTAACCCACTGAAAATCCTGTTCGTTGCCTCGGAAGTTGAGGGGCTTGTGAAGACCGGGGGCCTGGCGGACGTGGCCAGAGCCCTGCCGCTGTACCTGGCCCAGAAGGGACATGATGTCAGGATCATGCTCCCCTTCTACAAGACGATAAAGCGACGGGATGAGGCCAAACTGCTGGTCTCGCGCTGGTTGCCAACCCACCCAGGCCTGCCGGATATCGGCTATCGCATCTATCAGATGGATCTCGAAGGGGTCTGTGTCTACCTGCTCGACTGCCCGCAGTACTTCGATCGCCCCCAGCTCTATGCCGAAAACAACCAGGCCTATCCGGACAACGGCGAGCGTTTCGCCTTCCTGGCCGCCGCCGCGCTGCACGCCTGCGAGCAGCTCGCCTTTGCCCCCGACATAGTGCACTGCAACGACTGGCACACCGGCCTGCTGCCGCTGCTGCTGAAAACCCGACACTCCCACAACCCCTTTTTCCAGCACACTCGCAGCGTGATCAGCATTCACAACGCGGCGTTCCAGGGGGTGTTCGAGCGCCAGCAGTTCTGGGCCGTGCCCGAGATTGCCGACTACGAACAGCGCATCAGCTATGACTACGGCCACGTCAACCTGCTCAAGTGCGGGGTGCTCTATGCCGACAAGATCAACGCGGTCAGCCCCAACTATGCCAGCGAATTGCTGACCCACCTGGGGGCCCACGGCATGGCCAGCGTCTTCCAGCAGCGGGCGGCGGATCTGCGTGGCATCCTCAACGGCTGCGACTATCAGGACTGGGATCCAGCCTTCGACGACTTCCTGCCGGCCACCTATGACGTCGACAACCTGGCCGGCAAGGGCGTCTGCAAGCAGAGCCTGCAGCAGGAGCTGGGCCTGCCGGTGGTGGACCTGCCCATCTACGGCATGGTGTGCCGGCTGACCGAACAAAAAGGCGTGCATCTGCTGCTGCCGGTGCTGGACAAGTTTCTTCATCACAAGGTGCAGGTGGTGATCGTCGGCTCGGGTGATCCCTCCCTCGCCACCCAGCTGCACACCCTGGCCCAGCAATTCCCGGACCGGCTCGCCTTCATCAATACCTATGACGACCGGCTCGCCCACCTGGTGGAGGCCGGTGCCGACTTCTTCCTGATGCCCTCCCTGTTCGAGCCGTGCGGCCTCAACCAGATGTACAGCCTGGCCTATGGCACCCTGCCGCTGGTACGGGCGGTCGGCGGCCTGAAGGATACGGTGGTGGACTGGGATGCCGATCCGGCACATGCGACCGGCTTCTGCTTCAACGATCCGACCGCCAACATACTGCTCGATGCCATGCGCCGCAGCCTGCTCTATTACCTGCAGGACCCCGAGCAGTTTGCCCGGGTTCAGCGCAATGCCATGAACACCCGCTTCAACTGGCCCGATTCGGTCATCCAGTACGAGCAGATGTATCGGGACGCCCTGGCTCGCCAGTGACGCTAATTGCTGAAGTTTTGTCCCCTTGATGCTGCTTTGGGCGTCAACAGCGAAAAAAGTACCTTCTGGCTGTTGACGCCCCCCCAAAACTCTATAGAATCCCCCACCGCAGTGATGCGAAGGTGGCGGAATTGGTAGACGCGCTAGCTTCAGGTGTTAGTGTCCCACGGATGTGAGGGTTCGAGTCCCTCTCTTCGCACCATACTGCAACATGCTCTTATCAGACGGCATGTAAATTCAGACTGATAACCCGATGTGCGAAGGTGGCGGAATTGGTAGACGCGCTAGCTTCAGGTGTTAGTGCCCCCCGGGTGTGAGGGTTCGAGTCCCTCTCTTCGCACCATGCTTTTATCAGACAGCATGTAAATCCAGACTGATAACCCGATGATGTGCGAAGGTGGCGGAATTGGTAGACGCGCTAGCTTCAGGTGTTAGTGCCCCCCGGGTGTGAGGGTTCGAGTCCCTCTCTTCGCACCATGCTTCTGGCATGTAAAACGCAGAAAATGCGCTCCAACCGCATTTAAAAACCAGCTGGAGAAAATCAGTGTGCGAAGGTGGCGGAATTGGTAGACGCGCTAGCTTCAGGTGTTAGTGTCCCACGGATGTGAGGGTTCGAGTCCCTCTCTTCGCACCATTCATTCTGCAAAAGGCCCATCACGAAAGTGACGGGCCTTTTGTTTTTACCCCTTGTTATGACTATGCTTTTGACGACTCACCGCCCATCGTCATGCCAAGGAATGCATATGATACTGGATACCGACATTCACAACTTCTACGAGCATCTGGTGCTCAAGGAGATTGAGAAGCAGGGGCTCAGCCAGACGCTGAGCGCCAACCAGATGGCCGATCTCTGCTGCCTGACCCTGAACCAGCTCCCCTCCCACTATATTCGCCACGACGTCGACATGATCTACTTCCTGACCGATGCCAAGCGCAACGAGATGGAGAAGAACGTCATCACCTCCCTCAAACAGGCGCTGGAAAAGGTGCAGAGCGCACCGGCCACCTCGTCATAACCAAGGCTGCTGCCAGACAAGGGCCGCCACTCCGGTCATGCCGGCCACCGGCAGCAGGATCAGCGCTGGCCTCAGCCTGGGTTCGAACATGACCCAGGCGGCCAGCAAGAAGCCCAGACTCCATACCCCGTACTCCTTCTCCTGACCCCAGATCAGGATGGCCAGCAGCCCGATCAGCAGCATGGCCCTCACTATCCATCTCATGACACACTCTCCTCCAACAACTGATAACAATTATCATTTGTATTTTAGGAGTATGCAATCGGACTTTCCTATCGGAGTCGAATGTCCCATCGGGGCAGACAGAGCACTCAAAAACGGGTTATGAGATCAACTAAATTGTAAGTTTTTCAATCAAAATTGCATTTTTGCCAAATCAGTTGGGATTTGTCCCCCCTGGTTTGTGGTAGATTGCGGCCTCTTTTTGGGTGGGCCCCTCGGGATACGTGTATCCACAGGACGAGAGGGACCGACCTTGGCGAGCAAGAGTTTAGGAAGTATCTATGCAAAACCAACACAACCACATCCGATTGCCGGGCATGTCGCAGGTGTTTGCCTGTCTGGCCATTTTCCTGGCCCTGGCCTTCTCCTTCACCAGCGTGCTCGACCTGCCAATCCAGTTGGCACTGTTCATCGCCTGGTTCGTCATCATGGGGCTCGGCATCAAGCTCGGCCATGATTACAAATCCCTCGAGCAGGCGGCCGTCGACGGCGTCGCCAAGGGGATGGGGGCCATCCTGATCCTGGTCTCCGTCGGCGCCCTGGTCGGTACCTGGATTGCCGGCGGCATAGTCCCCAGCATCATCTACTTCGGCCTCAAGGTGATTCACCCGTCCATCTTCCTGCTGGCGACCCTGATCATCTGCTCCCTCACCTCGCTGGCCACCGGTACCTCCTGGGGCTCGGCCGCCACCGCCGGCATCGCCATGATGGGCATAGGCCACAGCCTCGGCGTGCCCGCGCCGCTGGTAGCCGGTGCCGTGCTCTCCGGTGTCTACTTCGGTGACAAGCTCTCTCCGCTCTCCGACTCCGTGGTGCTGGCCTCGACCATGTCCAACGTCGACGTGATGGAGCACATCAAGGGGATGCTGCCCATCAGCCTGTTCTCCTACGTCATCACCGCCGCACTGTTCACCGTGGTCGGCATGCAGTACTCCGGCAACGTCAGCCTGGAGCAGGTCAACCTGGTGATGGAGGCGCTCGACAAGCAGTTCAACATCACCCCGCTGGCCATAGTCCCCGTGGTGCTGGTGCTGGGCCTGTTGGCCAACCGCAAGCCCGCCTTCCCCGTGATCAGCTTCGGCGCCCTGCTGGGCCTTGTCTGGGCCATCCTGTTCCAGGACATGGATCCGGTGAAGGCCATGCACTCCGCCTACAGCCCGTTTGCCATCACCTCCGGCGTCGACTTCATCGACAACATCCTGGGCCGTGGCGGCATGGAGTCCATGCTGGGCTCGGTGGCGGTTATCATCTTCGGTCTGGGCTTTGGCGGCCTGCTGGAGAAGGTCGGCATCCTGGAAGTGATTGCCAGCGCCTTCGAGAAGCGTATCAAGGGTGCCGGCAGCCTGACTACCCACACCATAGGCACCGCCTTCCTGGCCAACGTGTTCGGCTCGGCCATGTATGTGTCGCTGATCCTGACCCCCAAGATCATGGCCAAGAACTACGACCGGCTGGGGCTGGCGCGCAAGAACCTCTCCCGCAACGCCGAGTTTGGCGGCACCCTCACCTGCGGCATGGTGCCCTGGAGCGACAACGGCATCTTCATGGCCGGGGTCCTCGGGGTGGCCACCCTCGACTACCTGCCCTACATGTGGCTCAGCTTCACCTGCATCATTGTGACCATCACCCTCGCCTATCTGGGCAAGGCGGTGAACCGGATCCCGGTGATCGAAGCGGCCAGCTCCCGCTAACCGCCGGAAAAACCATGACAAAGGCGCCAACACGGCGCCTTTTGTCTGGGCGCGATTCGAGGTTAAGCTGGCACTCACCTTGATCGCACGCGGCAGGACGCCCAGATGAACTTCACCTTTCGCCAGATCCGCTATTTCGTGGCGGTGGCCGACAGCTTCTCGGTCAGCCGCGCCGCTGCCGAGCTGCACATCTCCCAGTCGGCAGTCACCAGCGCCATCCGCGAGCTGGAGAGCGAGCTCGGCGCCCCCCTGTTCGATCGCAACCCGCGCGGGGTCAGCCTCACCACTCAGGGCCACCAGTTTCTGCTGCACGCCCGTCGCATCCTCGGCGCCATGACCGAGGCGAGCCACTCCCTCAAGGCGGTGGCCCAGCAGGATCAGGGGCGGCTCACTATCGGCGTAACGACCCTGGTGGCCGGCTACTACCTGTCGGAGGCGCTCGGCCGCTTTCGCCGCGCCTTCCCGGCGGTACAAATAGAGGTGAAGGAGGACGAGCAGCCCTATCTCGAGCACCAGATCGTCAACGGCGAGGTGGACGTGGGGATCCTGATGACCAACCGCACCATCCGCCAGGAGGCGTTCGATACCGAGCTGCTGACCCGCTCGCCGCTGCGGGTCTGGCTCGCCGCCAACCACCCCCTCTGCACCGAGTCGACCCTCTCCCTCAAAGCGCTCGGCGAAGAGCCCATGATCTCGCTGACCGCCGACCAGCTGGACCAGATCATCGGCGGCGGCTTGCGCCGTTACGGCATAGCGCCGCGCATCGTGCTACGGACCGCCTCGGTGGAAGCGGTGCGCAGCCTGGTGGCCAGCCAGCTCGGGCTCGCCCTGCTGCCGGACTTTGCCTACCGCCCCTGGTCGCTGGAGCAGGAGCGGGTCGAGGCCCGCGCCATCAAGGAGCCGATCCCCGCCATCGACATAGGCCTGGTGTGGCGGCGCGGCTCCCGGCTGGAGTGGACCGCCCGCGAGTTCATCGACATAGTGCGGGATCAGAGCCGGCTGCGAGCCCGGCAGACACTGCCTCGCTAACCCTCTCTTGCCGAGCTATCACTAAAATTCAGATTCATCTGCACTCGATATCGATTTAGCAGATACCTCTGGCGTTAAAAATTGAAATTCTCATTGCTCAGCGCTTCTCCTACGCTCATGACTGGTTAACAGGATGTTAATTGTCAGCGTGGCATCACCACAGTGCCCGCCCCAGCAAGGAGAGCAAGATGAAACTGACCCCCCTCACCCTGGCCCTGATCCCCGCCCTGCTGGCAGGCCAGACCCAGGCAGCCCCCACCACCCTCGGCAAGGGTGAAGGCCAGCTCAACATAGTGGCCTGGGCCGGCTACGTGGAGCGCGGCGAGACCGACAAGAACTACGACTGGGTCACCGGCTTCGAGCAAGAGACCGGCTGCAAGGTCAACGTCAAGACGGCCGCCACTTCGGACGAGATGGTGGCCCTGATGAACGAGGGGGGCTTCGATCTGGTGACCGCCTCCGGCGACGCCAGCCTGCGCCTCATCGCCGGTGGCAAGGTGCAGGCGCTCAACCTGGCGCTCATCCCGAGCTACGGCAAGATAGACCCCCGCCTGCAGAATGCCCCCTGGCACACGGTGGATGGCAAGCACTACGGCGTGCCCTACCAGTGGGGCGGTAACATCTTGATGTACAACACCAAGGTGTTCCCCAAGGCGCCTGACTCCTGGAGCGTGGTGTTCGAGGAGCAGACCCTGCCGGACGGCAAGTCCAACAAGGGTCGGGTGCAGGCGTTCGACGGCCCGATCCACATCGCCGATGCCGCCCTCTATCTGATGAGCCACCAGCCGGCGCTCGGCATCAAGGATCCTTACGAGCTCAACGAAGATCAGTACAAGGCTGCCCTCGACCTGTTGCGCCAGCAGCGTCAGCTGGTCGGGCGCTACTGGCACGACGCCTTCGTCCAGATCGACGACTTCAAGAACGAGGGGGTGGTGGCCTCCGGCTCCTGGCCGTTCCAGGCCAATACCCTGATCGCCGACAAGCAGCCCATCGCCACCACAGTGCCCAAGGAAGGGGTCACCGGCTGGGCCGACACCAGCATGGTGCACAGCGAGGCCAAGAACCTCACCTGTGCCTATAAGTGGCTGGAGCACTCCCTCAACAACAAGCTGCAGGGGGATCTCGCCTCCTGGTTCGGCTCCGTGCCCGTGGTGCCAGCCGCCTGCGAGGGCAATGCCCTGCTCGGGAAAGAGGGGTGCAAGACCAACGGCATCGACAACTTCGATCGGGTGCGCTTCTGGCGTACTCCCGTCTCCCAGTGCAAGAGCCAGGGAACCTGCGTGCCGTATTACCGCTGGGTTTCG
Organism: Aeromonas sp. s3; assembly: GCF_040907805.1. Lineage (NCBI taxonomy): Bacteria > Pseudomonadati > Pseudomonadota > Gammaproteobacteria > Aeromonadales > Aeromonadaceae > Aeromonas > Aeromonas sp. s3. The sequence continues at coordinate 99,764 of NZ_JBFOCQ010000034.1, forward strand.
GACTATATCGCCATTCTGGGTGGTCGCTGAAGTTGCCCGAGTAAATGCCGATATGTGGCCGGACAGGAGTCCGGCCCGCTTCCCACACAGACAAGGACGCCCCATGAACGCCGTACAATTTGACCGGGTCAGCCGCCACTATGGCGAGGTGAAGGCGGTCGACGACATCTCCTTCCAGATCCCGGCCGGCGAGTTTTTCACCCTGCTGGGGCCGAGCGGTTCCGGCAAGACCACCTGCCTGCGGATGATCGCGGGCTTCGAATACCCGAGCGAGGGGGAGATTCGGCTGTTCGGCAAGCCCTGCTCCACCGTGCCCCCCTACGATCGCAACCTCAATACCGTGTTTCAGGACTATGCCCTGTTCCCCAACATGGATGTGCGCGACAACATCGGCTACGGCCTGATGCTCAAGGGCGTGGCCAAGGCGGAGCGCTACCGCAAGGTGGACGAGATGCTGGAGCTGGTGCGCCTGCCCGGCGTCGGCAACCGCAAGCCCGGCCAGCTCTCCGGCGGCCAGCGCCAGCGCATCGCCATCGCCCGGGCGCTGATCAACCAGCCGCGCATCCTCTTGCTGGACGAGCCGCTCGGGGCGCTCGACCTCAAGCTGCGCGAGCAGATGCAGCTCGAGCTCAAAGCCTTGCAGCGCCAACTCGGCATCACCTTCATCTTCGTCACTCACGATCAGCAGGAGGCGCTCTCCATGAGCGACCGCATCTGCATCTTCAATCAGGGCAAGATCGAGCAGATCGCCGCGCCGGACACCATCTACGACGCCCCCGCCACCCCCTTCGTCGCCCGCTTCGTCGGCACCGTCAACCTGTTCGAGGGAGAGCAGGCCCGCCGCCTGTGCGGCGATGAGCGCCAGATAATGGTGCGCCCGGAGCGGATCCGCCTCGCCGAGGCCGGTACGCCCGGCTGGTCAGGGGAGGTGCGCGAAGTGGAGTACCTCGGCCCCTTCGTGCGCTACCGGGTCGATCTCGGCGAACAACTCGAGCTTATCGTCAACCATCCCAATGAGGGCCAGGCCCGCCTGCCCCGTGGCACCCGGGTCAGCCTCAGCTGGCCGGAACAGGCGATCCATCGTCTGCACACCGCCCACCAGGGAGCTCAACCATGAGCGCCCCCCACAGTGCGAGCCTTGCCATGAGCCAAGCTACCGACTCCGTTCGCGTCAGGCCGCTGCGGCGCCTCTCCACCCTGCTCTACGGGCGGCCAGGTCTGTTGCTGGCCATCCTGCTCGGGCCGCCCCTGCTCTGGCTCGGCATCATTTATGTCGGCTCCCTGCTGATGCTGCTCTCCAACGCCTTCTTCGGGCTGGACGAGTTCAGCGGCCAGATCCGCCACGAACTGGGGCTGCAGAACTTCGTCGCCCTGCTGCGAGCAGAAAACCTGGACGTGATCCTACGCACCGTCGGCATGTCGCTGCTGGTGACCCTAGCCTGCGCCCTGCTCGGCTTTCCGGTGGCCTACTACATGGCGCGCTACACCAGCGGCAAGGCCCGGGCCCTGTTCTACGTCGGCATCATGTTGCCGCTCTGGTCCAGCTATCTGGTGCGGGTCTACGCCTGGAAGCTGATCCTGGCCAAGGAGGGGGTCATCAGCTGGCTGGCCGACACCCTGGGGCTGGATTGGCTGCTCGACGCCATTCTCTCGCTGCCGGTGATCGGCGGGCCGTCGCTCTCCTTCTCGCGCATCGGCACCTTCATCGTGTTCGTCTACGTCTGGCTGCCCTTCATGATCCTGCCCATCCAGGCGGCGGTGGAGCGGATCCCGCGCTCTTTGCTTGAGGCGAGCGGCGATCTCGGCGCCACCCCGGCCCAGACCTTTCGCACCCTGATCCTGCCGCTGGCCCTGCCCGGTGTGGTGGCGGGATCCATCTTCACCTTCTCCCTGACGCTGGGGGACTACATCATCCCCGGCATCATAGGCAACTCCACCATGTACATAGGTCAGGTGGTCTACATGCAGCAGGGCACGGCGGGCAACCTGCCCTTCGCCGCCGCCTTCTCGCTGGTGCCGATCCTTATCATCGCCATCTACCTGACCATCGCGAAACGCTTGGGGGCCTTCGATGCGCTCTAATCAACCCATGAAACGGGACCATGGCAGCCAGCCCTCCGGCCTGCTCAAGTACGCGGCCATCGGCGGCTTGCTGTTCCTGCACTTTCCGATCCTGTTCATCTTCCTCTACGCCTTCACCAGCGAGAGCAAGAGCTACCAGTTCCCGCCCCCCGGGCTCACCCTCAAGTGGTTCGAGGTGACCCTCAACCGCCCCGACGTGTGGCGCGCCATCCAGCTGTCGCTGGAGGTGGCCGGGCTCGCTACCCTGGTGGCCATGGTGCTCGGCACCCTGGCGGCGGGGGCCATCGCCCGCAGCCGTTTCTTCGGCCAGGAGGTGGTGTCACTCTTGCTGGTGCTGCCCATCGCCCTGCCCGGCATCGTCACCGGTATCGCGCTGCGCTCCGCCTATGGAGTGATGGAGATACCCTTCAGCTTCTGGACCATCGTCATCGGCCACGCCACCTTCTGCGTGGTGGTGGTCTACAACAACGCCCTGGCGCGCTTTCGCCGCACCAACCAGAGCCTTATCGAGGCGTCGATGGATCTCGGTGCCGACGGCTTCCAGACTCTGCGCTACGTGATCCTGCCCAACCTCGCCACCGCCCTGCTGGCGGGGGGCATGCTGGCGTTTGCGCTGAGCTTTGACGAGGTGATTGTCACCACTTTCACCGCCGGCCAGCAGACCACGCTGCCGATCTGGATGTATCAGGAGCTGATCCGGCCACGGGACAGGCCGGTCACCAACGTGGTGGCGCTCATCATAGTGGCCTTCACCACCATTCCCATTCTGCTTGCCTACTACCTCACCCGCGACAGCCAGGACGTCGCCGGCAGTGGCAAATAACGACTCAACGCGTGCGCAAGGATGCAACCATGAAACTCTCTACCCAACTCTTGATCGACGGTCAGTTCGTCACCGGTGACGGCCAGGCCGAGCCCATCCTCAACCCCGCTACCGGGGAGCTTCTCGCCTCGGTGCCCGAAGCCTCGTTCGAGCAGGTGAACCGGGCGGTGAACGGCGCCCAACGCGCCTTCGCCCAGTGGAGCCGCACCACGCCAGCCCAGCGCAGTACCCTGCTGCTGCGCCTGGCCGATGCCATCGAGCGCCATGCCGAGGAGTTTGCGGCGCTGGAATCCCTCAACTGCGGCAAGCCCTATCTGGCGGTGCTGAACGACGAGCTGCCGGCGGTGGTGGACTGCTTCCGCTTCTTCGCCGGTGCCGCCCGCTGCCTGCAGGGGCCGCTCGCCGGGGAGTATATCGAGGGGCACACCAGCATGATCCGCCGCGACCCCATCGGCGTGGTGGGCAGTATCGCCCCCTGGAACTACCCCCTGATGATGGCGGCCTGGAAGATGGCCCCGGTGCTCGCCGCCGGCAATACGGTGGTGCTCAAGCCCTCCGAGCAGACCCCGCTCACCGCCCTGCGCCTGGCGGAGCTCGCCAGCGAGCTCTTCCCGCGCGGCGTCATCAACATCGTCTGCGGCCGGGGCGAGAGCGTGGGGGCGCCGCTGGTAGAACACCCGCTGGTACGCATGGTGTCGCTCACCGGTGACATCGCCACCGGCCAGAAGATCCTGCAGAGCGCCGCCCGCACCATGAAGCGCACCCACCTGGAGCTGGGGGGCAAGGCGCCGGTCATCATCTTCGACGATGCGGATCTCGAGGCCGTGGTGGCGGGCATCCGCACCTTCGGCTTCTACAATGCCGGCCAGGATTGCACCGCCGCCTGCCGCATCTATGCCCAGGGCAAGATCTACGACAAGTTCGTCGCCGCCATGACGGATGCGGTCGCCTCCATCAAGGTGGGCGGTCCACGCGAGGAGGGGGTGGAGATGGGGCCGCTCATCTCGGATCGGCAACGCAACCGGGTGGCCAGCTTCGTGGAGCGGGCCCAGAGCAGCGGTCACGTGGAGGTGACGGCGGGTGGCAAGATCCGTCCAGGCAACGGCTTCTTCTTCGAGCCGACCCTGATCGCCCATGCCCGTCAGGAGGATGAAATTGTGCGCCGGGAGGTGTTCGGCCCCGTGGTGTCGGTGACCCGCTTCAGCGACGCCGAGCAGGTGGTGCAGTGGGCCAACGACTCGGACTACGGCCTCGCCAGCTCGGTCTGGACCAAGGATCTGAGCCTTGCCAGCAAGGTGGCCAGCCACCTGCAGTACGGCTGCACCTGGATCAACACCCACTTCATGCTCACCTCCGAGATGCCCCACGGCGGCATGAAGATGTCCGGCTACGGCAAGGATCTCTCCCTCTACGCGCTGGAGGACTACACGGTGCCGCGGCATATCATGGTGAAGTTGTAGAGGCGTATCAGGAGGCGCTCGACCAAGCGCCTGGCCTGTGGCAAGCACGAGCCCTCCCTGGCCGGGAGGGCTCATTCGTCTTAGAAATACACCGGGTAAGGAAGATGCGGCTGCGCCGCATAAGGTAATGGGGGCACGGTATTGGCTCCCCTGGCCCTCGCCGAGGCGAGGGGCGCGGCCAACCACCGAGACGCCCCCCGGTTGGGGATTGTCCCTCCCCTTATCCCAGGCCCCATAATGGCCGCTCATTGGAGGAGGCCTGCATGTTTATCCTTGAGACCGAGCGCCTGAGGCTGCGCGATATGCGCCTCGACGACGAGGCGGCCTTCGTGGCCATCACCCAGGACGAGCGCTATCAGCGCTTCTACAGCGAGGAGGATGGCCGGGCGCAGAAGTACCGGGAGCTGACCCGACTGTTTGTCGAGCAGGCTGGCGAGCGCCCCCGGCGCGCCTATCAGCTGGCGATCGAGCATAAGGCGACGAATGCCCTGATCGGCACAGTCTGCCTGCGTCTGGAGAGCGATCAGCAGGCCTCGATGGGGTGCGGCATGGCGCGCCACCGCCAGGGACGCGGACTGATGCAGGAGGCGGCCTCGGCCCTGGCGGGCTTTGGGTTTGCATCGCTCGGGGTGCACCGCATCTATGCCGAGACCCTGTCCCGGAACCGGGCAGCCATACGGCTCTGCTCCTCGCTCGGGATGCGCCAGGAGGCGCACTTTCGCGAGCATCGCTACTTCAAGGGGCAGTGGTGGGACACTGTGGTGTTTGCCCTGCTGCGAAGCGAATGGTCCCATCAGGGCTGCGCGGCGCCCACAGAGCCGGCCACTTGCGGCTCACCCCATCCCCCAACCGGGCCGACTGATGAGTCGGCCTGACCCCCACAGCAATGACCCACACAGGAAGATGATATGTTGAGCAACCGACACTTTGACTTTCACGCGTTGAGGTCATCAGCGAGCCGACCAGTGCGCTGGCTGCTGTGGTCCAGCCTTGTGATGCTCTGCTGCCTCGCAGGCGAGGCCCAGAGCCAGCCACAGATAGACACCAATCCGACAGGCTACGCCCTGCTCTATACAGGCCCCATCTCGGACCCGGACAGCAACGAGGCGATCGCCGCCGTGGTCAAACAGGCCGGGCTCCCCGTGGTTTATCTCGACAACCTGAGCGATCTCCCGGCCAAGCTGGCGGGCGCCCGTCTGTTTATCATCGGCGGCACCGAAGATGACGTAGAGCCCCTGGTTCATCGGTTCACCCCTGCCATCACCGGGTCACTCAAACGCTATCTGAGTCAAGGCGGGCGCTATCTGGGGATCTGCGGCGGTGCCTTTGTCGCTTCTCTGGGTTGGGCCGACGAGGGCAATTATGTGAAGGCGCTCGGTTTGGTGCCGTCCGAGTCTGAAGACTACGACGGTGACTTCTCTCCCAAGATCCATGAGATTCGCTGGCTCGGCGAGGTACGCCGCATGTACTACCAGGCCGGCCCTACCTTCGTCCTGCAGCCAGGTACCGAACCGGTGCGTGAGCTTGCCTACTTCGACGATGGCCGGCTCGCCGCCTTAATCGGCGCCTATGGTAAAGGAAAAGTGGCCGTCTCCGGGCCCCATCCGGAAGCCCCCGACAGCTGGAAAGCCGAAGCACAAGATGGCGATACCATGGATACAAACATCCCGCTGGCCGTGCAGCTGGTGCAGGAACTCCTCTCCGATCGCCCCGTCCTTACACCTCGCTAGCGCCGGCATCAGTTCGCCAGATCCCAGGGACACACCTTGGCCAGCCCCTCCTTGCCACTGCTGGCCAGCGCCTGCTGCACCATCCGCTTGTAGCGATTCTTGATGTGCGCAGGCAGGGCCGGCACCAGCAGGCGTTCGTCAAATTCAGGCAGGGCCTGCGGCGGCAACACGGCCTGCTCCTCCGGGGTCAGCGGGGGACGGGCCGATCCATTGCTGCCGGAAACCGTCGGCGTGCCCATCAACATGCGGCTCTGCAGGGGTTTGCTCAACAGGAAATCGATCAGCAGGTAGGCCGCCTTGAGCCTGGCCGGATCATCCCCGACATCCCGCGCAATCGAGAGGGCATCAAGGGCATAGATGGCCCCCTCCCTTACCATGGCGATGCGCCACTGCTGACCGTTTTGCCGATTGCACTCCACCAGCTCCAGCCCCCAGGTGGTGGCCAGGCGCTGATGGCGCAGATCCTCGCACCGATTGGCCTGATTGAACCAGAAGCCCCGGCTCGCCTTGAGCCGCCGGGTCAGTTGCCCTTCCACTTCATTTTGCAATGGGCTATCGGCCAGCATTTCACCGCTGGCAAAGAGAGCGGGTGACTTGCCAAGGGAGAGCAGTACGGAGAAGAGCAAGGGCTCAAACTGATCGCAGAAAACCGCAAATTGCCCCTGCCGCGTCGGCTCTGCCAACGCCTGCCAGCTGGTGGGCGGGGTGCTTTCCTGCTTGCTGTCGTAAGCCAGGCTGAACATGGCATAGGAGAAAGGCACTGAATAGTTGCGCTCCCCCAACTTGTCATACTCGGTATTCTTGAGGGCCGGTCTCATCTCCTGGTAATGGTGCAAGCGGCCAAAGTCGATGGGCAGCAGCAGCTTGAAGAGGGGTTGATGATGCGCCTTGTAGAAGTAGCTGGTCGGCATCACCACATCGGCACTGCGGGTGCGCAGAGCACGATAGACGCTGTCAAAATCGGTGAGCAGCGGTTCGATCCGGGTCACCGTCGCCTCCACCCCCTCGCGCTTGGCGTACTCGGCAAATTGCTGTTCATATCCGGCGGGCAGATACCCCCACTCCAGCAGCCTGAGCTGTACCGGGGCAGCCAGGGCCGATCCCATACAACAGCAGGCCAACAAGACGAGACTACGCATGATCACTACTCCCACAACTGGTTCTTCAGGGAGTATAGGCTTCTGTGGAACGGGAAAACGGCAGGCGGCAGGCTGCTGTTAGCGGATAGATGTCACCAAGCAGCCCCGCGCAATGCATTGAACCGGCAGAGGGTACGCAACCGACGGAATGGTCGGGCAGGGAAATCAAAGGCGGTCTATAGGAAGAGAGGATCTGTCACGCTTCGCGGCGCGAGAGTGTGGCGCAAGAGTGCGCTGCGAACTGGCCGCGCCGAGGATCTGCCGTATGGCGATCGACGGCCGGCTTGCACCTTTGAGCTCGGTAGCCAGAGCTGGGGCATATTCTTGCCAACGACGACAGGGAGGCCCCGGCCTCCCTGTCTGTCTCGCATGGGTGTCCGGTTGCCCGGGATCCCTTAGCGCTGACGCCCGCTGCCGATACCGAACGGAATGCGGTAGTCGCTGCTCTGCTCACCCAGGCTCACGGTCAGGTTGCCCTGGGTGCGGCTCGGGATCTGCACCTGCTGGCTGCCCATCAGGTTGGCGTGCACGGAGGCAACCACATCGCCAGACTCGTCACGCACTTCCAGCATGGGGTTGGCCTTGCCTTCGACGGCAGCGGTGGCGTGCCAGTTCACAAACAGCACACCCGGGGCGGCGTTGAAATCAGCCGGAACGGAAGCCTGGGCAAAACCTGCGGTCATCAGGCCTGCAACGGCCAGCATCTTGATTACGTTTTTCATGTTCATTCACTCTCTTGGTTTCTATGTCATTGCCTGGGCCGACGGCCCCGAATCAATGCATCCATGCAAGAGGTTATTCAAATAGTGTGTAGTTCTTTCACCAACATCAGACCTCCTATTTGAAGGTCTCACAGCCTTGAACGACCAGTTATTTGGCCGCTTGGCGTTCCTGCCTAAGCGTTGAGTGAATATTAAACATCCAGGCTCGCCATTGTTAGCGAGATAAACTGGCCTAGATGTTCAAAAAATCTGAAGTGGCTGTACATCCCGGGTTCAGCCAATGACGGACAAGAAAAAGGGCAGGATAACCTGCCCTTGATGTTGGAAAGTGCGCGCTGGCCGGTACCACTAGCCACCAGCCAGCTCTGCTGCCGTCATGGGCCGCAGCACCTTGCAGGGGTTGCCGGCCGCCACCACGCCCGTCGGCACATCCTTGGTCACCACGGAGCCCGCGCCGATCACGCTGTTGTCCCCTATGGTGACGCCGGGGCAGATGACGACGCTGCCACCGATCCAGACGTTGTGGCCGATCCGCACCGGCTTGCCGAACTCCACCCCCTTGATGCGCGGCGCCACCGCCACCGGGTGAGCGGCCGTGTAGATCTGCACACCGGGCGCCAGCAGCACGTTGTCGCCGATGTGCACCTCGCACACGTCGAGGATGGTGCAGCCCACGTTGGCGTAGAAGTTCTCGCCCACGAAGATGTTGGCCCCGTAGTCGCAAAAGAAGGGTGGGTTGATGGCGCACTCCTTGCCGCGGCCGCCCAGCAGTTCATGGAGCAGAGCATCGCGCGCCGGTTTCTCCTGCCAGCTGGTGTTGAAGGTGTGATAGAGCCTGCGGCAGCGCTCGCGCGCCGCTTTGAGCTCGGGGTTGCCCGCATCATAGGGCTCCCCCGCCACCATCTTCTGCCACTCGGGGCCACGCACCAGCTGCGGCGCCGGGAAGCCCGGCTGGGTCGTTGTCGTTGCGTCAGTCATCTATTCCACCAACCAGATCAGGGATTCATAAGGGCGCAGCATACAGGATTGCGGCCGGGCCGGGCTATCTGGGTAGTTGCCAAGCAGCAGGCGCCCCTTGCCGGTGGCCAGCTCCTTCGGCAGTGCGAAGCTGATCGGCTCGCCGTAGAAGTTGCTCACCACCAGCAGGGTCTGACCGTCGGTGCGGCGGGCATAGGCCCAGATCTGCGAATGCCCCGCCAGCAGCTCCTGATAATCCCCCTGAGTGAAGATGGGATGGGCCTTGCGCAGGCGGATCAGATCCCGGTAGTGCCAGAACACCGAGTCGGTGTCGGCCAGCGCCGCCTCGGCATTGATCACCGGGTAGTTGCCGGCGGGCTTGAGCCAGGGGGTGCCGGTCGTGAAACCGGCGTTTGCCGCAGCGCTCCACTGCATGGGCGTGCGCGAGTTGTCACGGGACTTGGCGCCGAGAATGGCCAGGATCTCGGCCTCGCTCATCCCTTCGGCCTGCTTGATGGCGAAGATGTTGCGGCTCTCCACGTCCTGATAGTCATCGATGCACTGATAGCCGGGGTTGGTCATGCCGATCTCCTCCCCCTGATAGATGTAGGGGGTGCCCTGCAAGCCGTGCAGTGTGCTGGCCAGCATCTTGGCCGCTACCACCCTATGTTCGCCCTCGTCACCGAAGCGGGAGACGATGCGCGGCTGGTCGTGGTTGCACCAGAACAGGGCCGACCACCCCTTGCCGTGCATGCCGCTCTGCCAGTGGTTGAAGATGCGCTTGAGTTCGAGGAAATCGAACGGCGCTTTGGTCCACTTGTCGCCATTGGGGTAGTCCACCTTCAGATGGTGGAAGTTGAACACCATGGAGAGCTCGGAGCCATCCAGCGCGCCATAGCGCTGGCAGTGCTCCAGGCTGGTGGAGGACATCTCCCCCACCGTCATGGCGCCCACCGGGGCGAACACGTCGCGGCTCACGTCCTGCAAAAATTCGTGGATGCGCGGCCCGTCGGTGTAGAAGCGGCGGCCATCGCCACTGTCGTCGCTCGGGAAGCGCTGATCCTTGGAGATGAGGTTGATGACGTCGAGGCGGAAACCGTCCACCCCCTTATTCGCCCAGAAGTGGATGATGTTTTTGACCTCGGCGCGCACGGCCGGGTTCTCCCAGTTGAGATCCGCCTGCTCGCGGGCAAAAAGATGCAGGTAATACTGGCCGGTGGCCTTATCCAGCTCCCAGGCGCTGCCGCCAAACTTGGATTGCCAGTTGTTGGGCACACCACCCTCCACCGGGTCTTTCCAGATGTAGTAGTCGCGGTAGGGGCTGTTCTTGTCCCCCAGCGCCGACTTGAACCAGGCGTGCTCGGTGGAGGTGTGGTTGACCACGATGTCCATCACGATCCGAATGTCGCGCGCGTGGGCGGCGGCCAGCAGCGCCTCGAAGTCGGCCATGGTGCCGTAGGCGGGATCAATATTCAGGTAGTCGGCGATGTCGTAGCCGTTGTCCACCTGCGGCGAGACGTAAACCGGGGTCAGCCAGAGGGCGTCGACGCCGAGGGTCTTGAGATAGTCGAGGCGGGCCATGATCCCCTTGAGATCGCCAGTGCCGCGCGCGCCACTGTCCTGAAAGCTCTTGGGGTAGATCTGGTAAATCACGGCGCTCTGCCACCAGGGTGTTTGGCTCATGGGTCTTGCTCTTGTCTCGAATGAAAAAGGGAGAGGGCGACCCCTGTAGGTCGCCCTGATGCGTGGAGTCAGGCGCTGGCCTGAGCCAGCTTGCCGGCCGCCTGCTGGCGCTGGTAAACCAGCAGAGTCAGCACGATAGGCACTACGATGGCCACCAGCATGGCGACGGCATAGACGGCCCAGTATTGCGGCTGGATGGAGAGGATGCCCGGCAGGCCCCCTACCCCGATGCCGTTGGCCATCACTCCGGCGAAGCCGCAGATGAGGGCCGCAAGGCTCGAGCCCACCATGGCGCACAGCATGGGGAACTTGTACTTGAGGTTGATGCCGTACATGGCCGGCTCGGTCACCCCCAGGTAGGCGGAGATGGCGGCAGGCACCGAGATCTCCCGCTCGTTCTCCTTGCGGCTGATCAGGATGATGCCGACCACCGCAGATGCCTGGGCGATGTTGGAAAGGGCGATCAGCGGCCAGATCGGGGTGCCCCCCATGCTCTGCATCAGCTGCAGATCCACCGCGTTGGTGGTGTGGTGGATACCGGTGATGACCAGCGGCGCGTAGAGGAAGCCGAACAGGGCGGCACCGATGGGGGCAAACGAGCCGGTCATGGCGGCCTTGGCGGCAAAGCCGACGCCGTCACCCAGCCAGCGACCGAACGGGCCGATAAAGGCGTGGGCCACGATCACCGCCAGCAGCAGGGAGATGAAGGGCACGATCACCAGGTAGAGATAGGCCGGGATGATGCGCTTCAAGTTGGTCTCCACCCAGGCGAGGAAGACACCCGCCAGCAGGGCCGGGATGACCTGCGCCTGATAACCCACCTTCTGGATGACGAACAGACCGAAGTCCCACACCTCGGGAGTCTGCTGGCCGATGCCGTAGGCGTTCATCAGCTGGGGCGACACCAGCGTGATACCGAGCACGATACCCAGGATCTCGGAACCGCCCATCTTCTTCACCGCCGACCAGCAGACGCCCACCGGCAGGAAGTGGAAGATGGCCTCACCCAGCAGCCAGAGGAAGGCGTGCACCTGAGCCCAGAACTTGCTGATCTCGGTGAGGGTGTGGGTGCCATCGTCGAACATCTTGATGTCGCCGATGACGTTGCGAAAGCCCAGGATCAGACCGCCGGTGATGATGGCCGGCAGCAGCGGCACGAAGATCTCCGCCAGGTGGGAGATGCCCCGCTCCAGCGGATTCATGTTCTGGCGCGCCGCCTGCTTGGCGGCCTCCTTGCTGCCGCCGCTGACGCCGATCTCTTCGGTCAGCGCCTTGTACCACTGCTCCACCTCGTTGCCGATGACCACCTGGAACTGGCCGCCCTGGGTGAAGCTTCCCTTCACCGCCGGTATGGTCTCGATGGCCTTGCTGTCGGCCTTGGCCGGATCGTTGAGGACGAAGCGCAACCGGGTCAGGCAGTGGCTGACGGTTGCGATGTTCTCCTTGCCACCGATCTTGTCGATGAGCGTGGCCAGATGTTGTGCGTTGATCTTGGACATGAGCCTTCCCTCTGTGACTCCATTGATATTGGTCTGCGTCGCCCTTTTGGGCCAGTCTGTGGGCCAGAGCGTTTTTGGTATCGTTCCCATTTAGCATGCCGCCAATTGGTCACGATCAAAATGGGAACGTTCCCAATTCGTGGTCGAGGTCACAAAAAGCGCATTTTTTGTGCGGCGCTAGGTGATGGAGTTCACAAAGAGCGGCAGGGAGCTATGGTCGCCAGCGGGCGCGGATCCTGCTCGATCTGGCCGAGCAGCTGGCGCGCGGCCTGCTCCCCCGCCCCCTTGTAGCCGAGATCCAGGCTGAGGGCGTTGGGGAAGAGAAAGGTGAGCATGGGGTTGTTGCCAAGGCCGGTCACCAGCACCTCGCTGCGCCCCTGCTCCTGCAGGTACTTGGCGGCGCCGATGGCCAGAGTATCGCTGGCGCAGACCAGGGCGCCCGTGGTCGGGGTGAGCAGTTCCCCCGCCAGCCGGTAGCCGCTCTGCAGACTGAGATCGCCGAGGGCGCTGCGCGCCGTCAGCCCCTGTTCGGCGCAGTAGCCGAGGTAGGCATCGAGTCGGCGCTGGCCGGTGGTGAGGTCGGCAGTGTCCACCCCCAGGTAGGCAATCTCGCGAATGCCGCGGTTAGCGAGCTGGTCCAGCATGGTGCGCACCGCACCGGCATCGTCGAAACAGACCGAGGAGAAACCGGGATGGTCGCGGGCCACCAGCACCAGCTTTTCCCTGAGCGGCGCCATGGCGGCATAGTCGAGATCGTTGAAGGCGAACAAAATGATGCCATCCACCCCGCGCCGCTCCAGCACCGCCAGATGCTCCTGCACCTTGGCGGGGGAGAACTTGCTCTCCATCAGCACGGCGTCGTAGCCGCGCCGGTAGAGGGTCTCCAGCATGCCGCGCACCGCCTGGTTTTCCGAGCTGGAGTCGAGCCGCGAGACGATGATCCCCACCACCTGCTGGCTCTGGCTGCGCATGGCCCGCGCCGACTTGCTCGGCACGAAGCCGTGCTCGGCGATGATCTGCTCCACCCGCTCGCGGGTCGCCTGCTTCACCTTGGGATCCTGGTTGAGCACCCGGGAGACGGTCGACTTGCCGACACCACTGAGTCGGGCGATATCGAGGATGGTCAGTTTTTTGTCCATGAAGTGGCTCACAGGGGCTCGGCGGTGGAATTGCCCACATTGTTGTGATTAACCCCTGTGAATACAAGCCCATGGCGTTAGAATGCCCTTTTGGCGCCGGCGCATGCCGTGCCACCCGCCATCGCACAGGACGCGCATCATGGATCTGTTGGCCAGTCTGCACTTCTCCCTCTCCATCACGGGCCCCATCTGCGTGGTGCTGCTGCTCGGCATCTGGCTCAAGCAGCTGGGCCTGCTGCCGGACAGCTTCGTCGAGTCCGCTTCCCGCCTGGTGTTCCAGGTCACCCTGCCGGCGCTCCTGTTTCTCAGCATGGTGCGCACCGATTTCTCCACCATGCCGAGCCCCTGGCTCATCGTCTACGGCCTGCTCGGCACCCTCACCGGCTTTCTGGTGCTGGAGCTGCTGGCGGCCCGCTTCATCCCCGAGCGGCGCCAGCGCGGCATCTTCGTGCAAGGGAGCTTTCGCGGCAACATGGGGATCATGGGGCTGGCCTATGTGCAGAACGCCTACGGCGCCGAAGGGATAGGCGCCGCCGCCCTGCTGGTGGGCTCGGTCACCGTGCTCTACAACGTGCTTGCGGTGATCACCCTGACCCGCAGCCTGGGGGGCAGCAAGGGGATCAAGCCGATCCTCAGGGGGATCGCCAAAAACCCGTTGATCATCGCCATCCTGGCGGCCCTGCCGTTCGGCCTGCTCGGCATCGAGCTGCCCCAGCTGGTGATCACCACCGGCAACTACTTCGCCAACATGACCCTGCCGCTGGCACTGCTCTGTACCGGTGCCAGCCTCAACCTCAAGGCCTTGCGCGGCGGCGCCCTGCTGACCGGCTGGGCCACCGCCAACCGGCTGCTGTGCATCCCCGTGCTGCTGGTGATGGGGGCCTGGGCGCTGGGTTTCAGCCCGCAGGCCCTCGGCATCCTGTTTCTCATCAGCTCCACCCCCACCGCCGCCGCCAGCTATGTGATGACCCGCGCCATGGGGGGCGACAGCGCCCTGGCGGCCAACATCATCGCCACCACCACGCTGGGCTCACTCGTCACCACCAGCCTGGGGGCCACCCTGATGAACTACCTGGGGCTGATGGGCTAGCCAGCAGCAAACCTGCTGGCCCTCACCCCTTCATCACCCCCTTGACCTTGCCGCGGGCGGCAGCTTTACGCTGACTCTCAATCAACAGAGGAGATATCCCATGACCATCGAACTCACCGTCTCCGGCATGTCCTGCGGTGGCTGCGCCGCCAGCCTGCAAAAAGCCCTGCTGGCCCAACCCGCCGTCAGCAGCGCCAGCGTCGACTTTGCCAGCAGCAAGGCCGTCATCGAGAGCGAGCTGAGCAAGGACGAGCTGATCGCCCTGATCGAAACCAAAGGCTTCTCGGCGAGTTAAATTATCTCCATATAGGTATAAAACAGGTTAAAATTCTGTACCCAGCTGTTTTTTGGTGAGAGTCATCACAAACCCCTGCAACAGAAAGCGCAAACTTGCTGCAATTTTTATCACCCAGAAGGAATTGCAGCATGACTCTCCCGATCCGCAAGACCCTGCTCGCCGCCGTCCTCGGCCTGACCCTCTCCCCGATGGCCATGGCCCTGCCCAACGTCCATATCCTGGCCACCGGCGGCACCATTGCCGGGGCGGGGCAGTCCGCTACCCAGTCCAACTACGAGGCCGGCAAGGTGGCCATCGAGACGCTGATCGCCGCCGTGCCCGAGATGAAGAACGTGGCCGACGTGCAGGGTGAGCAGGTGGTCAAGATCGGCTCCCAGGACATGAACGACGAGGTGTGGTTGAAGCTCGCCAAGCGGGTCAACGAGCTGCTGGCCAGGGATGACGTGGACGGCATCGTCATCACCCACGGCACCGACACCATGGAAGAGACCGCCTACTTCCTCAATCTGACCGTCAAGAGCGACAAGCCGGTGGTACTTGTCGGCGCCATGCGCCCCTCCACCGCCATGAGCGCCGACGGCCCGATGAACCTCTACAACGCCGTGGTGACCGCTTCCGACCCCGCCTCCAAGGGGCGTGGCGTCATGGTGGCGATGAACGACACCGTGCTCGATGCCCGCGACGTCACCAAGACCAACACCACAGGGGTGCAGACCTTCGCCTCCCCCAACTTCGGCCCGCTCGGCTACATCCACAACGGCAAGATCGACTATCAGCGCAGCCCGGCCCGTCTGCACACCAGCAAGACCCCGTTTGACGTGAGCAAGCTCGACAAGCTGCCCCAGGTCGGCATCGTCTACAGCTACGCCAACGCCTCGGATCTGCCGGCCAAGGCCCTGGTGGATGCCAAGTTCGACGGCATCGTCAGCGCCGGGGTGGGCAACGGCAACCTCTACCACACCCTGTTCGACACCCTGGCCAAGGCGAGCAAGGACGGCATCCGCGTAGTGCGCTCCGCCCGCGTGCCGACCGGCTCCACTACCCTGGATGCCGAGATCGATGACGCCAAGTACGGCTTCGTCGCCGCCGAGACCCTAAACCCGCAGAAGGCGCGGGTGCTGCTGATGCTTGCCCTGACCCAGAGCAAGGATCCGGCCCAGATCCAGCGCTGGTTCCAGCAGTTCTGATCTCCCTGCCGGCCTCGGCCGGCAGAGGGAATGAATAAAAAAGGGCGGGATACCATCCCGCCCTTGTTCGTGGCACATCAGCTCATGACCAGCCAGCCGCAGAAGCCAAGATAGATCAGCCCCACCCAGGCGAGCCTGCCCGCCGTCATCCGCTCCCGACTGAACCCCCACCACAACAGCGCCACCGCCAGCAGGGTCACCAGTGAGGAGACCATCATGGTGCTGTCCAGCAGCCAGGGGGTGAACAGCAGGCAGAACGCCTTGGGAATGGTGCCCTGGATCATCATGGCCCCCGAGATGTTGGCCAGCGCCAGCCGGTGCTTGCCCTGTCGCACCCAGATCAGCACGTTCATCAGCTCGGGCATCTCGGTCGCCACCGGGCTCAGCAACAGGGCCGCCAGCACCGGCGAGAGACCGAACAGCTCGCCCATGCTCTCCAGCTGGTGAACGAACAGCTGGGCCGCCAGCGCCACCACCACCAGCGCCACCAGGGTTTGCAGCAGCACCTTGCCTAGCGCCGGGATCTCGGCGCCCGGATCCAGCTTGAGGGGCTCTGGCAGCTCGACCTCGTGGCTGTCGGTCTGTTTCAGCTCGCGCCGCACATAGACCAGATACACCAGCACGAACAGCGGAGCCAGCCAGGTTTTACCGGTGAAGGCCACCATGCCGAGGGCCACCGCCACCAGGAAGATGCCGACGAACCAGGCCTGATCACGGCCTATCTCACGCTGCACCTCGCCATCGATGGCCCTGTGCTCCCGGCTCATGCACAACAGCAGGGTCACGCCGACGGCGGCATAACCTATGGTGGCCAACACCAGCGGGCCGCCGAGGGCGGCACCTATGCCTATCTGCTGCTGAGCGGGGGCATCCCCCATCAGCAAGGCGGTCAGGGTGACGATGCATTCGGGCAGGGCCGTGCCGAGGGCCGCCAGCAGGGAGCCAGTTGCGCTCTGGGATAACTTGAAGTGGTGGCCGGTCCATTCGATGCCATTGACGAAATATTCGCAGGCCAGATAGATGGTGACGGCAGAGAGCAGAAATAACAGCAGGGTGATCAGCATGATGAGTAACCGCCAGGCGAGCAGAACAACCAATGGACCCGATATGGCTCGCCCGGCTGGCTTGCATATCGAGGCCAAAGGTCTTGCAGAGCGATGGATGCCATCGCCGCCCATGCCATGGATCTGAGGATCCAAGAATGTTGACATGAGCCCTGCCCGGATCACGGGCGGGTTGCTACTCCCCTATGACAGTGCGGGCTTTTTACCAAGTTGACCGCCACCCCACAAGGCAAACTAATGATCATTGACTCAACAAGTTGTAAGGGAATGTAACCGTCCACCCATCGGCTTTTCCATCCGGATCCACTCCAATGCCGGTGAGTTCCTCGCCTTGGCACACCGTTTGCTATGAGATGACTACTGTCCACACTGATTTGGGAAGGGTGAACGATGAAACGGTGGATCCAACATTTCTATCAACTGAACCGCCTCAACTGGCTGATGGTCTGGCTGCTGCTCTGCTGCAGCATCATTCTGCTGTTTCCGGCCGGTTTGATGCAGGGGGCCGTCAGCCAGTGGGCCGCCACACACGCCGCCTGGCTCGGGGTCGGCATGCTGATCGCCATCTCCTACTTCTGCAGTCAGGGCTTCCTGATCGCCTGGGAGTGGGCCTGTGACGAATGGCAGTCGCGCCGTCAGCAGGATCAGCTGGCCCAGATGATCTCCTTCCTCGACTTCAACGAGAAGGCGGTGCTGCGCGAGTTCGTGCTGCAACGCAAAAGCGTCATAAACTTGCCGATCACCGAGCCCGCCGTCAAAAACCTGATGGATGCCGGTGTGCTCACCTACGCCTATGGCAAGCCGGCCCGGGAGAAAGAGGACGAGAACCAGATCCGCGCCCTGATGATCGCCCTGCCCGCCCGCCCGCTGCTCACCTACAAGGTGCTGGGGCTGTCGCGCGGCAAGATGAGTGACGAGCAGGTGGAGCAGATCATGAACGCCAGACCCAAGTTCGCGCAGAAAAGCTTCCAGCGCTGATCGTCGTTCCCGCCAATAAAAAGAGCCGGCCCCATGGCCGGCTCTGTCGTTTCTGCCCCGTTACTGGGTTCTCGCCTTGAGATAGCCGGCGTAGTCCGGGATCTGCACGCTGAATGCCTGGCGCATGTGGGGGCTGTCCATGATGAAATCGGCGGTCGCCTCGTTGGTGGCGACCGGGATGTTCCAGACTGCCGCGAGGCGCAGCAGGGCCTTCACGTCCGGATCGTGGGGCACCGCATTGAGGGGATCCCAGAAGAAGATCAGCACGTCGATCTTGCCCTCGGCTATCAGGGCGCCAAGCTGCTGGTCGCCCCCCATGGGGCCGGAGAAGAGACAGGTGATGGGCAGTTGTGCCTGCTTGCCCAGCATGGTCCCTGTGGTGCCGGTGGCGTAGAGGTGGTGGAGCTTGAGCTCCTCCTTGCGCCGCATCACCCAGTTCAGCAGGGGGGTCTTCATGTTGTCGTGAGCCACCAGCGCCACTCGCTTGTGGGGCGCCATCTCACGGGCGATCTGTTCCATGGACATCATCCGTAGCATTGTTGTTTGAATAGAGCCGTATCCTAATCGAAAGCGGCGCCCGTTGCCTTGCCGGGCGCCGTAACTGTGATCACTTCGACTGTTCAATCCACTGCTTGTTCTTCTGCTCCAGCACCGAGATGGGCAGCATGCCGTATTCCAGTACATGATGGTGGAACGCCTTGAGGTCAAAGCCTGCGCCCAGCGCCTGCTCAGCCGACTCCCGCATCCGGATCAGCGCCAGCTGGCCCGCCTTGTAGGAGGTCGCCTGGCCGGTGTAGGCCATGTAGCGCGGCACCTCGGAACTGATGTCCCCGTCCCCCAGCGCCGAGTTCTCCTTCATGTAGCTGGCGGCCTGGTCGTGGTTCCAGCCATACCAGTGGATGCCGGTATCCACCACCAGCCGCATGGCTCTGAGCATCTCCTCGTTGAGGCGGCCGAAGTACTGCAGCTGGTTGTTGAAGGCGGACGATCCCTCGACCTTCACGTCTCCCACCGCCGGATCATAGAGACCGCGCCCCTGATAGAGCCCCATGTCGTGATCCGCCAGGTATTCGGTGTAGAGTGCCCAGCCCTCCGCATAGGCGGTGTAGGAGGCGTTCGCCACGTACTGCGGGAAGTCGGGATCCTTGGCTGCCAGCTCCTGGGCGATGGTGATCTGGAAGTGGTGGCCTGGCGCCGCCTCGTGGGCCAGCAGAGTGCTGATGTTCCAGCTCTGCAGGCCATAGGGGTAGTAGGTGTTGAGGAAGAAGCGCCCTTTGCGGCCGGTCTGCGGGTTGCCGTCCTGATACCAGGCCACCCCGCCGTATGGCGCGTCCTTATAGGAGACGGGCACCACCTCGTAATCCAGCTTGGGAATGGTGCGCTCGGCATCGAAGAAGTCCGGCAGCACCAGCGCCGCCTTGCTCTTGAAGGCGTTGTACTCCTGCAGTGCCCGCTCGTGCTCGGCCAGCGCCTGCTGCTGCGGCCCGCTCAGGGTCGCACCGGCGGCGTTGCCGGGGTTGAGGCCGGCCGACCAGACCGCCAGCGGGTTCTGATAGAAGAAGGCCGGTTCGTTCAGGTAGCGGAAGAAGGCGTAGATCTGACCGCTCTGCTTGCTCTGGGCCACGTCGTCGCTGTCGCACTTGCCGACGGTATGGCACACCTTGACCATGGCGCCGAAGATCCGCTCCACCTCGCTCAGCCCCAGCTCATGCACCTGCTCCGGCGTCATGTCGGTGGTGGTGTGCTTCTTCAGCAGCCAGCGATACCAGTCACGCCCGTTGGTCATGCCGCAGAAGCCGTCGTCGCACTCGCCGCTGCCAAGGCGCACCGCATAGGCACCGCCGTGCTGGTAATCCAGGTAGTCGCGCAGCGCCAGATAGTGGCCGTTGATGCTGTCCAGCACCCCCTTGTACTCGCTGCGCAGCGCCTCGTCCGCCTCTCCCGGCAGCTGCTGCCAGCCGAGGTAGGAACCGGCGATCGCCTCGCCCTCCAGCTTGCTGTCGAGCTGGGCCAGCAGCCGGTCCACCAGCTCGTCCGGCAGGGTGTTGCCCTGGGCGCTGCCCAGTTCGAACTGGAGCTTCACCTCGGCAAGGTAGCCGTCATAGGCCTTGAGCCAGCTGAGGTGCTCCTGATACCAGGCCAGTGGTGCGGTGGCGACCCTCGCCTTGCTGGCCACAACCGGTGCCGCTGCCGGGCGATCGATGTCGCGCCGCCAGGTGGCATCCCCCGGCGCAACCCGCTCGGCCGAGCTCTGCTCGAAGTAGTCGAAGCCGGGCTCGACGGTGCGGGCAGCTTTGCCGCTGGCCGGGGCGGCCCCCACCTCATCGACCAGATCAACCACCCGGTTGCTGAAGTGGTGGATCGGGATCTGGGACTGGGGCAGATCGTAACCGGTCAGGTTGATCTGCAGATCCCAGCGGATCATGTCGTAGAACAACCGGTCCCGTTCGCTCAGCACGCTCGCGTCCAGGGCATCCAGCCGCTTGAGCAGGGCGCTGTCGAGGGCCTTGCGCTTGGCGATGCTGGCGGCATCGATGGCAAAACCGTAGGGGTCGAGCGCCTGGCTCTCGCGCAGGGCCTCGTCCATGGTCTGCATCAGGGAGGCCTTGATGGCGGCGGGATCCGCCGGCGCGTTGGAGCTGTTGTCATTGCAGGCAGCGAGCGAGAGTGCGATGGCACAAGCCAGCGCCAGTTTGTTGGGCAAGAAGTGCATGGTGTAGTCCTTTAACCGTTGTTATTGTTTGCCCCCGAAAAGGGGTTCCAATAGTGCACCTCTCTTGCTCGCTTTTTTGCGACATGATTAACAAAAATAAGCTTACTTTTCATGATGATAAGCCTCATTAAAAGCTATGCAGACGGACATTAAAAAACCCGCCTTAGCGGGTTTTTTAATCGTTTTTTCATGCCATAACTATTCAGGACGAGCCGTGATGCAGCTGGGACTGCTGATAGTTCTCCAGCCCGATGCGATCGATGAGATCGAGCTGGGTCTCCAGCCAGTCCACGTGCTCCTCCTCGTCTTCCAGAATATCCTGGAACAGGTCGCGGCTGATGTAGTCCTGCACCGACTCGGCGTAGGCGATGGCCACCTTCAGATCCGGGATGGCATCCATCTCCAGCGACAGGTCGCAACGCAGCATCTCCTCCACCGTTTCGCCGATGCGCAGCTTGCCCAGATCCTGCAAGTTGGGCAGCCCTTCCAGAAACAGCACCCGCTTGACCAGCTCGTCGGCGTGTTTCATCTCATCGATGGATTCGTGATACTCCTTGTGCCCGAGCGCCTTGAGGCCCCAGTCATCATAGATGCGGGCATGCAGAAAATATTGGTTGATGGCTATCAGCTCATTGGCCAGCACCTTGTTGAGGTGGGCGATGATCTTGGGATCTCCTTTCATCGACAGTGCTCCTTGGTTCGTGCCTGAGGCTTAGATCCTTAGAGCTTAGTCCAGAAAGATGACAACAAGAGGTCCGGCGAGCTTGCTCGCCAGCGGGAAGGGATTGAAAAGACGGGCCGGTTTTGCCGGCGACAGGCTCTGCTCAGGCCACCTCGTAGTAGAGCGGTGCCTGCTCCAGCTCGGCCTTGTCGAGTTCGGCGGCGATGATCTCCATGGTCATGCGCACGCATTTGCCGCACTGGGCACCGACGTCGAGCGACTGCTTGAGCTGGCGAAACTCGGTCTTGCCTGCCTGTACCGCCTTGCGGATCTGGGAATCTGTGATGCCGCGGCACAAACAGACGTACATAGTGTTTACCTCATGCTGAATTGCCATGAAATCTAAATGAGAATGGTTCGTAGTGCAAATAACGATTGGTAATAAGATCCCCCGCTTGCCAGCCATCAACCCCTTGGTGACAATGCTCTGTCACTGAGGGAAACATCATGCTCAAGAAACTGTTCACTGCCCTGTTTGGCGGCCAGCCCGCTCCGGTCGCCGAAGTCACCCCCACCGAATATGCCGGCTACCTCATCTATCCCGAGCCCATGGCCGAAGGGGGTCAGTATCGGCTGGCGGGCCGCATCACCAAGGAGCTGGACGGCGTGCTGCAGACCCACCGCTTCATCCGCTCCGATCTGTTTGCCAACCCCGCCGATGCGGAGCGCTTCATGGTGCAGAAGGCGCACACCTTCATCGACCAGATGGGGGATCGCATGTTTGAGCCCCGCAAACCGGCCGACAACGCAGCCTCATGATGCCGGCTGCACTCGACGAGTTGCGCCAGGCGCTGGCCCGCGCCGGTGAACGGCGGCTGATCTGGCTGGAAGGTGACGAGGCCGATTGCATCGCCCGAGCCGAGGCGCTGCTAAGCGGCATCAGCTACTGGCTGGGAGATGGCCCGAGCGAGCACCACCCGCAGCCGGCAGCCAAGGCGCTGCAGCGACTCGGTCAGGAGTGCGACACGCTTGTATTCAATGCGTTCAGCGGTTTTCACCCCGATGCGTTCGGGGCGCTGGCGGGCACCTTGCGGGCGGGCGGCCTGCTGCTGCTGCTGACCCCGCCCCGAGCCCAATGGCCAGCCTGGCCGGATCCGGACCGGGTTCGGTTGGTGGCGCAACCGGAAGATACAGCACGGGCGGGCCACGGTTTTCTCGCCCGGCTGGTGCGGCTGCTGACGGGCGACCCTGCCCTCGAGCTGACGCCCCCTGCCACGCCGACCCCGTGGCAGCCGGTTGGGCCGGCGCAGCCATTGAGCAGCGATCAGGCCCGCGCCCTGCCCGCCATCCACAAGGTGTTGCACGGTCACCGCCGCCGCCCGCTGGTGTTGAGCGCGGATCGGGGCCGCGGCAAGAGCAGCCTGCTGGGGCTGGCCGCCGCCGAGCTGCTGCGCCAACAACCCGATCTGCAGATCCTGGTAACGGCCCCCTCCCAGGCCACGGTCGCCACCCTGTTTGCCCACGCGGCCCATGCCCTTGAAGACGCGCCGCAACTGCTGGCAGGGCTCAGCTACTGTTCGCCGGATCGGCTGGTGCACGAGCCGTTGCAGCCCGATCTGCTGCTGGTGGACGAAGCCGCCGCCATTCCCACCCCGCTGCTGGAGGCCATGCTGGCCCGGCACGGTCGCATCGTCTTCGCCACCACAGAACATGGCTACGAGGGCACCGGGCGCGGTTTTCACCTGCGCTTCAAGCGGGTACTCGATCGCGAGACACCCGGCTGGCAGGAGATCCACCTGGCCGAGCCGATCCGCTGGAGCAGCCGGGATCCGCTGGAGCCGCTGGTTTTCCGACTGCTCGGCCTCAACGCCGAGGTCGAGACGCCGCCAGCGCCCACCCAGCCTGGCTGGCGCCGGCTCGAGCAGGATGCACTGGCTGCCGACGAGGGGCTGCTCCATCGGGTGTTCGGCCTGCTGGTGCTGGCCCACTACCAGACCACACCGAGCGATCTACGCTACCTGCTGGAGAGCCCCGCCCTCGACATCCACCTGCTGGAGCAGGGTCCGCATCTGCTCGGGGTGGCGCTGGTGGCCCGGGAAGGAGAGATAGATCCTGAGCTGGCCGAGGCGATCTGGGCCGGCCGACGCCGTCCGCGCGGTCATCTGCTGCCCCAGTCGCTGCTGGCGCACGCCGGCTTCAAGACCGCAGGTGCGCGCAGCTACGCCCGGGTGATGCGCATCGCCATCCATCCGGCGCTGCATCGCCACGGGCTGGGGTCGCTCCTGCTGGCCCATCTCGAACAGCATTATCAGGCGGCAGGGCTCGACTATCTGGGCTCCGCCTTCTCGGCCAGCGCCGACTTGTTGCCATTCTGGCACAAGGCCGGGCTCAGGGTGCTGCGCATCGGCCTGCAGCGGGATGCCGCCAGCGGCAGCCACGCTGCCCTGCTGCTCAAGGCGCTGCAACCGGCTCGCACCGCCGAGCTGGCCGACTGGCACCAACGCTTCGTGCGCCAGCTGCCCACCCTGCTGGCGGGCGAGCTGAAAACCCTTGAATCCGAGCTGGTGTGGCAGTGCCTGCAGGATGCGGAGGCCAGCTCGAGCACGCTCGATGGCTTTGATCAGGATGAACTGGCCTGCTTTGCCCACCACCACAAGCCGTTCGAGCTGTGCCAGCCCAGCCTGCGACGCTGGCTGGCGGGCAACCCGACGAAACTGGCAAAGCTTGACCTCGCCGAGCGGCAACTGCTGATCGCCACCATCTGGCAATATGCCGACTGGGGAGCGCTGGCGGCCAAGTTGCAACTGGCAGGCAAGCCGGCGGTCATCAAGGCGCTGCGCAGCCTGCTGGCCCGGCTGCTGCAGCCCGCTACCACTCGATAGGCTCGCCTCGCCAGTCGAGGTAGCTCAGCTCGCCATCCGGCGTCAGCCGCGCCATCAGCGTCACCAGATCCGCGGCAGCCTGCTGCGGGCTGTGCAGACTGCCGGCGGCCAGGTTGCCGTGGAATGGTCGCGAGAGTGGGGTGTCCACCGTGCCCGGATGAAACGCCAGCAGCTTGACGCCGGGCGCCCGTCTGGCGAGCTCGATGGCGGCGCACTTGAGCAGCATGTTGAGGGCTGCCTTGGCGGCGCGATAGCCATACCAGCCCCCGGCGCGGTTGTCGCCAATGCTGCCGACCCGGGCACTGAGCACGGCCAGGGTACAGGGGCTCGACCCCAGCAGGGGTAGCAGCCGGCTGATCCAGCGCAGCGGCAGCAGAGCGTTGGTCTGGTAGAGCTGGGTCATGGCCTCGAGGTTGAGCGCCTCTAACCGCTTCTCCGGCCGGATACTTCCCTGCTGCAGCAAGCCGTTGCAGATCACCAGCCAGCGCGGTCTCGGTGCCAGCTCACCGATGCGGGCCACCGCCTCTGCCAGCTGTTCATCACTGTAATCGCAGCGCAGCCAGTGCAGCCTGCTGCTGTTGAGCCCCGCCGGTTTCGGCTGGCGACTGACGGCGATGACAGGCGCAGTGTCCGCCGCCAGCCAGTGCGCCACCAGGGCGCTTCCCAGCCCACCGCCGGCGCCGATCACCACGACACTCTCTTCCATGACTCCCCCTTGCGGCGAGTGTGATGGCCTTCTCCATCGCCCCACGCTTTTCCTGATAGGCTGATACGCGCCTTCCAGCCTGCGGGATCAAGCGGTTATGGAGGCGATCTTGTGTGGATCCCGTCGTCAGCGGCGGATCCATTCCTATACTGAGGGAAAACCGCAGCGGCTGCTGCCAGCGCAACCAGAAGCACGAGAGTGACCATGATGGCCAAAGACGGGGAAGAGCGTAAATCCATTCTGACCGAGAGCGGCACCAACGAGCTCGAGATCATCGAATTCCACCTCAAGAAGCAGCTGCCCGATGGCCGCGAGAAAATAGCCTACTACGGCATCAACGTCGCCAAGGTGCGCGAGGTGATCCGGGTGCCGGAGACCACCGACTACCCCAACGCCCAGCGCCACATGGTGGGGGTCTTCTCCCTGCGCGAGCGGCTGATCCCGCTGGTGGATCTGGCCGGCTGGCTTGGTATCAAAACCAACCCGGACAACAGCAACAAGGTGGTCATCGTCACCGATTTCAACAAGATGGCGAACGGCTTCCTCATCGACAGCGTCAGCAGGATCCACCGGGTCTCCTGGGAGGATGTGGAGTCCCCCAGCCAGTTCCTGGAGGCGGGCGAGAATGACTGCGTGGTGGCAGTGGTCAGGCGCGATGGCAACCTCATCATGATCCTCGACTTCGAGAAGATCATCGCCGACATCAACCCCGAGCTGAGCATGGAGAAGTACGATGTGACCCAGGATCGCAAGGTCATCATCGACGATCGCATGATGGCCATGCGCCAGGCCAAAACCATCCTGGTGGTGGACGACTCCGCCTTCATCCGCAAGATGATCGAGACCACCCTGCGCACCGCGGGCTACAACGTGGTGACTGCCAAGGACGGGGGCGACGGGCTGGAGATGCTGATGGAGTTCGATCGCCTGTCGCAGGAGGAGAAGATCCCGGTGGCCGAGTTCGTCAGCGGCATCATCACCGACGTGGAGATGCCCCGCATGGACGGCATGCACCTGCTCAAGCGGCTGCGCGACACCCCCGCCTTCAAGACCATCCCCATCGTCATGTTCTCGTCGCTGATGAGCGATGACAACCGCCAAAAGGCGCTGCAGCTGGGGGCCAACGACACCATCACCAAACCGGAGCTGGGCCGCATGGTCGGCATGATGGACAACTTCCTGCTCGGCATCCCCATTCCCAAACCGGGCAACCTGTGAGGCCGCCGGTCGGCCACGCAAGCAAAAGGGCGCCTCGGCGCCCTTTTGCTGCTTGATGGATCAGCCCAGCCAGAGGTAGAGCTGGTGAGCAGCCACCCCGGCGCACAGGCCACCGATGGTGTGGGCCACGATGGCGCGGGAGGTGAGATGACGATAGCCGAGCGCATCCAGCATGGCGGTGTGGGTGCTCAGGAAGCCGCTCCAGCACATGCCCATGGCGGTGAACACCGCCACCTCGTTGCCGGTGATCCAGCCCTTGCCGATGAAGGGAGGCACCAGCGACATGGCCGCCCCGACCGCCCCCAGCGAGGTGACCGGGAAGGCCACCAGCTCGGCGTGGGTGAAGCCGAACAGCAGCTCGAACAGCCAGCCCACCTTGGCCGCCAGCACCGGCAGCAGCGCCACCCCCTGGAAGGCTTCGCCGGTATACCCCTTCTCACCCGGGCCGAAGGTCAGCAGCATCACGAAGGTGCTGATGATGAGCACCCCGGGGATCACCGCCATCCCCAGTTCCACCCCGGATTTGCCGCCATCCAGCAGGGCGTTGAGCACCCGCAGCCAGGTAGGCGCCGCCTCCCGGCGCAGGCCGGGCTTGGCCCCCACGCTCGCCACCTCGTCGGCGATCGGGGTCTCCCCCACCAGCGGGCGGATCATCCGCTGCATCAGCCGGGTCGATACCACGGAGCCGATGAGGGCGCCGAGCAGGCCGATCAGCGCCGCGCTGGCAGTGGACTCGCCCCCCGGCAGCTGCAGGGTGGCCATGAAGGTCACCACGATCAACCCCATGCCGAAGGCGGTGCCAAAGTTGGTGAGCGAGACCAGCTGCCAGGGGGTGAAACCCTTGCGAAAGCGGCTGTCCCTGGCGAGGCTGATCACCGCCGGGTTGTCGGAGAAGAAGGTCATCAGGGCCGCCAGTGCGGTGCGACCCGGCAGCCGGAACACCGGCTTCATCAGCGGCGCCAGCAACACCTCCAGCAGGCGGATCACCCCGAATTCGCTGAGCAGCTGGCTGAGCGCGCCAGACAGCACGGTAATGCCCATGATGAAGAGCACTGTGTTGAGCAGCAGCTGGTGGGCGGTGTTGAACAGGGTGTTGACCAGGGCAGAGAGGCCCATCTGGCTGCCGAGGTAGCCAAACAGGCTGCCGAGGATGGCCAGCACCAATACCGGCTCCAGCCAGCGGCGAAGGGAGGCCGCCCCCTGGTGAGAATCTTTAACTGCTTGATTTTCCATACCAATCCTGAAATCTGTCGCTGTGTGGTGAGTATTGTTGTTATGGCACCCATAAAGCAGGAGCCCTTGTCTTGCGACAAGGGCTCCTTGCATTGATTCTTCTGCCAGGCTCGAACTGTGCCATGCGGGCTGACTGCCCACCACGCTGGCGACTGAACCGGGGAGGAGAAAACGGGTGGCCGGACGATCCTGTCCAGTCTGCCTGTCTCGCGCCAGCGCACCGGCACCACGGCCTGCCTAGCGACGAAACGGGGCGGCAGTATAGCAACTGGGGCCGGTCGGCGAAACAAGGGGCGACCGGAGCAAATTGCCGCCCAGCGCCTGCGCGGGTAAGCTTCCCCATCGGCAATCGACTCCATCATTCACCATCCGGCAGCAACATGGGCAGCACCATGAACGACCTCGTGACCTATATCAAGGCCATCCACCGCCAGGCAGGACCGGCGATACTCGTCCGCCAGCAGAGCGAACAACACAGCGAGCAGGACGAGAGCGGCACCCTGACCCACCACCGGCAGACCCATTACTGGTTCGCCAATGGCGTGGTCATCTGCCACCAGCTGGAGCTGGACGAAGAGCCCTCCCCACAAGTCTGTCCGGAGTGCTGGATCAGCTACCGGGTGGTCGCCAGCCCCATCCCCATAACCCCTGCGCGCAAGCTGTTCCACAACCCCTGCCAGGAGGCCTTCTGGCTCAAGATGCAGGAGATCACGCCAGCCGGCTGACCTGCTCGACCAGTGACCGGCGCGCCGTCAATACTGCTTGGTCTTGGAGGCAAACCCCGCCAGGAACAGTCCGGTCAGGAACATGCCGCAGAAGGCCTCGATGGCCGACAGCAGCTGCAGCGGGGAGGAGGTCTGGGAGATGTCGCCATAGCCCAGGGTCACGAAAGTGACGATGCTGAAATAGAGCGAGCGCCCAAGATGATCATGGGTGACCGATCCCGGCGCCAGATAATAGGTCAGGGTCGCCAGCAGGATCACCCCCATCGACAGCAGCAGGCTGCGGATCGGCCGCTCGCCGAAGCCCCAGGTGATGAAGCTGATGAACTTGGCGGCACACTTCAGGTAGCACAGCAGGGTGAGCCAGCCTTTCTTGAGCCAGCCGCTGCGCAGCCAGCACTCCTTGAACAGCTCCCTGGGGCTCGCCAGCGACTTCATCTCGTGCAGCTTCTCCTTGTAGTAGCACTCGCCGGCATCGACGGTGTCGCCCACGCTGGAGAAGAGCCGCTTGGCGTTGCGGTAGAGCTTGCTGGCCTCGCTGTGATCGACCCGGCCATTCTCGTTGTAGGCCACCTGCACCTTGTCCAGGTTGGTGTGCTCCATGGTGGCGTCGAAGTTCTTGGCCCGCACGTTGAAGTTTTTCAGTACCGCCCGGGAGGAGTGAAAGCGGATCTCCTCGCACTCTATGGTGAAGTCCTGAAACACCCCGTCCTCCAGCGCCAGCTCCCGCTTCTTGGCCCAGGCCCTGTGGTCCCACAGCAGGGAGTCGAACAGATCGAGCCCGATCACCCCGCCGTTGACCCTCACCCCCTTGGCCGAACAGTGCCACAGATAGACCTTGGAGTTGTTGACGGCGCCATCCAGCGAGAGCTCGTCCAGGCAGGTGAAGTCGAGCAGCCGGCCGGAGATGATGGGGCTTTTGAGCTCGACGCCGCCAATGTTGAGCAGCCGGTGCCTGCCCAGCACCTGGGCCTCCCCCTTGTTGTTCTCGGAGACCGAGAGCAGGCTCTGCACCCGCTTCACTTCGTCCTTGCCGTGTTTGCCGGCCAGCCACATGCAATAGGGTTCAAAACGCGTCTCGGCGCGGATCAGCCCGCTCTTGCGCAGGGACTCCAGCGCGCTCGAGGCGGTCTCATAGAGTCTGATCTTGTCGTCGCTCATGTAGAGGCACAGGCTCAGCACGCAGCGGGAGCTGATGAAGCGGGCGATGCCGATCTGGAAGATCACCTGCTTGTCGATCTTCTGCTCCGTCATCCAGTCGTCGAAATGGGGCAGCGATGCCACCAGCAGATCCCAGATCAGGGGGTAGTCGTTGGCCCGGCGCCACTCGTTGAACTGTTCGGGGGAAAGCTGCCAAAGCTCTGTTGCATTCATGGATGACCTCACTCAAGAAAGCGGTCCCGTTCTCCTGCGCCCACCGATGCGACAGAGGCCGCCAGGGCAAGATGGGCAGAATAGGGACTCATCACGCCATCATACTAGGCGGGCGGGGGAAGTCACTGGCGGGAGCGGTACGGCAGGGGCACTGCGACAACTTGCCGCCGAGCTGGCGAGATCTTGCTCAATGGGGCGCCGGATGCCGGAAAACGGGCAAAGAAAAAGCCCAGCATTGCTGCTGGGCTTTTGAATTGGCTCCTCCTGCTGGGCTCGAACCAGCGACCTGCGGATTAACAGTCCGTCGCTCTACCGACTGAGCTAAGGAGGAATTATAAGTGGTGCCCAGAGACGGAATCGAACCGCCGACACGGGGATTTTCAATCCCCTGCTCTACCGACTGAGCTATCTGGGCAAATGGTGCCGGCTACCGGAATCGAACTGGTGACCTACTGATTACAAGTCAGTTGCTCTACCTACTGAGCTAAGCCGGCACACTTTAAACCATTGTGCATGAACAAGTTTTTCTTTCACGACACCAAAATTTGGTGCCCAGAGACGGAATCGAACCGCCGACACGGGGATTTTCAATCCCCTGCTCTACCGACTGAGCTATCTGGGCGTGGGCGCTATTAAACGGATTTTAAGGCAGGTGGTCAACGGGAAATTTCACTTTTTGTCTCGTTCGTCTCTTTTTTGCTCAGGATCATCCATTTCCAGCACTTCTTCCTGCTCGGCGCGGTTCTGGCGGCCCCAGACTCTGGGCTCCTCCCCTTTCAGCAGGCGGGCAATGTTCTCGTGATGGCGGATCAGAATGAGGCAGGAGAGCAGAGACACTGGCAGCGTGTATTCCGGCTTGAGCAGGTAGGTAAAGAGCGGGGTCAGCAGCACGGTAATGATGGAGGCCAGCGACGAATAGCCGCTCACCAGCAGCACCAGCAGCCAGGTGCCGATCACCGCGCCCCCCATGGTGAAGCCGATGGGCATCATGGTGCCGAGCGCCGTGGCTACCCCCTTGCCGCCACGAAAGTGGAAGAAGATGGGGTACATGTGGCCGAGACAGGCTGCCACCCCGATAAAGCCGAGGTAGACGGGTTTGATCTGCAGATACCAGGCGAGATAGACGGGAGCCGTGCCCTTGAGCACATCGAGCAACAGCACCACCACGGCCGCCAGCCGACCACCGAGGCGCAGCACATTGGTGGCCCCCGGGTTGTGGGAGCCGTGATCACGGGGATCCGGCAGACCCGTGATGCGGGAAACCAGCACAGCACTGGACAGCGAGCCGCCCAGGTAGGCCAGAATAATCATCAAAATCGTCAGGGCCGTCATCTTGGTCGTTTTTACCACGATATGAATGGGGTATGATGCGGGCCACATTCTCTGGCGCCTGCGTGGGGTTGCCCACCGCGTGTCGCCCAAACCGGCCGCCGGCACTCATCCGCTGGCCAGGCCTGCATCCCTGCGCTGTCATCACAGCCCATCAAGAGTAAAGAAGAAGTACTGTCATGGACAAGGTGTTTATTCGCGGACTCGAGGTTTTGACCACTATCGGTGTATACGAGTGGGAGAAAGGCATTCGCCAGAAGCTCTGTTTCGACCTCGAGATGGGGTTCGACAACCGCCCCGCCGCCGCAACCGACGATATCAATCTGGCACTGGATTACGCCACCCTCTCTCGCAAGATCTGTGATCACGTCGCCAGCAAGGTGGTGGAGCTGGTCGAGACCATGGCCGAACAGGTCGCCATGCTGGTGCTGGCCGACGAACGGGTGCAGTGGGTCAAGGTCACCCTGACCAAGCCGGGTGCCGTCCCCAATGCCGCCGGTGTCGGTGTCGAGATCCTGCGTCACCGCACCCCGGCCGCGAGCGCCAACTGATGACCCGCATCTATATCAGCCTGGGTTCCAGCCAGATGACAGGGAGCGCTGCATGACCTGTATCTACATCAGCCAGGGTTCCAGCCAGATGACAGGGAGCACCGCATGACTCGTGTCTATATCAGCCTGGGATCCAACATCGAGCGGGAACGCCATATCCGCGCCGGCCTCGATGCCCTGCAGGCCGAGTTTGGCGAGCTGCAGGTCTCCCGGGTGTTCGAGAGCGAGGCGGTAGGCTTCAACGGCCGGCCCTTCTACAACCTGGTGGTGGGTGCCGACACCGAGCTGCCGCTGGCGACCCTGTGCCAGCGACTGCGCGCCATGGAGTTCGCCCACGGCCGCGAGCCGGACGCCAAGAAGTTCGCCCCGCGCACCCTGGATCTCGATCTGCTGCTCTACGGCGAGCTGGTCTGCGAGACGCCGCTGGTGCTGCCGCGCGGCGAGATCCTCACCAACGCCTTCGTGCTCTGGCCACTGGCCGAGCTGGCGCCCAAGTTCTGCCACCCCGTCGATGGCCGCACCATCGGCGAGCTGTGGGCGTGCTACGACAAGGCCTCCCAACGGCTCTGCCCCATTCCTTTTCACTGGGAAGCAGGCGCATTGCAGCACCACTGAACGACAAGGGCACCCACGGGTGCCCTTGTTGTTGATGGACAGAGCTGATAACGGATAAGAAACCGTGATTGGGCCTGCGCCGCGGCAAGTGGCAGGATGGCCGCCATCACAGGAGGACCCCATGCCACTCGATACCATTCACGACTTCAACTGCCGGCTGCTGGCCGAACTGCCCCATCAGCGTTTCGAGCACGAGCCCATTCTCGACTACGCCACCGATGAAAAGGTGAGAGCCCGCCTCGGCTGGCAGGCCGAGTTCAGCAAGACCCTGTTTCTCAAGTTCAAGGATGGCCGCTTCGCCCTGCTGCTGACCCACAGGGACGGCCGGCTCGACAACAAGGCGGTCAAGGCGGCGCTCGGCGCCAAGCCCTCCATCTGCACCGCCGACGAGATGCAGGCCGAGATCGGCTGCCTGCCGGGCGCGGTCTGCCCCTTCCTGCCCCGCGCCGACATTCCGCTGCTGGTGGATCCTGTGCTCATGACCCACCACGCCTTTACCTGGACCCCCGGCCACCCCGAGCAAACCTTTTTGCTGGAAACCGCCCACCTGGCCGGACTGCTGGCCCAGCTGCCCTGCCAGGTGAGCTACCTGCCGGCCCCCTGAGCCTGCAGCTCAGCGCTTGTCCCGCGCCAGCTGGGCGAAGATCAGCGCCGCCAGCATCGACATCAGGCCGATGCAGAGGTAGGTGAGGTGAAAGCCTCCCAGCCACTGGCTATCCGCCGCCGCCGAGCCGGCAGAGAAGAGCCCCAGCAGGCTGGCGGCGATGGCCACCCCCAGGCTCATGGAGAGCTGCATCACCACCGACAGCAGGCCGTTGCCGCTGCTGGCGAACTCCGGGCTGAGATCCTGCAGGGTCAGGGTGTTCATGGCGGAGAACTGCAGCGAGTTGATGGCGCCAAACACCATCAACCAGCCCAGCAGCACCCCGTAGGGGAGCTGGTTGTCGATGAGGGAGAAGCTGGCGATCATCACCCCGAGCGCCAGGGTGTTGCCGATCAGGATGCGGCGATAGCCGATGCGCGGAATGAGCTTGTTCACCAGCGTCTTGGTCAGCATGGCCCCCAGCACGGTGGGGATCATGGTCATCCCCGCCTTGCTCGGCGAGAAGCCGAGCCCCAGTTGCAGAAACAGCGGGGTGAGAAACGGCATGGCGCCGCTGCCGAGGCGGGCGAACAGGTTGCCCCAGATGCCGATGGCAAAGGTGCTGGTCTTGAACAGCCCCAGCCCGAACAGCGGCTCCTCGGCATTGGCGGCGTAGAGCCAGTAACTCGCCATGGCGGCCAGCCCGAACAGCAGGGCAAACAGCGCCCAGCCGGTGGAGATGCTGTGCTCCCCCAGCCCCTGCAGGCCCACCGACACCAGCACCATGCCGGCGCTGAACATCACGAATCCCTGCCAGTCGAACTTGGCCGTGCTCTGGCGCAAGTCCGGCATGAAGTACCAGCTGGCGATAAAGCCGAGCAACCCCACCGGCAGGTTGATGAGAAACACCCAGTGCCAGCTCGCCACTTCCACCAGCCAGCCACCCAGTGCCGGGCCGATGAGCGGCCCCACCAGGCCGGGGATGGTGACGAACGACATCACCCGCAGCAGCTCGTGCTTGCTGTAGACCCGTAGTACCGCCAGCCTGCCGACCGGCATCAGCAGGGCACCACCGATCCCCTGCAGTACCCGGGCGGCCACCAGCACCGGCAGGGAGTTGGCGGCCGCGCAGGCCAGAGAGCCCAGGGTAAACAGCAGGATGGCGGCCAGATAGATGCGGCGGGTGCCGAATCTGTCCGCCAGCCAGCCGGAGGCGGGAATGAGCAGCGCCACCGTCAGCATGTAGGCGATGATCACCGACTGCATCTGCAGCGGGCTCTCACCCAGGGTCTCGGCCATGCTGGGCAGGGCGGTGTTGAGGATGGTGCCATCCAGCGTCTGCATGAAGAAACCGACCGCCGTGAGCGGCGGCAGCCATTTGCGCTGGGCAGGGGTCACCATGTGTGTGCTATCGGGCATCTGCAGCCACCTCCTCTTCAGACAAAAAAAGACCCGCACAAGCGCGGGTCATCTCATTACATCAGGCATCAGGCTGGCCGAGCATGGCTCTGAGCTGCTCTTCCAGGCTGGGCTCGGGGGCCTTGAGGGTATCAAGGAACAACCGCTCTATACCCGCCTTGTCCTGACTCTTCACGATGAACACCAGCCGGGACTGGGCCTTGCCCTCCGGCCACTCTCCCAGCGCCTGCAGCGGATAGAGCTGGCCATGGACGCCGTGGATCACCACCGGCTGGCTCTCTCCCTCCAGCTGCAAGATGCCCTTGAGCCGCAGCAGCGCATCGCCGTATTGCGCCTGCACCGCGTCGATGGCGGCCAGCAGGCGGGAGGGCTTGAGCGGCTCGCCGATGCGCAGGGAGAAACTTTCGATATTGCCGTGCTCGAAGTGGGTCGGCGCGGCCGTACCCACCTTGGCGGCAAACGGCTTCATCTTCGGCTGCATCGGCGAGGCCAGCCCCTGTTTCGGGGATTCTGTGCGCAGCCAGGCCAGCAACTGGCGCACGTCGCGCCCGGCCGCCTCGTTGTAGGCGCCCAGCTTCTCCAGCACGGCGGGCGAGAGCACCCCATTGCTGACCCGCTCGATGGGGGCCGCCGGGTTGAGGGTCGCCAGCTGGGCCTCCACCCGTGCCAGCGTCTCCTCATCCACCAGATCGCCCTTGCTCACCACCAGCAGATCCGCCAGCGCCACCTGTTTCACCGCTTCATACTGAGCCGCCAGCTGCTGCTCGATATGGCCGGCATCTACCACGGTGACGGTACCGTCGAAGCGATAGCGCTGGGCGATAAAGCCCTCCTCCCTCAACGTGAACAGCACGGGGGCCGGATCGGCGAGGCCTGTGGTCTCGATAATGAGTCGTTTAAAAGGCTTAATTTTCCGCTGGATAGCCTTCATAAACAGCCCCTGCAGCGCCTCCACCAGGGAACCCTGCACCGAGCAGCAGATGCAGCCGGAATCGAGCAGCACCACCTGCTCGTCCACCTGCTGCACCAGGTGGTGATCCAGCCCCACCGAGCCGAACTCGTTGATCAGTACAGCGCACTCGCCAAGCTCGGGCTGCTTGACCCAGTGGTTGAGCAATGTGGTCTTACCGCTGCCGAGAAAGCCGGTCAGCAGGGTCACTGGGATGCGGGTATCTTGCATATCGGTCATGTCAGATCCTTACCGGTTGGCAAACAGGTCGGCGAGCCAGCGGTTTTCGAAGCGGCCGTGGGGGTCGAGCTCGCCCTTGAGGGCCAGGAAGTCGTGCCAGCGCGGCAGCAGGGCCGGGAAGTCGTAGAGATCCATCGCCAGGTGCTTGCCAAAGTGCGGGATGCCGCCGAGCGGCACCAGCAGTTGCTGCAGCTCGCGCATCTGCTCCATGGAGCCGTTGACGAAGGTGCCGTCCGCCGCCAGATAGACCAGGAACCCGATCCAGCAGACCGACTGATCGTAGGCGGCACTGAGCCAGGCCTTGGAGGGGCCGGTACAGCGCAGGATAAAGGGGTAATGCAGCACGCCGGGGTTGGCCTGCTGCCACGCCTGCAGGGTCTCCAGCGCCTCGTTCATGCGATTAAGCGGCACCGCTACCTCGCAGTTGATCTGGGGCGCCGGGATCCCCTTGCAGAGGATCTGGTAGACGTTGCCCACCAGATCGGAGGCATCCTTGAAGCGGCGCACCGTCTCGAAGTGCTCGCCGGCCAGCGCCTCATCCTTGGTGTCCTTGGCCATCTTCTGCAGAGTCGCATCTATGGTGGCATTCATGCGGGCGTCGATGTCGCCCTCTAGCAGCAGCGGCTCGCTGCCACCGGCGCGGTAGCGGGCCACCTCCTCCTCAGAGGCGGGGTCCACCAGCCAGATGTGGCTCTCGCCGGTCCAGGCGAACCACCAGCTTTTCACGAAGGCGTGCTCGCGGTTGAGCCGCTCGTTGTGTTCCAGCAGGAAGGGGTAGTCGGTGGTGAACTTGGTGCAGCGCATGATGCGGTTGGGCACGGTCTGCAGGGTGACGTCGAGCAGGATGCCGAGCATGCCCATCCCCATCACGAAGGCACCGAAGCGGGAGTCGGTGCGATCCACCCGGATGATGTCGCCACTGGCCAACATCACTGTCAGGGCCGCCACCGCATCACAGAGGGCGGACTGGTGCAGCCCCTGGCCGTGAGTGCCGGTGCTGAGCGCACCGCCCAGGGTCTGGATGCCGATGACGCCGGGGGAAGCCGGCAGCATCCGCTCCATGGCGATGAGATCGGCGTAGACGGTGTCGAGCGGGGTGCCCGCCTGATAGGTGACGGTGTCGGCGGTCTGCGCCAACTGACCGCGCAGGTGGTGCAAGTCCACCAGCAGCGCCTGGCTGCCCTCGGCATAGACGCTGTGGATGGGTTCGAAGGAGAGACCGGAGCCGATGAGGCGCAGCTTGCGCTCGGGGTTTTCCCGCAGCAGTTGCTGCAGTTCGTCGCGATTCTTCGGACGCCACACCTGCTCCAGTGCGCCGAGGGGATTGGTCCTGGACCAGTTGAACAGCACCTCCCGCTGACCTATCGCCTTGATGCTGTGAAATGCCTGGAACCTGACCGTCATACCGCCCCTCATCTTTATTGACGTCAAAATGAGCGCCAATTCTACCGAAAAGCGAACCACAAGGCATGAAAAACAAGCCCCTACAGTCGGGGGTGGATAGGGGAGAGCGCCTCTCCCCTCGCCTCAGCGTGTCTGCTGGGTCAGTGCCAGCAGCATGCCGAATCCCACCAGCAGCCCCCCAAACACCCGATCGATCCAGTGGCGCACCGCCAGCAGCCGACCCCGTACCGAGTCGGTGGAGAAGAAGATCGCCACCGCGCTGAACCAGACGGCGTGGGCCAGCACGATGAAGGCGCCGTAACCGAGCTGGACCGCCAGCGGCGTCTGCGGCTGCACCACCTGCATGAACAGGCTGACGATGAAGATGGTGGTCTTGGGGTTGAGCACATTGGTCAGGAAACCGGTGCGCAGCGCCCCCGGGCTGGAGAGGGCGGGCTGGTCGGCCAGCACCTCGGCGCTCGCCGGTTTGGCCCGCAGCATCTTGATGCCGAGGAAGATGAGGTAGGCGGCCCCCGCCAGCTTGATGAGGTTGAACAGCCAGAGCGACTGCTGGATCAGCAGCCCCACCCCGAGCAGGGTGTAGGTGACGTGCACGCAGACCCCGGCGCCGATGCCGAGCGCCGTCAGCACCCCGCTGCGGCGCGAGAGCAGCAGGCTGTTGCGCGACACCATGGCGAAGTCGGGCCCGGGGCTGATGACGGCAAAGAAGGTAATGGCCACTACGGCTAACAGTTCGGTCATGAAAATAGTCCTGATTACATGGAATATCGGCTATTTTATTTGGCCATGATGCCAATAACGAACGATAACTTCTGACATGAACGGTGAGAATAATTCACAGAAAAGCCTGTCGCTGCCCGCCCTGACCGCGCTGCGCTGTTTCGAGGTGGCGGCCCGCACCGAACACTTCAGCCGCGCCGCCGACGAGCTGCACCTCACCCACGGAGCCGTCAGCCGGGCGGTGCGCCTGCTGGAGGAGGATCTGGGAGTCATGCTGTTCGAGCGGCGCCAGCGCCGGGTCTTTCTGACCGAGGCGGGCGAACGGCTCTATCAGGCGGTCAGGGAGGGACTGGGCGGCATCCGCCAGACGGCGCAGGCACTGCGCCAGCAGGGGCGACCATCCTCATTGGTCATCTCCTGTGAGCCGACCCTGCTGATGCGCTGGCTGATCCCGCGCTGGCCCGCCTTCCAGGCCCTGCACCCCGAGCTGGACGTGCATCTGATGGCCGGTGGCGGCGCCCTCAACTTCGGTAGCGGCATCGATCTCGCCATCCGGCGCAACGACTTCCAGTGGCCCGCCGAGCTCTACAGCCAGCCGCTGTTCGAAGAGCTGACCGGGCCGGTCTGCCAGCCGGGCAAGGTGGCGCACTTCTTCGAGACGGGGGCAAACGGCCCGGCCCTGCGCCCTGGCGCCCCCCGCCTGCACACCAAGACCCGGCCGGGGGCCTGGCAGGAGTGGTTGCAGCACGCCGGCCAACCCGCCGGCGAGGAGGCACCGGGGCAGACCTTCGAGCACTTCTACTTCAGCCTGCAGGCGGCGGTTGCCGGGCTGGGAGTCGCCATCGGCCCCTACCGGCAGGTGTGCGACGACATTGAAGCCGGCCTGCTGGCGGCGCCGCTCGGCTTCATTGCGGATGGCACCGGCTATCACCTGCTCGCCCCCGCGCCTCCCGCCCCTGGCAGTGCCCACGCCAAGCTCGCGGAGTGGCTGCACGCCCTCACCTGACGACTCAGGCCGAGAGCGCCTGCCGTGCGGGATCGACGCAGGAGTGGCGCAGCACCTCCTGAAATTCGCGCAGCGGCAGCGGGCGGCCAAACAGATAGCCCTGCAGGTAGTCGACCCCCTTGCCCCTCAGGTAGTCGGCCTGCCGGCGCGTCTCCACCCCCTCGGCCACCAGAGCGAGGCCGAGCCGGGTTCCCAGATCGATCACGTTGTCGACTATGTGCTCGGAGAGGGATTCGGTGCCGATCCTGCCGATAAATGACTTGTCTATCTTGAGATAGTCCACATGGAACTGCTGCAGATAGTGGAGGCTGGAGTGGCCGGTACCAAAATCGTCGATGGCCAGCCTGACCCCCATCTCGTCGAGCCGGCGAAACAGCGCCAGCGTCCTGGGATCCGCCACCAGCAACTCCCGCTCGGTCAGCTCCAGCACCAGCACCACCTGGCCAGGCGCGAAGTGATCGAGGAAGCGCCGGCACCCGGCAAGCAGCGTCATGTCGCGGCAGTGGACGGCACTGATGTTGAAGCTGATGTGAAAGCCATCGGGCACCAGCTCTCGCGCCATGCTCAGCTCGCGGGCCACCTCCTCCATCAGCAGGGTGGTCATCGGCACGATCAGGCCGCTCGCCTCCGCCTGGGGGATGAAGAGATCGGGGCGGATCAACCCGGCCGTCGGGTGCTGCCAGCGCATTAACACCTCGCCTCCCATCACCCGACCACTCCCCGCCTCCACCAGCGGTTGCAGATAGGGTACGAACTCCCGGTTGCGCAGGGCACGGGCCAGCTCGATCCCGGGGGAACGGGGTCGCCCCAGCAACCACCAGATGAGCAGGGCAAAGCCGAAGCAGATCCTCAGCAACAGTAGGATGGCCCAGGGGCGGGTCTGCCAGAGGGAGCGCCAGAGCGAAGGGAGATCGTGCCCGGCATAGATGGAGAGCGGGTAGCGGGCAGAGCGGATCTCATGGCCGGCCAGCATGGAGGGCGCCTGCGGCTCTTCACTCAGCACGCCCCGCTCATCCAGCCACTGCTTGCCTACGTGCAGCAGCAGGGTGCAGGGGTGGCCACTCAGCACCAGCATGAAGCGCAGGTAGTCGCCGTCTATGGTGCTGAAGATGGCGCCCTTGCCCTCGCTGTCGCGCAGCGCCAGCAGGGGGTGATCGGCCCGCACCTGATTGCCGGCCATCAACCGCAGCCGGCCACCGCTGTAGTGTTCGAGCCGATCCGGCCACTGGATAGCACCGAACAGCGAGTTGCAGTAGATCCCCTGCTCCCCCACCAGGTTGACGGTGCGCACGAAGGGCACCAGCGCCACCTGCTGGCGCAGGGTGAACAGGGCCTGCTCGCACGGTTTGTCAACGAAGGGACGCAAGGCCTGGTTGGCCCCCTCTGCGTGGGTCAGCATGGTCTCCATCAGGGTGACCGCCTGCCGGGCCGAGCGTTGCGACTGGCGATCCAGCGTCTGCAGATGACCGTGGTAGATGGTCCACAGCCCGAGTGAAAAGGGCAGCATGAACAGCAGCAAGGTGCATCCGAACCTTAGCCAGGTGCGGGAGAAATCCAGGTTGAGCGGCGACATCGACATGGCGGGACCATACGGCAAACATGGCAGCCCACCTTAACAGCCGATGCTGAATCGGGCCCTAACATGCGCAAAGATTGACCAGCTGCTGACAGCGAAACAAACAAAAGCCCCGGCACGGGCCGGGGCTTGGAGTCAATACGGACGCGCCCTGTCGGCGCCTCCCCTTATACCGCTTGCTGCAGGATCACCGCATCGGCCTTCTTGGTGTAGGAGGCGATCTCGTTGAAGTTGAGGTAGCGATAGGTGTCAGCGGCAGTGGCATCCAGCGACTTGGCATACTGCAGGTACTCGGCCACGGTCGGGATCTTGCCGAGGATGGCGGCAACCGCAGCCAGTTCGGCAGAAGCCAGATAGACGTTGGCACCCTTGCCCAGACGGTTCGGGAAGTTGCGGGTGGAGGTGGAAACCACGGAGGCCCCTTCCGCTACCCGCGCCTGGTTGCCCATGCAGAGGGAGCAGCCCGGGATCTCGATGCGGGCACCGACCCGGCCGAAGATGCCGTAGTAGCCCTCTTCGGTCAGCTGATCCTTATCCATCTTGGTGGGCGGAGCGATCCACATGCGGGTCGGCAGTTCGCCCTGGTACTTCTCGAGCAGTTTGCCGGCGGCGCGGAAGTGGCCGATGT
Source organism: Aeromonas sp. s3 (assembly GCF_040907805.1). Taxonomy (NCBI): domain Bacteria; kingdom Pseudomonadati; phylum Pseudomonadota; class Gammaproteobacteria; order Aeromonadales; family Aeromonadaceae; genus Aeromonas; species Aeromonas sp. s3. The sequence goes on from NZ_JBFOCQ010000034.1 coordinate 140,144, forward strand.
TGGTCATGCAGGAACCGATGAACACCTCGTCGATCTGGTCGCCGGCCACGCTGCTCAGCAGGCGGGCATCGTCCGGATCGTTCGGCGCACACAGGATGGGCTCCTTGATGGTGGCCAGATCGATCTCGATGATCTCGGCGTACTCGGCGTCCTTGTCCGCTTCCATCAGCACCGGGTTGGCCAGCCACTCTTCCATCCCCTTGATGCGGCGGGTAATGGTGCGCACGTCGCCGTAGCCTTCGGAGAGCATCCATTTCAGCATCACGATGTTGGACTTCAGATACTCGATGATCGGCTCTTTATCCAGCTTGATGGTGCAACCGGCGGCGGAGCGCTCGGCGCTGGCGTCCGCCAGCTCGAAGGCTTGCTCTACCTTCAGGGTCGGCAGACCTTCGATCTCGAGGATGCGGCCGGAGAAGATGTTCTTCTTGCCTGCTTTCTCGACGGTCAGCAGCCCTTTCTGGATGGCGGCATACGGGATGGCATGGACCAGGTCACGCAGGGTGATGCCCGGCTGCAGCTCGCCCTTGAAGCGCACCAGCACGGATTCCGGCATGTCCAGCGGCATCACGCCGGTGGCGGCGGCGAAGGCCACCAGGCCAGAGCCCGCCGGGAAGGAGATGCCGATGGGGAAACGGGTGTGGGAGTCACCACCGGTACCCACGGTATCCGGCAGCAGCATGCGGTTCAGCCAGGAGTGGATGACGCCGTCACCCGGACGCAGAGAGACACCGCCGCGGTTCATGATGAAGTCCGGCAGGGTGTGGTGGGTCTGCACGTCGATGGGCTTGGGATAAGCCGCGGTGTGGCAGAAGGACTGCATGGTCAGGTCGGCGGAGAAGCCGAGGCAGGCCAGGTCTTTCAGCTCATCGCGGGTCATCGGGCCCGTGGTGTCCTGGGAGCCGACCGTGGTCATCTTGGGTTCGCAGTAGGTGCCCGGGCGGATGCCCTTCACGCCGCACGCCTTGCCCACCATCTTCTGGGCCAGGGTGAAGCCCTTGCCGGTGTCGGCGACAGGCTGCGGACGACGGAACACGGTGGAGAACGGCAGACCCAGCGCCTCGCGGGCCTTGTCGGTCAGGCCGCGGCCGATGATCAGCGGAATACGGCCACCGGCGCGCACTTCGTCGATCAGCACGTCGGTCTTCAGTTCAAACTGGGCCAGCACCTGGTCGGTGCCGTGCTTGCAGATCTTGCCCTGGTACGGGTAGATGTCGATCACATCGCCCATTTCCAGCTTGGAGACATCCACTTCGATGGGCAGGGCGCCGGCATCCTCCATGGTGTTGAAGAAGATGGGGGCAATCTTGCCACCGAGGCAAACGCCGCCGGCGCGCTTGTTCGGCACGAACGGAATGTCGTCGCCCATGAACCAGAGCACCGAGTTGGTGGCGGATTTACGGGAAGAGCCGGTACCGACCACGTCACCCACGTAAGCCAGCGGGAAACCTTTCTCTTTCAGGGCATCGATGGTCTTGATGGGGCCGATGACGCCATCCTTGTCCGGGGTGATGCCGGGACGGGCGTTCTTCAGCATGGCCAGGGCGTGCAGCGGAATGTCCGGGCGGGACCAGGCGTCCGGCGCCGGTGACAGATCGTCGGTGTTGGTTTCGCCGGTCACCTTGAACACGGTGACGGTGATCTTCTCGGCCAATTCGGGGCGGGAGAGGAACCACTCGGCGTCGGCCCAGGATTGCATCACCTGCTTGGCGTGGGCATTGCCGGCCTTGGCCTTCTCTTCCACGTCGTGGAAGGAGTCGAACATCAGCAGGGTGTGGGAGAGGCCCTTGGCGGCAAGAGGAGCCAGGGTCGCGTCGTCCAGCAGGTCGATCAGCGGCTGAATGTTGTAACCACCCTGCATGGTACCGAGCAGCTCGACGGCTTCGGCAGCGGTGAGGATGGGAGAGTGGGCTTCGCCCTTGGCAACGGCGGTGAGGAAACCGGCTTTGACATAGGCCGCTTCATCAACGCCTGGGGGGATACGGGAGGACAACAGCTCTTTCAGAAAGTCTTGTTCACCGGCGGGCGGGTTCTTGAGCAGTTCAACCAGGGCGGCGACCTGCTCTGCGTCCAGAGGTTTGGCAACCACGCCTTCGGCGGCACGTTCTGCGACGTGTTTACGGTATGTTTCAAGCACGACTAATTCCTCTTTGGTCTTTTTTTGGGGTTCGCCCACGCTCGCGGCGATCGTCCTTGCGGGACACCCGTAGGGTGCCCCCCACTATATAAGTTTTAACGACTAATTAAAATCCAAAGCCTGTACAGATATTCATCAAAACGACATAACCATCTAAACTTGCTGATGTTTTACAAGTGGATAAATGGCACACCAGAAATAAGTTAACAAAAAGGCATCATTTTCCCGTTATTCGAACGTGCTGCCCAATTGCAGATAGAACATGTCGTTGCCCCCCTCCGCCATGCCGTAGCCGAGGAAGATGGGGCCGAGGAAGCTCTCCACCCCGACGTAGACGGAGCCGGCGGTGAAAGAGCTCTCCACGCTGATATCCCTGCCGCTGTTCCACACCCCACCCTGCTCGATGGAGCCCCCCAGATAGAGTGGGGCCCGCAGCGCGCCGAAGTCGTTGTCAGCCACCCGGTAGATGTAGCGCAGCCCGCCAAACAGGCTGTAGCGGCCGCTCAGCTGGTAGCGCTGGAAGCCGGACATGCGGAACAGTCCGCCCAGATCCTGCACGAACAGCGGGTACTCCTCCTGGGAAGTGGAGCCCCCTCCCTCCAGCAGCAGGTTGAGGCTGTGTCTGTCCCAGGACCAGGGCTTGATCATCGCCAGGTGGTAGTTGACCCCCTCGTAGCGATCATTGATGTCACTGCTGTCATCCAGCCGGACGGCGGAGTAACCCCCCTTGATGTCCCAGTAGGCGCCCTGATAGGGGAAGTAGCGGCTGTCGAGGGTGTCGTGCTCGAAGCGGATATAGGGGCCCCAGGAGGAGGCATCCACCTTGGCATCCGCCACGTTGCGAATGTCTATATCCCCCATTTTTCCCTCCAGCCCGAGCGAGAGACGGCTCCAGGGCTGACGATTCCAGCCCACCGCCAGATCGACGCTGGTGAAGCTGTATTCGGAATCGACATAGCTCACCCCATCGGCCGCCCGCGTCTCCTCGGGCATGAAGATGCGGCGCTGGGTCTTGTCATAGGCCAGGCTCGCCTCGCCGAAGAAAGTCTGGGAGGGCTCCAGCGGGGTGTAGAAGTCGGTCTTGAAGTGCTTGGCGGTACCGAGCGATGCCTCGGTCAGCCACTCGCCCCCCCAGTCGTTGACGTTGGTGAGGGTGTAGGACATGCCCACGTTGTAGTTGGAGCTGCTCTCGAAGTCATCGGAGAAGCCGAACTGGAAGTTGAGGTAGCCCGGCCCCCAGTTCTTCTCGCTGGCGTCGACCACCAGCACGTTCTCGCCACCCCGCTCCACCACCTCGTAGGTAATGCGATCGAACGACTCCAGCGCATAGAGCCGGCGAATGCCCGCCTCCAGGCTCTCGTTGGTCTGGATCTTGTCGGGGCGCACTTTCAGCATGGCGCGCACCGTCTCGTCGGAAAGACGGGACTTGTTGATGATCTCCACCTTGTCGATGTAGTAGGCGGGCTGGCCGCTGCGCTCGGCACGCCGGCTCAACTTCTGGTTGCGATAGGCGGCATAGGCGGCCGGCGAGAGGGAGAGCTTGTCGAGCCGGGCCGAGGCGCGGTTGGCCACCTCCTCCCCGAGCTTGATCCCCTCCGGCATCAGGGCGAAGTCGGCAATGCCCATGTTGCCGAACTCGGGCGTCAGCAGAATGTCGTCTGGCCCCATCAACGCCTTCTGTTTCTCGGTGCCGACCTGGGTCATGTAGGTGGTGAGCTGGTCGATCATGGCGAGCCCCGATTTCAGAGACTCGCGGGTGCGCAGCCTGGCGCTGATGTCCACCGCGATCACCACGTCGGCCCCCATCGCCTTGGCCACGTCCACCGGCATGTTGTTGACGGTGCCGCCATCGGCCAGGATGTGCCCCTCCCACTCCACCGGTTTGAGGGCGCCGGGAATGGACATGGAGGCCTGCATCGCCTTGGCCAGGCTGCCGTGGTCCAGCACGAAGGGGGTCACCGTCTCCATGTCGGTGGCCATGGCGCGGTAGGGAATGGGCAGATCGTTGAAGCTCTTCTGTACCGGCAGGTTGGAGGTGGCGTGGCGCAGCAGGCTGGCCATGGACTGGCCCTGGAAGAAGCCGTCGGGGAACTGGACCGAGTCGCCGTTGATGCCGATGTCGGTGCGCAGCTGGTACTGTTCGCTCTGCTGCTTCTTGCGCAGGGAGAGTTCGTCGCGCCCGACCTTGTCCTGATAGCCCTTGTTCCAGTCGATGGCCAGGGTGGTGCGCTCCACCTCTTCGGCGCTGAGCCCCATGGCGTACATGCCCGCCACGTAGGAGCCCATGCTGGTGCCCACTATGATGTCGACCGGGATGCGCTTCTGCTCCAGCACCTTGAGGATGCCGATGTGGGCCGACCCTTTGGCGCCGCCGCCGCTGAGTACCAGGGCAATTTTGGGCCGTTCGGGCTGGGCCGCCGCCATCAGCGGCAGACAGGCCAGCAAAATCAGGAACAGTGGGTTCCATCCTCGACGAAAGATGCGCATATGATTTTCCATTGAATCCAGGGCGAGCCAGCTAGGCAGTGAAGCCTACTATAAGGTGCGCAAAGCGAACCGCAACAGTTGGCAGGGGTTATCGATGCGCATTCCGACGCAGGCGGGTACGGCCCAGCCAGGCAGCGATGTGAGCGCAAACGTAATCCATCAATAAAGTGGGCCGGCCTATCAAGGGTGGCGCCGGGCTGCCGCTAATATGTGCTCAATCCCGCGTTCATCCATCCGAGTCACTCTTATGCTTGCAAGCCTGACACTCAAACAGAAAATCCTGGCCACGGTCACCCTCGCCGTGGTGCTCTCCTGCCTGCTGGTAGGCTACTTCAGCCAGCGCTCGGCCCAGCAACTGATCGAAACCCGCATGTTCGAGCAGGAGCTGCCCAACCTGACCCAGCGCATCGGCAAGGAGATCGAGAAGGATCTCACCTCGGTCGCCGGTGCCGCCAGGCAACTGGCCAACGATCGCTTCGTGCTGGACTGGGTCGAGCGCGGCATGCCCAAGGAGCAGGAGTCCATCCTCATCAACCAGCTCAAGGACATGACGAGCCAGTATGGTCTGGTCACCGCCTCCTTCGCCGATCGCCAGAGCGCCGCCTACTACAACCAGGATGGCTTCCTGCGCAACCTCACCCCGGAGCAGGACGCCTGGTTCTACGGCTACACCAAGAGCCAGCAGGACCTGATGCTCAGCATCTTTCGCGAGAGCAACGGCGAGGTGAAGCTGTTCGTCAACTTCCAGCAACTCAATGGCCGCGGCCTCGCCGGTCTCGCCAAGTCCCTCGACAGCATGGTCAGCATGCTCGCCAACTTCCGCATCGGTGACAGCGGCTTCGTGTTCATGACCGATGGCAGCGGCAAGGTGAAGCTGCACCCCGACGCCAGCCGCATCGACCGGGACAGCCTGACCCAGCTGGCAAGCGGCAGCGGCAACCTGCTGGCCAAGCAACCCTTTGCCGCCACCCACGCCGAGGTGGATGGTCAGCCGGTGGTGCTGGCCAGCAGCTACATCCCCCTACTCGACTGGTACCTGGTGGCCCAGGTGCCAGAAGCGGAGATCTATGCCGAACTGGACCGCGCCCGTCTGCACATCCTGCTGGTAAGCCTGGCCATCGCCGCCGGCATGGGCCTGCTCGGCATGCTGCTGGCCGGCTCGGTGAGCCGCCCGCTCAACCAGCTGGCCCACCTGTTCCGCGAACTCGGCAGCGGCGACGGCGATTTGACCCAGCGCCTCAAGGTGGAAGGGCGGGATGAACTGGCCCAGGTGGCCACCGGCTTCAACAACTTCGTCGCCAAGATCCACGGCTCCATCGAGCAGGTGGCCGACAACTCCCGCCAGCTCGCCGCCACTGCCAACGAGGTAGCCGCCAAGGCCCAGCTCACCCAGCACAACTGCACCGCCCAGCGGGATCGCACCGTGCAGGTGGCCACCGCCATCCACGAGATGGGGGCCACCGTGAGTGAAATCGCCGGCAATGCCTCGCTGGCGGCTGACGTGGCCAAGCAGGCCAACGAGCAGGCCGATGCAGGGGCCGTGGTGGTGGCTCAGGCCCGTCATGGCATCGTCGGCCTCTCCGGCGAGATTGAAGGAGTGGCCGGGGTCATCGAGTCGTTGGCCAGCCAGACCGACTCCATCGGCAGCATCCTCGACACCATTCGCAGCATCTCGGAGCAGACCAACCTGCTGGCGCTCAACGCCGCCATCGAGGCGGCCCGTGCCGGTGAGCAGGGCCGCGGCTTCGCCGTGGTGGCCGACGAGGTGCGCAACCTCGCCAGCCGCTCCGCCGCCTCCACCGCCGAGATCCAGGGCATGATCAACCGGCTGCAGGAGCAGAGCGCCCGCGCCGTCAGCGCCATGGCCCAGGGCCGCAACCAGAGCCTGGAAGTGGTCACCCAGGCCGATGCCGCCAACGGCGCTCTCGGCCAGATCACCGCCCACATCACCCAGATCAGCGACATGAACATCCAGGTTGCCACCGCCACCGAGGAGCAGTCCAGCGTGGTGGGCGAGATCAATCGCAACGTAGAGGACATCAACCAGCTCACCATGGAGACCGCCGACATCGCCCACCAGCTGACCGAGTCGAGCCGCAGCCTGCAGCACCTCTCCGGCGAGCTGGACAAGCTGGTCGGCAACTTCCGACTTTGAGGCTTTTGACATCACAAGGGGCGCATGGCGCCCCTTTTTGTTGGCCGTTTGTTAACAAAGGCTCAAGTTGGCGCCAGATCCGTCGATTTATACTGTGATAATTCACATCGTCATGATCAGCGAGGAGAGCCCATGCTAGAGGGTAAACTGACAATCAAGAGCCAGTTGATACTGGCTGTCGCCGTGCCCTGTCTGGCGCTGCTGCTGGTGGGCGCCGCCAGCCTTCGCAGCATGGGCGCTATCGAACGACAGGCCACCGAGCTCTACGAGAACACCGCCACCCCGATGCGGGCCATGGCAGAGGTAGTGTCGCGCATCCCCCGCATGCGGGTGGGGCTCGACATGATGCTGCTGCAAGAAACCTCGCTCAAGGATGAAAAAGGGGTGTTGACCCGGGTCAAGGAGACACGGGAAGAGGACATCCCCGAGATGCGCCAGGCCATGCAGCTAGCGGTCAACGCCCAGGTCGATCCTGCCGCGCGGCAAAATGCCCAGCAGCTGTTCGAACAATTCGAGGCGATGGAAAAGAGTGAGTTGCAGCCCATGCTGGCCGCCATGGAACAGGGTGACATGGAGAGCGCACGGCGCATCTACAAGGAGCGCTACGCGGTGACCTACGGCACCATGCGCAAGAGTGCCAATACCCAGCTCGACGAACTGATGAAGCTGGCCCAGCAGCGTCACGCCATCAGTCAGCAGAGCTTCGCACGGGGCGAAAGCCAGATGCTCGCCATCATAGGAGGCGCACTCGTCATCTGCCTGCTGGTCTCCTTTCTGGTACTGCGTGGCCTGCGCAATCGCGTCAGCTTCCTGCAACAGTACATTGGCTATGCCGCCGAACACCTGGCGCTGGATTCCCGTGCCCAGCTGAAGGGCAATGACGAGCTGGCGGAGATCACGGTGAGCTTCAATCACTTCGTCAGCAAGATCCACAGCGCCATCGAGCAGGTAGCCCGCAACTCCCATCAACTGGCCGCCACCGCCGACGAGGTGGCCGCCAAGGCCCAGCTCACCCAGCACAACTGCACCGCCCAGCGGGATCGCACCGTGCAGGTAGCCACCGCCATCCACGAGATGGGGGCTACCGTGAGTGAAATCGCCGGCAATGCCTCGCTGGCGGCTGACGTGGCCAAGCAGGCCAACGAGCAAGCCGACGCCGGCGCCGTGGTGGTGGCCCAGGCCCGTCACGGCATCGTCGGCCTCTCCGGCGAGATTGAAGGGGTGGCCGGGGTCATCGAGTCGCTGGCCAGCCAGACCGACTCCATCGGCAGCATCCTCGACACCATCCGCAGCATCTCGGAGCAGACCAACCTGCTGGCGCTCAACGCCGCCATCGAGGCCGCTCGCGCCGGTGAGCAGGGCCGCGGCTTCGCGGTGGTGGCCGACGAGGTGCGCAACCTCGCCAGCCGCTCCGCCGCCTCCACAGCCGAGATCCAGGGTATGATCAACCGGCTGCAGGAGCAGAGCGCCCGCGCCGTCAGCGCCATGGCCCAGGGTCGCAACCAGAGCCTGGAAGTGGTCTCCCAGGCCGATGCGGCCAACGGCGCCCTCGGCCAGATCACCGCCCACATCACCCAGATCAGCGACATGAACATCCAGGTCGCCACCGCCACCGAGGAGCAATCCAGCGTGGTGGGCGAGATCAACCGCAACGTGGAGGACATCAACCAGCTCACCATGGAGACCGCCGACATCGCCCACCAGCTCACCGAGTCGAGCCGCAGCCTGCAGCACCTCTCCGGCGAGCTGGACAAGCTGGTCGGCAACTTCCGGCTGTAGCTTTTGGCGCTCACTTCATCACCCGACAGAAGGCGCTGCGGCGCCCTCTGTCGCCACCACGGCAAGTCGTGACGCAGGCGCTTTTACGCCGCCTCCACCGGCTTCTGAAAATGCCCCATAATCAGGAAAATGAGAGGAGGAGTTATGGGCAAGCTGGTAGTGATGATAGTGCTGGGGGGGCTGCTCAGCGCCTGCAGCAGCGGACCGGTACGGGTGCACAGTGCCGATGTGAGCGTCGATGATGCCCGGATCCGGGTCAGCGATGGCAGCAGGGACGGTTACGGCACCTTCTGCCCGCCCGGTCAGGCCAAGAAGGGGCGCTGCTGACAACCGGCCTCCTGCCGCTGAAAAACAAAAAGCCGCTCGATTGAGCGGCTTTTTCATGGGGCGGGAAGAGAATTACTTCTTCTTCTTGGCCTTGGCGTTCGGCAGGTCGGTGATGGAGCCTTCGAACACTTCGGCAGCCAGACCCACGGACTCGTGCAGAGTCGGGTGAGCGTGGATGGTCAGCGCGATGTCTTCGGCGTCGGCACCCATCTCGATGGCCAGACCGATTTCACCCAGCAGTTCACCACCGTTGGTACCCACGATAGCACCACCGATGACGCGGCCGCTCTCCTTGTCGAAGATCAGCTTGGTCATGCCGTCGGAGCAGTCGGACGCGATGGCGCGACCGGAAGCAGCCCACGGGAAGGTGGCGACTTCGAAGTTCAGGCCCTGTTGCTTGGCTTCTTTCTCGGTCAGACCCACCCAGGCCATCTCCGGCTCGGTGTAGGCGATGGACGGGATCACTTTCGGATCGAAGTAGTGCTTCTTGCCGGCGATGACTTCGGCCGCCACGTGGCCTTCGTGCACCCCCTTGTGCGCCAGCATCGGCTGACCGACGATGTCGCCGATGGCGTGGATGTGCGCCACGTTGGTACGCAGCTGCTTGTCCACCTCGATGAAACCGCGCTCGGTCACAGCAACGCCGGCCTTCTCGGCATCCAGCATCTTGCCGTTCGGCACGCGACCTACGGCAACCAGCACGTTGTCGTAACGAACCGGCTCGGCCGGGGCGTGCTTGCCTTCGTAGGAGACGTACAGGCCGTCTTCACGAGCTTCAACTGCGGTGACCTTGGTCTCCAGCATGATGTTGAATTTCTTGGCAACGCGCTTGGTGTAGATCTTGACGATGTCTTTGTCGGCAGCCGGTACCAGCTGGTCGGCAAATTCCACCACGTCGATCTCGGAACCCAGGGAGGAGTACACGGTACCCATCTCCAGACCGATGATGCCGCCACCGATGACCAGCAGTTTGCCCGGAACGGTAGTCAGTTCCAGCGCATCGGTAGAGTCCCATACACGGGGGTCGTCATGGGGGATGAACGGCAGCTTCACCGGACGGGAACCGGCAGCGATGATGGCGTTGTCGAAGGTGACGGTGGTCTTGCCGTCGGCGCCTTCCACTTCCAGGGTGTTCGGGCCGGTGAACTTGCCGAAGCCGTTCACAACCTGGACTTTACGCATCTTGGCCATGCCAGCAAGACCGCCGGTCAGCTGGTTGATGACCTTCTCTTTCCACAGACGCACTTTGTCGATGTCGGTCTGCGGGGCACCGAAGACGATGCCGTGCTCGGCCAGCGCCTTGGCTTCTTCAATGACTTTGGCGACGTGCAGCAGCGCCTTGGACGGGATGCAGCCCACGTTCAGGCAGACGCCCCCCAGGGTGGAGTAACGCTCGACGATAATGGTATCCAGACCCAAGTCAGCCGCACGGAAGGCAGCGGAATAACCGGCAGGGCCAGCACCCAGTACTACGACCTGGGTTTTGATTTCTTTACTCATCATGACCTCTTTGTCGTTCTTATATCCCCGGACAGCGCAGTCTTAAGCCAGGACAAGGCGGCTGCAGCCGTGAAAAAAACGGGGCAAGTTTACAATCCTGTTAACGAAATGAGAAGTAAAAAGGGCAGGCTCTGGGCCCGCCCTCTCACTTACAGGACCAGTCGACGGATGTCGGACAGTACGCCGTTCATGGTGGTGATGAAGCGAGCTCCATCGGCACCATCGATGACGCGGTGGTCGTAGCTCAGGGCCAGCGGCAGCATCAGACGTGGCGCGAACTCTTTGCCGTTCCACTTCGGCTTCATCTCGGACTTGGAGACGCCCAGGATGGCCACTTCAGGCGCGTTGACGATCGGGGTAAAGCTGGTACCGCCGATGCCACCCAGGCTGGAGATGGTGAAGCAACCGCCCTGCATGTCGGCAGCGGTCAGCTTGCCGGCACGGGCCTTCTTGGAGATCTCGGCCAGATCGCGAGACAGCTCCATGATGCCCTTCTTGTTGACGTCACGCACCACGGGCACAACCAGACCGTTGGGGGTATCCACCGCCACACCGATGTGGATGTACTTCTTCATGATCAGCTTGCTGCCATCTTCGGACAGGGAGCTGCAGAAGCGCGGGTGAGCTTCCAGCGCCTTGGCGGCGGCTTTCAGGATGAACACCAGCGGGGTGATCTTCACGTCTGCCTTCTGCTTCTCGAGCATCGCGTTCTGCTCTTTGCGGAACGCTTCCAGCTCGGTGGTATCGGCTTCGTCGAACTGGGTGACATGGGGGATCATGACCCAGTTGCGGTGCAGGTTAGGACCGGAGATCTTCTGGATGCGGGTCAGATCGACCTCTTCCACATCACCGAACTTGCTGAAATCGACCTTCGGCCACGCCAGCACACTCATGCCGTTGCCGTTACCAGTGCCTTGACCTGCAGCCGGAGCGGACTCGGCGCGCTTGACCGCATCCTTCACGTAGGCCTGCACGTCTTCTTTGACGATGCGGCCCTTGCGACCGGAGGCTTTCACCTTGGCCAGGTTGACACCGAACTCGCGAGCCAGACGGCGTACCGCCGGAGAGGCGTGTACATAGGCATCGTTAGCAACGAAGTCGGAGGCGGCAGCAGCCTGGGCAACCGGCGCAGGAGCAGCGGCAGCCGGAGCGGCAGCAACAGGTGCAGCGGCAGGAGCCGGAGCAGCCACGGCAGCCGGAGCGGCACCAGCCACTTCGAATACCATGATCAGGGAACCGGTGGAGACTTTGTCACCCGCCTTCACCTTGATCTCCTTGACCACACCGGCGAACGGCGCAGGCACTTCCATGGAGGCCTTGTCACCTTCCACGGCGATCAGGGACTGGTCGGCTTCAACCTTGTCACCCACGGCGACCATGATCTCGGTAACTTCGACTTCGTCGCCACCAATATCCGGTACATTGACCTCTTTGGCAGCGGCGGCAACCGGGGCAGCAGCCACGGGAGCGGCAGCCTGGGCCGGTGCAGCAGCAACGGCAGGAGCGGCGCCAGCCACTTCGAACACCATCACCAGGGAGCCGGTAGAGACCTTGGCGCCAGCGGCAACCTTGATCTCGACCACGCGGCCCGCGAACGGTGCCGGCACTTCCATGGAGGCCTTGTCACCTTCCACGGCTATGATGGACTGGTCGGCTTCAACCATGTCGCCCACGGCAACCATGATCTCGGTCACGTCCACTTCGTCGTCACCGATGTCCGGCACGTGCACGTCTTTGCGAGCGGCAGCAGCAGGAGCGGCGGCCGGTGCGGCTGCAACCGGTACAGCGGCCTGGGCCGGCGCAGGTGCGGCAGCACCCTCGGCTTCGAAGATCATGATCTGGGAACCGGTGGCAACCTTGTCGCCCACCTTGATCAGGATCTCTTTGACGATGCCGGCGGACGGGGCCGGGACTTCCATGGAGGCCTTGTCGCCTTCTACCGCGATGATGGACTGATCGAGTTCGACCTTGTCACCCACGGCCACCATGATCTCGGTGACTTCAACTTCATCGGCGCCGATATCCGGCACCATAATCTGTTTGGACATTGTGCTTTATCCTCTTGCGTGCATCCGCGTGACCGACTGCTGTCACGCGTCTTTCGCGTTAACCTTTGCAAGGCCGTGCCGGGCAACGAGTCCCGGCACGACACTTGATCCTCTTACGCGTACAGCGGGTTGACCTTGTCGGCATCGATGCCGTACTTGGCGATGGCCTCGGCCACAACCTGCTTGTCTACCTCGCCGCGCTTGGCCAGTTCGGTCAGGGCAGCAACCACTACGTAGAACTCGTTCACTTCAAAGTGACGACGCAGGTTGGCACGGCTGTCGGAACGGCCGTAACCGTCGGTACCCAGCACGCGGTAGTTTTCGGTCGGCACGAAGGCACGCACCTGATCGGCGAAGGACTTCATGTAGTCGGTCGCGGCGATGGTGGCTTCGCTGCCCAGCACCTGAGCGATGTAGGGGACGCGAGCCTCGGCAGTCGGGTGCAGCATGTTCCAGCGATCCGCGTCCTGACCGTCACGAGCCAGCTCGTTGAAGGAGGTGACGCTGAACACATCGGAACCGATACCGTATTCGCTGGCCAGGATCTGGGCGGCGGTGCGCACGTGACCCAGGATGGAGCCACAACCCAGCAGCTGTACCTTGGCCTTGGTGCCGGCCACGGTTTCCAGCTTGTAGATACCCTTGCGGATGCCTTCCTCGGCGCCTTCCGGCATGGCCGGCATGGCGTAGTTCTCGTTCAGAGTGGTGATGTAGTAGAACACGTTCTCCGGGTTCTCACCGTACATGCGGCGCAGACCGTCCTGTACGATCACCGCTACTTCATAGGCGTAGGACGGGTCGTAGGAGACGCAGTTCGGGATGGTGTTGGCCAGGATGTGGCTGTGACCATCTTCGTGCTGCAGACCTTCGCCGTTCAGGGTAGTACGACCGGAGGTCGCACCCAGCAGGAAGCCACGGGCTTGCTGGTCACCGGCTGCCCACGCCATGTCGCCGATCCGCTGGAAGCCGAACATGGAGTAGTAGATGTAGAACGGGATCATCGGGCAGTCGTTGGTGCTGTAAGAGGTCGCAGCAGCCAGCCAGGAGGACATGGCGCCCAGCTCGTTGATACCGTCTTGCAGAACCTGACCCTGCTTGTCTTCCTTGTAGTAGGAGACGATGTCGCGGTCTTGCGGAGTGTACTGCTGACCGTGCGGGCTGTAGATACCGATCTGGCGGAACAGGCCTTCCATACCGAAGGTACGGGCTTCGTCAGCCAGGATCGGCACGATGCGCTTGCCGATGGACTTGTCTTTCAGCATCACGTTCAGGGAACGCACGAACGCCATGGTGGTGGAGATTTCACGCGCCTGCTCACCCAGCAGCGGACCGAAGGCATCCAGTGCCGGAATTTCCAGCTTGGTGGTGCTCTCGCGCAGACGGGTCGGAACATAACCCTTCAGCGCGGCACGACGGGCGTGCAGGTACTTGTGCTCTTCGGTACCCTCTTCGATCTTCAGGTACGGCAGGTTTTCCAGCTGCTCGTCGGTCACCGGCAGGTTGAAACGATCGCGCAGGTGACGCACGGAGCCCAGATCCATCTTCTTGACCTGGTGAGCGATGTTCTTGCCTTCGGCCGCTTCGCCCATGCCATAGCCCTTGATGGTCTTGGCCAGGATCACGGTCGGCTTGCCCTTGGTCTGTGCGGCTTTGGAGAAAGCGGCAAACAGTTTGCGAGGATCGTGACCACCGCGGTTCAGGGCGAAGATCTCCTCGTCGGTCATGTCTTTGACCAGCGCGGCGGTTTCCGGGTAACGGTTGAAGAAGTGCTCGCGCACGTAGCCGCCATCGCGGGACTTCATGGTCTGGTAGTCACCATCCACGGTCTCGTTCATCAGCTGGATCAGCTTGCCGGAAGTGTCTTTCTTCAGCAGCTCATCCCACTTGCGACCCCAGATAACCTTGGTGACGTCCCAGCCGGCGCCGGCGAACAGGCCTTCCAGCTCGTTGATAACCTTGCCGTTGCCGACAACCGGGCCATCCAGACGCTGCAGGTTGCAGTTGACCACGAACACCAGGTTGTCGAGCTTTTCACGCACGGCAACGGTCAGGGCGCCCTTGGCTTCCGGCTCGTCCATCTCGCCGTCACCCAGGAAGGCGTAAACGGTCTGCTCGGAGCAATCCTTGATGCCACGGTCGGTCAGGTACTTCAGGAAGCGGGCCTGATAGATGGCGGCGATGGGGCCCAGACCCATGGAGACGGTCGGGAACTGCCAGAATTCCGGCATCAGTTTCGGGTGCGGGTAGGAAGGGATACCCTTGCCATCCACTTCCTGACGGAAGTTGTCCAGCTGCTCTTCGGTCAGGCGACCTTCGGCAAATGCACGGGCGTAGATGCCCGGGGAGATGTGACCCTGGAAGTAAACCAGGTCGCCACCGTCCTTCTCGTTGCGGGCACGGAAGAAGTGGTTGTAGCAGACTTCGTAGATGGTCGCGGAAGAGGCGAAGGAAGACATGTGACCACCCAGGTCCAGGTCTTTCTTGGAGGCGCGCAGCACGATCATCATGGCGTTCCAGCGGATGATGGCGCGAATGCGACGCTCCATCTCCAGGTCGCCCGGGTAAGCCGGCTCGTCGCTGGACGGGATGGTGTTGATGTAGTCGCGATTTGCCTTGGCAGCCACGTCCACACCGCTTGCGCGGGCTTTCTCGGCCAACTGTTCAAGGATGAACTGAGCGCGTTGCGGACCCTCTTCACGCAGCAGGGATTCCAGAGAGGCAAGCCACTCCAGCGTTTCTATCGGGTCCACATCGTTCTTCAGGATATCAGACATGGCTGGTTCCTATTATGTTGTGATTGCACGGCATTGCACGGCGAAGGGCGCAAGCATTCGACAATAAAGCCTTGTGGGATTAGTTTTCCTGCTGACGGATCCGACGCATGGATCGCTGGATCCGGCTGTCTTCCCTCTGCATATCCAACAAGGTGTCCTCGATAAAGGCCAGGTGCTCATGACAAGCTGCCCTGGCCCGCTCCGGAGCCCCCGACAGGATAGCCTCGATCAGATGCGCGCGATGGCGACGGATCTTGGCGACCACTCCCGGACGGCGATTCAGAATTTCGTTATTGCGTAAAATGTTCTGCTCAAGCATGGGGCCCATGGCCCGCAGCAGATGCAACAGCACCACGTTGTGGGACGCCTCGGCCACCGCCAGATAGAACTGGGTGACGGCAGCGGATTCGGCTACCAGCGAGCCTTGCTGGCCAGCCTCCTCGATGGCGGACTGCACCTGACGGATCCGCTCGAAATCGGCTTCCGTTCCCCGCAATGCAGCATAGTAGGCACAGATGCCTTCCAGCGCATGGCGAAACTCCAGCAGGTCGTACTGGGCTTCCGGGTGGGTGCTGAGCAGCTCGAACAGGGGATCGGCGATCCCTTTGCTCAAGGCATTCTGTACGTAAGTGCCGCCGCCCTGACGGCGATACAAGAGTCCTCTTGCCTCGAGGCGCTGGATGGCTTCGCGCAGGGAGGGGCGCGAAACCTGAAACTGGATGGCCAGTTCCCGCTCGGGCGGCAACTTCTGGCCCGGCTGCAAACTGCCTTCCAGAATCATCTGTTCCAGCTCGGCGACAATGGCGTCGGCCAACTTGGGTTGAGTAATCTTGAGATAGGGCATGAGGCTGCTTTGTTAAATTGGTATTACCAATTTCATGAATGGGGCGAAAATTAGCAGAGGGCATGGGAAAAGTCCACCCAAAAGATGATCTGAATCAAGAATCAACCTTGCCACTTAAGGGGTAAATAGAGGGATTTATGATTTGGCTCATAGAAATTGGTCAGACCAATATTTTTGACATGGCTCACAGGCAACATTTGATCAACAGCGAATAAAAATGGCCTGCCATATAGGCAAGCCATTGTTTTAAAAACACAAACTTATTTTTATAATATTTACTTAAAGTTGAGTGCCTGGCGATATCGCTGCCATTCGAAACTCTCACCCGGATCCGTCTTGCGCCCCGGCGCTATGTCGCAATGGCCGACGATGCGATCCGCCGTGATGGCGGGATAATGACTCGACAAGGTTCGACTGAGCCCAACCAATACCTCATACTGTGCGTCCGTGTAGGGCAGTTCGTCGGTCCCTTCCAGCTCGATGCCGATAGAGAAGTCGTTGCACGCCTCCCTCCCCTGCCAGCTCGAGACCCCGGCATGCCAGGCTCTGGCACCAAACGGCACATACTGCACCAGTTCACCATCGCGCCGGATCAGACAGTGCGCCGAAACCCGCAGTTGATGAATGTCGGCAAAGTAGGGATGAGCCGCGGGATCCAACCTGCCCATAAAGAGATCGTCGATGAAGGGGCCGCCGAACTCGCCTGGCGGCAGGCTGATGCCATGCACTACCAGCAGGGAGATGTCGCTCGGGCTGGCCCGCTCGTTGTGGTGGGGAGAAGGCACCTGGCGAGCCTCCCGGCACCAGCCGGCGGCGTCGATGGAAAACATGGGGTCAGGATGGGTCATCGGCTACTCGATACGAGTTGAGGGGAAAAGCGCGATCCGGGCCGGCATCTTGTCACCAAGCCGCTGAATCAGTGGAAAATTGTGTGTTAGGCTGGGTCATCTTTGGCTCGATATGGATGAGGTATGCAGCAAACGGCGCGCTGGTTCTGGCTACTGGCCTGGCTCTCTTTGATGGGCCTGCTGACCCTCTACTTCCACTCCCGCACCCAACCGAGCGTCACCGCCAGCGGCGAACTCCTGCTGAGGGCCGACCAGAGCGGCCACTATCGACTGGAGGGTGCCATCAACGGCCAGCCGGTGCAACTGCTGCTCGATACCGGCGCAACGCGCATCACAGTGCCACAACGGGTCGCCGAGCGGCTCGGCCTGACCGCCCACGGCAGCAGCCAGGTGAATACGGCAGCCGGCTTTATCCGGGTCGGCAACGGCACCATCGAAACGCTGGCGATGGGACCATTGACCTTGTACGATCTGGCCATCTTTATCAACCCGGCGACGGCTGGCGACGAGGTGCTGGTAGGCATGAATGCCCTCGGCCGGCTGGAGCTGGTTCAAAAGGAGCGGCAGTTGCTGCTCAGACCTTTGCAGGAATAAAGGCATGCTACAACAGGACATCCGTCGCGCCGTGCGCGCCGCACTACTCGAAGATTTGGGCGACGCCCTCACCGCGCTGGACCAACCGGATGCCAGCGCCGATATCACGGCCCAGCTGATCCCGGCGGATCGCATCTCGACGGCCCGCGTCATCACCCGCGAAGCCGGCGTCTTCTGTGGCCAACCCTGGGTAGACGAGGTATTCACCCAGCTTGGCGGCGATGTGCAAGTGGAGTGGCTGGTGCAGGATGGTGAAGTGCTCACCCCCAATCAGGAGCTGTTTCGTCTGCACGGCCCGGCTCGCACCCTGCTGACCGGCGAGCGCAATGCGCTGAACTTCGTGCAGACCCTCTCCGGCGTCGCCACCCTCACCGCTCGCTACGTGGCCGAGCTGGCAGGCACAGATTGCCGCCTGCTCGACACCCGCAAGACCCTGCCCGGCCTTCGCAGCGCCCAGAAGTATGCGGTCACCTGCGGCGGTGGCAAGAATCACCGCATCGGCCTCTATGACGCCTATCTCATCAAGGAGAACCATATTCTCGCCTGTGGTGGCATAGCGCAGGCCATTGCCGAGGCTCGCCGGCTCAATCCGGGCAAACCGGTGGAAGTCGAGGTCGAATCCCTGGCCGAGCTGGCACAGGCGCTGGCAGCCCAGGCAGACATAGTAATGCTGGACAACTTCGACGTGCCCATGATGCGCGAGGCCGTTGCACTCAATCAGGGGCGGGCCAAGCTGGAAGTGTCCGGCAACGTCACGCTGGACACCCTGGCCGAATATGCGGCTACCGGTGTCGACTTCATTTCGGTCGGTGCCCTGACCAAACATGTGCGGGCCCTTGATCTCTCGATGCGTTTTATCTAGCCGAAGGGCGTTCACCATGCCCCGTCGGGCCGGTGACATATAACAAGATGAAGGACTTGCAAAAGGCGCCATGGGCGCCTTTTCTTTAAGGCAGGATCCCTCGGCAAAGGAGTGTGAGATGGACCCATCCCCGCCAGCTAAAAAGAGTCGATAGGGGCTCTTTACTCATGATTTATATCAAATTTTCCGCAAATGACAAAAAGACCATTAACAAAAACCCCGACCTCTGTTGCCAAGTCGGACAGCTCGGATAAGATACTGACGTGTGGATAGTTTTCCACCGGCACTTCCCAGGAACCAAGGACAAAAAGGATATTTGAAATGAAGAAACAATCAGGCTTTACCCTTATCGAATTGATGATCGTGGTCGCGATCGTCGCCATCTTGGCCGCCATTGCGCTGCCGGCGTATCAAACGTACACCCAAAAGGCGAGATTCTCGGAGGTCGTTGCTGCAACCGGTTCATTCAAGACAGCCATTGAGCTATGCGCGCAATCCACCGCCGCCCCTGATGGAGTGCTTTCGACTTGTGACGCAGGCACCAATGGTGTTCCCGCCAACATTGCTGCGGCTAATGGTAACGTGGCATCTGTATCCGTCGATGCGGCCACCAATGCCATCACGGCGACCGCTGTGGGTGCAGCCGGAGCTCCGGTAAACGGCTTGACCGGTGAAACTTATATCATTGTTCCGACCGTGCTCACCGGTAAAGTAACCTGGGCAGCCAACCCTGCCGGCAACGTTGGAACATGCGTCGCGGCAGGGATTTGCTGAATTAGCATGACCTCTAGCCCCAATAGCGGCCTGGCGTTAAGCCTGGCCGCTTCTTCCCTGCTCAGTGAGTCCGACTCACAGCGCTATCTGAGCCAGGCCAAGGCGCAGCGCAAACCCTTTGTGACTTTTCTGATCGAGAACGAGATCCTCGACAGCAAGGCGCTGGCTGACTTCTGCGAGCTGGAGTATGGGGTACCTCTGCTGGATCTTGCCGCCTTCGACCTGGCCGAGATCCCGCAGAAGTACCTCAATCAGAAGCTGATTGAGAAACACCATGTGCTGCCCATCTACACCCAGGGCCACACCCTCTATATCGCCATGTCCGACCCGACCAATGTGTCAGCACTGGAGGATTTTGGCTTCAGTTTCGGGCTGCACACCGAGGCCCTGCTGGTCGAAGAGAACAAGCTGACCGCCGCCATCAGCAAGCTGATGGAGAACGATCAGGACGCCCTCGGCATGGAGGACATCGACGAATCCGAGATCTCCGAGCTGGAGGTGTCTGACGAGGGGTCACGACTCGACGAGAGCGTCAACACGGCGGACGATGACGCCCCCATCGTCAAATACATCAACAAAATCATGATGGATGCCATCAAACGTGGTGCATCCGACCTCCACTTCGAGCCCTATGAGACCAAGTACCGTATTCGCTTTCGGATAGACGGGATCCTGCATGAGGTAGCAACGCCGCCGGTCAATCTGGCCAACCGCTTCTCGGCCCGCC
This sequence comes from Aeromonas sp. s3, assembly GCF_040907805.1. Lineage (NCBI taxonomy): Bacteria > Pseudomonadati > Pseudomonadota > Gammaproteobacteria > Aeromonadales > Aeromonadaceae > Aeromonas > Aeromonas sp. s3. The sequence continues at coordinate 160,000 of NZ_JBFOCQ010000034.1, forward strand.
TCAAGGTGATGGCGCGCCTAGACATCGCCGAACGGCGGCTGCCCCAGGATGGCCGCATCAAATTGAAGATGTCGCGCAACAAGTCGATGGACATGCGGGTCAACACCCTGCCCACCATGTGGGGCGAGAAGATCGTTATCCGTCTGCTCGACTCTTCCGCTGCGCGCCTCAATATCGAGCAGCTCGGCTTTGACGATCGGCAGAAGGCACAATATCTGCGCGCGCTCTCGAAGCCTCAGGGCATGATCCTGGTGACCGGCCCGACCGGTTCGGGCAAGACGGTGTCGCTCTACACCGGCCTGAACATTCTCAACACCACAGAAGTGAATATTTCAACCGCCGAAGACCCGGTGGAGATCAACCTGCCTGGGGTCAATCAGGTACAGGTCAACCCCAAGGCCGGGCTGACCTTCGCCAGTGCCCTGCGCTCCTTCCTGCGCCAGGATCCCGACGTAGTGATGGTCGGGGAAATACGGGATCTTGAAACCGCCGAGATCGCCATCAAGGCGGCACAAACCGGCCACCTGGTGCTCTCCACATTGCACACCAACTCGGCGGCCGAAACACTGACCCGGATGATGAACATGGGGGTACCCGCCTTCAACATCGCCTCCTCGGTTACCCTGATCATGGCCCAGCGACTGGCACGCAAGCTGTGTGACCACTGCAAGGCCCCCGAAGTGGTGCCGGAGGCTGAACTGTTGGAGTTGGGGTTCACCCAACAGCAGCTGGCAGCAGGCTTGCGGCTGTTCAAGCCGGTTGGTTGCAAGGAGTGTTCGGGCGGCTACAAGGGGCGGGTCGGCATCTACGAAATCCTGTTGATGTCCGAAAATATTGCAAAATTGATCATGCAGGGAGCCAACTCCATGCAAATTGCGGCCATTGCCCAGAAGGAGGGCATGCGCACCTTGCGGACCTCCGGTCTTGAGAAGGCCCGGCTGGGGGTGACCAGCCTGGCCGAGATAAACCGGGTAACAACCAACTGACAGAGTCTATCGCTCAGCCGATTCATCCAGGTGCCGCCGGCCCTGGCGATTTCCATCAGGCCGAGGCGGCTTGTCTTAGCGACGAGCAAGCCGGGCCCCATTGCAGGACGCAGTGATGGCAACGCTAACCCAGAAACAGAATGCCCCCAAGAAAGTCTTCGCCTTTCGCTGGAGCGGGGTGAACCGCAAGGGCCAGAAGGTCTCCGGCGAGCTGCAGGCCGACAGCATCAACACGGTCAAGGCCGAGCTGCGCAAGCAGGGCGTCAACGTCACCAAGGTGAGCAAGAAGAGCCAGGGGCTCTTCTCCAAGGGCGGCGCCAAGATAAAGCCGATGGATATTGCCGTCGTCTCCCGTCAGATCACCACCATGCTGTCGGCCGGCGTACCTCTGGTCCAGAGCCTGCAGATCATCGCCCGCAGCCACGAGAAGGCGGCCATGCGCGAGCTGATGGGCCAGATAGCCGCCGATGTGGAGACCGGCACCCCCATGTCCGAGGCGCTGCGCCGCCATCCCCGCCACTTCGATGATCTCTATTGCGACCTGGTCGAGGCGGGCGAGCAGTCCGGCGCCCTGGAAACCATCTACGACCGCATCGCGACTTATCGCGAAAAGTCCGAAGCGCTCAAATCCAAGATCAAGAAGGCCATGTTCTACCCCACCATGGTCATCCTGGTGGCCATTGTCGTCACCTCCATTCTGCTGCTGTTCGTCATTCCGCAGTTTGAGGACATCTTCAAGAGTTTCGGCGCCGAACTGCCTGCCTTTACCCAGTTCGTCATCGGCATCTCCCGCTTCATGCAGAACTGGTGGTATATGATCTTTGGCGGGGTTGCACTCGCCATCTTCCTCTACGTGCGAGCCTGGCGTGCCTCGCAGAAAGTCAGAGACAACACCGACAAGTTCATTCTGACCATCCCGGTGGTCGGCATGATATTGCACAAGGCCGCCATGGCCCGCTTCGCCCGCACCCTCTCCACTACCTTTTCTGCCGGTATCCCGCTGGTGGATGCCCTGATCTCCGCCGCAGGCGCCTCCGGCAACTATGTCTATCGCACCGCCGTCATGGCCATTCGCAACGAGGTGGTGGCAGGCATGCAGATCAACGTGGCCATGCGCACCGTCGATCTCTTCCCCGACATGGTGATCCAGATGGTGATGATTGGCGAGGAGTCAGGCGCCATCGATGATATGCTCTCCAAGGTCGCCACCATCTTCGAGCAGGAGGTGGACGATCTGGTCGACGGCCTCACCAGCCTGCTGGAACCTCTCATCATGGTGGTGCTGGGAGTACTGGTCGGCGGCATGGTGGTTGCCATGTACCTGCCCATCTTCAAACTGGGGTCGGTCATCCACTGACCCCCAACCAATCCGGAACCCGATGTTGCTGATCACTGACGTTTTTCACAGCCTGCCCTGGCTCTATTTTTCGCTAGTATTCCTCTTCTCTCTGATGATCGGAAGTTTTCTCAACGTGGTGATCCATCGCCTGCCCATCATGCTGGAACGGGAGTGGCAGGCCGAATACCTCAGCTATTTCAACCCAGAGACACAACTGCAGCAGGAGGAACGCTACAACCTGATGGTGCCACGTTCCGCCTGCCCCCATTGCGGCCACGCCATCACGGCCATGGAGAATATCCCCCTGCTCAGCTGGCTCTGGCTCAAGGGTCGCTGTCGTGAGTGTCAGGCCCCCATCTCGGCCCGTTATCCGCTGGTGGAGCTGTTGACCGCCCTGCTCTCGCTGGTCGTCGCCGCAACATTTCCACCGGGCTGGGGCTTGCTGGCCGCCCTGCTGCTCACCTGGGTGCTGGTGGCGCTCACTTTCATCGATCTGGACAAGATGCTGTTGCCGGATCAGCTGACCCTGCCACTGCTGTGGGGTGGCCTGCTGTTCAATCTGGCAGGGGGATTCGTTCCGCTGGCCGATGCGGTGATCGGTGCCATGGCGGGCTATCTGGTGCTCTGGAGTCTCTACTGGGCCTTCAAGCTGCTGACCGGCAAGGAAGGGATGGGCTACGGCGACTTCAAGCTGCTGGCGGCGCTGGGGGCCTGGCTGGGCTGGCAGGCCCTGCCCATCGTATTGCTGCTCTCCTCCCTGGTCGGCGCCATCATAGGGATCAGTCTCATCCTGCTGCGCAACCACCATCAGAACAAACCCATCCCCTTCGGCCCCTACCTGGCCATCGCCGGCTGGATCGCGCTGCTGTGGGGCGATACCATCACCCGCTGGTATCTCACGACGTTTCTCTGATCAAAGGCAGTACTGACCCATGTATGTAGTCGCAATTACTGGCGGGATTGGCAGCGGCAAGACCACGGTTGCCAATCAGTTTGCCGAGCTGGGCATCGAGGTGGTGGATGCGGACATCATCGCCCGCGAGGTAGTGGAACCCGGCACCCCGGCCCTGGCGGCCATCGCCACCCATTTTGGCGCAGACGTCATCGCCCCCGATGGCCGGCTCGATCGCCGCCAGCTGCGTGAGCGGGCCTTCACTGACCCGCAGGCCAAGGGCTGGCTCAACGCCCTGCTCCATCCCCTCATTCGCAGCGAGATGCAGCGCCAGTGCGCGGCCGCGCGCTCCCCCTATTGCCTGCTGGTGGTGCCCCTGCTGGTGGAAAACCGGCTCACCGCACTGGCCAACCGGGTACTGGTGATCGACGTGGACGAAGTGACCCAGATTGAGCGCACCTGTCGCCGGGACGGCGTGAGCCGGGAGCAGGCTGAGGCCATCCTGGCCGCCCAGGCGAGCCGGACCGAGCGGCTGGCGGCAGCCGACGATGTGCTGGACAACCGGAACGGCACGCCCGAGGCAATAAAGAGCCGAATTTTCGCGCTGCACGAGACATATCTGGCATTTGCCTCTCAACAAGCCCGCCAACTGTGAGTACACTAGGCCGGTTTATGGCTGGCTAGGATTAGGCATGATTTACGATTTTCCCCTCAATGAAAAAAGCCGGACCTATCTTCGTCTGGAGTCCCTGTTTTCCCAGATCCGCGACAATCTGGAGAGCGACCAGCCCTGGGCACACATCGCCTTTTTCAAGGGCCTGTTCGACCTGCAGGAGTTGCTGGAGCGCGGTGACCTGCGCGCCGATCTCATCAAGGATCTGGAGCGCCTCAGCCAGCGCCTGAGCCACTGGGCCAGTCTGCCAGACGTCGACCTGGAGCAGATCAACCTGATGCAGCAGGAGAGCACCCAGCTCTCCCGCAACCTGCTGAGTGCACCGCGTCCCGGTGCCCGCCTGAAAGAGGACCGGCTGCTTGGCTCCATCCGCCAGCGCTTCTCCATCCCGGGCGGGCTCTGTGCCTTCGACGTGCCGCAACTGCACCACTGGCTGGCCACCCCGGCCATCACGCGCCATCAGCAGATGCAGCTGTGGCTGAGCGACATCAACCTGTTGATGAACGCCATCTCCCTGCTGCTGCGCCTGTGGCGTGAATCCGGCAACTTCAGCGAACAGGTGGCCGTCAACGGCTTCTTCCAGGATACCGCCGAGAGTGCCGAGCTGATCCGCATTCGCCTGAGCGGCACCCAGCAGTGCTACCCGACCCTGAGCGGCCACAAGAACCGGTTTGCCCTGCGCTTTTTGCCCACTGCGGAGCAGCAGATCGGTGACGTGTCCTTCCAGCTGGCCTGCTGCTAAGGAGCATCCATGGTGACCAAGGTAAAGTGCCCGACCTGCCAGACCGAGCTGGAATGGGGCCCGCAGAGCCCGTTTCGCCCGTTCTGCAGCAAGCGTTGCCAGCTGATCGATCTCGGCGAGTGGGCCGACGAGCAGAAGTGCATCCCGGGTGAAGTGGATCCCGAGCTGCTGCCCTACCCCGAAGAGGGGGAGCAGTGGCAGTAAGCCAGCAAGCAAAAAGGGCCGATACGGCCCTTTTTATTTTGGTATGCACTGCGGCTCATATCAGCCCTGTGCGGTCAGCGATGCCTGCAGGCGCGTCACGATCGGACCATTGGCGTCGGGGAAATGGTACTCGTGCAGCGAGGCCAGCGGCACCCAGCGACACTCCTGCCCCTCCTTGCCAAACGGCTCGCCACTGAAGCGGGTCACCTTCCAGATATCCAGCAGTACCTGCTTGTCCGGGTAGTCGTGATGCAGCTCCATGAAGGGAGCGCAATCCTGCACCCGGATCCCGATCTCTTCCCACAGCTCCCTGTCCAGCGCGGTGAGCAGATCCTCTCCGGCTTCCACCTTGCCGCCAGGGAATTCCCAGCGATCCCCCTGATGACGATCGGCGGAGCGTCTGGCGATGAAGATGTCGCCCCGTTCGTTCTCGATGACGCCGACCGCCACCCAGATCCGTTTCTTCTGTTCCATCATTGTCCTCAGCGTAAACATGGCAAACGGGCAATCCAGGGTGCCAGCCGGCGGGCCTGCAACTCCCCTTGTGCCGTAAAGATATCCTGCCCTACATGCTCGCTCCCGTCCGGGGCGGGCTGCGGCCAGAGGGTGGCGCCAGACGGCGTGAAGCAGCGGTCATGCACCAGACAGCTCGACGAGAGATAACCCCAGAGCCGGTCGCGCAAAAACCACTGGTCGATATTCGGCGTCTCCATGACGTCTGGCTGATAGGCTTCGAGCAGGGGCGCCAGTGGTGGCAACACACCGGCCACCCCACCCCACATGCCCGCCAGCACCAGATCGGTATGACTCCACCAGTCGCGCATGATATGAAACCAGCGCGTCGATGCAAGCCACTCCTGTACCGCCAGCCGCTCGCGCACACCCGGTAGCGAATCCACATCCCGCACCAGAAAGCGTCCCACCCGCGGATCGTTGGCCACCTGGAAGCGCCAGCAGAGGCGCTGACGCAAAGATTGACCGGCGGGTTGCAGCAACAGCTCGGCCCCCAGTTCGCGCAGCGCAGCGAGCAGCTCGGCAGGCACGCTCTCATCCACGTAGAAACGCACCCGCCAGCCTGGATAGAGATAGGCGGCCGCCAGCACATTGTCGATGGCGCCCCGCAGGTAGCGAGGGGCACTACCCCACAGCGAGAAGGCGATGACATCCGGCTTGTCTGCCGACAGCCAAGCCGGCGGTGCGACTGCCGGCAGAGTCCAGTCTGACGGCGCCTTGTCGCTCACCCGTGCCTTTAGCTCCAGCGAGCGAGTTCCCGCCAGGGCTGCCTCGGCGTGGCGCTCCAGCTTGGCCAGCGAGGCGCAGAGGGCATCCAGCGCATGGAAGTCGTCGGGGAGACGCTGCAACAGGGTCTGCAGCCGCGCCACCGCCTGTTCGTATTGACCGGACCGTGACAGACAAGAGCAGAGGTTGCGCAGCACCTCGTCGTTGCCAGGTTCGGCCTTGTGAGCCATCTCCAATACCTGGGCCGCCGACGCCGGGTCACCGCACAAAAAGAGGTAATAGGCAAACTGCAGCTGCAGAGCCACCGGCTTGACCGCGCTGGCATTGAGCCTCGCCAGCAGTTGCTGGATGGCAACCTGACGCTGGCCGGCCAGCCAGCTGGTGTGGGCCGCGGCATCCCAGCCCATCGGCATCTTGCTCATGACGCTTCTCCTCCCTTGCCAGAAATGAATGCACCGCCCGGAGGCGGTGCATCATGGTCATGGCGCTATCAGGTCAACTGACCGTGGCAGTGCTTGTATTTCTTGCCGGAGCCACAGGGGCAGGGATCGTTGCGCCCCACCTTCTGCTCGTCCCGCACGAAGGTGACCGGGCCCGCTTCGGCCTGCTCTTCATCGGCCAGCTGATTGTCGGCCGTCGCGTGGGTGTAGGTACGGGGAGCGGCTTCGGCCTGCTGGCGCTGCTGCTCTTCCATTGCCTCCACGTCGCGCTCCTGCACCTGTACCCGGCTCAGGATGCTGACCACGTCGCGCTTGAGGGTCTCCAGCATCTGGGTGAACAGATCGAAGGACTCGCGCTTGTACTCCTGCTTGGGGTTCTTCTGGGCGTAACCGCGCAGATGGATGCCCTGACGCAGGTGATCCATGGCCGCCAGATGCTCTTTCCACAGGCCGTCCAGGGTCTGCAACATGACCGCCTTCTCGAAGTTGCGCAGCACCTCTTTACCAACCAGCTCTTCCTTGTGGGCATAGAGCTTGGTGGCTTCATCCAGGATGCGCTCGCGCAGCTTCTCTTCATACAGCTTGTCGTCTTCCGCCAGCCACTGCTGCAGCGGCAGATCGAGGGCGAAGTCGGACTTCAGGCGGGCTTCCAGACCCGGCACGTCCCACATCTCTTCCAGAGACTGGGGCGGGATGTACTCGTCGATGATGGCGCCATAGACGTCGTCACGGATGACGTGGATGGTCTCGGAGATGTCGCTGGTGTCCAGCAGCTCGTTGCGCTGCTCGTAGACCACCTTGCGCTGGTCGTTGGCCACGTCGTCAAACTCCAGCAGGCTCTTGCGGATGTCGAAGTTGCGACCTTCCACCTTGCGCTGGGCGTTCTCGATGGCCTTGGTCACCCAGGGGTGCTCGATGGCTTCACCCTCTTCCATGCCCAGCTTCTTCATCATGCCGGTCACGCGATCGGAGGCGAAGATCCGCATCAGGGTATCTTCCATGGAGAGGTAGAAGCGGGAGGAGCCCGGGTCACCCTGACGACCGGAACGGCCGCGCAGCTGGTTGTCGATACGACGGGACTCGTGACGCTCGGTACCGATAATGTGCAGACCACCGGCGGCCAGCACCGCATCGTGGCGCACCTGCCAGGCGGCCTTCAATTCGGCGATCTGCTCCTCGCTCGGGTTCTCCAACTGGGCGATTTCCGCTTGCCAGTTGCCACCCAGCACTATGTCAGTACCACGACCAGCCATGTTGGTGGCGATGGTGACGGCACCGGTCTGGCCGGCCTGGGCAACGATCTCCGCCTCCATGGCGTGGAACTTGGCGTTCAACACCTTGTGCGGGATCTTCTCCTTGGTCAGGATGCCGGAGAGCAGCTCGGAGTTCTCGATGGAGACGGTACCGACCAGCACTGGCTGGCCGCGTTCGACGCAACCGCGGATGTCTTCGATGATGGCGGCATACTTCTCGTTGGCGGTCAGGTAGACCAGATCGCCCATGTCCTTGCGCACCATCGGCTTGTTGGTCGGGATAACCACGGTATCCAGGCCATAAATCTGCTGGAATTCAAAGGCTTCGGTATCGGCTGTACCCGTCATGCCCGCCAGTTTGTCGTACAGACGGAAGTAGTTCTGGAAGGTGATGGAGGCCAGCGTCTGGTTCTCGTTCTGGATCTTGACCCCTTCCTTCGCCTCGACCGCCTGGTGCAGACCGTCGGACCAGCGACGACCCGGCATGGTACGGCCGGTGTGCTCGTCGACGATGACGATCTCGTCCTTCTGGACTATGTAGTCGACGTTGCGTTCAAACAGGGTGTGCGCGCGCAGGCCGGCGTTGACGTGGTGCAGCAGGCTGATGTTGGTGGCGGAGAACAGGGAGTCGTCTTCGGCCAGCAGCCCCTCTTTCTTGAGCAGCTCTTCCACGAAGATCTGGCCGTTTTCGGTCAGCAGCGCCTGGCGGTTCTTCTCGTCCACCGTGTAGTGGCCGTCGCCGGTGTACTCTTCGGAATCTTCCTTGTCCTGCTTGACCAGCAGCGGGATCAGCTTGTTGACGCGGATGTAGAGCTCGGAACTGTCTTCGGCCGGGCCTGAGATGATGAGCGGGGTCCGGGCTTCATCGATGAGCACCGAGTCCACCTCATCCACCAGCGCGTAGTTGAGCGGACGCTGCACGCGCTGCTCGGGCGAGAACGCCATGTTGTCGCGCAGATAGTCGAAACCGAATTCGTTGTTGGTACCGTAGGTGATGTCGGCGGCGTAGGCGTCACGCTTCTGGGACGCATCCATGCCGGGCACGTTGCAGTCTACGGTCATGCCGAGGAAAGCAAACAGCGGGCGGTTCGCCTCGGCGTCACGCTTGGCCAGATAGTCGTTCACCGTCACCACGTGCACGCCGCGGCCGCTCAGGGCATTCAGGTAGGCCGGCAGGGTGGCGGTGAGGGTCTTACCTTCACCCGTTTTCATTTCGGCGATGCGGTTGGAGTTCAGCACCATGCCGCCGATCAGCTGCACGTCGAAGTGACGCATGCCGAACACCCGACGGGAGGCTTCACGCACGGTGGCAAAGGCCTCCGGCAGTAGCTGCTCCAGCGTCTCACCCTGCTCCAGACGCTGACGATATTCGGCCGTCTTGGCCTGCAGCTGTGCATCGGACAGAGCTTCGAACTGCGGCTCCATCGCGTTGATCTGTTTTACAATTTTACGCAAAGCCTTGAGCGTTCTGTCGTTCCGGCTGCCGATAATCTTGGTAAGCAGTGTGCTAATCATGGGTACCAACTATTTCTGGTTATATAAGCGTTCCGTCACTGGAACCTGGAGAAAAAAACCTAACCCCGTCTGGCATTGAGAAAACGCGCGGGGTCCACCTGACGACCATCTTTCAACACTTCGTAATGCAAATGGACCCCGGTCGCGCGACCGGTGCGTCCCATCAAGGCAATTTTCTGGCCCTCATCGACCAGGGTGCCCACTTCGACCAGCAACTTGGAGTTGTGGGCATAACGGGTCACCAGACCATTGCCGTGGTTGATCTCCACCATGTTGCCAAATTCCGGATGACGGCCCGCCCAGCTTACAACGCCTGGGCCCGTTGCCAGGATGGGGGTGCCGGGCTTGCCGCGGAAATCCACCCCTTTGTGCATCTTGGCACGACCATTGAACGGATCGACCCGGCCACCGAAGCCAGATGAGACCCAAACTCGCTCCTGCTTGACCGGTGTCCCGGAGATGAAACCGGCATCGGTTATATGGTGATTCATGATGAAAGATTCAAGTACCGACAGCTGCTCTTCACGACTGCTGAGCTGTTGGCTGAGATGCTTCATGGAGTCCTGCAGCTCGTTGAGGCTGACTTCCAGATCCGCATCATAGGAGGGACCGCCCATAGGGGGCAGCTCCTTGAAATTGAACTCCTCGGGGTCGAGGTCGGCTTTTTCGGTCAGCCGCTCACCGAGTGCATTGAGTCGACCCAGTTGCCCCTGCATGGTGCCCACCTGGGCGGCCAGCATGGCAAGCTGTTCGCGGGCTTCGTCAGCCCCTTGCGTGGATTTTTGCTGTTCGGCCATGGCCAGCGCCACTTCCAGCGCGTCCATCTTTTGCTGCCAGCTCTGCCAGAGCCAGCCGCCCCCTAAGGCCAATACAGTGAAGAGGATACCGCCGACCCAGGCCAGACGTTGTTTGGGCAAGTGCAACCTGCGTCGCTGCTTACCGTGGAGGATCAGGGTAATGCTCATAGAAATCAGTCTGCTCGGTCAGGTGTGGCCATGGGCCGACACGGAAAATAAAACCGGGAGATAATCGGTATTACAGAATGGAGTAAACAAATGACGGAACGTCGGTGCGGAGAGAGGACCGACGTTCCGTTGCACGGCTATCAGGCCAGAACCAGACCGTTATCGTAGTAAGCGATAGGCGCTTTGTCGCCCTCACCCTCGAAGGTCACCAGTTCCCAGGCCTCCTGCTTGGCCAGCAAGGCACGCAGCAGTTTGTTGTTCAGGGCATGGCCGGTCTTGTAGGCACGGAATTCGCCAATGATGCTGCGATTGCACATGTACAGATCGCCAATCGCATCCAGCATCTTGTGTTTGACGAATTCGTCTTCGTAGCGCAGGCCATCTTCGTTCAGTACCCGGTAGTCATCCAGCACCACGGCGTTTTCCAGGCTGCCGCCCAGCGCCAGGTTCTGGGAACGCAGGTACTCGATGTCACGCATGAAGCCGAAGGTACGGGCACGGCTGATCTCTTTCACGAAAGAGGCACCGGAGAAGTCCAGCACGCAACGCTGATTGCGTCCTTCAAATACCGGATGCTGGAAGTCGATCTCGAGATCCATCTTGAAGCCGTTGCGATAGGGGTGGAATTCCGCCCACTTGTCGCCGTCTTCAACCCGGATGCTCTGCTTGATCCGCACAAACTGCTTGGGGGCATTCTGTTCACGGATACCAACTTCTTGCAGCAGGTAGATAAAGGGGTGCGCACTGCCGTCCATCACCGGGATCTCGGGCGCATCAACCTCGACATAGAGGTTGTCGATGCCCATCCCGGCCAGTGCGGCAGAGAGGTGCTCAATGGTAGAGACACGGACACCGGCTTCGTTCACCAGAGCGGTACAAAGCACGGTATCACGCACCTGATCGGCATTGGCTGGCAGCTCTACCACAGGATTCAGATCGGTACGCAAGTAAACGATCCCTGTGTTAACAGGCGCCGGACGGAACGTCATTGTGACTTTCCGGCCCGAATGCAGGCCGACACCGGTGGCCTGGACACTCGTTTTCAAGGTTCTTTGTCTAATCATGGGCGTATCCGCTTAACAGCTCAAATTCCTGACCAGATGGTCGTGGGCAGGCCATCTTAGCACATTCCTTAAGCAACAAACAAACCAGCGTCATTAGAGGCTTAGTCAGCTTGCTTGCGCAGGAACGCAGGAATATCGAGATAATCCGGTTCGCGACGAGCTTGCGGCTCGGCGTTCACCACCTTGGCCGGGGCCTCTTCCATCACGCGAGACTGCAGCGCTTCGCTGATCAGGGGCTGACGAGCCGGACGTTCCTGGACCATGTTGTTCTTCACCAGGGTGATGTCGGGCTTGCGCTCGGCACCGATACCGGTGGCAACCACAGTCACGCGCAGTTCGTCGTGCATTTCCGGGTCAATTACGGTACCCACCACCACGGTGGCGTTCTCGGAGGCGAAGGCCTTGACCGCGTTACCCACGGTTTCGAACTCTTCGATGGTCATGTCCATGCCGGCAGTGATGTTGACCAGGATGCCGCGGGCACCGGCCAGATCCACGTCTTCCAGCAGCGGGCTGGAGATGGCCTTCTCGGCCGCTTCTTCGGCACGGTCATCACCGGAGGCGGAACCGGTACCCATCATGGCGGTACCCATCTCACGCATCACGGTACGCACGTCCGCGAAGTCGACGTTGATCAGACCCGGACGGGTGATCAGCTCGGCAATGCCCTGTACCGCACCCAGCAGCACATCGTTGGCAGCCTTGAAGGCGTCCAGCAGGGAGATGCCACGACCCAGCACCTTCAGCAACTTGTCGTTGGGGATGGTGATCAGGGAGTCAACGTTCTTGGACAGCTCTTCGATACCGTGAGCGGCAAAGCCCATCCGTTTTTTCCCCTCGAAGGAGAACGGCTTGGTTACGACAGCTACTGTCAGGATACCCATCTCGCGGGCCACTTCAGCCACGATCGGGGCTGCACCGGTACCGGTACCACCGCCCATGCCGGCGGCGATGAACACCATGTCGGAGCCGGTCAGCAGCTCGCGCAGTGCTTCCCGATCTTCCATGGCCGCGTCACGACCCACTTCCGGGTTGGCCCCGGCACCCAGACCCTTGGTGATGCCACCACCGATCTGCAGGGTTGTGTTGGCACTGGAGTTGCGCAGCGCCTGGGCGTCGGTGTTGACGGTAATAAACTCGACACCTTCGATGTTTTGACGAACCATGTGTTCGACTGCGTTGCCGCCGCCGCCACCCACACCAATCACTTTGATGACGGCTTCGTCAGTGTGGCTATCCATAAATTCAAACATGTTGTCTCTCCGCTTTATTTGCCTGACTCAGCAAAATCTTTTAGAACTCGCCACGCAACCAGTTGCTGACCCGTTTGACCAGCCCACCTACGCTTGCCTTGGCGGCATATTCCTTGCTACTGCCGGTGGATTGATGGGTGCGGCCGTACTGCAGCAACCCGACCGCAGTCGAGTACACAGGCGCCTGCACGTAATCACTCAATCCCCGGATATTCATGGGCTCCCCTACCCGGACCTGGCTCTGGAAGATCTGCTCTGCGCACTCCACAATGCCTTCGATCTGGGCAGCGCCGCCGGTCAAGACCACACCGGCTGCAAGCTGATGCTTGACCCCCTGCGCTTTCAATTCGCTTTGTACCCGCACCAGCTCATCATTCACCATGGAGAGCAACTCGGTGTAACGGGGCTCGATCACTTCGGCCAGTGTCTGCCGCTGCAGGCTGCGCGCCGGACGACCGCCGACACTGGGTACTTCAATATTGTCTTCCTTGCTGACCAGCCGGCCCAGGGCGCAGCCGTAGCGCACCTTGATCGCCTCCGCATCCAGCGGCGGAGTGCCGAAGGCGTAGGCGATGTCGCTGGTCACCGTGCTGCCGGCGTACGGGATCACCTTGGTGTGACGCAGGGCGCCGCCGGTAAACAGCGACATGTCCATGGTGCCACCACCGATGTCCACCACGCAGACCCCCAGCTCTTTCTCGTCTTCGGTCAGCACGGCGTAGCTGGACGCCAAGGCGGAGAAGATCAGCTGATCCACCCGCAGACCCACCTTCTCAACGCACTTCTCGATGTTGCGAGCCATGTCGTTGTGGCAGGTGATCAGGTGCACCTTGGCGGCCATCCGCACGCCGGACAGACCGACCGGGTTCTTGATCCCTTCCTGGTAGTCGATGGCGAACTCCTGAGGCAGCACGTGCAGCACCCGCAGTTCATCGGACAACCGCACCGACTTGGCGGTGTGGATGACGTTGTCCACATCTTCCTGGGTCACCTCTTCATCGGAGATGGGCACCATGCCGGTTTCGTTGCGGCAGTCGATGTGCTTGCCGGAAAGCCCCAGATAGACGGAGCTGATCTGGCAGTCGGCCATCATCTCGGCCTCTTCCACCGCACGGCGCAGGGACTTGACCACGGAATCGAGATCGTTGACCCCGCCCTTGTCCATGCCACGAGAGGCGTGACTGCCCATGCCGATGACATTGAGCTCACCGTCTGGCAGCACTTCGCCAACCAGAACCGCCACCTTGGTTGTGCCGATATCCAGTCCGACAATCAGATTTCTATCTGCGGTTTTGGTCATTCACTTTCTCTTCGTTCTTCTTCCAGCCAACTGCCATCCCGGTGTCGTATCGAAGATCCACGTAAGCAACCCGCTCACGGGGCTCGATGACCGGAAAGGCATCGATAAACCGCTGCAGTCGAAGCGCGATATCCGAGCGCCCCAAAAACAGCTGAATGTTGCCATCCAGGGTCAGTTCCCAGGCATGGCGAGGGGTCAGATTCACCCCCAGCAGCTTGTATCCTCTGGCCGCCAGCTGCGCCTCGTACTGACGGCTGGCCTCCAGCACCTTGACGGCCTGATCTTCTGGCCCGGACAGCTGCATCAGGGGGGTCTTCACCCTGTCCGGCGCACTGAACACCTCACCCTTGGTGTTGACGAAGCGGTTGCCGTTCCAGCGTGCCGCCACCGCCTGTTCGGTGAGGTAGACCTTGATCTTGTTGGGCCACTTCTTGCGTACCGAGACCTGGGCCACCCAAGGCAAGGCGTTCAACCGCGCCTGCAATTCGTTCACGTCCAACTCGAAGAAGTTGCGCAGTTCGGCGCCATCCAGCACGGCGCTGCGCAGTTCATCGGTTTGCAAATACTGATGTTGCCCCTGCAGCAACAGCTCGCTCATGGGCAACCGATTGGCATCCGTCAGCCAATCTTTAACATCCAGCGCGGTCTGGTAGAGGCCCCACATGACCAGGAGGAAAAATCCCACCCCGGCGATGAAGCCTCCCTTGGTGCGCCCTTGTGCCCTTGCCTCCACCCGATCGATCCCCGTTTAACACGCCATGCCGGCCCTTTGCAGGCCGGTTCGCCATTATATAGGCCCCGGCTTGGCGGTCAAAATACTCATTGGGCCCTCAGGCGCCGGATTTCATGCTCTCGATGCTCAATTTCATCTCGCCGAGACGCCGTGCCAGCGCCCCGACGTTCCCTGCCCCCTGAGTCAGCACCAGATCGCCCTCGCCGACCAGCCCGGCCAGTACCGCCGGCACATCGTCCGGCGTCGCGACAAAGATGGGTTCCAGACTGCCGCGGGAGCGGATGGAGCGGCACAGGGCGCGGCCATCGGCGCCCGGAATAGGCTCTTCACCGGCGGCATAGACCTCCAGCATCACCAGCACGTCCACCTTGGAGAGCACGTCAGCGAAATCTTCATAGAGATCGCGGGTGCGGGTGTAGCGGTGCGGCTGGAACACCATCACCAGTCGCTTCTCGGGCCAGCCGGCGCGGGCCGCGTTGATGGTGACCTTGACCTCGCTCGGGTGGTGACCGTAGTCGTCCACCAGCATGGCCTTGCCGCGGCCGGTCTCGAACTCGCCATATTGCTGGAAGCGGCGACCCACCCCTTCAAACTTGGCCAGCGCCCGGATGATGGCATCATCGCCGATCCCGTCCTCGGTGGCGACCGCAATCGCCGCGGCGGCATTGAGGGCATTGTGGATGCCGGGCAGATTGAGGGTTACCTCCAGCTCGCCGGCATCCTTGCGACGGACCCGGAAACGGCTGCGGTTGCTGGTCTGCACGAAGTCCAGCACCTGCACGTCGGCATCATCACTCAGGCCATAGGTGATGGTGGGACGCGCGATCTCCGGCAGCATGCCGCGGATCACCGGGTCATCCACGCACACCACGGCCAGCCCGTAGAACGGCAGATTGTGCAAAAAGTCGATGAAGGTGGCCTTCAGCTTGGAGAAGTCGCCACCATAGGTGTCCATGTGATCCGCTTCAATGTTGGTCACGATGGAAACCATCGGCTGCAGATGCAGGAAGGAGGCGTCGCTCTCGTCCGCTTCGGCAATCAGATAGCGGCTGCTGCCCAGGCGGGCATTGGTGCCGGCGCTATTGAGCAGGCCACCGATGACGAAGGTCGGATCCCGGTCCGCTTCGGCATAGATGCTCGCCACCAGACTGGTGGTGGTGGTCTTGCCGTGGGTGCCGGCGATGGCGATGCCATGGCGGAAACGCATCAGCTCGGCCAGCATCTCGGCGCGGCGCACCACAGGAATGCGCAGCTCGCGGGCAGCCAGCAGCTCGGGGTTGTCCTGCTTGATGGCGGTAGAGACCACCACCACGCTCGCCTCGTTCACGTGCTCGGCACTGTGGCCCACGAAGATGTGGGCACCGAGGGACTCGAGCCGTTCGGTCACCGCATTGCGGGCCAGATCCGAGCCGGTCACCTGATAGCCTTCGTTGGCAAGGACTTCTGCGATACCGCCCATCCCGGCCCCACCGATGCCGATGAAGTGAATGCGACGCACCCGGCGCATTTCAGGGATAACGGTACGCAGTTTTGCCAGTTCAACCTTGGTCATAATCATCTCTCGCTCTGCCCGGTCGCCAGGCGTTTGCACTCATCGGCGACCCGCTCGGCGGCATCGATGATGGCGACGCGACGGGCGGCCTGGGCCATGTTCAATAGGGTTTCCCTGCGCCCGGCAAGCCAGGAGAGACGCGCAGCCAGCGAGGCCGTGGTCAGCTCGGATTGGGGCAGGAATTCAGCCGCACCGCCGTCGACCAGAGTCAGGGCGTTGCGGGTCTGGTGATCATCCACCGCGTGGGGCAGCGGCACAAAAATGGCGGCAACCCCGGCGGCGGCGACTTCGGAGACGGTCAGCGCCCCGGCCCGGCACACCACCAGGTCTGCCCAGGCATAGGCACCGGCCATGTCCTTGATAAATTCACTCACCTCGGCCGCAACACCCTGCTTGGCGTAGGCCTCGGCCACGGCATCGCGATTGCCCTTGCCGCACTGGTGACGCACCTCGATGGGCACACCGGCCGCCGCCACCGCCGGCGGCACCTGCTCGTTGAGCACCCGGGCCCCCAGGCTGCCACCGACGATCAGCAGCCGCAGCGGCTCTGCACTGCTGCGCAGTTGCGGATCCGGCAGGGCCACCACCTCGGGGCGCACCGGGTTGCCCACCACGGCGGTGCGACGGCTCGGGGCAAAGGCGCCCGGGAAGGCCATCAGCACCCGCTTGGCGAGACGGGCCAGCAGCTTGTTGGTCATGCCGGCCGTAGCATTCTGTTCGTGCAGCAGCAACGGGATGCCGGACAGCCAGGCGGCCACGCCACCCGGACCGGAGGCAAAGCCGCCCATGCCGAGCACCACGTCGGGGCGAATGGTCTTGAGCACCCGGCGCGCCTGCAGCACGGATTTGACGATGCGATAGGGGGCCGCCAGCAGCCGCTTGATGCCATTGCCACGCACCCCCTGGATATCGATGAAGGAGATGGGATAACCATGGGCAGGCACCAGCTCCGCCTCCATCCGGTCGGCGGTGCCGAGCCAGTGAATGGTCCAGCCCTGGGCCTTGAGGCGATCGGCCACGGCCAGACCGGGGAACACGTGGCCCCCGGTACCGCCTGCCATCACCAACAGCGTCTTGCTCACTAAACCTCCCGCACGCGCGCCTGGGCACTGGCCTGACGCAACTCGAAATCGATACGAATCAACATGCTCACCGCCACCATCATGATGATGAGGCTCGAACCACCATAACTGACCAGCGGCAGGGTCAGACCCTTGGTCGGCATCATGCCGCTGGCGGCGCCGACGTTGACGAAGGTCTGGAAGCTGAACCAGATGCCGATGCCGATGGCCAGATAGCCTTCATATAACCGCTCCGCCACCAGCGCCTGATGGCCCAGCTTGAGCGCCTTGACCGAGAGCGCGAAGATGAGGAAGAGCGCGCCCAGCACGCCCACATACCCCAGCTCTTCACCCAGGATCGCAAACACGAAGTCGGTGTGAGCTTCCGGCAGGTACTCCATCTTCTGGATGGAGTTGCCGAGCCCCTCGCCAAACCAGCTGCCACGACCGAAGGCCATCAGCGACTGGGTCAGCTGGTAGCCGCTGCCGAACGGATCGGCCCAGGGGTCGAGGAAGGAGGTGACCCGCCGCATCCGGTAGGGCTCGGCGATGATCAGGGTCACTACCGCGCTCACCCCCACCAGGATGAGGCCGATGAACTGCACCAGGCGGGCGCCAGCCAAGAACAGCATGCCCAGCGACGTCACGAACATCACCACCACAGAACCCAGGTCAGGCTGTGCCAGCAGCAGGATGGCCACCACGAACAGCACCGCCATCGGCTTCATGAAGCCGATGAAGCGCTCGCGTACCTCGCTCTGGCGGCGCACCAGGTAGCCGGCCAGATAGACAAACAGTGCCAGCTTGCCAAACTCGGCCGGCTGCAGGTTGAAGGGGCCGAGCGGCAACCAGCGCACCGAGCCGTTGACGCTGCGCCCCACCAGCAACACCAGCACCAGCATGACGATGGCCAGCAGCAGCATGGGGCCGTTGTAGTGCTGCCAGCGGGCCATGGGCACCTGCAGTACGAACCAGGAGACCCCGAGCGCCATCAGCAAGAACAGGCCATGGCGCTTCACGAACATGAAGGGATCGTTGTTGATGGCGATCCCCTCCGGGATCGAGGCAGAGGCCACGATCACCAGACCCACCGCCATCAGCGCCAGCGCCAGCACCACCAGCTGCCGGTCGTAGAGACCGGCAGGGCGTGCCGGCAACAGCCAGCGCTGCAGGAAGCCCGCTACTGTGCGCAGGGCGTTCATAAGGCCATCACCAGCTCGGTGAAACGATCACCGCGCGCTTCGAAAGACTTGAACTGGTCCAGGCTGGCGCAGGCGGGTGCCAGCAGCACCCAGTCGCCGGGCCTGGCATCGGCAGCCGCCTTGGCGACCGCGGCATCGAGATCGGCAACCCGCTCGGTCTGCTCACCCAGTGCCAGCAGCACCTCGGCATCCTGGCCGAAGCAGTACATGTGATCGATCTGGCTGCCGAGCAGGGCCTGCACCGGGCCGAAATCCTGGCCCTTGCCCTGGCCGCCGGCCAGCAGCAGCAGACGGCCTTTCACCGATTCACGCACCCCGGCCACGGCAGCCAGGGTCGCCCCCACGTTGGTGGCCTTGGAGTCGTTGATCCAGCGCACCCCGTTCACCTCGCGCACGAAGCGGGCGCGGTGCGGCAACCCCTCGAAGCGGCGCAGCACGGCGAGCTGGGGCTCACGCGGAATGCCCACCGCATCGCACAGGGCCATGGCGGCCAGCGCGTTGGCCTGGTTGTGGGCACCGACGATCTTCATCTCGTCCACCGCCAGCAACGGCTCGCCGTGCAGGGTCAGCCACTGGCGCCCCTCCAATTCACAGCGGCCGTAACCGTTGCAGTCGAGGCCGAAGCTCTGCCACACCTGACCCACATCGGGCAGGGTCTGGGCATCGTCACGATTGACCAGAATGTGCTGGGAGTGCTGATGGATCTCCATCTTGGCGGCGCGGTAGTCGGCCATGCCCTGATAGCGATCCATATGATCTTCACTGAGGTTCAATACCACGGAAGCGGCGGCGCGCAGGCTGTGGGTGGTCTCCAGCTGGAAGCTGGAGAGCTCCAGCACGCAGAGATCCATCGGCTGCTTGAGCAGCTCAAGCGCCGGCGTGCCTATGTTGCCACCAACCCCGACCTTGAGGCCGGCTTCGGCGATCATCTCGCCCACCAGGGTAGTCACAGTGCTCTTGCCGTTGGAACCGGTGATGGCGATGACCGGCACTTCGGTGTCGCGCACAAACAGCTCGATGTCACCGACGATCTGTACCCCGCACTCGGCGGCGGCTTTCAGCTCGGGGGTGGCCAGGGCTATGCCCGGGCTCGCCACTATCATGTGCGCCTGCTTGAGGCGCTCGCCGTCTAGCCCGTGAATGAGCTCCACCTCGGGCGGCAGCTGATCCTTACCGGGCGGGTTGGCGCGGGTGTCCATCACCAGCGGCGTGACGCCACGGCCGAGGAAGTAGTCGACGCAGGAGAGTCCGGTTTTGCCGAGTCCGATGATGATGACCATGGCTTACCTCACCTTCAGGGTGGCAAGGCCGAGCAGCACCAGCATGAGGGTGATGATCCAGAAGCGCACGATGACGCGCGGCTCAGGCCAGCCCTTCTTCTCATAGTGGTGATGGATCGGCGCCATGCGGAAGATGCGCACGCCGCGCAGCTTGTAGGACCCCACCTGCAGGATCACGGAGACGGTCTCCATCACGAAGACCCCGCCCATGATCACCAGCAGAAACTCCTGACGCACCAGCACGGCGATGGTGCCAAGCGCGCCGCCCAGCGCCAGGGAACCCACATCCCCCATGAAGACCTGGGCCGGATAGGTGTTGAACCAGAGGAACCCCAGACCGGCACCGACGATGGCGGTACAGACGATCACCAGCTCGGAGGTATAGGGCACGTAGGGAATGTGCAGGTAGCTGGCGAAATTGACGTTGCCGGTGGCCCAGGCGATGAAGGCGAAGCCCCCCGCCACCATCACGGTCGGCATGATGGCCAGACCATCCAGACCATCCGTGAGATTGACCGCGTTGGAGGTGCCGACGATGACGAAATAGGTCAGTACGATGAACATCAGGCCGAGCTGCGGCATCACGTCCTTGAGGAAGGGCACCACCAGCTGGGTCTGACCGTCGTGAGTGGCCGTGGCGTAGAGGAATACCGCCACCCCCAGCGCAACGGCGGACTGCCAGAAGTACTTCCAGCGGGCGATCAGGCCGTCGGTGTTCTTGCGCACCACCTTGAGGTAGTCATCGGCGAAGCCGATGGCACCGTAGGCACCCAGCACGAACAGCACCAGCCACACATAGGGGTTGTCGAGACGGCACCAGAGCAGCACAGAGATGAAGATGGCGGCGATGATCATCAGGCCGCCCATGGTCGGGGTGCCTTTCTTGCTCAGGTGTGACTCGGGGCCGTCATTGCGGATCACCTGGCCGAATTTGAGGATCTGCAGGCGGCGGATGAGGCGTGGCCCCATCCAGAGCGCCACCACCAGACCGGTGATGATCGACAAGATGGCGCGAAACGTCAGGTAGGAGAAGACGTTGAAGAAGGTGAAGTGCGGGGTGAGCAGTTCCGCCAGCCAGACTAGCATGTGGCCGACTCCTGATGGTCTTTGACCATCTCGACGATATCTTCCATGCGGGAGCCGCGGGCACCCTTGACCAGAATCGAAATTTCTTGATGTGTTTTTATCATTTGCGCAAGCACTTCAAACAACGACGCCTTGTTATCGAAATGTCGGCCAGCCGCGGCATCTGCGGTGTGGCGACTCTGTTCTCCTACGGTCAGCACGGCATCCAGACCGCGCTCACGGGCGTGGCGACCGACTCGGGCGTGCTGCTCGGCGGACTCCTCACCCAGCTCCTTCATGTCACCGAACACCAGCACCTTGTAGCCGTTCATGGCAGTCAAGGTATCGATGCCCGCCAGCACGGACTCCACGCTGGCGTTGTAGGTGTCGTCCACCAGGGTGAGGCCACCCCAGCGCTGGACGCAGAAGCGGCCCTTGACCGGCGCCATCTGCTCGAGCCCGGCCTTGACCGAGGCGAGCGAAGCGCCGAGCGCCAGCGTGCCGGCGGCGGCGGCCAGGGCGTTGGCCACGTTGTGGCGGCCCGGAATGGCCAGAGTCAGGCTCACTTCACCCTGCGGGGTCACCATGACGAACTCGGCACAACCCTGCTGATTGATCACCACGTTGCTGGCGTGGAACGGCTGACGCTGATCCTCGATGGAGAAGGCGCAGTGAATGCCGCGGGCCTGCCATTTGGGCCAGAACTCGTTGTCGGCGTTGACGATGGCGGTGCCACCTTCACCCAGCCCCTCAAAAATCTCGCTCTTGGCGTGGAACACCCCTTCCAGCGAGCCGAAGCCCTCCAGATGGGCGGCCGCCACGTTGTTGATGATGGCGGCATCGGGTCTGGCCAATGAGGTGGTCCAGGCGATCTCGCCCGGGTGGTTGGCCCCCAGCTCCATCACCGCGAACCGGTGTTGCGGCTCGAGGCGCAGCAGGGTGAGCGGCACTCCCACCTCGTTGTTGAAGTTGCCGGCGGTGGCCAGCACTTCCCCTTCCTGGCGCAGAATGGCAGTCGCCATCTCTTTCACCGTGGTCTTGCCGCAGCTGCCGGTGATGGCCAGCACTTTCGGGTTGATGCGCTCGCGCACCAGCCGGCCGAGGCGACCCAGCCCCTTGAGGGTATCGGCCACCACCAGCTGGGGGATCGCCAGCGGCAGTTCACGCTCCACCAGCAGGGCGGAGGCACCGGCGGCCACAGCCTGGTCGCAGAAATCGTGGGCATCGAAACGCTCGCCGCGCAGCGCCACGAACAGCGCGCCGGCGCCCAGGGTACGGGTGTCGGTACTGACAGCCGTGATCGCTTCGTCTTCACCAATCAGACGGGCATCGAGTACCTGCGCCAGCTCGGCAAGCCTGAGGGTCATCATGCGAATGACTCCAATAATGTGTGCAAGGCGGCCGCGACGGTTTCCCGGTCGCTGTAGTGCCGCTTGTCGGTTCCAATGATCTGATAATCCTCGTGGCCTTTACCGGCCACCAGGATGATGTCCTGTTTGTTTGCTTGGCTCAGCGCCAGCTGGATCGCCTTGACCCTGTCGTGCTCGATCTGCACGGCACCGGGATCGCGAAGACCCGCCACCATGTCGGCCATGATCCGGGCCGGCTCCTCGGTACGGGGGTTGTCGTCGGTCAGGATCACGCGATCCGCATGCAGCTCGGCCATGGCGGCCATCATGGGACGCTTGCCGCGATCCCTGTCGCCACCACATCCCACCAGGCACCAGAGCCGTCCTTCACAGTGCACCCGCAGGGCCTGCAGCGCCTTCTCCAGCGCATCCGGCGTGTGGGCATAATCGACCACGGCGAGCGGCGCCTTGCCGCCACCGAAACACTCCATGCGACCGGTCACCGGCTGCAGTTGCGGCGCGGTGGTCAGCAACTCGTCGAAGTCATAGCCGAGCACCAGCATGGCGCCCATCGCGGCCAGCACGTTGCTGACGTTGAAGCGCCCGAGCAAGGGGGCGGATAATACACCATTCCCCCAACTGGAGTTAATCTGCGTGCGAAAACCTTGCTGGTGGAAATGGGGGTCTTGCGCCGTCAGCTGTCGCCCCGGGTGATTGGCAACCGGGCCGTGCACGCTGAACGCCACCGCGGCCGGATAAGCGGCCAGCCACTGGCGACCCAGGCGGTCATCGGCATTGAGCACGGCGCAAGGTTCTGCCACCAGTTTCAGCAGCTCTTCCTTGGCGGCACCATAGGCCTCCATGGTGCCGTGATAGTCCAGGTGATCCCGGCTCAGGTTGGTGAACACGGCTGCGGCAAACGGCAGGGCCGCCACGCGATGCTGCACCAGACCGTGGCTGGAAACCTCCATCGCCACCAGATCCGCCCCCTGCGCCTGCAGGGCGGCCAGATTGGCTTGTACCTGCAGCGCGCTGCCGGTGGTGTTCTCAGCTTCGATCAGGTTGCCAAACAGGCCGTTGCCGATCGTGCCCATCACCCCGGCCTTGCCCCCCAGCAGGGTACGCCAGTTGGCGACCAGCAGTGCCGTGGTGCTCTTGCCGTTGGTGCCTGTGATTCCCACCAGCGCCAGCTTGCTGGCCGGCTGGTCGTAGAAATAGCCGGCCAGCTCGGAGAGGCGGGCCGGCAGGTTGGGCACGCCGATGCAGGGCACGGCCAGCGCTGGTGCCACGAATTCCCCGTCCTCTTCAAACAGTACGGCGGTCGCTCCCTGAGCCACCGCCTGTTCGATAAACCGTCTGCCATCCACCTGATGCCCGCGAATCGCCACGAAGAGACAACCGGGCCCGACGCGCCGACTGTCCAGCTGGATGTCGGTGAGTGCGAGCGCCGGGGCAGTAATGCCAAAGGGGCGCATCAGCTGATCAAGTGCGCGGGACAACATTGGAAGCCTCCGTACGGGCAAGTTTGGTGGGTACCGCAGGCGGCACCGCGTCGGGACGAATATTGAAGAGTTGCAGCACCCCGCCCATGGCTTCGGCAAACGGCGGGGTCGCCACGGCGCCACCGTAGTAGGCATCGCCCTTGGGCTCGTTGATCACCACCACCATGACGAAGCGCGGGTTGCTGGCCGGGGCGAAGCCGGCGAACCAGGCCATGTAATCCTTGCCGTAGCCGCCGGCCACGGCGACCTTGGCGGTACCACTCTTGCCGCCGACCCGGTAGCCCGGGATCTTGGCTTTCGGAATGGCGTTGTCGACCACGTACTCCAGCGCCTGCAGCATGGCAGTAGCGTTGTTATGATCGATGACCTGCTCGCCCTTGGGCGGCTCGCTCACCTTGACGATGGAGATGGGCACCCGCTTGCCCTTGTTGGCCAGAGTGGCATAGGCAGAAGCCAGCTGCAGCGGGGTCACCCGCAGGCCATAGCCGAACGACAGGGTGGCCCGTTCGATATCGGACCAGCGCCGGCGCTGGGGCAGCATGCCGCTGCTCTCACCCATCAGGCCGCTGCCGGTATCCATCCCGAAACCCACCATGCTGAGGGTGTTGATCATCTCCTGGGCCGGCATCCGCAGCGCGATGCGCGACATGCCGATGTTGGAGGAGTAGCGCAGAATGTCGTACAGGTTGGTCGCCTTGTGAATACTCACATCGCGGATCTGCTTGGCCCCGATGAACAGGGGGCCGCCCTGGATGGTGTCCTTCCAGCTGGTGACGCCGGCCTGCAGGGCACTCAGCAGGATCAGGGGCTTGACGGTGGAGCCCGGTTCATAGGTGTCGGTCACCACCCGGTTGCGCACCCGGAAACTCTGGTACTGACCGCGGTTGTTGGGGTTGTAGGAGGGGGTGTTGACCATGGCGAGCACCTCGCCGGTCTTCACGTCCAGCATCACCATGGAGCCGGAGGTCGCCTTGTTCTCGTCGGTGGCCCGCTTGAGTGCCCGGTAAGCCAGCGCCTGTACCCGCTGATCGATGCTCAGCTGCAGATCATTGGCATTCTTGCCCTCTTTCACCAGACCGAGCCGCTCGATGACCCGGCCCTGCCGGTCCTTGCGCACCCGCATCTCGCCCGGGGTCGCGGTCAGCCATTCGTCATAGCTGCGCTCGATCCCCTCGATGCCGTGCCCATCAATGTTGGTCACCCCCACCAGATGGGCGCTGATCTCGCCGGTCGGGTAGAAACGGCGTGACTCCGGACGCAGGTAGATGCCGCCCAGCTTGAGCCCCTTGATGTACTCGGACACCGCCGGCGTCACCTGCCGCTGCAGGTAGACGAAGCGCTTGCTCGGGTTGGAGATACGGTGCTTGAGGGTGTTGATGTCGAGCTTGAGCACGGCGGAGAGCGCCATCCAGGCGCGTTCGTTGTGGATGGCACCGGATTCATGCACCGTCTTGGGATCGGCCCACACCGCTTCGACCGGTACCGATACCGCCAGCTGTTCACCGTTGCGATCGGTGATCATGCCACGCACCGCCTGGGTGGAGGTGGTACGCAGCGAGCGCATGTCCCCCTCCTGACGCAGCCTGTCCGGGTCGATCACCTGGATCCAGGCCAGCCGCAGGATCAAGCCGGCAAACGCAATGCCGATGAAGAACACCAGCGTGCGAAAGCGCCACGGATAGAGTGACGGGGCTTTGACCTTGGGTTGGGCCTTGGCGGATGCCTTGCGTTTCATGGTTGTGTAATTACCTTCTCGGTGGTCACCAGCGGGCGAGCCATCTGCAACTTGTCCATGGCCAGACTCGCGACCCGGGAGTGCTCTGCCAGCGTGCCCTGCTCCAGCAGCAGGTGGCGCCATTCGATGTTGAGGCGATCCTCCTCCGCCATCAGGTCATTCTGCTTGGCGGTCAGGCCGCGGGTCATGTTGGTCACCAGGATCACCGCAAAGGCGGTGATCAGCACGGCGATGGCCAGCACCACCTGCAGCTTGTGCCGCCAGAGATCGCCGAGGATCTCCCTGGCCAGATGAACACGCACCTCGCTCATGGCTTACTCCGCCAGCCGCTGGGCCACCCGCAGCACCGAGCTGCGTGACCGGCTGTTTTCGTTGACTTCATGCTCGGAAGGCTTGAGCGCCTTGCCGACCGATTTCAGTTTGCGACCGCCGGCCAGCTGGGCCTCGGTCAGCGGAATGCCGTGCGGCACTTCCGGGCCTTTCTCGTGTTTGCGGATGAAATGCTTCACCAGCCGGTCTTCCAGCGAATGGAAGCTGATGACGGAGAGGCGGCCGTGGGGGGCCAGCACTTCCAGGGCCCCGTTGAGTGCGGTCTCGATCTCGTCCAGTTCGCTGTTGATGTAGATGCGGATGGCCTGGAAGCTGCGGGTCGCCGCGTGCTTGCCCTTTTCCTTGCTCGGATTGACCCGGGCGATCATCTCCGCCAGCTGGCGGGTGCGGACATAGGGCTCGGTGACCCGGTCATGCACGATGGCGCGGGCAATCTTCTTGGCAAAGCGCTCCTCGCCAAAGGTCTTCAGTACCCAGGCGATGTCGTCCACATCGGCCCTGGCCAGCCATTCGGCGGCGCTCTGACCGGAAGTGGGATCCATCCGCATGTCGAGCGGACCGTCCTTCATGAAGCTGAAACCGCGCTCGGCATCGTCCAGCTGGGGGGAAGATACCCCCAGATCCAGCAGGAAGCCGTCGACCTTGCCCAGCAGGCCGCGCTCACTCAGGTAGGTGGTGATGCCGGAGAAGGGGCCGTGCACGATCTCGAAACGCGGATCCTGGATCTTGGCCGCTTCGGCGATGGCTTGGGGATCCCGATCGATGGCGATCAGACGGCCATTGGGGCCCAGCTGCTGCAGGATAAGGCGCGAGTGACCGCCCCGGCCAAACGTACCGTCGACGTAGATGCCGTCCGGCTTGATGGCCAGCCCTTCGACGGCTTCGTGCAGCAGCACTGTGATGTGTTCAGCGGCTTGGGTCATTTATAAAGAGAAATCCTGTAGTCGTGGCGAGCTTGCCCAGTCATCCTCGGGCAGGCCCTGAATGTCGTCATTGACCTGTTGTTGCCAGCGGGCTTCATCCCACAGCTCAAATTTGTTGAGCTGGCCCACCAGCATGATTTTCTTGTCCAGCCCCGCGTGGCTGCGCAGTGGCTGGCTGAGCAGCAGACGGCCATTACCGTCCAGCTCGCATTCGGTCGCATGCCCGAGCAACAGCCGCTGCAGGCGGCGCTCAAGGGGATTCATGCTGGAGAGGGTCTTGAGCTTGCGCTCGATCTCTTCCCATTCGTTTAGGGGGTAAAGCAGCAGACAGGGGTGGGCAATATCGATGGTGCAGACCAGCTGGCCCTCGCTCTCGTCGCGCAGCCAATCACGGTACTTGGTCGGAATCGCCAATCGTCCCTTGCTGTCCAGGCTGATGGCATGCGCACCACGCAACAAATTGCAGTCCCTGAAAATGAGTTAAAGGGGGCAAACCGCCCGATAAAAACCACTTTGATCCACTTTTCCCCACCTTGAAGTTTAAGGACGTGCTGAGGGCTTTTCAAGCGAGGATCTCGGGCATGGGGAACATATTGACGCAGCATTTTCGCTGCGAGGATTAACTGAGTTGATTTTCCACAACTTATTTACGAGAAGGCACTATTGATTAATTAACGACCAGTATGAAGACCACTCTAATCAGGGGGAAATAATGAAGCGATAGAGTACCACGGTACACAGGATGATGCTGACCCCAACCACGGGGTAGATGATATAACCGTCACCAGCCCGGCGAGCTCGCAGGCATACCAACTGGCAAAGCAGAAGATTGTAGATAATCAGCAGGAAGGTCAGCAGGATATTGACGCCAAATGCCAGTTCCCCGGCATGCATGACATAAAGCCCCATCAATACAAAATTGGCGAGAATCAAATACAGTAGAAACTTCTGGAGTGCCTTGCCCGCTTTTGGGGTCTTTTTTACTCGTGCTATCATGCTTATCACGTCCTGGATTCCACATGAACAGTCGACAAAAATTATCGAAAACTGTTGAGATACATCATGTTTTTATTCTCTAATGCTATTTGCCTCCCCTTCATATCATGAGTCGCTCTCTCGGTTGGCTAGTTAGCGTTCTATTACTGACCTCTCCCTATTGTTATTCTTATCATAACTATCACTGGCAGGCTGGTTTTCCTACCCCAATTCAGGGAAAAGGAGCCGAACTGGTCACTCAGCAAACACAGTTTCTGTTGAAGCAACGCGATCACCTGCAAAGACGACTGACACAGTCCCAGCCCATGATCCGCTGGGTTGCAGATCAGGTCAGCGCTCGCAAGTTGCCTCGTATGCTGGCCTTTTTACCACTGATAGAGAGCAGTTATCGGCTAGATGTGATATCGGCAGCAGGCGCTGCTGGCCCCTGGCAACTGATGCCCGATACAGCTGCACGCTTTTCCATTCCTATGCAACCGGGCTTTGATGGGCGCTATTCGCTACCGCTTGCTACCGATGCGGCTCTCTCCTATCTCGGCTGGCTTCATCAGTTTTTCGGCCAGGACTGGCTGCTGGCACTGGCAGCCTATAACGCAGGGGAAGGGAGAGTCTTGAAAGCGGTACTCGATGCAGGCACCCGAAATATATGGGAGCTGCAACTGCCTATAGAAACACGCCTGTATGTGGCGCGCTTTATTGCCTTGGCACAGTTGCTTGACCGGTCGGAACAGCACCAGATCACCCTGCCCCCCTGGCAAGCAGGGGAAAATATTCAGGTTGCCACACACCCTGGCAGTTGTTCCCTGTTGCAATGGGCCATGGCAAAGGGGGTCGCGATGAATGAAGCAAGCCGCTGGAATCCGGCATGGCAGCTTCCCGATGCCCCCGGGGTCACCAACTGTCCCATCGTCTACAGCCGGGGAGGATCTCCTGCACCGACACGCCAAAACAGCAAGCAGGTGTTTTACAAGGCAGTGTCGCTGGAAAGTTTGCACGACCCTCTGTTGTTGCAGGCAGCAAGAGGGCTGGATATGAGCAAGGGTTCGGTCAGGCTGGAGGCGTTGCAGGATCCGCTGGGATTGGAGACGAAACGCCCGCCTCTGGTACCATGAAACAGTGTCGCCAGTGACTCAATACCGGTGATAAATCGACTGACTCGGGCTCCGACCAGCGGGCACCATAAAAACTCAGATACTGTCCGATGGGGCGACGATGGGTGATGTGGCAATCCAGCACAATTCGTGGCGAGAGCGATAAGGCAACTATTTCGGGCAAGACAAAACGGGCCGGCGCAAGAAAACCTACCCCACCGGGACCAATGTCCTTGATCACGGCTCTGCCGATACTCTTGTCAAACAACAAACCCGATACCAGCAGCCTTGCTGCAATACCGCAGCTCTGTGACTCCAGGGGCGTAGTGCCATCATGTAGATACCAGCGGGGTAGCTTGCGCCGGGGATCATTGAATTCGGTCGATATTGATGGCTCTGCTTCAAGGTTGTCCATGAGACGTTTCATCCTTGGCCTGTTTCACGGCCGCTTGCGTTTGTGCACTGAACAACTGTTCCAGATTTTTTTCTGCCTGACTGGTCATGATCAACAGCTCGATTCGACGGTTCTGGCTGCCCCGAGGATCGGCGGTGTTTTCCAGCATGGTATCCGACATGGCAACCACCTGTCCCACTCGTTCCGGAGGCATGCCACCCGCCAGCAAGACACGTCTAGCCATCATGGCTCGATCCGAGGAGAGCTCCCAGTTGCTGTAGTTGTCCCCGGCAAAGGGAGTGCTGTCGGTATGGCCCGAGATCATGATGCGGTTTTCAACCCGTTGAAAAATCGGTGCCAATGCCATCAGCATGTGCCGGAAGAAAGGGCTGATACGGGCACTACCCCGGCTGTACATCTCCCGATCGTCATCATCACGGATCAGGATCCGCAGGCCCTGCGGTACCAACTGCAACTCCAGATTATTTTTGGCCTGCATCTGCTCGGCCAGAGAACCAATGAAGCCGGCCAGCTGCTTCATCTGGGCTTCCCCTTCAATCTTGCCGGCCAGCAGGCTCTCATACCCACCACTGGCGCCATCAGAAAAGATGCTGCGATCTCGCTGCATGTGTCTCGGCATGCGCTGCCCCTGCTCCACAAATTTCGGGCTTAGCTCCTCCAGTACAGATGGGTTGCCACCCAGATCTACCGGATAGGGACTATTGCTGATGTCGAACGGGTTGGCCTCACTGTCCATGATGCTGTAATCACGCAAGCGGCTGGCGACGACTTCTCGCTCCTCCTGACTGGAGACAGCCAGGATCCATAGCACCATGAAAAATGCCATCATCGCCAAAGTAAAATCGGCAAAGGCGACTTTCCAGGCCCCTCCCCCTTTGGGGCCGCTGCTGCGCCGCTGCTGGCGCTTGATGATGATCTGCTCGTGATTACGCATTACATGGCCCTGTTCGTTACCCAGTCTTCCAGTTCAAGGAAACTGGGCTTCACGTCAGGCTCCAGCATCTTGCGACCTGAATCGACGGAAATCAGCGGCGTCTTGCCACGTAACTGGGCAATCAGGATGGATTTGATGCACATCAGCAGCCCGATCCGGCGCTTGACCATCTCTTCCATGGCATTGCTGATGGGCTCCAGCAGGCAGTAACAGAGGAAGATACCGATAAAGGTGCCGACCAGTGCGGCAGCAACATGCACTCCGATATTGCTCAGAGGGCCATCCAACTGCTGCATGGTGATGATGATCCCCATCACCGCCGCCAGGATACCAAACCCGGGGCAGGCTTCTCCGGTCTTGTGCAGAGCATGTGCCGGCTTGAGCATGTCTTCCTCGATCGCCATGATCTCCTGCTCCAGCACGGTATCAAGTTCATGCGGGGTGATCTTGCCCATACCCAGCAAACGCAAGTTGTCGATGATGAAACCCAGTAACTGCGGATCTTCCGAAATCTGTGGATACATCAGGAAGACAGAACTCTGCTGCGGGTTCTCGATATGCTCATCCAGTGCCTTCATGCCCTTGTTGCGGGTCTCTTCCAGCAATTGATGCATCAGTGTCAGCAACTCGCGATAAACCTCCTTCTCCTCCTTGTTGGATTTGAAGCATTGTTTCATCTGCCGCCACATCTCGTGCATCACCTCCTTCGAATTACCCAGGAACATGGAGCCTGCCGCGGCCCCAATGATGATGATCAACTCGGCTGGTTGCCACAAAGCAACTGGGTTGCCGCCCGCCATCATGAAACCGCCCAGCACACAAATGAAAATGACGCCAAGGCCTATCTGTTTTTGCATGAATGCTCCCGCAGAATTCAATGAGCCTCACCACTAGTGGCGAGGCGTTAGTATATGGAGTCGACCAAACGTTGCTTGAGCTGTAGAACACACTGCTTGTGCAACTGACAAACCCGAGATTCCGTCAGCCCCAGCACCAGGGCAATCTCTTTCATGTTCAGTTCTTGCTGATAGTAGAGGGAGAGCAGCAGCTGCTCGCGCTTGTCCAGCGAGGTCAGCACCTTGCTGATAGTCATCGCCATGTCGACATCATCGGATTCCGTGGTCGGAGCCTTGCCACCATTTTCCAGCCACTCTTCCAGGCTCTGCAAGGCCTCGGCCTGACTGGCATAAGCCAGTTGGCGCACTTCTTCAATGGTGCACTCCAATGCGGTGGCCAGCTCCAGTTCCGACGGAGGACGTCCAAGCCGGTTGTGCAACTCTCGCTGGGTTTGATTGTGGCTATGCACCTGCTGACGCAACTGACGGGGGCGCCAATCCAGGCGACGCAGTTCATCCAGCATGGCCCCACGGATCCGTTTGAAGGCGTAGCTTTCGAACTGGGCATCCGGCTCACTGTCATAACGACGCCAGGCTTCCAGCAGACCCATCATGCCCACCTGTTCCATGTCTTCCTGGTCGAAGCAGGCGGAAACCTGACTGCGCAAATGGCTGGCAGCCCGTTTAACCAGTGGCAGATAACGGGTCAGAATGGCCTGTTCGCCCGTGCGGGGGGGAGAGGAAACAAATTCTTGCGGGCTATCCCAGTCGATATCCATCATGACGTCGCTACTGAACCAGGACCTTGGTAATCAACACCTCATCCAGATAGGTCTTGTAGCCATAGCTTTGCAGCGTGGTGACCAGCTTGCCCAGCAAAGAGCTTTGCAATGCAGTGATGTTCTGCAGCTCTTTCTTCACATCATCGTGGGTACGGTGACTGAAATATTGCACCATCGCATTGCGGATCAGTGGCGTCAGTTCATTGAGCGAGTTGAGCTGAGCCGGATTGTGGGTCACCAGTGCCAGTTCAAGCACGAGATAATGGGATTCCACACCACCTTCCAGACTAATGACAAAGCGTTCCATCGGTTTGAACAGCGGGGTAGTACTGAGCTCGGGTTTTGGCTCAGCCAATCCCAGCCACACGGCAACCAGATCTCGCTTCAGATAGGCCCCATAAGCCAGCACAGCCAACAGGCACAGTGCCATCACGCCCATCATCAACCACTTAACGACTCGCCGCATAATATGAAATCACTCTCGTTATTGCCGGATAAAAAATCAAACCAGGGTATTCAGCCAGTCTCGTCCATTGCCATCGCTTGGCTCGAACTCTTCCTGCCACTGCCGTCGTCCAGCCATGATCTGCTGCTGTTGCCATTTATCCTGCTGCTCTCTCTCACCACCCTGGCCCACGTTGACTTCGACTCCCCCCGCATGATGGGGAGACAGGCTCATCCGCAGGCGCTCCATCGACTGGATCAGTGCTTCACGCACCGCAGGGTTGGTTACGTTCAGCTGGACATTGAGACGATCCCCCTCCAGACGCACGGTCAATTCGAGCCGACCCAGTTCGGGGGGATCAAGCCGGATGTGGGCCTGCTTGACCTGCTGATTGACCTGCAGCTCAACCTTGTCTTTCAACACATCGAGCAGTTGCTGTCCCCATTGAACGGGATTGTCGGCCAACTTGACGGGGGCCCATTGATATTCTGCCGGTTTGGGTGCCACCGCAGTCGCCAGATTGCTGAACACACCTTTCAAGTCTGCAACGGTGGATTCACGTTCACCTGCGCCATCGCTTGCAATCAGGGGCGGCACACTAGCAATCACCTTGTCACGCAATACCGGTTCCGGTTCCATTGCCTGTCCAGCAGGCTGTATCCCCATCTGTCCAGCAGACTGTATGCCCATACGGTTGGATACATCCGTGCTGGATACAAGCATTCTATTTTCATGTTGAGAACCTACTGCCTCCCCAACTACTCGGCTGTAGTCAGAACGACCATAGGTTGACAGGGCTCGCAATACTGCCGAGGCGGCTGATGAGCCGCCTTGTCGGACCGCCCCCTCCCTGTCATCAGTCGTCACGACTACCGGCTGGGCCTGGCGTAGCATCGACAGTCGCGAAGCATCATCGGACAAAAGGAAAACGGGGGGCAGGTTGTTAAAAGAATCCAACTGTTCGGCAGCATCATCTCGCGGCTCATCAGTCACACTCGGATCTTTTTCAT
Source organism: Aeromonas sp. s3 (assembly GCF_040907805.1). Lineage (NCBI taxonomy): Bacteria > Pseudomonadati > Pseudomonadota > Gammaproteobacteria > Aeromonadales > Aeromonadaceae > Aeromonas > Aeromonas sp. s3. Next base: position 193,106 of record NZ_JBFOCQ010000034.1, read on the forward strand.
CGATAGTTTCAGTTGGCAAAGGCATTGCCACCAGCTCTTCCATGAATGGCAGGTCCAGCGGTTGGTATGTATCCCCCTGACCATCAGGCTGCCGGGAAAGACGACTGAATCCAGCGGAATCAAGCGCAGCCACGCCATCAAGGCCGGGGAATTGAATCATGCCCATTCCTGAACCTCGCCATAAGCTTGCAACCCTTCCCGCTTCTGGGACAGCGCCTGCCATTCCCGTTTACGCAAGGCCGTTTCTTGCTGACAGAGCAGCAGAGCCTCCTGCTGCCAGGATCGCACCTGATCCCTGGCAGGTTGCATGGCGTCCCATAATTCTGGCTGCCCCAGCATATGCTGGATGAACTGGGACAATCGACTATCAGCCAAACGAACTGCATCCCACTGACCGGCTCGGGCCTGCTGCAATATCAGGCGTCCCAACCCCAGCAGCTGGCGCTGGCGGGTCTCATGCTCTGCAGTAAGTTGCTTAGTTCCGGTTACCGACATGGTGATGGCCCCCAATTAAAATGACCTTGCCAGCAAGCAAGGAGCAGGCCAGCTGAGAAATTCAGGAATTTATGAGAATGGCCAGGGATCAGGCCGGGAAAAGAAGGAAGCATCACTTCCGCATTAGCGAGGATGACGCGCCATTGCTTCCCAACCTTCCTTCAGTTCCAGCAGGATACGACGCACTTCGGCGAACCCAGCCACATCGTTTGACACACTGATTTCAAACAGGCGCTGACCACAGTAGTCGTAGAGACGATGCAGGTTGACAGCAAGCTCCCCGCCCTTCTCCATATCCAATGCACTGTCCAGTCCACCCAGGATCTGCAGGCATTTGTTGATCGCTTGCCCTTTGCGCTCAAACTGCTTGGCCAGAATATGGCCTTCCGCGCGGGCCATTTCATCGAGCAGCCCATCCATCAACATCAGCACCAGCTGATGTGGGTCCGCACTCGCCGCCTTGGCCTGGGTAGCGGCGAATTGGTAGGCATCGTAGCCATCTTGATCTTCAAACATGTACAACTCGCTTGTTCCGGATAAGATGCTGCAAACAGCAGGAAACGTGCCGGTTTAGATAGCACCCATGGTCTGCATCATCTGGTTCATGGTGGTGAACTGATTGAGGTAGCGCTTATACGCGGATTCCATGCGACGGTCCAATGCCTCCATCCGCTCGTTCACCCGCTTCTCGGTCGCCTCCAGACCGGTCTTTCGACCTTTGAGAGCACCATCTCGCTTGGTGTAAGGATCGAGCGAATTGCTCATCCGCTTGAGCAAACCATCATCGCCCATCAGTGCCTTGCCGAGCAGTTCAGGATCCTTCTCCAGCGCCTTGTTGAAGTCGGTTTCGTTGAAGGAGAGCTTGCCCGTCTTATCGGTCTTAATGCCGAGACTGCTGAGGCTGAGCCCATCCGGCAGATCCCGCACACTGCGAGACAGAGCGCTCTTGAGACTGCGCACCCCGCTATCAGAGGAGAGGGCACCCGGCGCCTTGGGGTCGCTGGAAGTCATCTTGGCCAGCTCATCGATCAGCTCGTTATAGCTATCGACAAACTTCTTGAGAGACCCAGTCACAGCCTCTTTGTCCTGATCTATGGTCACCATCAGAGGGGCATCTCCCACCTTCTGGGCCTTGGTCAGCTGGAAGGTCAGACCGTCGACGATGTTCTCGATCTTGTTGCTGGCGGAGGTGATGGTCAGCGGATTGTCTCCCCCCATTCGCAGCTTGGCATCCTGTGCCTGGGTGATGTCCTTCTTACCGGCAACAGCCGCACCCAGAGCATTGCTGGCATCTCCGCTATAACCCAGAGTGATAGCATTCTCCACCCCGCTCTCCTTGCTGGTCAGCACCATACTGACCTTGCCATCGGTACGCACCAGGGTCGCCTTCACACCTGGATTGTCCTTGGCATTATTGATATGAGAGACCAAATCCTTGGCAGTAGAGCCTGCTGGCAAAGTCGCCAGATCGATGTCGATAGCCTTGCCCTTGACCGTCAGGGATAAGACACCGTCGGTCGGCAGTGGAGTGGTGTCGCTGTCGAGCTGCAGCCCCACCTGATGAGACTGGGCCAGCTGCTCCACGAAGAAGTTGTATTGACCCGAGCTGGCCTTGCCGTTGCTGGTGACCGTCATGACCCCGTCTTGAGACATGGTGGCCTTCTGGGCTTGCAGGTTGCTCGCCTTGTTCAAATCCTTCAGCATGGTCTGAAAAGTCGACAGCTTGGTGGTTAGCGTGCTGATGGCACTCTGCTGTCCCTTGACACTGTCCAACTGCTTCTTCAGCAACTTGTCCATGTTCTGGCGCTCTATGGCTACCAGTTTCATTGCCATGCTGGCCGGATCTACTTGCATCATTACATCCCTATCAACTTATCGGTGGCATGCCCGTTGGAAAAAACCGAGTCGGTGCTTTCCAACGCACAAACAAGAACAAAGCCACCCCTCTCGAGGTGGCCAGGCAACACATTAACGCAGCAGGGAAGTCACCATGCCGGTCATCTGGTTGGAGTTGGACAGCACGGACATGCCAGCCTGCATCAGCATCTGGTTCTTGGTCATGTTGGTGCTCTCCTGAGCAAAGTCGGCATCCATGATGCGGCCGTTCGCCAGATCGGTGTTCTCTTTCATGTTGGAGAGGTTGTTGACCGTGTGCTCCAGACGGTTGATGTTGGCACCGAAGGCGGAACGCGCCTCGCCGATCCCCTTGGAGAAGGTATCCAGCTCGGCCATGGCGGCGGTGGCCTTGGCCTGATCATCGATGCCGGCGGCGACGGCAGTACCCTTGGTACCTTTGTCATCGGCAATCACCCCCTTGAGGGCGGTGGCCAGGGCACCATCATCCTTCAGTTCCAGTTTCTCGGCGGCAGTGCCACCGATCTGGAAGGTCACAGCCTTCTGGAAACCTTGATCCTTTGCCAACAGAGTCTGACCACCGAAGGTGGTGTTGTTGGTGATGTTGTCCAGCTCAGCGCGCAGTTCGCTGAACTCGGCATTCATCGCCTTGCGATCGTCAGCGGTGCTGGTGCCGTTCGCAGACTGAGTAGCCAGATCCTTCATGCGCTGAACGATATTGCTCATCTCATCCATGGCGCCTTCACCAGTCTGCATCATTGAGATGGCATCCTGAGAGTTGCGCATGCCTACTTTCTGGCCGCTGGACTGGGATTGCAGGCGGGTAGCCATCTGCAGACCGGCGGCGTCATCGGCGGCGGAGTTGATGCGCAGACCGGTGCCCAGACGTTGCATGGCAGTGCTCAGCATCTTGTTGGTGGAATTCAACTGGCTCTGAGTGGTCAGGGAAGCGAAATTGGTGTGAATGGACAAACCCATGATTTACTCCTCAAAAAAGCTGCGATGCAGCAGGTAACCCTTATAGGAATAAGAAGCGACAGGAATCGGCCAAGACTTGAATGGAGAGCGGGAAAATATGCGGAAAAGCGGAAAGAAGGGAGAAGAACAGAGGGAAGAAGGCACTCATCCAGAGATGGGATGAGTGCCACCTGGATTAACGCAGTAGGGAAGTCACCATACCGGTCATCTGATTGGAGTTGGACAGCACGGACATGCCGGCCTGCATCAACATCTGGTTCTTGGTCATGTTGGTGCTCTCCTGGGCGAAGTCGGCATCCATGATGCGGCCGTTCGCCAGATCGGTGTTCTCTTTCATGTTGGAGAGGTTGTTGACGGTATGTTCCAGACGGTTGATGTTGGCACCGAAAGCAGAACGGGACTCACCGATCTTCTGGGAGAAAGTGTCCAGTTCGGCCATGGAAGCGGTAGCCTTGGCCTGATCGCCGATACCTACCTTGACGGCGGCACCGTCAGTGCCCTTGCCAGTTCCTACAACTTCTGCCAGCGCTTTGGCCAGGGTACCAGTCTTTTTCAGCTCCAGTTTCTCGGCACCGGTACCGCCGATTTGGAAGGTCACATCTTCCTGGAAACCCTTGCCGGTCTTGAGCAGTTCTTGTCCGCCGAAGGTGGTGTTATTGGTGATGTTGTCCAGCTCGGCGCGCAGCTCGGTGAATTCAGCATCCATGGCCTTGCGGTCTTCAGCGGTGCTGGTGCCGTTCGCAGACTGGGTAGCCAGATCCTTCATGCGCTGAACGATATTGCTCATTTCGTCCATGGCACCTTCACCGGTCTGCATCATGGAAATGGCATCCTGGGAGTTGCGCATGCCGACTTTCTGGCCGCTGGACTGTGATTGCAGACGAGTGGCCATCTGCAGACCGGCAGCGTCATCGGCTGCAGAGTTGATGCGCAGACCGGTGCCCAGACGCTGCATGGCAGTGCCCAGCATCTTGTTGGTGGTATTGAGCTGGCTCTGAGTGGTCAGAGAAGCGAAGTTGGTATGAATGGACAAGCCCATGATGTATTCCTCGATATGACGCTGCACTGCAGCCTGTTAGGTTGACATCAGATATAGGCGACCTCTTTCTCGCAGAAATGTAGACAGCTTGACGCATATTTTTTTGCGCTTCCTTCTCCCCTGCATAGTCCACGATCTCTGTAACAGAGTGAGAGTATTCGGCATGGTTATTGCTTTTATCACAGCACCTCTCTTTACCGGACCGCGACATGGCAGCCTCTCTCTATACCCCTCACTTTGTTAAACATTTCCAGTGCATCGGAGATCGCTGCGAGGACAACTGCTGTCATAGCTGGACCATCAGCATCGACAAATTGACCTTTAGAAACTATGAGAGACACCCGGACCCCACAGTCCAGTCCCTCAGCAAATTGCATATCCGCAAGGTCAAACAGAGCAATGAACATTGGGGAGAGATCCAGCTTGACGAGCAGGGAGCCTGCCCCTTCCTTGATGAAAACCGTCTTTGCCAGATCCACAGCAAGGCCGGTGCTGAGGCGCTGAGCCATACCTGCAAAACCTATCCAAGATCCCACTCACGCATCGGCAATCAGGTCAGGAAATCCCTGATGCTCTCATGCCCCGAGGTCAGCCGGCAGTTATTGCTTGATCCCATGGCAATGCAGACTGAGGTCACCGAGCTGGAGCAACGCCTGCCGTTCGTATCTCCTCCATCTACCGCCATGGCGACTCTGCACAGCCTGAGCATCCATGTGCTGGCTGCTACGGAGGTTCCCGTCGAAGTACGGCTGTGGCTCATTGGCATGCTGATCCATCGGGATCCCGCACAGCTGTCACACGAAGCCTTCCTGGAGCAGGTGGCCGTGCTGGCCGAGCGGGGAGAACTCCTCAGCATGTTCGAACAATTGCCGGTCTTGCCGCGGTTGCAGTGGTGGGGGTTGCGAACCATAACTCATCAATTGCTGGCCTACTCACAAGGAAGGCGTGGACGGCAGACCATGCAAGGCTGTCTTGACAATATCAACCGCCTGCTGGAAGGGGTTTATGACGAGACGAAACTCTCACGACTGCAGCAGGCCTGGTATGAAAAGGTATCACCCTTCCTGTCGGCTCGTCCCCAGATCATGAACAACTACCTGCTCTACTACGTGTATCACCATAACTTTCCGCAACAGCAGAACACCCCGGCCCAAGCCTATCAGTTGCTGGTCATCGATTTCTTCCTGCTGCGCAGCTATCTGTGCCTGCTGGCCATGGAGAAAGAGCTGGAGGAGCAGGACATCATCAACTTGTTCTACAGCTATCACACCATACGCCAACACAATGCTGGCTTTATCAAAACCATAGAACAGGGATTGAGTGAGTCTGGTTTTGCGTCGGATCTGAGCCTCTACGCCCTCCTCAAGCCTTGAAATAAAAACCGCCAGCAAAGTGCTGGCGGTTTCTCAATTCGATCACCTCTTCCGGCCTCAGGTCAGCAGGGCCACCACGTTCTGGCGCGACACATTGGCCTGGGCCAGCAGACCAGCCATGGTGCCCATGAAGCCACCATCCTTGAGCTGCTGGCTGAGCTTGCCTTGCAACTGTTCAAGCTCTTCCTGCTTGAGGTTCTGGCTACGCGTCTTGACCCGGTCAAGCTGCCTGACCATGCGCTGGCGAAACTGTTTCAACTCGCGAACGGATTGCTCAATCTCACCCAACAAGCGCTTCAGGCGCTGTTGCTCCTGCTTGAACTCTCCCTTTTCGATGCCTTCCCCCAACTGGGTTAACTGCCCTGGCTTAGGTTTGAACTGCACCGGAACGGGATTGCCGGCCGGAATCCGGATCCCCTCACCGCTGAGCAGAACCGGTTCATCCAGTTTGCGTCGATGCAGCTCAGGTACAGTCAATTCGAGCTTACCCAGCTCATTCAGTCGGACCTGGATATGTTCTTTACGCAGAGTCCGATCCAGCCGGGTAACCACTTCCGCTTCACTGGATCCGGCAGGCAACATCACTTCGACGGCACTGCTGGTCTGTGGGAAGGAAAAGATCAGGCGCTCGGCACTCGCCTTGGGGCTCAGCAGGTCGAGCCGCTCCGAGCCATAACTCACCCGGCTCTCCCCTGCTGATGCCAGCAAACGGGGCTTCAACTCTGTGGTCAGCGGGGCCTGGGGCTGGGTCAACTTCTCTTCCAGCAGCTTTAAGCGTGATACCAGATCGCCGCTCACAGCACGATTTTGGCCAAGCTGCTGCTCGAGACGCTTCAATTCACCCCAGATCTGGCTCAGTGCCTGTTCCCCCCCCTGAGCGTGGGCGATCCGCTGCTGCGCCGTACCGATCAGGGCCCAGCGATCCAGCCGGACAATATTGGGATGACGTTCCGTTTTGCTGGTTGGCTGGGACGCACTCTGAGCAGTCACGCGCCCGCGCAGTCTGGGCTGGGCTGGCGTTTCAGCCACGCCACCCAAACGGGTTTGTTGAATCTGCATCATGGCTCCCTGAAACTGGACTTATGGCATGTAATTGAAGAGGCTCAGGCCATTGACCTTGGCAAAGGCCTGCTGTTGCACTTGCAGAGCCATCAGCACATGGGCCTGCTGGGTGACGGCACTGGCATAGTCGAGGGACTCTATCTGATTACTCACTTCCTTGCTATAGACACTCTTCTCCGCATGCCCTTCATCCACCTGATCGAGCAGATTGATGCGGGCACCAATAGTGCTGACCATCTGGCTGATGTCATCTTGCAGGGTCAGACTGCGATCCAGCATGGCCCTGGCCTGATCGGCAGAGTCCGCAGCACCGCTGTCGAAAGCGGCCACCATGTCATCTAACTGCTTGAAGAAATCCCCGTTCTGGATGAACAGCTTGTCGGCGGTCTGATTAAGCTCCACCGTGACTCCCTTGGCAATACTGACCTCGCGCACCAGATTATCTCCCTGATAGACATAATTACCACCAGGGTCTTTCACTATGGCGGTCTTATCTACCTGGCTGCCACTGAACAAAGTGGATCCACTCTCGTTACGGGCATTGGCTAGATCCAGCAAGCCATCTTTGATGATGGCCAACTCGCTGGAGACTGCCCGACGATCATCTTCCGAAAGGGAGCCATTGGCTGCAGTCTGGGTCAGATCGCGCAATCGACTCAGCATGTTGGTCATGGTGTCGAGCTGGATCTCCCCTTGAGAGAGCTGACTTTTGGCATTGGCAATGTTCTTCTGATACTGCTCCATGGCCACTTGCTCTTTCTTCAGACCGAGCAGGCGCACACTCCCTACCGGATCATCCGAGGGTTGCAGAATGCGCTTGTTGGTGGAGATCTGACGATCGAGGCGAGCATATTCACCGAAACCATACTGCAGGTTGTCGAGCATGCTGAGTTGAATCTGGTTGGTACTGATGCGCATGATCGCTCCGTTAGAACATGTTCAGGATGGAGGTGAAAAGTTGCTCCGAAGTGCTGATCACCTTGGCGTTGGCCTGATACGCCTTGGTGTAGGCCATGATCTTGATCCCTTCCTCATCCGTGTTGACCCCGCTGACGCTACTCAGCTTGGTGGCCAGCTGCTTTTCCATATTGGCATCCGCCGTCATGGTGGCCTTGGCCTGACCACTTTGTACCGCCATCCGGCCTAGCAAGGCGCTGTAGGCATCATATTGATCATCCTTGATGGTCAACAGATCCTGCAGATTACGGTTGTCACCGCTGCCGCCGCCGGCCTTGGCAAAGGCGAGGTCATCGCCAGTGAAGCCATCGGCAATCTTCAGCGTGCCGGACGGGTTGAGGGGATCGTAGGTGAAGAGCGGCTTGCCCGGATTACCATGCAAGTCGACACCCCCACCCTGCTTGGCATTGAAATCATCCGCCAGTTTTTTCGCGATCTGGTTGAGCTCGTCACGCAGCGGACGCAGAACTGTCGTCCGATATTCCATAACCCCCGCCAGGCTACCGCCATGCAGCTTGGGAATATCGAACGATTGTGGACCGAAGCTGAGACTGAGCTTGTCACCCGCCAGCGAGAGTGTACTGCTACTGCCTGCCAGCACCAGAGGCTGACCCTGAGGCAGGCTCAGTGAGAACGAACCATCACTTTGCCGGTTGACCCGCACTTCCATGAAGGTCGACAGCTCACGTACGATCTGCTCGCGACTGTCTTCCAGCACCGAGGTATTAACGCCCTTGGACGCCTGCTCGCTGATCTGGGTGTTCAGCTCGGCAACCTGTTTCAGATAGCTGTTGACCTGAGACACGGTACTGTTGAGCTGATCATCGATCTGCTTCTCCTGGGTCAGCATGCTTTCATTCAATTGGCCAAAACGGTTGGCCAGTGCCCCCGCCGAGCTGACGATCTGACTGCGCTGTGCCGGTGTTTCCGGGCTGTCGAGCGCCGCACTCAGGGAGGCGAAGAAGCTGTCCAGCCCCTTGGCGATGTTCATTGACTCGCTGCCCAGCAGTTGCTCGGTGGTATTGATGTATTGATGGAAAGAGTAAGAGGCGCCAGTTGCAGAGCGGCTGCGCCAATGTTGGGAGACCAGATAGTCATCCGTGATCCTGCGAACACCGGTTACCTCAACCCCCTGGCCATTATCCAGCCGGCCAAAACCGGACAGGCTGCCCATCATGGCTTCCTGGCGGCTATAGCCGATGGTATTGACGTTGGCGATATTCTGGGCGGTGATATTTAACGCGATCTGGGCCGAGTTAAGTCCGCTAAAACCGATATTGAGCAGCGACATCAGTCAACTTTCCTCATTTTTGCCGAATTCAGAGGCTGACTGAAGGCAGCCAGGGTCTGCTGTTCTGAAGCGACCACCGACTCGGCATTCTTTAATGTCGGCGCCAATTGGCTGACCATCTGCTCTTTCAACCCGATGCCGCCGCGCTTGACCATGCTCATCGCCAACTGGCTGTCATACATGTCGCGATAGAGCTCCTGGCCCTTGATGAGCTTGTCATCCTCATCCTGCATCGCATCGGAGGCTGAGCGCATGTGCTTGAGTACGGTTTGCAGAAAGCTCACTTCAAATTGGCCGGCGGCCGCATCCAGTGCGGCACGCTGATCCGGGTTGCTCTTTATCTGCTGCAGTTCGTTGAGATCCTGATAAAACCCAGGTTCCGTGGTTATTCTGGTCATAGAGATCCTTAGATGACCACCAGCTCTCCCTCGAGGGCTCCAGCCTCATCGAGTGCTTGTAGGATGGCCATGACATCATCGGGAGTTGCCCCGAGCGAGTTGACTGCCTTGACGATCACCTCCAGTGAGGTGCCATCCGGCCAGACAAACATATTGTTTCGTTCGCGATCCACCTGGATTTTCGAGTTGGGGGTCGTGGTGGTCTGTCCATTAGAGAAGGCATTGGGCTGACTGACTGTCTGGCTCTCGCCAATAGTCACCGTCAAACTACCATGACTGACCGCTGCTTTGTGAACCTTGACTCCTTGGCCCATAACCACGGTTCCGGTCCGGCTGTTGAAAACGACTCGAGGCCGCTCCTTGCCCATGTCGACCTGAATGTCCTGCAGCAGCGCCATGAACGAGATCCGTTGGCTCTCGTCCTTGGGTGCCGCCACCTGGATCCGCCCCGCACTGACCGCTCTGGCAACCGGCCCCAGCTGACGGTTGATCTCCCGCTCCACATTGCGGGCGGTCTTGAAATTGGGCTGGTGCAGATTGAGCGTCACTTCAGGCTTTTCTGCAAAGTTGCTGGCCACTTCGCGCTCTATGATGGCGCCGTTGGGAATGATCCCTGCGGTCGGCACATTGATGGTTACTGACGAGCCAGACTGCCCCTCGGCCTTGACCCCAGCCACTACCAGATTCCCCTGGGCAACAGCATACACCTCACCATCGATGCCGCGCAGTGGCGTCAACAACAGCGAGCCGCCGCGCAGGCTCTTGGCATCCCCGATCGAGGTGACCGTTACATCCACCATCTGTCCCTTGCCAGCCAAAGCAGGCAGGTTTGCTTGAACCGAGACTGCAGCAACGTTCTTGAGTTTTGGATCGATGTCATCTGGCAGCTGAACCCCGAATTGCTTGAGCATGTTGGCCATCGACTGGCCAGTGAACTTGACCTGGCTCTTGTCACCCGTGCCGGACAAGCCCACCACCAGTCCGTAGCCAACCAGCTGATTGGCCCGCATGCCCTGTACATCGGCAATATCCAGCAAGGCGCGCTTGGCCGGTGCCGCGGCATTGGCCCACCAGGGCAGGCAGAGGCAAAGCAGGGCGATAAACCATCTGTTCATGTGAGACCTCAAAAGGGAGCGAAGGCGGAACTGAAGAAACGGCTCAGCCATCCCATCTGGTTGCTGTCAGCCAGAGCACCACGCCCGGCGTAGGTAATGCGGGCATCGGCGATGCGCTGGGACGAGATTCGGTTGCTCTGATCGATATCCTCAACCCGCACCATGCCGCCCAACCGGATGTACTCATCGCCCTGGTTGAGGCGGATCCACTTCTCGCCGCGGATCCCCAGCACCCCATTCGGCATTACCTCGGCCACCGTCACCGTGATCGAGCCGGCCAGGGTATTCTGCTGGCTGGACGTCGCCCCGCCATCAAAGTCCCGATCTGCGCTGAGAGAAGCCCCCCAGTCAGAGCGCACCTTGCCGCCGATACTCGGGGCCGGCACGTTCATGCTGCTGTTCTTGCTCATGCTGGTGTTGGCTTTTTTGCTCGACTGGGTACGCTCTTCCAACACAACGGTGAGGATGTCGCCGATACGGTAAGCTCTGCGATCCTGAAACAGGGTCATCATGTAGTCGCCGCGATAAAGGCTGCCGTCTTCTCCCTTGGCCGAGACGGGCAACTTGGGGCGTGAAGGCGCCCACTTTTCCTCACCCGGTTCGGGGGCCTTGAGCTCATAGGTCGCGCAGCCGCCCAACAGCAGAACCACCCACAGATAACGCCACATCGTCTTCATCATCACAGCGCTTGAGTGACGAACTTGAGCATCTGGTCAGCCGACGAGACGACCTTGGCATTCATCTCATAAGCCCGCTGAGTGGTGATCATGTCGACCATCTCTTCCACCACGTTGACGTTGGAGCTCTCCAGGGTGAACTGCTTGATGGCCCCCATCGCCTCTTCACCGGGTACTCCCTCAATCGCTTCACCGGAAGCACCGGTTGCCCGATAGAGGTTGCCACCGAGCGCTTCCAGGCCGGCAGGGTTGGCAAAGTTGGTCAGGGTGATGCGGCCCAGCTCCACATTTTCCTGTTGGCCCGGCAGGGTCGCACTCACGGTTCCGTCGGTGCCGATGGACACCTTGGTCGCATTGTCCGGGATCTGGATCTGCGGCAGCATGGGCAAACCATCGGAATTGACCAGCAGGCCTTCGGCGTTGCGATGCCACTGACCATTGCGGGTATAGGCGGTCTCGCCGTCAGGGCGTTCCACCCCGAAGAAACCGGCCCCCACAACTGCCATGTCCAGTTCCTGGTTGGTGTTCTGGAACTGACCGGGAGTGAACACTTTCTGGGTACCGACCACACGAACACCGTTACCCATCTGGATGCCGATGGGAGACAGGTTCTGTTGATCCTGCTGGGCCCCGGGCTGGCGTTGCACCTGATAGAACAGATCTTCAAAAGCAACTCGATCGCGCTTGAACCCGACCGTGTTGACGTTAGCCAAGTTGTTGGAAATGCTGGCCATCTTGGCATCTTGCGCCGACAGACCTGTTTTACTTACCCAAAGTGCCGCGTGCATCTTCGTCTCTCCACCTGATTCATGGGGGCGTCAACGCCCCCGCAATGCGAATTGGCCCTGGCGGGCCGCAAGCCCGCCATTCATCAACCCTGGCCAGAAATCAGCCGGGCACCTTGCCGGGCCTGATCGTCCGCCGTTTTCATCAATTTGACCTGCAGCTCGAAGTTGCGGGTCAGCGACATGCTGCTGATCAGCTCGTCGACTGCATTCACGTTCGCCCCTTCCAGAAAGCCGGACGCCAGTACCACCTGCTCGCTGGCCTCGGCATCCCCACCCTGGCGTAACCGGAAGAGACCATCCGACCCCTTGACCAGTTCGGCTGGGTCCGGGTTCACCAGCTTAAGACGCCCTACATCCAGCCGGGCACCGCCGCCGGGCGGTGTGATACTGAGCGAACCGTCCTTGCCAAAACTCAGATCCCGATAGGCAGGAAGTACCATTTCCCCGCCTTCCCCCAGTACCGGACGACCATTGAGCGTGAGCAAACCATCGGCATCGCTCTCCAGATTGCCAGCTCGGGTATAGGCCTCTTTGCCATCGGCGGTCTGGACCGTGATAAAGCCTTCACCGCGGATCGCCACATCCAGCTTGCGGCCCGTCTGCATAAGGGCTCCCGCCTTGAAGTCGGTACCAGCCAGCTCCTCGCGGGCCATTACCCGGCTTGGGTAGCCATCACCGGCCAAGGCATAAGCAGATACACGCTCGAAATCGGCCCGAAAGCCGGCCGTGTTGACGTTGGCCAGGTTGTTTGCCCGGATTTGCTGGGCCATCAGGGTATGCTGCGCCCCAGACATGGCGGTATAGATAAGCTTTTCCACGCATCAAGCCTTAGAAGGAGTTGAAGAGAACCTGGGTCATCTTGTCAGCGGAGCTGATGGTCTTGGCGTTGGCCTGATAGTTACGCTGGGAAGTCATCAGGCTCACCAGCTCCCCGGTCAGATCCACGTTGGAGCCCTCATAGGCCCCTGCGGTCAATGACCCCATGGTCCCTGTGCCAGGGGCACCCAATACCGGCTGGCCAGAGCTGAACGATTGCTGCCAGGTGGTGTTGTTGGTTTGCAGCAGGCCGTTGGGGTTGGTGAAGTTCGCCATCACCACCTGGCCCTGCAACAGGCTCTGACCGTTGGTAAAGGTGGCATAGACACCACCATCGGCATCCACCCGCACCCCGGTCAGATCGCCGGCCGCATAACCATTTGACTGGTTGCGCGTGGCGTTGAAATCAGAGGCGTACTGGCTGACACGGGCAATATCGACCTGCAGGGAGATCTTTTCAGCGCCGGGCGGAGTCAGGTCCAGGACCGGGGAGGTCGTCGGAGACTTCAGGGTACCGTTGGTGTTGAACTCCAGCGTCACCGGTGTGCCTGTCTTGGTGCCATTGAAGGCATAATTGACCTGCCAGGTGTTGTCAGCCGTCTTGACGAAATACTGGGTGACGGTGTGCTCAACCCCCAGCGAGTCATACACCTTGCTGGACTGGGAATAGCTGAAGCTGGCCGACTTGTCAGGATCGAACGGATGGGCCGTCTGGTCGATCACACCAGCATCGGCCTTGAGGTTGGCAACGAATTCCAGCTTGTCGGAAGGCTTGGCAGGCAGGCTGCCGGCCTTGACCTGAATGTCCCCCACCACGCCGGACTGCAGTTCGCCCGCATCATTGGTGGTATAGCCCTGCAGCCGGATACCGCTGGCGGTGGTCAGGTAATTGTTGGGATCCCGTTGGAACATGCCTGCCCGGGTATAGGAGGTCTGGCCGCTGCTGTCCTTGAGCACAAAGAAGCCGCTGCCTGAGATCGCCAGATCCAGCCCACGACCTGTACGGGTCACGTCACCATTGCGGTCGAAATTCTGGGAAACGTTGTTCATCTCTACACCACCAGCCTGACCACCGCCATAAATGGCGGCAAACTCGGCACGGCTGGACTTGAAGCCGGCCGTGCTGGCGTTGGCCACGTTGTTGCTGATTACACTCAATTCCTGGTTTACGGCGCGCAGGCCGCTCAATCCGATACTGAAAGACACAGTTTCGCTCCTATCTGATTACGCCGATTTGCCGAACTGGATGGCGCTGAAGAGAGGCACATCGCCCACTCCGGCCACCTGTAACATGATTTCGCCCGTACCGGGCAGAGTGACCCGCTCTACGGTGCTGGCCACATAGTTCTTGGTCGTGGTCGCCACACCCTGGAGCGAGGCTTTGACCTCGAAGCTGTATTCACCGGCGGGTAAAGGTGGCAGTTCATAATCAAGGCCCCCGGCTTTGCTCTCACCCCAGTTTTTGGTCGCGACCAGGGTGCCATGTTTGTCATACACCTTCAGTTCAACCTGATCGGCGGCACCGGCCAGCTCCACCTGCCCCCGGATCGCTTTGTCATCGCTCTTGGTCAGTGTCTTGCTCGGAACCATCACTTCCTTGTCGATCAGGTCAGTGCTCTGCAGTACCTGCTGGGTATCCATCATGTTGATGGACTTCTGCTGCAAGACCTTCAGGCTTTCCACCCCTTCTACCATACTGAACTGTGCCAGCTGGGTAACATACTGGGCACCATCCAGGGGGTTGGTGGGGTCCTGGTTCTTGATCTGGGCAACCATCATCTGCAGGAATTCGTTACGCAACTGCATACCGCTCTGGGCATTCTGGCCAGCAGCAGCGTTATTGGGGGCAATGTCCGGTGTCGTGTTGCGCTGGCTGGTGCTGCGAGCCGTATCCAGACTGCTTACCTGAGGCAGGCTCATGGCTTACACTCCCTGACCCAGGCGCAACAAACCCTGCTGCATGCTGTTGATACGGTTGATCACCTCGACGGAGGTTTCAAAACCACGGGATGCACTCATCATGTCGGCCATCTCCTCCACCGCGTTGACGTTGGAGTAGTAGACAAAGCCGTCCTGATCCGCCAGGGGGTTGGTGGGCTCAAGACGCTTCTCGACCTGACGATCGGATTGCACTATGCCAGCTATCTGCACTTGGGCTGACCCCAGCGCCTCGGCATCCTGCACCCGCTGATAAAGGGTGGAGAACACCGGCTTGATGGCACGGAAGGCCGCCTCTTCACTGCCCGCGGCACTATCCACGTTCGCCAGGTTGGAGGCAACCGTGTCCAGACGAACTGTTTGTGCTCGCATTGCACTACCTGCAATGTCATAGATGCGATTGAACGACATGATCAGCGGCCCTCGATCGCCTTGGCGATCCCGGTAATTTTCATATTCAGAAAGGTGAGACTGGTCTGGAAATCAGTGGCATTGTTGGCAAACTTGCTCTGCTCGACGCTGAGTTCGGCAGTATTGCCATCCATCGATACCTGATAGGGAATGCGATAGAGAGGATGCTGCATATCATTGGCCATGCTGCCATGTGCAATGGCAGCACTCTCGTCTCCCGCTGCAACTTGCTGCGCGACACGCCCCAGAATCGTCTTATAATCGACATCCCGGGCCAGATAACCTGGGGTATCTACATTGGCCAGGTTACCTGCCAGGATACGCGCCCGATCCGCCCGCACATCGAGGGCATAAGGGTGTACACCCAACGCGCTGTCAAATGAGATACTCATGCTTCATCCTTCTATGAATCAGTCAGACCGGTGCACTCTTTATCAAGACTCATGCCAACCATGAAGAACCTTTATTTCCGCTGGTTACAGCGTCAACAGTGGCTGATAACACGGATAAAAGGGGAAGCACTGTTTCCCGTATGGAAGCGAAGCAACCTGCTGGCTCTGTGGCTGCTGTCATGGCCACTGCTGGCCGAGCCGACCGCCCTGACCCGGCAGCTCGAAGCACTGTTGCAGGAGGATGCCAGCCAGGCCCTGCATGCCTATCTGCAGCAGCAGGGCTGGCCAGCGCCCGAAGCGGAATATCAGGTCTGGATCTCCCCGGCAGTCACCCATCTGCCGGACTGCTCGCAGCCTATCCGCCTGCAGGCCGGTGGTCAGTATCGTCAGCCCTGGGGACGGCGACCCTATCTGGCAGAGTGCGTCGACCCGGCCTGGCAGATCAGGGCCAGGGTCGAGGTGACACTGATGCTGCCGGTCTGGGTGACGGCTCAGGAGCTGCCTAGAGACCATGTCATCCGACCTGGCGATCTGATCGAAAAATCGCTTGAGGTCAGCCGGTTGCAACGTGGCTTTGTGCCCACCTCAGAGTCTCTGGTGGGCAGCAAAAGCAACCGCAACCTGCGAATGGGTCAGCTGATCGGCGAATTGGATTTGCAGAAAGCCTGGGCCATACGAGAAGGTGAAGGTGTGTTGATCCGGGCTGGCCAGGATGGATTTTCCGCTACGACGCGAGGACGGGCACTGGCCAACGGGGCCATCGGCGACGGAATCCGAGTGAAAAATCTGAGTTCGGGCAAGGAAATCCAGGCCTGGGTGATCGACAAGGGGGAAGTTGAAACCCGTTTTTAATTCAAAGCACGGGTTTGATTTAAGTTACATCGACCTTGGGTCGCTTGTCATAGATAGACCATCAGGAATTGACGTTATGAAGATCACACGCACCGACCCGCTCTATGTTCAGGCCCAGTTGCAACGCAAGCAGGAAGCGCCATCCACGCCGTCGCAGCCACGCGCCAGCCAGGCTGATGCCCAGATCAGCACCACGGCCCAGTTCGTGAATCAGGCGAGGGCCGAACTGGCTACGACTTCCGACGTGGACATGGACAAGGTCAACCGGATCCGACAGGCCATCAGCGAGGGCAAGCTAGAACTCGACATGGATGCACTGGGTCAGGCCATTCTGGACATGCATC
Source organism: Aeromonas sp. s3 (assembly GCF_040907805.1). NCBI lineage: Bacteria > Pseudomonadati > Pseudomonadota > Gammaproteobacteria > Aeromonadales > Aeromonadaceae > Aeromonas > Aeromonas sp. s3. Next base: position 209,886 of record NZ_JBFOCQ010000034.1, read on the forward strand.
GTCGATGAGCATGGACGCCAAGCAGAGGGTCAAAGAGCTGATCCTGGGCATTCAGCAAGACGGCACCCGCTATGTCGCCCTGCAACAACTGCTGCTGCGTCAGCACAGTCTGCTGGCCGCTCACGACGTCGACGCACTGACTGAACATAATCAGCAACAAACACAACTGATGATGCAGGTGCAGCAACAGGCGCAACAACGCTGTCAGCATCTGCTGGCGCTGGGACTGAAGCCTGATGAAAAAGGGATGGCGGCACTCATCGAAAAACTGCCCGCCAACCTGCAGCACAAGGTTGCCAAACAGTGGCTGCAGCTGGAACAGCTGTTGCAGCAATGTCTGCGTCAGAACGAGCTCAACGGCCGCTTGCTGGCCGGCCAGATAGAAACCATCAATACGCTGCTGGGTCAGGAACCCGCTTATGGGCAGCAGGAACGCTTGCCGGATTAATCCCTACTCCCCTTTCATCATGCGATGCCGCAGACTGGCCAGCTCATCCAGCTGGCGTTGATCGCTCGACTCCAGCTGCCGCTGCTGTGCCTGTTCACGTTTATCCAGCAACAGCTCCAGCCCTTTGACCCGACCAAACTGTTTGAGCACCTCTCCCTCGTGTCGCTCCAGATCGAGTCTGGCCAGCGCAGACTGCTGCATTTGATGGGCCAACAGTCGCCGCAGCTGACCATCCATCTGATGCTTGTTCTGCCACAACAGGGGATGAAAAGTTGCTGAACCGCTGTGCAATGAGCCAATTACCTCCTGCAACCGCAATGCCCGCTGCTCTTCCCGCATGGCCTCTTCCCGCAGTCGTTGGCGCTCCTTGCCCATGTTTTCCAGCGCATCCTGCTGCAAACCAAGATAAGACTTCAGCACGGCCGCCCCTTATTGCCTTCCGAGCACTTGTCTGAGCCCGGCGGTGACCTGAGCGAGGGGGGTCTCTTCGTGGATACCTTGCTGCAGGAAGGCGGCGATGGCTGGATAACGCTGCACGGCTTCATCCATCTGGGGATCGGCGCCAGGCTGATAACCACCTAGCGGCAGCAGCTCACGTACCTGCTGATAACGGCCCCACAGTTGCCGCAGCGTGACAGCCAGTTGCAGCCACTCGGCAGGCACCACTTGCGGCATCACTCGGCTGACCGAGGCACCAATGTCGATGGCAGGATAGTGACCTTCCTCCGCCAGTCTGCGGGTCAACACTATGTGACCATCCAGAATGGCGCGGGCCGAATCCACTACGGGATCCTGCTGGTCATCCCCCTCCGCCAGCACCGTATAGAAGGCGCTCAGAGATCCGTCTGGATGCGCCCCGTTACCGGCTCGCTCCACCAGCTGGGTCAGCATACTGAATACCGAGGGCGGATAACCTCGAGTCGCGGGCGGTTCCCCTATTGCCAGGGCTATTTCACGCTGGGCCTGGGCATAGCGGGTCAGAGAGTCCATCAACAGCAACACATCCTGCCCCTGCTCACGAAAGTACTCGGCGATACGGTGGCACAGCTGAGCCGCCCGCAGCCGCATCAACGGAGACTGATCTGCTGGCGCCGCTATCACCACGGCGCGAGCCAGCCCCTCCGCCCCTAGGCTGTGCTCGATGAACTCGCGCACTTCCCGTCCCCGCTCACCAATCAGGCCGACGACGACTATCTGGGCGGTGGTATTGCGGGTCATCATGCCGAGCAGCATACTCTTGCCGACCCCTGAGCCCGCAAACAGGCCCAGCCGCTGTCCCTTGCCGACGGTCAGCAGGCCATTGATGGCGCGGATACCGACATCCAGCGGCTCTCGAACCGGTGTACGCAGCAAGGGGTTCGGAGGGGAAGAGAACAGCGCCACATGCTCCCCCTCATCGCGCAGCGGCCGGCCATCCAGTGGCTGCAGCAGACCATCTACGACTCGACCCAGCAGGTGTTCACCGACCCGAATCGTCTCTTCCCCGTCGATGGGCAGCACCCGGGCACCGGCATAGAGACCACCCATCGGTTGCAACGGCATCAGATAGGAGACATCACGGTTGAAGCCCACCACTTCAGCCAACAATGGCGTGCCTGTCGCAGTATCGACCCGGCAACGCTGACCCATCACCAGCTGGCAACCCACCACCTCCAGCGTCAACCCCGTCACCCGCACCAGCCGACCATAGCGGCGAAAGCCGGGGACATCGTCAAAACTGTCCAGCGCCGATGTGAGCGCCTGTTGCAAGGCTTCATGCATCCTGGGGCAGTTCCAGTGTGCTGTTGAGCTGCTCCATACAGGCAGCAAGACGTTCGCTCGTGTTGACCTCTATGACCGCCGCTCGGGTCTCCAGGCGCGCATCGCCTATGCCCAGTGCCGGATCAACCTGCAATGGCCACCCCTCGCAGCGGGTCACCCCCTGCTCTGCCAGTCGCTGCCGATCCCCTTCGCTGAGATAGATCACCAGCTCTTCCGAGGTAGCAGGCAGGCTCGCCAATGCCTGTTCTACCTGCTTGATCACCTGTTGCGGATTGAGCGTAAACTCGGCCTGGATCACCCGCTTCGCCACCTGAGTAACCAGCTGAGCAACCAGTTCCTTCTGCTCCTGCATTCGACTGCGGGTCAGGGACTCCCACTGCGCCTGCAATTTGGCAAATGGCACCATGGCCTGATCGAAAGAGGCTCGCCCTTCCGCCAGCCCCTGTGCAAACCCTCGGGTTTGCCCTTGTTGCAGCCCCTTGGCTTCCCCTTCCACCAGACCGCTGGTCAGGCCCTGCTGGTACCCAGACTGATAGCCTTCGTCGTGACCTTGTTCCAGCCCCTGCTGATAACCGAATTCGAATTGTTCCTGCTGGCTCTGTGCCTCTTCTCCACTCTGTCCCAACGACGGGAAACGGTAGAGACGGGTGGCTCCCGCCGCCAACTTGCGCACACTGTGGTTCATGGACGCCTCCTGTTAATTGACGGTGGGTTCTTCGAATAGCTGGAATTCGACTTCGCCCTGCTCCACCAATTCGCGAACCAGCTGCATCACCTCTTCGCGGGCCTGTTCGACCTTGCGCAAGGAGACGCTGCCCTGTCCCTGGATTTGGGCTTCCAGCGCCTGCGCCATCCGCTTCGGCATGGCGCCTAGCACCACCTTGCGGAAGCTGGCCTCGGTATTTTTCAGTGCCAGCGCCAGCAGATCACTTGGCAGCTCCTGCACCAGACGCTGCAGTGTTTCGTCGGTCTGACGGCGCAACGCCATGAAATCGAACATGTTTTTCTCGATTTCCAGCGCCATGTCGCCATCGTGTTCGCGCAGCAGAGAGAGCATTTGCTCCTTGTCGCCCTGATAGCGGTTCAGAATATCCGCCACCTGGCGCACCCCATTGACCTTGGCTCCCGACTGATCGGCTACATAAGCCAGACAACGGTCCAGGGTCAGACGCAATTCTCCCAGCACGTGTTCGCTGACGCTGTTGAGACTGGCGACACGAACCAGCAGATCGTCGTGCACCGACCCCGGCAGAGCATCCAGCACGGCGGATGCCGTCTGCGGGGGCAGGAAGGCCAGCAACACGGCCTGCATCTGAGGATGTTCATTGCGGAAGAAACGGGCAAGCACCTCGGCGGGCACCCACTGCAAACGCTGGATGTCTTGGCTCATCACATCGCCATACAGGCTGTCGAGCAGACTGCGGGAGAGGCGCTGACCCAGCGCCAGATCCAGCGTCTGTTCCAGATACTCGCGTGAGGCGCTACCGATGCCACTCTGCTCACGGTACTGGTTGAAGAACTGTTGCAGCGTCCACTTGGCCTCCATCGAACTGACCCCCGACAGGCCAGCCATCTTGGAGATGAGTCGTTGCACCTCATCACGGGACAACTTTTGCATCACCTTGGCGGCGGCCTCGGTCCCCATACTCAGCAGCAGAATCGCGGCCTTCTCCAGGTTGTCGATGTCGATATCGACGGCGTTTTGGTTCAGGTTAACGTTGTTCATTGCCACTCACCCATGATCTGACCACTTCCGCGACTCGCGCCGTGTCTTTTTCCACCAGCAGTTGCAGGTGTTTGAGCTGTACTTCTAGTTCGGAGCCCGGCTCTGGCAAAGCCTCCAGATCCAGCGAGGAGAACTGCGGTTCCATCTGGTTGTCAGAGCGGATCAAACCATTGCCCATCGCGGGAGCAGTCAGAGCGGCATCATCATCCCGGCGCATGGAAAGACCCACTGTCGGTTCCAGCTGATCATCCTGTTCCTCGGTCGCGGTTTCCTCAGGCAACTGCTGGGTACGCACCAGATGTTTGACCAGCGGTCTGATGCCGAAGAACACCAGCGTCAGACCAAGCAGGCCGCCCACCAGATAACGCAGAGAGTCCTGCCAGTACGGGGTTTCCCACCAGCTCGACTCGGGCGGGGCGATCGGCACGGCACCGGTAAAATCGAATACCTGCAGGCTGATCTGATCGCCACGGGTATCGTCAAATCCCACCGAACGTTCCACCATCTGCCGGATCTGCTCCAGCTGCTGCTCATTCCAGCCGCCCTTGGGGGCACTCTGCTGGTTCAGCAAAATGGAGACGTTCATCTTCTCCAAACGACCCTGCTGATAGCGGGTATGCACTATGGTGCGGCTGTTCTCGTACTGCTTGTTGACCTCTTGGCGCTCGGTGCGAGAATCGTTCTTCTGGGCTTCTGCACTTGCAGCCCCCTGATTCTGAGCCGGCTGCTCACTCTTGGGGGTCGTTTCGGGCGGGCGATTGGACAAGGCACCGGGGATCCCCAATGCCAGTGCATCGATGGTTTTATCCGACTTGCTGGACTCCTTGGTGACCACGCCCTGTGGATCCAGCTGTTGCTGGGTCTCCTCTACCGCATTGAAGTTCACGTCGGCGGCAATCTGTACCCTGAAGTTACCCGTGCCCAGCATAGGATAGAGCATGTCGCTGGCGCGCTGACGGATGTACTGTTCAAGCTTGCGCACATACTCCATCTGCTGCACGCTCTGCTTGCCAAAGCCGGCCTTGTCTCCCAGTTCGGCGCTGAGCAGCTGACCCGCCTGATCCACTATGGTTACTGCCCCCGGCTTCATACCGGATATGCTGCCAGCAACCAGGTTGGCGATCGCTTCAACCTGCCCCGGCTCCATGGCCTGGCCAGGCTGCAAGTCCAGCATCACGGACGCACTGGGTTTCTCTTCATCTCGTCCGACGAACAGCGTCCGCTTGGGGATCGCCAGATGCACCCGGGCACTGCGCACCGCATCCAGTGAAATGATGGTTCTCGCCAGTTCCCCTTCCAGCGCATGCCGGTAACGGGCTCCCTCCATGAACTCGCTGGTCCCCAGGCCCGTCACATTGTCCAGCCCTTCCAGACCGGCGGGCATGGCGGCTCTCACCCCTCTGGCCGCCAGCGCCATGCGCACATGGGCCAGCTGATTTTCCGGCACCAGGATCTGGCCGGAGCTCTTCTCCAGCCTGAATGGGACCTGCTCTTTTTCCAACATCTCCATGATGTTGGCGGTGTCGTACAACTCCTGTTTGCCGTACAAGGGCACGTAGTTCTTGCTGGAAGTCCACAGGATCACCACGATGGTTCCCGCCACGATGGCGGCAAGCAACGCTATGGTCAGGATGGATTTGTTGTCGCGGGACAGACTGCGCCAGTTGCGCAAGCCCTCCTGGACGCGTGTTCTGAAGGAATCCGCAGTCCCTTGCGGGGACGTTACCAGTTCAGTCATCACTTACCTCAGAGTGGCATACGCATAATGTCGTCGAAACCGGTCATCAGCTTGTTCCTTACCTGCATGAGGGCAGAAAAACTGAGTCCCGCTTTCTGGCTGGCGACCATGGCACCAACCAGATCGTCGCTTTGACCCGCATCCACGGCAGTCATCAGCCGTGAGGCGATATTTTGCTGCTCATTGACCCGGCCAACGACGTCGCGCATGGCATCACCGAATGATACGTTCGAGACATCATTCGATTCGATAACAGGGGTTTGGCTGGCGACTCGCTGCATCTCCTGCATCTGCTGCAAGAGCGTCACCTGTGATGACATCATTTCAATCTTCACTCGGTTTATCCCTTAGTTTTGAAGCTGCTGCTCAATGTCTATGCCCTGCTCACGCATGGCCGCCAGCTTGTATCTCAGTGCCCGGGTCGTCATCCCAAGGGCTTCAGCTGTGCGGGTCCGATGGCCGCGAAAGCGGCGCAAGGTCTCTAGTACAAATTGAAATTCTGCGTAGCGGCGGGTCTCACTCAGCCCTTCCGGGGCGGAAAGCACTTCCGGCAACACATCGTCGGATTCAATGGTGTAACTGGGCAGCATCAAATCGACGGCCTGAATATGCAATCCGCGAGCCATGATTAATGAACGTTGTATGACATTGTCCAGCTCCCGGACATTGCCGGGCCAACCGTATGTCAGCAGTTGCTTACGGGCATTTTCACTGAGGCGATAGCCCTGCTGAGAGGCATGTAGTTCAATGAAGTACTCCGCCAACGGCAGAATGTCGTCGGGACGCTCCCGCAGCGCGGGCCAGTTCATGGGCAGCACATCCAGACGGTAGAACAGATCTTCCCGGAACTGACCAGCGACAACGAGAGTACGCAGATCCTTGTTGCTGGCGGCAATGATCCGTACATCCAAAGCGATGGTCTGGTGACTGCCAAGCCGTTCGACCTCCCGTTCCTGCAAAACCCGCAGCAGTTTGGCCTGCAGCGGTAACGGCAATTCGGAGATCTCATCGAGCAGCAGAGTCCCCCCCTGAGCCTGCTCGAATTTGCCGGCCTGGGCTCCCGTTGCGCCGGTGAACGCCCCCTTGTTGTGGCCAAACAGGATGGACTCGAGCATGGATTCAGGAATGGCTGCACAGTTGATGGCAACGAATGGTCGGCCAGCTCGGCTGGACATGTCGTGGATGTAGCGGGCCAGTCGTTCCTTGCCTGTACCGGACTCCCCACCGATGAGGATGGTGGCGGATGTCTTGGCTGCACGACGTGCCAGTTGCAGCACTTGCAGGCTCATGGCAGAGACCGCGATGAGATTCGGAATGGACTGGCGCAGACGCAGCGCCCCCTTTACCGCATCCACCATCTGCCGACCACCGAAAGGCTTGATGATGTAGTCGATGGCCCCCGCCCGCATGGCTTCTGCAGCAAGATAGGCCTGACGTTCATTGACCAGAACCATGCAATCGATACCACTGAAGTCATGCACCAATTGCGGGCCTGCCTCGGTCATGACATCCATATCAAGCAGGATCAGGTCAACTGAATTATCCGCGAGAATTACTTTTGACTTTTTAATCGAGTCAACGCAGGAGATGTTATAGCCTTGCGCTAACAATATTTCCGCAATATCGTTTCCATTTGATAACGAAGTGCCAATCAATAACAAATGAGGGACACTCTCAATACCGATTGGCCTTGAGTTTTTCTTGTTAGATAAATCCGAAAGCATAAGAACCCGAACCCGTGATTGTGGACAAACCAATCAACAGAACTGATGTGTCAAAAATAAAAGCGCACCACGCCCAAAAAGCGCCGAAAAAGCGTCTTCAAATGGGTTATTGATGGTATCAAGGCGGTAACAATGGCCTTGGTAACCCCGCTATCATTAGCATTCCTGCTATTAGACCGGAGGCTTTGCGTCCTGACTTTTCAGTTCAGTTTGCCTTTATCATGCGACTGCCCGTATTGGGACAAGACAGCTCAACTTATTGACGAAGAGCTGCATAGCACATGTGAATTGTTATATTTGTTATTAATCTTCAACGTCGTTGCGTCAAAAACAGTCACATCATAGCGGCTTCTAATGACAATTCAAGTAGATATGCGGAATATCATCTTCCCGTCACTTCATTAACATGGCAATTCTGCTTCAGCCTAATGTACCAATAACTTCCACCCGTAAATCTTCCGGGATTTCATTATAAGAGAGCACTTTGAGACCTTTCGAAAATGAGCGGGCATACCGTGCCATCAGGGGACGCAGTTGCGGCATCACCACCAACACGGGGGCATGCCCCTGCTGTTGCAGCTGTTCCTTCACCAGCGGCATGTTTTGCTGCAACTGGGCCAGAAGCTGAGGGTCGACAGGGAAGCTGTCCAGCTGGATCTTCCCCTGTTGCTGTGACTGGTTCATGGCCGCCAGCAGGGTTTGCTCCAGACGGTCATCCAGTGTAAACGTCGCCAGCACATCCCGACAGCCGATCGCCTGCCTCACAATCTGGCGCTTGAGCGCGCAGCGCACATCCGATGCCAGCAAGACAGGATCCTTGGTCAGCTCGCTCGCATCCAGCAGGGTGGTGGCTATGGTCCGGATATCGGTCAGGCTGACCTGCTCCTTGAGCAGTTGACGAAAAACTCGCAACTGCTGCATCTGGGTCAACGCCAGGTTTAGCTCTTCCGACAGACGGGGAGACTGGCTGGCCAGATACTGTCCCAACTTGCCGACTTCATCGTGACCAAACAAGTTATCCAGCTGCTCCCTCAGCAGCTTGCTGGCATGCGTTGCGATAACGGTCGCCGAGTCCACCACCGAGTAGCCCAAATTCAGCGCCTTGGCCTTGTTCTCCGGCGAAATCCAGACAGCACTCATCCCATAGGCTGGATCCTGGGTCAATTCTCCATCCAGGGCCCCATAGGTTTCACCACTGCTGATCGCCATCAGTCTCTGGCAATCAACATTGCCGCTCGCCAACCCCACACCTGACAGCTTGATCCGGTATTGATCCGGCTGCAGTTGCAGGTTGTCGCGTACCCGGATTTCCGGCAACAGGAAGCCATACTGCTCAGAAAGCGTCTTGCGAATACCCCGCACCCGCGCCAACAACTCAGCCCCCTTGTCTGCTTCAGCCAAAGGGACCAATCGGTAGCCAAGCTCGATGGCAACGGTATCCACGGGTGGCAGATCCTGCCACTCAAGGCCCTGCGGCTCCGGTTGCACCATCTGACGCGTCAGCTCATGTGCTGCCTCCAGGTCGGGCTGACTGACCTGCCGCTTGCTCACGCTCCAGCCTGCCCAAGCCAATACGGCCGCAAAGCTGAGGAATGCCACCATAGGCATACCGGGTACCAGGCCCAGGATCAGCATAATGGCTGCCGCCGTGTAGATTACCCGCGGCGATGCCAGGATCTGTTGGCCCACCTGATCCGACATCTCCCCTTCGTCGCTGACCCGGGTCACGATGATGGCCGCAGCCGTGGACATCAGCAGGGAAGGGATCTGGGCAACAAGACCATCACCGATAGTGAGCAGTGCATAGCTCTGGAACGCTTCCGAAACCGGCAGAGAATGCTGGAAAATGCCGATGGCCAGACCGCCCACCAGATTGATGATGAGAACCAGCAAACCGGCGATGGCATCACCGCGTACGAATTTGGACGCACCGTCCATGGCGCCGTAGAAATCGGCTTCCCTGGCGATTTCGTCCCGTCTTGCCCTTGCCTGATGCTGATCCATGGTGCCGGCATTGAGATCGGCATCGATCGCCATCTGTTTGCCCGGCATGGCATCCAGGGTGAAACGGGCCGATACCTCGGAGATCCGCTCGCCCCCCTTGGTGATAACCACGAAGTTGATGATCATCAGGATCACGAACACCACCAGACCGACGACATAGTTGCCACCGATCACCACCTCACCGAAGGCCTGGATGACCTTGCCCGCCGCCTCGTGCCCTTCATGACCATGCAGCAACACTACCCGGGTCGAGGCTACGTTGAGCGACAATCGCATCAAGGTCGCAACCAGCAGGACGGTCGGGAAGACGGAAAAATCGAGTGGCCGACGAGCCGACACGGAGACCAGCAGAACCAGCACGGCCAACACAATGTTGAACGTAAACAGGGTATCCAGCAGCCAACCCGGCAGAGGCAGGATCATCATGGCCAGAATGGCCAGGAGCATCATGGGTATCGCGGTATAGGATTGGGTCAATACACGCCAGTTCACAACTTACCTCTCAGGTTGACGTAACTCGGGCGGCACATACAGGGGAGCAAGGGGGGTGGGTTTCTTCCCCTTGCCTGCTGCATAGGCCCGCAACTGCAATACATGGTTCAGCACATAGGCGACCGCGGTATAAAGGCCCGCCGGGACCTCCTGATCCACCCGTGTAGAGTAATAGATGGCCCGGGTCAGCTCCGGCAGGCTCATGACCATCTTGTCGTGCTGTTTTGCGACCTGGCGGATCCGCTCCGCCATACCGTCGACCCCTTTGGCAATCACATAGGGGGCATTGGCACGCGCCGGATCATACTTGATGGCTACCGCATAGTGGGTCGGGTTGACGATGATGACATCCGCCTGCGGCACACGCTGTTCAATCCGCGCTCTGGCTAGCATTCCCTGAACCTGACGGATCTTGGCCTTTATCTCGGGCCGGCCTTCACTATTCTTGTGTTCATCCTTGACCTCCTGCTTGGTCATGCGCAGCTGCTTGTTCAACGACCAGCGCTGATAGGGTACGTCCAGCACGGCTATCAGCATCTGCACGGAACCAAGCAAAATGAATGCCTGCGAAAGAATGCGCAGCGCCTGCTCCATCGCAGCCTGGGGAGGCATACGGTTCATCATCATCAGCAAGGGCCACTGGTGCTGCAACATCAGGGCCAGCGTCGAACCAATCAGCAGGATCTTGAGTACCGACTTCAGCAGCTCCATCATGCTGTGAGACGAGAACATCCGTTTGAGCCCTTTGAGCGGATTGATTTTTTCCGCACTGGGCAATAGTTTCTTCCAGGTCAGCACCATGCCCCCCGGAACAATACTGAGCAGCACCAGCAGCAGGGCGAGAAAACCGAACAGGGGTAGCAGTACCCACAACATGCTGAGCAGGGATTCAGCCGTCCAGTGGATCATCATCTGAGGCTCCCGGGCCCCCTGCCAGTCGAAACGCTGGGGACGTTTCATCAACTCGGCAAAGAAGTTGCCGAAGCTTGGCACCATCCATTGCATGGCGAGCCCCCCCAGCAACAGCAGTCCGGCCGAACTCAGCTCCTTTGAGCGCGCAATTTGCCCCTCTTCCCGTGCCTTGCGCAGTTTCTGGGAGGAGGCCTCTTCGGTCTTGTCCTGAGCGCTGTTCTGACTCATGAGGGTGTCAATGCCTTGAGCTGTTCCAGTACATAGGTCACCAGATCAAGGTAACGAGCCGGCACACCGCTGATGGAAATGGCCATGGTCAGCAGGCCCAGCAGCAGCGTCATGGGAAAGCCCAGCGAGAAGATATTCAGGGAAGGGGCGGTTCTGTTCATCACCCCGAAGGTAAGGTTGACCATCAACATGGCAACCACGGCTGGCAGAGTCAGGATCAGGGCTGCTCCGATACTCCAGCCAAACAGACCGATGACGCCTTTCATGTCCAGCAGGTCGAGCGAAGAGCCGGGCGGCCAGCTCCGCAGACTCTGCACCAGCACATCCAGCGTGACCAGATGGCCGTTCAGGCCGAGAAACAGCAATGAGCAGAAGATAAGCATCAGCTGGCTAACGATGGGGGCCGTATCTCCATTGCTGGGATCATTCATCACTGCCATCGCCAGACCCATCTGCATGGAGAGGATCTGACCGGCCATGGTCATGATCATAAACAGCATCTGGACACAAAGTCCGAACAGCAACCCAAACAGCAGTTGCTCTATGGTCAGCACCAGTGCGCCCGTGCTGAACGGGTCGACCACTGGCATGCCCTTGAGCATGGGTGCCAGCAGCAGGCTGATGATGAAGGCAAAAAGCAGACGGACCTGGGGTGGTAACCGACCATCACCGAAGATGGGCATCACCCAGAAGGCGGTAGCGATCCGGATAAACGGCCACCACCACTGCCCCAACCAGGCCGTCAGGTCGGCTGCGCTGAGGGACAGCAGAGAATTCATCCGATTAGTCCGGGTATCTTCAAAAACAGATCGTGGAACAGGGTAGTGATTTGGGAGAGCAGCCAGTTTCCGGTAAAGATGAGCGTCATCAGAGTCACCAGAAAACGGGGCAAAAAGCTGAGGGTCTGCTCCTGGATCTGCGTTGCGGCCTGGAACACACTGACAATGAGACCGATGATGAGGCCCGGAACAATCAGTACCGACACCATCACTACGACCAGGTTGACAGCACCGCCAACCAGCGCAACGCTCTGTTCCGGCGTCATATCAGCCTCCCCCACCAAAGCTGGCAGCCAGCGCACCGACCGTCATCGACCAGCCATCCACCAGCACGAACACCATCAGTTTGAATGGCAACGAAATGATCAGAGGGGACAACATCATCATCCCCATGGCCATCAGCACGCTGGCCACCACCAGATCGATCACCAGAAAGGGGATAAACAACATGAAGCCAATCTGAAATGCCGTATTCAGCTCGCTCAGCACAAACGCCGGCAACAATACACCAAACGGGACATCGGCTTTGCTGAGGGTGGTGGGCTCACCGGAAATGCGCAGCATCTGCTCCAGATCCGGCTCCCGGGTCTGAGCCAGCATAAAGTGGCGCAACGGTTTTTCGGCGCGCGCCAGCCCTTCCGACAAGGTGATTTCATTCTGGTCGTAGGGAACAAACGCGTTCTGATACATGTCGGTCCATACCGGGCGCATGATCACCAGAGTCAGAATCAGGCTGATGCCGATCAGAACCCTATTGGGAGGACTCTGCTGCAGTCCCATCGCCTGCCGCAAGATCGCCAACACTATGATGATCCTGGTAAAGCTGGTCATCATCAACAACAGCGTCGGCAACAACCCCAACAGGGTCATGAAGAAGAGGATCTGCAACTTGATGTTGTAGTCCTCTCCTCCTTCAGCCCCCGGCATCACCGAGAACAACGTCATATCCGCCCCCCAACTGGGCAGCGAAAACAACAGCAGGACAAGCAGCAACCGGCGCATCAGTCGTCCATGCCACCCAGCAGATTGGTGTCGATCACATCCACCAGGCGCAAGCCATATTTGCCATTGACCACGACAACTTCGCCTTTGGCCAGCAGCCGGCCGTTGACCCGAACATCCAGCGGCTCACCCGCCAGTTTGTCCAGCTCAATCACAGCCCCCTCTTCCACTCGCATCAGATCGCCCAGAGGCACTTCGGTACTGGCTACCTCGAGGGTTACCTTGACCGGGATCTGGCGGAAGAAGGAAAGGTCCCGCTGCTTGCTGTTGCTGGTCGGTGCCATGTAGTCGGCTGCGCTGGGCATGCTGATATCGTCACTAAACAATTGATCCAGTCCATCCAGATCCAGCGGGTCATTCATATTGTGCTCGTTCATGATGTGATTATTCCTCTACAACAGTCGCGACCTGATACACCAGGCTGCCTTTATGTTCAGCGACTCGTCCGCTAAAGCAGGGACGATTACCAATCAGGGCCGGAACGACTTCCGGCAGATCCAGCGAGAGCACATCGCCCACCTTGAGGCACTCCAGATCCGCCAGGGTCATGGACATCTGCCCCATTACCACACGCAGACGTACCGGAACATGCGTCAGCACCAGCTCAAGCGCGCCATCCTGCAGCTCATGCCCGGCCGCGGGGCCAGAGTTCTCGGTCGGCGGCACCAGCCAGAGCTGCCAGCCATGTGCAAAACTGCCGACCGTGAGGCTGGCTTCAGACATCCATAGCCGTGATTGCGGCAATGCATCCCTGGTAATGAGAGTCAGCTGCCAGCCAAGATCACCCAATCCGAGGCATGAGGACCAGATATCGACCTGGTATTGGCAAAGACGCAGCATCAGACGCTGCTCGGTATCGGTCAGCCCTTTACCATGGGAGGGAGCCTCGCTCTGGTCGCGCAAGGCACCACCGAAAAAGAGCACGGCCAGGCGATATATAACGGCAGGAGAAATGGAGAAATAGGCGACCCGTTGTACGTCGAGCGCACTGCGCGCTTCCACCCACAGCAGACCATCGTCTTGCACGGGCGAGGCCACAGTCGTAAATTCTTGATAACTCAGTTCGCAATCGGCGCTATTGAACAACTGCGCCATACAGCCTGCCGCTTGCAGAGAAAAGGTACCCAGCTGAGCATTGATCTGCTTGAGCCGCTCCTGGTCAGCCCGTTCGACGCCAAGCAAGTCATAATGAGGAAGAGTTTTGCCCCGCTGTGCACAGAGCAACCGGGAAGGTGTGAGCATTACGCCGCTTGATGACATTCAAAATCCACCTTAGCCATTTTTATCTCGCCTTACAGCCACAGAGACATCCATCAGGCCAGCCATGTGATCGGTACAAATAACCCAGCCGACTTATAGCGACCAGAATGGGCGAGAACTTTATTACAAAACCCTAAAAGGCGCCACGAGCCAGTCTGGCAACCCCATAATAAAAATCCCGGCACCTGAAGGTGCCGGGATTGGTTGGTATTTGCATACCTTGAATTGGGTCGGAGTCGGCCTGTAAGCCGGGTTCTGTACCGGGTTGCCCCGGGTAGCAATCATTCCTCTAGGCCAGCAATCGCTCGCTGGCTCAAGCAACCTACCCGCCCCCAACGCGGGCCGCGCCAATAGGGGCCTATTTGGTCTTGCTTCGGGTGGAGTTTACCGTGCCACGAACTGTTGCCAGTCGCGCGGTGCGCTCTTACCGCACCCTTTCACCCTTACCTGATCCCTTGCGGGCCATCGGCGGTCTGCTCTCTGTTGCACTGGTCGTAGGCTCGCGCCCCCCAGGCGTTACCTGGCACCCTGCCCTGTGAAGCCCGGACTTTCCTCCCCTCCGCCCGTCTGTCCCGAGGGACACAACGACGAAGCAGCGATTGCCCAGCCAACTCCGAGGCGCGGATTATAGCCTCGTGATGCCGGCGGGGTAAACCGGCAATTCCCGTTTACGGCAATTAATAGTGCTCGAGGCCGTACTTGTAGAGGGCATTCTTCTTCACGCCGTGAATCTCGGCGGTCAGCGCCGCCGCTTTTTTCAGCGGCAGCTCGGCCACCAGCAACCCCAGGGTGCGGATCGCCTCAGCCGGCAAGGCCTCTTCGTCCTTGCTCGCCCCCGCCACCACCAGCACGATCTCGCCACGGCAGCGGTTTTCATCTTCGCCGAGCCAGGTCAGCATCTCGGAGGCTGGCAGACCATGGATCGACTCGAAGGTCTTGGTCAGCTCGCGGCAGACCACCACCTGGCGCTCACCCAGAATGCGGGCGATCGCTTCCACCGTCTCCTGCACCCGGCGCGGCGATTCATAGAACACCAGCGAGCGGGTGTCCTCAATCACGGCCTGCAGGCGATCGTCGCGTCCCTTGGCTTTGGCCGGCAGAAAACCCTCGAAGGCAAAACGGTCGGTGGGCAACCCGGCGGCGGAGAGCGCCGTGATGGCGGCGCAGGGACCGGGCAGCGGCACTACTTTGACCCCGGCTTCGCGACAACGGGTGACCAGGTGATAACCGGGGTCGCTGATGAGCGGCGTGCCCGCGTCGGAGACCAGGGCCACACTCTTGCCCTCCTTGATACGGCCGATCAGCACGTCGGCTTTCTGCTGTTCATTGTGATCATGCAGCGCAAAGGTCGGCACCGAGATCTGGTAGTGGCTGAGCAGGATGCCGGTATGGCGGGTATCCTCGGCGGCCACCAGATCGACACTGCGCAGCACATCCAGTGCTCGCTGGGTGATGTCGGCCAGATTGCCGATCGGAGTGGGGACTATATACAGGGTTGGGATGTCACTCATGGGAGCTCCGAGTGTCCCGACAATTGTGTCGCCATATTGGCCCGTTTACACTATGGAGAATTTCAACACTGGTCGGGGAATGAACTTGAACCGGGTTATAAAGCAGCTAAGTGTATCACGACTCTTCGGCATCCTACTCGCGGCAGTCCTGCTCGCCGCCTGTGCGTCGGAGCCCAATCAACCCGCTGGCCAGTCCGGCATGCCATCGGCCTTCTCGGATCTCACCAAGAATGCCCAGTGGTATCTGGCCCAGGTGGACCCGGCCAAACCGGCCGAAGCCTTCACCTGGCAGGTGATGGCGGCGCGCAGCTATCTGGCGCTCGGTCAGGCCAAGCCGGCCGCAGCCCTGTTCCAGCAATTGCAGAAGCAGGCCCAGAGCGCCGAGCAGAAGGCCCAGCTGCAACTGCTGCAGGCTCACCTGCTGCTCGCCCAGGGCAACGCCAACCAGGCGCTGATCCTGCTGGAAGGCAAGCCCGATGTGGCGCTGGATGCTGATACCCAGAAGGACTGGTACCGCCAGCGCGTGGTGCTGCAGCTCGACATCAACAACAAGTTTGGTGCCGCCAAGTCGCTGATCCTGCTGGAGCCCTACCTGGCCCAGAATGAGCTGGCCACCAATCATCAGCAGATCTGGTCCCTGCTCAAGAGCATGACCCCTTCTACCCTGCAGGCGCTGGAAGAGGCACCGGCTCCCGATGTCACCACCGGCTGGCTGCGGCTGGCGGCGCTGGTGAATGAATTCGGTGCCCAGCCCAATCAGCTGGCTCGCCAGCTGACCGGCTGGAAACAGGCCTTCCCGAACCACCCGGCCCAGAAAGACATGCCGGCCGGACTCGGTGATCTGGCCACCAGCAACATCAATGCCCTGCAGCAGATCGCCGTCTTCCTGCCGCTGTCCGGCAACCTGGAACCGCAGGGTGCGGCAATCCGTAACGGCATGTTGATGTCTTACAAGGAAAATCAGAGCCAGTTCACCCTGAACTTCTACGATACCCAGACCAAGTCGACGGCGGATCTCTACAAGCAGGCCATTCAGGAAGGGGCCAACATGATCATCGGCCCGCTGCTCAAAGACCGGGTCGAGGAGCTGCTCAAGGCCAATCCGACCGTGCCGGTACTGGCGCTCAACGAGCTGGACAAGCCGATCGTCAACGACACCACCTATTACTTCTCCCTCTCAGCCGCCGCCGATGCAACGCAGGCTGCCCAGTACCTCTATGGTCAGGGCTATCGCAAGCCGCTGCTGATCGCGGCACAGGGGCGGATCGGTTACAGCAGCATCAAGGCGTTTGAACAGGCCTGGGCGACCGTAAGCCAGGACAAACCGGTCGTGGCCACTTTCGGTGCCCGCAACGAAGTCCAGGGTATGGTCAAGAATGCGTTGAGCGGGCGCTCCACCGCCCGGGCTGGCGAAGTGGTTCAGCTCTCCGCTGCCGCCCCGCGCAGCATCGACGTAGTCTATGTGGTCGCCAACAGCCTGGAGACCCGGATGATCAAGCCCTACGTCGACATCTCGGTCAATCCGATGGGCAGCCTGCCGATCTACAGCAGCTCGCGCAGCTACGACAGCGCCACCACCGAGGTGGCCTCCGAGCTCAACGGCATGCACATCTCCGACATGCCGCTGCTGCTTGGCGGTTACGAGAAGCAGCGCGAGCAGATCGCCCTGCTCTGGCCGCAGACCCAGGGCGACCTGCTGCGTCTGTTTGCACTGGGTTATGACGCCGTCAGCCTGGCGGAGAACCTGCAGCAGATGCGCAAGGTCAACGCCATGCAGCAGCCTGGCATGAGCGGTCAGCTGAGCGTGGATGCCGGCGGCAACATTGTGCGGGTACTGGACTGGGCCATCTACCAGAATGGCAAGCTGGTCAGTGACAACGCCATGCCCCAGCTCGAGGGAGTCCCCCATGAAGGTACTTCTGGCACGGATGCGCCGGCAGTTACAGAACCTGTTCCCGTCACCAACGAGCAAGGGACAGCACTTTGAGCAGGTAGCGGAGCGCTGGTTGCAGGCCCGCGGCCTGCAACCCGTGACTCGCAACTATCGCTGCCGGGGCGGCGAGATCGATCTCGTCATGCGCCAGGGGGAGACCCTGGTGTTTGTTGAAGTCCGCTATCGCGCCCAGGCCAGCCACGGCGGCGCCGCCAGCTCCGTCACCCGACGCAAACAGCACAAGATCGTGCTGGCGGCACGCCACTATTTCAAGCAACATGCCATCAACGAGGCCAACCAGGCCTGCCGATTCGATGTGATCGCGTTCGAAGGCGACCAGCCGGACTGGATCCAGAACGCATTTTAAGAGGACCCCATGACTGACCGCATCAAAGAAAACTACACCGAGAGCATCCAGACCAAGATAGCCGCCGCCGAGGCGCTGCCGGATGCCATCCATACTGCAGCCCAGATGCTGACCATCTGTCTGCTCAATGGCCACAAGGTGATGGCATGCGGCAATGGTCCCTCCGCAGCACTGGCCCAGCTGTTCATCTCTGAGCTGGTCAACTGCTACGAAACCGAGCGCCCCTCCCTGCCCGGCATGGCGCTGACCCCGGACATGGCGACCATCAGTGCCATCGCCACCGATCACGGCTTTGAAGAGGTGTATGCCAAGCAGATCCGTGCACTCGGTCAGCCCGGCGACATCCTGGTGGTCATCACCACCACGGGCAACAGCCGCAGCCTGATCAAAGCCGCCGAGGCCGCCCTCTCCCGCGATATGACCATAGTGGTGCTGGGGGGCGGTGATGGCGGCGAGATCGCCGGTCTGCTCGGTCCCAACGATGTGGAGATCCGGGTGCCGTCTGCCCGTCGCCCCCGCATTCTGGAAGTGAACCTGTTGACCCTGCACTGCCTGTGTGATCTCATCGACCAGACTCTTTTCCCGCAACAGGAAGATTGAAACCATGAAGAAGCAAACGCTCCTGCTCGGCCTGCTGGCCGGCACCCTGCTGCTGCAAGGTTGTGCGGCCGTGGTGGTCGGTGGTGCCGCCGGTACCGCCAAGGCTTCCGGCGATCGCCGCACCCTGGGCGCCCAATGGGACGATCAGGCCATCGAACTGAAGGCGGCCAACCTGCTGGCCGACAACAAGCCGCTGAGCGCGGCCAGCAAGATCAGCGTCTACAGCAACAACGGCCGGGTACTGCTGGTCGGTCAGACACCTTCTGACGCTTACAAGCTCGAGGCTGGCAAGATAGTGGCCCGTATCGAGGGGGTGCGCCACGTCTACAACGAGCTGCGCCTAGGCCAGCCAGTCAGCATAGGGGTACGCAGCAACGACACCTGGATCACCTCCAAGGTGCGGGCTGACATGCTGGGGGCCAAGAACTTCGACAGTGCCAAGGTCAAGGTGGTCACCGAGAATGGCGAGGTGTTCCTGATCGGCCTGGTGACCCGCCAGGAGGGGGATCAGGCCGTCGAGATCGCCCGCCACGTCAGCGGCGTGAAGCGCGTGATCAAGGCCTTCGAGTTTGCCCAGAACTGACTCTGTTGATCGCCATAAAAAAACGCAGCCAATTGGCTGCGTTTTTTATTTGATGACCTTCAGGGTCGGACGGCCGCTCGGGCGCGGCGGTTCCGGCTCGGGCTCCACCGGTGCTTCGGCCTGCTCCAGCCAGAGATCATAGCCAGGCTCGGGTGGGAACATGGTGCCCACGCCGTTTTCCCGGGCATGAATGGCCAGCACGGCCGCCATCGGGATGTAGACCTGCTGGGAAACTCCACCAAAACGGGCGCTGAAGCTGATGGCATCATTGTCCATGTGGAACTGCCCAACCGCACGAGGTGCGATGTTCAGCACTATCTGCCCATCCTGGACGAACTGCATCGGCACCATCACATGGGGGATGTTGACGTTGACCACCAGGTGAGGGGTCAAGTCATTGTCCAGCAACCAGTCAAAGAACGCCCGCAACAGATACGGGCGACTGGGCGTCATCGTCGGTTCCATGCTCATACGCCAGCGCGGATCTCGCGCTCGGCTTCGGTCAGGGAAGCCTGGAAGGATTCACGTTCGAACAGACGAACCATGTAGGCTTTCAGCTCTTTGGCGCCACGACCGGTGAAATCGATGCCCAGACTCGGCAGACGCCACAGCAGCGGGGCCATGTAGCAGTCGACCAGACCGAACTCTTCGCTCATGAAATAGGGCATCTCACCGAAGATGGGGGCGATGGCCAGCAGGTTGTCCCGCAGTTCGGCACGCGCCGCATCCACGTCGGTACCCGCCATGATCTTGTCGGCCAGTGAGTACCAGTCCAGCTCGATGCGATGCATCATCAGACGGCTGTTGCCGCGCGCCACCGGGTATACCGGCATCAGGGGCGGGTGCGGGAAACGCTCGTCCAGATATTCCATGATGATGCGCGAGGTGTAGAGCGCCAGCTCCCGATCAACCAGGGTCGGTACAGTGTTGTACGGGTTCAGCTCGGCCAGCTCATCCGGCAGGTTGGCAGGGTCTACCTGGCAAATATCTACGCTAACACCCTTCTCCGCCAGGACAATGCGCACCTGATGGCTGAACATGTCGTTGGCACCGGAAAACAGCGTCATTACCGAACGCTTATTGGCAGCTACAGCCATTGAACCCTCCCGTCATTAAAAAGCAGAAACGGCAATGAAGCATCTTGGACTTCATTGCCGTGCATTATATTACCCGGATCTGGTCGCTTAGTGAACGTCGCGCCAGAATTCCTTCTTCAACAGCACAGTGAAGATGAAGAAGATCACGATGAAACCCAGCACCCAGAAGCCCATGCGTTCGCGCTCCTGTTGTACCGGTTCAGCCGAGTAGACCAAGAAGTTTACCAGATCCAGCACCGTCTGATCATACTCTTCGTTATTCATTTCACCGTTGCCGTCAGATTTGATGCTGACAACCTGCTGAACGTCGACACCATCGACCTGGTGGGTCGCAAACTCGGCGCGGGGCGTCCCCTGCAGCGGCTCCAGCACGTGAGGCATGCCCACGGACGGGAACACGGCGTTGTTCACCCCGAATGGACGGGTCTCGTCCACGTAGAAGGAACGCAGGTAGGTGTAGATCCAGTCCGCACCACGCACCCGGGCGACCAGCGTCAGATCGGGGGGCGGTGCACCGAACCACTTGGCCGCATCCTTGTCCGGCACCGAGTTTTCCATCAGATCACCGATCTTGGCGCCATTGACGATCAGGTTGGCCGCCATCAGGTCTTCCGGGATACCGATGTCTGCCGCTACCCGGTTGTAACGCTGGTACTGGGTGCTGTGACAGCCAAAGCAGTAGTTCATGAAGGTGGCGGCACCACGCTGCAGGGACGCCTTGTCGTTCAGATCATAATGAGCCTTGTCCAGATGCACGGCCCCGGTGTTGGCAAACACCAGTGATGGCAGCAGGGTCAGCACTGCAAATATTATTTTTTTCATTTGAATGTCACCCTTTCCGGCAGCGGCTTGGTGCTTTCATTCTTGCTGTAGAAGAACAACAGAACGAAGAACCCGAAATAACCCAGGGTACAGATCTGGGCGATCAGCGTCAGGGTCGGGGTCGATGGCAGCACGCCGAGTACCCCGAGAATGATGAAGCAGACCACGAACTGGGCGATGTTCAGCTTGTGCAGGGTGCTGCGATAGCGCACCGAACGCACCTTGCAGCGATCCAGCCAAGGCAGCAGGAACAGCACCACGATGGAGAGGCCCATCATGATGACGCCCAGCAGCTTGTCCGGTACCGCCCGCAGAATGGCGTAGAAGGGGGTGAAGTACCATACGGGCGCGATGTGTGCCGGGGTCTTCAGGCCGTTGGCCACTTCAAAGTTCGGCTTCTCGAGGAAGTAGCCCCACATGTCCGGCTTGAAGAAGATGATGGCGCAGAAGAAGAACAGGAAACCGGCTACGCCAATCATGTCCTTGACGGTGAAGTAGGGGTGGAATGCCACCGCATCCAGCGGCCAGCCGTTCTCATCCTTGTGCTTCTTGATGTCGATGCCGTCCGGGTTGTTCGAACCCACTTCGTGCAGCGCCAGGATGTGCATGGCAACCAGCATCACCAGCACCAGCGGCAGGGCGATAACGTGCAGCGCGAAGAAGCGGTTGAGGGTAGCGCCGGAGATGACGTAGTCACCCCGGATCCACAGGGTCAGATCATCGCCGATGACCGGAATGGCACCGAACAGCGAGATGATGACCTGTGCGCCCCAGAAGGACATCTGGCCCCACGGCAGCAGGTAGCCCATGAAGGCTTCCGCCATCAGGCAGAGGAAGATCAGCATGCCGAAGATCCACAGCAGCTCGCGCGGCTTCTGGTAGGAGCCGTAGATCATGCCGCGGAACATGTGCAGGTAGACCACGATGAAGAAGGCGGACGCGCCGGTGGAGTGCATGTAGCGCAGCAGCCAGCCGTAATCCACATCCCGCATGATGTACTCGACGGAGGCGAAGGCACCTTCGGCGGAGGGGTTGTAGTTCATGGTCAGCCAGATGCCCGTGATGATCTGGTTGACCAGCACCAGCATGGCGAGCGAGCCGAAGAAGTACCAGAAGTTCAGGTTCTTGGGCGCCGGATACTTGGCCATGTGGTCGTTGTACATGGCGGTGAGCGGAAAGCGATAGTCAATCCAGCCCATCAGTTTGGCAAACATGGTCAGGCCTCCTTGCCATCGGCACCGACCAGGATGGTGGTGTCGCTAAGATATTGGTACGGCGGAATGACCAGGTTCAAGGGCGCAGGCACCCCCTGGAACACTCGACCAGCCATGTCGAACTTGGAGCCATGGCACGGGCAGAAGAAACCGGAAGTCACCCCCTGCACCTGTTCGCCGAAGTTGTCCGGCAGGTAGGAGGGAGAGCAGCCCAGGTGGGTACAGATACCGACGGCCACGAAGATCTCCGGCTTGATGGATCTGTAGCCATTGTGGGCATAGTCGGGTTGTTGGGGCTCGTCAGAAGCCGGGTCGCGCAGCTTGTCGTCATGCGCGGCCAGGGCATCCAGCGTCTGTTTGGTGCGTTTCACCACCCAGACCGGCTTGCCTCGCCACTCAACACGGATGAGCTGGCCTGGTTCCAACTTACTGATATCCACTTCGACCGGAGCACCCGCCGCTTTGGCTTTGGCACTCGGGTTCCATGACTTAATAAACGGCACTGCGGTAAAAGCAGCTCCTACCCCACCAACGGCGACCGTTGACCAGGTAAGAAATCTGCGGCGACCGGTATCAACTGGCGCATTGCTCATCCAAAAACTCTCCCATGTGGACTCCGCACATTCTTATTGTGTCCCTGTTCCCCTTTCTTCCGTGACAACAGCGGCGGAAGCGGAGTTACAATTGTCACAGAAAAACCGAGGGAATTTTAAAGAAAAGATAACAACTTGACAAGAAAGAGAAGCGAAGGTCAAAAACAATAAATACACAATTTTTTGTCTTTTGTGACGTGGTGTTAGCAATGCGGTTCGTAATATTACCAATAAAAAAAGCCTGGCACGTGGCCAGGCTTTTTTGACACTCGCGAGAGTGCGTACAAAAAGCGAATTAACGCTTGGAGTACTGCGGACGCTTACGAGCTTTGTGCAGACCGACTTTCTTACGCTCAACCTTACGGGCATCACGAGTAACAAAGCCAGCTTTACGCAGTTCGGAACGCAGGGTTTCATCGTACTGCATCAGAGCACGAGTGATACCGTGACGGATCGCACCAGCTTGACCGGAGATGCCGCCACCGTTAACGGTGATGAACAGATCCAGTTTCTCGGTCATCTCAACCAGTTCCAGCGGCTGACGAACTACCATGCGGGCAGTCGGACGGCCGAAGTACTGCTCCAGGGAGCGCTGGTTGATTACGATTTTACCGCTACCCGCTTTGATGAATACGCGAGCAGTGGAGCTTTTGCGACGGCCAGTACCGTAGTATTGATTTTCTGCCATGTTGCCAGTTCCCGATTAGATATCCAGTACTTGAGGTTGCTGAGCAGCATGAGCGTGCTCGGCGCCTGCGTAAACTTTCAGTTTACGGAACATGGCACGGCCCAGCGGACCCTTCGGCAGCATGCCTTTGACGGCAGCTTCGATTACCATTTCCGGTTTACGCTGAATCAGCTTGTCGAAGCTGATGGACTTGATACCACCCGGGAAACCGGAGTGAGCGTGGTACATTTTGTCGGTAGATTTCTTACCGGTTACGTGTACCTTCTCGGCGTTTACAACGATGATGTAATCACCGGTGTCAACGTGCGGAGTGTACTCGGCTTTGTGCTTACCACGCAGACGAGCAGCGATCTCGGTTGCGATACGACCCAGAGTTTTACCTTCTGCGTCCACAATGTACCAGTCACGTTTTACGGTTTCTGGCTTGGCAACGAAAGTTTTCATTAAGTTAAACCCAATTACCTGTTACAGACCCAATTGCTTATGGGGGCTCTCCCACAAACAACAAACGATGGCCTACCTGTACCCCTTCGAATACAAGTA
Organism: Aeromonas sp. s3; assembly: GCF_040907805.1. NCBI lineage: Bacteria > Pseudomonadati > Pseudomonadota > Gammaproteobacteria > Aeromonadales > Aeromonadaceae > Aeromonas > Aeromonas sp. s3. The sequence continues at coordinate 233,911 of NZ_JBFOCQ010000034.1, forward strand.
AAGCTTAAAGTGTTGCTGTCTTATCGACAGCTGTAACGTGGGCCGGGCGATTATAAGTGAAGTTGCCTTAAATATCACCTGCTAATTTCACTGCCATGAAGCTAGCAAATGTCGCCCGGCCCTACCTGCCGCAGATGCCCATCCGACTGGCAGGCGCGGTATTGTGACTAAGGAAGGTGCACTCTGGCAAGGTATTCGTGCGATTGCATTTCCTGAAGCCGTGAAAGACAACGTTGGAATTCGAAATCCAGCAGCCCGTGACCATAGAGTTCCTGCATGGGCACCGCCGCCGACATGATGAGCTTGACGTGCCGCTCATAGAACTCGTCCACCATGGCGATGAAGCGGCGCGCCGCGTCATCCGTGCCAGCCCCCATGGGCTGCACATTGGCCAGCAGGACGGTGTGAAACAGCCGCGCCAGCTCGATATAGTCGCTCTGGGAGCGGGGTGTGCAGCAAAGTTGCTCGAACTCCATATAGAGCACACCTTCCCCCATCCCCAGCGACGCCAGCTGACGGTGATTGATCTCGACCTGGCCCGCCAGGGCCTGTTGCAGCCCGGTTAATTGTTGAAAATAGAGCTCGAGATTGGATTTTGCCTGCCGATCCAGCGGGAAGTGATATATCTCCGCCTGCTCCAGCGTGCGTAGGCGATAATCGGTACCGCCATCCACGTTAAGTATCTCGCAATGACGCTCTATGAGGGCAATGGCCGGTAGAAAACGGGCACGTTGCAAACCATTTCGATACAAATCCTGCGGCGGTATGTTCGAGGTCGCCACCAGCACGACCCCATGGCCGAACAGCTCCTGGAACAGGGTCCCCAGCAGCATGGCATCGGTAATGTCGGAGACGAAAAATTCGTCGAAGCAGATGACGTCGGTCTCGTCGGCCAGCTTGCGGGCGATCAGCTTGAGCGGATCGGCCTGACCGGTCAGTCCCTTGAGCTCATCGTGCACCCGGTGCATGAAACGGTGGAAGTGGATACGCAGTTTGCGCTCCCCGGGCAGGCTGTCGAAAAAAGTATCCATCAACCAGGTCTTGCCTCTGCCCACTCCACCCCACATATATAGCCCCAGGATGGGCGTACGGGGCTTCGGCTTTTGCAGCCAGCCCAGCAGACCGCGGGATCTGGTCGGAGTCGGGGTTTGGCACAAATCCTGATAGAGTCGCTCCAGACGGGCCACGGCCATCGCCTGAGCGGGGTCGGCCACGAAGCCGGGGCGCTGCAAATCCTGCTGATATTTTTGCTGCGGGGTCATCCTGTCGATTGCCTTCAAGTCCCTGAATGAAGGACAAAATGGTATCACGCCCTCGGGGTGCACGGTATAGTGCCATCAAGGCGTAGCGGCCGTTCAGGCCGCATTAACATACATTGGTTTAGCTGTAACAAGGAGCATCTATGAGTCTGTTAAACGGGATCCTGCTGGCTGTCGCCGCCTTGATTATCGGTATCATCATCGGTCGCTTCACAGTGCGCAGCCGGGATGCCGGCCGTCTGGAACAAGAACTGAAGAAGGCTCACAAGGAACTGGAAAGCTACCAGGGTCAGATCAATACCCACTTCGCCGACAGTGCTGCCCTGATGGAACAGTTGGCCGAGCAGTACCAGACCCTTTATCGCCATATGGCGGAGCAGAGCAAATTCCTGGCCAAAGCCCAGGAGCCGCTGTTCCGTGAAACTCTGCTCGACGAGAGCAGCGATGTCCCGGCCAATGAAGAACCGGGTGTACCGCCCCGTGACTATGCAGGGGCCTCCGGTCTGCTCAAGCAGTCCAGTTAGTTCCCCGCGGAACTAATTGCGCTGTATCGTGGTCAGACCTTGACGATTGCATTGCAACTTTTTCTGGGAGCTGTTTTTCATATGCGTAAACCTCTTTCTGTGCTCAGTGTGTTAGCCCTCAGTGTCGGTATCGCCATGTCTGCGGCCCCCGTGCAGGCTGCACTGCCCTCCCTTTTGGCGAACAATCAGGAGATGCCGAGCCTGGCGCCGGTACTCGAACAAGTCACCCCTGCCGTGGTCAACATTTCCGTCTCCGGCAAGAAGATCACCCGCCAGCGTCTGCCGGAACAGTTCCGCTTCTTCTTCGGCCCCAACATGCCTGACGAACAGGTGAGCGAGCAGCCCTTCCAGGCGCTCGGGTCCGGCGTCATCATCGATGCCAAGAAGGGCTACGTGATCACCAACGCCCACGTGGTGCACGAGGCGGACGAGATCAAGGTCAACCTGAAGGATGGCCGTGAATACGCCGCCAAGAAGATCGGCGAAGACAAGCAGTCCGACATCGCTCTGCTGCAAATCAAGGCCGAGGATCTGGTTCAAATCAAATTCGCCGACTCTGACGAGCTGCGGGTCGGTGACTATGCGCTGGCCATCGGCAACCCGTTCGGTCTCGGCCAGACCGTCACCTCCGGCATCGTCAGTGCGCTCGGCCGCAGCGGCCTCAACATCGAGAACCTGGAAAACTTCATCCAGACCGATGCGGCCATCAACTCGGGCAACTCGGGTGGCGCCCTGCTCAACCTGCGCGGCGAGCTGATCGGCATCAACACCGCCATCCTGGGCCCCAACGGTGGCAACATCGGCATCGGCTTCGCCATTCCGTCCAACATGGTGCGCGACCTGTCCGAACAGATCGTGAAATACGGTGAAGTCCGTCGCGGCCAGCTGGGCATCATAGGGACCGAGCTCACCTCTGAAGTGGCCAAGACCTTCGGCTACAACAAGAAGGACGGCGCCTTCGTCAACCAGGTGATGCCTGACTCCGCGGCCGCCAAGGCCGGCATCAAGCCGGGCGACATCATCGTCAGCATCGACGGCAAGGCCATCCGCTCCTTCGGCGAGCTGCGGGCCAAGATTGCCACCATGGGTGCCGACAAGCAGGTGGCACTGGGCCTGATCCGCGATGGCAAGGAGCAGACCGTCAAGGTCACCCTGAAGAAGGCGGATGACAGCGAAATCCTGGCTAGTGCGCTGCACCCGGCACTGGAAGGGGCCAAGCTGAGCACCACCAGCGAGCCGGTGAGCGGCGTGGCCGTCTCCGAGATCGATCCGCGCTCCCCTGCCGCCGCCTCCGGTCTGCAGAAGGGCGACGTCATCATCGGCGTCAACCGCCTGCGCATCAACTCGCTGGAAGAGCTGAGCAAGGCACTGAAGAACAAGCCGGATGTGCTGGCCCTCAACATCCAGCGCGGCGACTCTTCGCTCTACCTGGTAATTCGTTAATCTCCTCTCACCCGCGGCGCCTGCCGCGGGTGATTTTTATCCACCGATAGTGTTATTCTCTGCCCGCTCTATGTACGGATGAGAATGACATGAAAATCCCCCCTATAGTCAGTTACTTGGGCAAGTCTGTCGGCTTCGGTCTCACCGTGGCGGCGCTACTGTTGCTGCTGTTTCCCAATTTTCGGGGCGGGGCCCAACTGCCCGGCCTCATCACCAATGCCCGTGAACTGAGCTTCTCCTACGCGGCGCACCGCGCCGGCCCTGCCGTCGTCAACATCTATACCCGCAGCTTCGCCCGCAATCAGGGCAACCAGACTGAACTCAGGCCTCAGGGGCTGGGCTCCGGCGTCATCATGAACCAGCGCGGCCACGTGCTGACCAACTACCACGTCATCGCCGATGCGGACCAGATCATAGTCGCGCTGCAGGACGGACGGGTATTCAGCGCCGAACTGGTCGGCACCGACCAGCTCACCGACCTGGCGGTGCTCTACATCGAATCGGACAACCTGCCGGTGATCCCGCAGGATCCGGAGCGGCTGCCCGACGTGGGCGACGTGGTGCTCGCCATCGGCAACCCCTACAACGTCGGCCAGACCATCACCCAGGGCATCATCAGCGCCACCGGCCGCATCGGCCTCTCCAGCATGGGGCCGGACAGCAACGGCCGGCAGGATCTGCTGCAGACCGACGCCGCCATCAACGAGGGCAACTCGGGGGGCGCCCTGGTCAATGCCCGCGGCGATCTGGTGGGCATCAACACCGCCGCCTACCACCTCAACGGCAATCAGGAGAGCTACGGCATCAGCTTCGCCATTCCCTACAAGCTGGCCAAGCGCATCATGGACGAGCTGATCGCCAACGGCCGGGTGATCCGCGGCTACCTCGGCATCTCCAGCGTCGAGATCAATCCCATCGTCGCCCGCATGATGAATCTGGGTGACCTGCGCGGCCTGGTGGTGGAGAGCCTGGATCCCAACGGGCCGGCCACCAAGGGCGGGCTGAAGCGGGGCGACGTGCTGCTCAAGATCAATGGCGAGGCCATCAGTGGCGTGCGGGCCGCCATGGACAAGATCGTCGAGAGCCGGCCCGGCACCAAACTCACCATCTCGGTGATCCGCGACGGCAAACCGCTCGAGGTGGAGGTCACCATCGAAGAGGATCTGCGCTATCAGAACCGGGCCAGCGCGAGCGCGGCTACCGCCAGCTGACATCCCCATGGTCGGGGCGAGGAATCGCCCCCTTCTCCTCCCTTTTCCCCTCCCGGCCGTGAGGCAACTCACAGTTTCAGCCAAGGGCCAGCAGCCCTTCATCCAACGCCAAGTGCGCCCCTGATCACACAAAATAGGCGCCAATGAGCTCTCTTTTCCGCTTGATGCTGCAAAAGCGGCTTCAATTGGCCAGCTGACGCGCGAATTTCCGCTTCGAATCGGAAAAACGGTGCCTCCTCTCCCGAACATGACCGGCTTAGGGTAACGCTATCCCTTCTGCCAGCCTTGGAGAGCAGACCTTGCACACAGAGACCCATGACCAGCCCCTGACCCCGGACAGCCCTGCCCTGCTGCGCCAAACCGACCAGATCCTGGCGCGCATCCATATCCTGCTGGCCGAACAGGGCATCCGCCCCAACGAGGTACAGCAGCAGATGCTGGCCTCTCACGTCAAAGCCATGGTGTGGCGCTCCCACAGTGGCGAGCCGCTGCCGGAGGTCGACCTCAGCCTGTTCGAGGAGATCTCCCCCCTCTCCCTGCGTCTGGCCGAGCAGGTCGTCAGCTGGCTGGAGCGGCTCGCCTATGAAGAGGCACACCTCTTGTCCGTCCATTTCGAAGTAGCCAAAGAAAACGAACTCAGTTCAGTCAAAGGAGAATGCTAAATGACAGCCATCAAACTCGTGATCGGTGATCGCCTCGGCAAGGGCCAGAAAGTGGGAGCAGGCGCGGAAGCCGCCGGCGCCAGCGTGACCGTCATCCCCGGCATGGCCGCCGACATGAAGCTCGGCGACGTGATGAACAAGGAGCAGGCGGATCTCGGCATCTCCTTCTGCGGCAGCGGCGGTGCCGGCGCCATCACGGCCCAGACCAAGTACGGCTACAAGTGCCGTTACGGCATGCGATCCATCGAGGAGGGCGTGACCGCCATCAACGAGGGGTGCGTGGTGCTGGGCTTCGGCTTCATGGACAAGGAAGAGCTGGGCCAGAAGCTGGTCGAGGCGTTTGCCAAGAAACACGGACGCGCCTGATGAAAGAGGACTTCACCACCCGGGTCACCGTCAACGGCAAGGGCGCGACCCGTCAGCAGGCGTTCGCCGCCGCCCTCAGCCAGGTGCAATCCACGCTGCTCAAGGACAACCCGCGGGTGCTGCTGCGCATCGAACCGGTCGAGGTCGAGGTGATCGAGGCCGAGGAGTCGGTCCGGGTGGAGAAGTTCCTGTTCTTCTTCCTGCCGCGCCAACGCCACGAATACCGGGTTCGGCTCGCCATCACGGTCAGGGTCACCAGCCTGGACGCCGACAAGGTGACCTTTACCCGGGTGTGACGCCGCCCGCGGCAACACCGCCACAAGAAGGATACATGGGATGTTTCTAATCATATTTATCAAGTCACTCATCATTGGCGGCCTGGTTGGCGTCGGGGTGGGGGCCGGCGCGGCACGGATGTTCCACGCCCCGACCGTGCAGGGGATGGGCGCCTTCCGTACCTTGGGCGAGCTCAACTCCTGTGAAGGGGATCCCGCCTCCCACTTCTCGTTTGGTCTGGGCTTCTTCTTCAACGCCTGGGCCTCCACGGTCGCAGCCGGCGCCTTCACCCAGGACGTGGATCACCGCATCCTGCCGAACTGGGGTGCGGCAGCCCTGATGATCAAGAACCGGGATCTCGCCACCACCCTGCATGACCCGAAGAAGATGGCCATCGCCTGCGGCATCATAGGTGCCATCGTGGTCGCCTTCCTCAACAGCACCGCCGCCGCCGTACCGGCCGCATTGCAGGTCACCGCGGTCAAGGTACTGGTGCCGGCCGCCAACCTGCTGGTCAACACCGTCATGCCGGTGATCTTCTGGCTGGCCGCCATCGAGGCGGGCAAGAAGTCCGGCTTCTGGGCCACCATCTTCGGCGGTCTGGCCCAGCTCATCATGGGCAACGCGGTACCGGGTCTGGTGCTCGGCATCCTGATCGGCAAGGGGGTGGAAGAGAGCGGCTGGAACCACGTCACCAAGGTGATGATGGCGGCCATCGTCCTGCTGTTCGTGCTGAGCGGCTTCTTCCGCGGCTTCGACATGAAACTCATCGAGTCCTTCCATCTGGGCATTCCCCTGTGGCTGGAAAACGTCCATAACCTGCTGAGCGGCAAATAAGGGGTCACGCCATGGATGAGAAACTGAAAAACAACTTCTGGTATGCCGACTGGTCCTTCCCCATCTTCGTCGGCCTGCTCTCGGCCGGGGTCTTTGCCGGTACCCACATGTTCTACCTGTACGGGGTCGGCGCCTTCAACGAGGTGGCCTTCGTCGCCATGCTCAAGGCCGGGATGGACACCGGCGCCTACGGCGCGGTGGCGGCCTTCGGCGCCAGCTTCCTGTTCGCTCGCATCATCGAGGGCTCCCTGGTGGGGATCCTGGACATCGGCGGTGCTATCCAGACCGGGGTAGGCCTCGGCGTGCCCGCCCTGCTGCTGGGGGCCGGCATCATCTATCCGGTGGAGAACTTCCCCGCTTCGCTGGTGACTGGCATGGTGATTGGTCTGGCCATCGGCTACGTGATCATCCTGGCGCGCAAGTTCACCATCAACCAGAGCAACTCCACCTACGGGGCGGATGTGATGATGGGGGCTGGCAACAGCTCGGGCCGCTTCCTCGGCCCCCTCATCATCCTATCCGCCATGGGTGCCTCGATCCCCATCGGCATCGGCTCCCTGCTGGGTGCGCTGCTGTTCTACGTGTGGGGCAAGCCCATCACCGGCGGTGCCATCCTGGGGGCCATGCTGCTGGGTACCTTCTTCCCGGTTGCGCTTGCATAACCATCAGCCGCCCTGCGGGGCGGCACGCTAGAGGCCATCAGCATGTACGACATCATCATCAGAGCGGGGCGCCAGGGAGATGGCCAGCTCGTCGATATCGCCATCCAGCAGGGCAAAATCGCCGCCCTTGGCACCCTGCCGGAGACGGCAGCGGCGCAGCAGGCCCTGGATCTCGGCGGCCGGGTGCATGTGAGCGCCGGCTGGATCGACGGCCACACCCACTGCTACCCCGCCTCCCCCCTCTATCACGATGAGCCGGACAAGGTGGGCGTGGAGTCCGGCGTCACCACCGTCATCGACGCCGGCAGCACCGGGGCCGACGACGTGGGTGACTTCCAGCGTCTCGCCGCCGGCTGCAAGACCCGGGTGCACGCCCTGCTCAACATCTCCCGCATCGGCCTGCTGCGCCAGAATGAACTGGCCGACAGCCGGGACCTCGACATGGATCTCGCCTCGGCGGCCATTGCCCGCCACCCCGGCTTCATCGTCGGCATCAAGGCGCGGATGAGCGGCAGCGTGGTGGGTGAGAACGGCCTGCAGCCGCTGCGTATGGCCAAGGCGCTGCAACAGGCCCACGGCCAGCTGCCGCTGATGGTGCACGTGGGCAACACGCCGCCGGATCTGGACGAGATCGTCGCCTTGCTGGGGGATGGCGATCTGCTGACCCACTGCTTCAACGGCAAGCCCAACCGCATCCTGACCCCGGCCGGTGAACTGCGCCAGGCGGTGCGTGAGGCGATGCAGCGGGGGCTCTTGCTCGACATTGGCCACGGCGGCGCCAGCTTCAGCTTCGAGGTGGCGGAGCTGGCCATTGCCCAGGGGATCCTGCCCCGCACCATCAGCTCCGACATCTACTGCAAGAACCGCATCAAGGGGCCTGTCTACAGCCTGGCCCACGTGATGTCGAAGTTTCTCGCCATCGGCATGACCCTGGAGCAGGTGCTGGCCTGCGTCACCCACCATGCCGCCGATGCCCTGCGCCTGTCCGGCAAGGGGCGACTCGAGGTGGGCGCAGATGCCGATCTGACCCTGTTCGAGGTGATGAACGGCCCCACCCTCTTTACCGATACCGAAGCCGGCGCCCGCAATGGCGACCAGCAGTTGCTGCCCCTCGCCGCCCTGGTCGGTGGCGAACTGGTTCTGACTCACTATGGGAAATCACACCATGCCTTCTGTGTATGAGAAATATCAGCTCAAACCGGTGATCAACGCCTCCGGGCGCATGACCATTCTCGGCGTCTCCACCCCCGAGCAGGAGGTGGTCGATGCGGTCAACTTCGGCCTTGGCCACTACTTCGAGGTGAAGGATCTGGTCAACAAGACCGGCGCCTACCTGGCGGGCTTGCTGGGTGTGGAAGATGCGGTGGTGGTCTCCTGCGCCAGCGCCGGCATCGCCCAGTCGGTGGCCGCCGTGATCGTGCGCGGCGACCCCTACCGCCTCGAGCAGTTGCACGCCCATGCCCACAATGTGCCGAGCGAAATCGTGTTGCCCAAGGGGCACAACGTCAACTTCGGCGCCCCGGTCGGCACCATGGTCAACCTGGGGGGCGGCAAGGTGGTGGAGGCCGGCTACGCCAACGAGTGCTCTGCCGCCCAGCTGGCCGCAGCCATCAATGCCAATACCGCCGCCATCCTCTACATCAAGTCTCACCACTGCGTGCAGAAGAGCATCCTGTCGGTGACCGAGGCAGCCGAGGTGGCCAAGGCCCACGGGCTCCCGCTCATCGTCGATGCGGCGGCCGAGGAGGATCTGCGTCTCTACTACAACCTGGGGGCCGACCTGGTCATCTACAGCGGCGCCAAGGCCATCGAAGGGCCCACCAGCGGGCTGGTACTCGGCAAGCGTCAGTACGTGGAGTGGGTCAAGCAGCAGGCCAACGGCATCGGCCGTGCCATGAAGGTGGGCAAAGAGGGGATCCTCGGCCTCACCCACGCCATCGAGCGCTACCTGATCAAAGAGAAGGAGAGCGGCGCCGCCATGGTCGCCAAGATGACCCCCTTCATCGAGCGCCTCAACCAGCTGCCCGGCGTCAGCGCCAAGGTGGTGTGGGACAGCGCGGGGCGCGACATAGCCCGCACCGATATCGCCTTCGACCACCAGCAGATCGGCATGACCACAGTGCAGGTCGTCGCCCGTCTGCAGCAGGGCACACCTGCCATCTACTGCCGTGGCTACAAGGCCAACGAGGGACACATCGAGATCGACGTGCGCAGCGTCACCCTGCCCCAGCTCGACCAGATCCATGCCGCCATTGCCCACCTCGTTCAGGAGAACAACTGATGTCTCTTACTCCCAATTACTACCGCGATCAGGTCTGCCTCAACGTGCTGGCAGGTTCCAAGGAGAATGCCGTCGAGGTATACGACGCAGCCGAAGGCCACGTGCTGGTCGGTGTGCTCTCCAAGAACTACCCGGATGTACCCTCCGCCGTCGCTGACATGCAGGCCTACGCCAAGCTAATCGACAACGCCCTCTCCATCGGGCTGGGGGCCGGCGATCCGCGCCAGTCCGCCATGGTGGCCGAGCTGGCTCGCCAGCTGCAGCCCCAGCACGTCAACCAGGTGTTCACCGGGGTCGGCGCCAGCCGGGCGCTGCTTGGCCAGTCTGACACCCTCGTCAATGGCCTTGTCTCCCCCACCGGCACACCGGGGATGGTTAAGATCTCCACCGGCCCCCTGAGTAGCCAGCAGCCCGACGGCATCGTACCCATCGACACCGCCATCGCCCTGCTCAAGGATATGGGCGGCAGCTCGGTCAAGTTCTTCCCCATGGGCGGGCTGGCCTGCCGCGCCGAGTATCAGGCAGTGGCCGAGGCCTGTGCGCGGCACGGTTTCTGGCTGGAGCCCACCGGCGGCATCGATCTCGACAACTTTGAAGAAATTGTGCGAATCGCGCTGGATGCCGGGGTCGAGAAGGTGATCCCCCACGTCTACAGCTCCATCATCGACAGTACGAGCGGTCAGACCCGTCCCGAGGATGTGCGTACCCTGCTGGCCACGGTGAAGCGGCTGCTGGCCTGATCGCCCTCAGGCACCGGTCCGATCACTGGCCGGTGCCTGGCTTGTCATTGACTCGCTTGTTAACATCGGTTTTTTATTCTGCGACAGGAGTCCGATCCCCCCTCATGACCAAGCTGCCCCATCCCAGACTCCAGCAACTGCTCACCCTGCTCCACGCCGAGCCGCTGCCGCAGGAGGAGCTGGCCCGCCGCCTCAATGTCTCCACCCGCACAGTACGCACCGACGTGGCGACCCTCAACGAGATCATCGCCACCCGGGGCGCCCACCTGATCCACCAGCGCGGCAGCGGCTATCAGCTCAAGATCTACAATCAGGAGCTGTTCGCGGCGCTGCTGGCGGCCCAGGAGCAGGAGAGCGGCTTGCCTCGCACCAGCCGCGAGCGGGTGCTGCACCTGCAGATCCTGTTGTTGACGGCGGAGCAGGGCATCAAGCTCGACGAGCTGGCGGACACCTGGTATCTGAGCCGGGCGGCACTGCAGGGGGACATGGCGGAGGTGCGGGATCGGCTCGCCCACTTCGACCTCGCCATCGACAGCAAGCCCAGGCAGGGGATGCGGATCCAGGGGGGTGAGACGGCCATCCGCGCCTGCCTCACCCAGCTGCTCTATCAAGAACTGCTGCACAGCAACCCACTGCAGAGCCTGCTGCCCAACCTCTGTCCCAGCAAGACGCTGGAGGTAGTGGGTAATCACATCCACGAGCAACTCGGCCGCCACCAGCTGCGTCTGGCCGACGAGAGTCTGCAGCAGCTCGCCATCTACTGCGCCGTCGCCCTGCTGCGCCAGGCCGCGGGCCACGAGCTGCGCCAATTCACCGGCGAGGATCTCACGGCGCCACTGCTGGCGGTCGCCCGCGATACCTATGGCGAGCTGCCGACCCTGACCCCGCCGGGGGAAGAGGAGATAGCCTGCCTCGCCATCCAGATCCAGGCCCGCCTCACCGCCGATGCCCCCCAGCTCAGCCCGGCCATGGCGGCCGAGAGCGAGCAGCTGGTAGAGCACCTGCTCGCCTACATCCACCAGCACTACCCCTATGACCTGCGCGGCGACCTGCAACTGCGGGCCGACCTGCAGACCCATATCAGTGCCATGCTGCTGCGGGTCAAATACCAGATTGGCAGCCACAATCCGCTGGCGGACCACATCAAGCAGTATTACCCCCTCGCCTACGACATCACGCTGGCGGCCATCTCGGAGTGGATCAAGCAGACCCCTTACCGGCTGACCCACCACGAGATAGGCTATCTGGTGATCCACATAGGGGTTGGACTGGAGCGTCACTACGACATCGGCTACACCCGCCGTCCCCAGGCGCTGCTGTTGTGCGATGCGGGCAACGCCACCTTCCGGGTGCTGGAGGCTCGCATCAAGCGGGAGTATCCCCAGCTGCAATTGACCACACTGGAGTCGGTGCGGGATTACGAAGGGCTGGCGCGAGTCGAGCAGGATTTCGTCATCAGCACCGTCAAGGTGAGCGACAAGAACGTGCCAGTGGTGCAGGTCGCCCCCTTCCCCACCCAATACCAGCTGGAGCAGCTCGGCAAGCTGGTGCTGGTCGATCGCACCCGCCCCTACCTGCTCGACAAGTACTTCGATGCCGACCACTTCATGGTGGTCAGCGAACCGCTCAGCCAGGGGGCGCTGTTTGATCGCATCTGCAGCCAGCTGGAGGCGGAGGATCTGGTGGAGAGCGGCTTTCGGGGATCCTTGCAGGAGCGGGAGCGGATCGTCTCCACCCTGCTGGGGGACGGCATTGCCCTGCCCCACTCCCTCGGCCTGCTGGCGCGCCGCACTCTGGTCTATACCGTGCTGGCCCCGCAGGGGATCGACTGGGGCAACGGCGAGAGCGCCACCCTCATCTTCGTGCTGGCCATCGCCAAGGCCGACTACGAAGAGGCGATGGGGCTCTACGACCTGTTCCTGGCGCTGATGAACGAAAAAGCCAGCAGGAACCTGCTGGCTTGTCGAGACTTTGCCGCCTTCAAGGCGCTGGCACGCAGCGCACCTTGAGCATGCCGAGGCGCGTTACTCCTCGTTGAAGCCCGAGGTGAACAGCGCCACCACGGCGGCCAAGGCCTCCACTTCCTCAGGCCCCTCCACCTGAATTTCTACCTGCTTGCCCTGGGCGGAGTCCAGCATCAACAGGCCGATCACGCTGTCCGCGTCGGCCTCGACCCCCTCTTCGTTGCGCAGCAACACGTGAGCATCGAACCCCTGCACCAGCTCGAACAGCATCATGGCCGGTCTGGCATGCATGCCCAGTTTGTTTTTCACTTCCACCGAGGCTGAGACGGTCATCTGATCTTCCTATTGGTCCATCAAAATTGCGGCGCACTCTTGTCGAGGGTGCGGTGGCGGATCTGGACGTTCTTGCCCAGCAGGCGAAAGGCGCCGGCCAGCTGCTCGGCAATGAATACCGATCTGTGCTGACCACCGGTACAGCCAATGCCGACCGTCACATAGCTGCGATTGTTGCGCTCCAGGTGGGGCAGCCAGGTCGCCAGCATGTTCTCGATCTGCAGGATGAACTGCATCACATCGGGCTGGCTGGAGAGGTAGCGGGCCACCGGCTCATCCTTGCCGGTGAAAGGCTTGAGCTCCGGGATCCAGTGCGGATTGGGCAGGAAGCGGGCGTCGAACACGAAGTCGGCATCCTTGGGGATACCGTACTTGAAGCCGAACGACTCGAACACCAGCACCAGCTCGTTCTCCTTCTTGCCGAGCACCCGGGTCCTGATGAGCTCGCTCAGGTCGTGAATGCTGAGGTTGGTGGTGTCGATGCGCAGATCGGCCGTCGAGGAGAGCGGCGCCAGCAGGTGGGTCTCTTCCCGGATCGCCTCGTCGAGCGACAGCTTGTTGCGCGACAGGGGGTGCAGCCGGCGGCTCTCGCCGTAGCGCTTGAGCAGGGTGGAGTTTTCCGCATCGAAGAAGAAGCTCGTGAACTCCACACGCCCCTCGTTGCGTACCTGAGCCAGCAGGGTTTCCAGCTTGTCGGAACTCGCCGGCAGGTTGCGCACATCGATGCTGACCGCCAGCTTGTCATACTGGCTCTCGACCGACACGATCAACTGGGGCAGCAGGTTGACCGGCAGGTTATCCACGCAGTAATAACCGAGATCCTCCAGCACACGCAGGGCAACTGTCTTGCCCGAGCCGGAGCGCCCACTCACCACTATTAATTGCATCTTGTTCCCTCACCGCTTGGCGTCATTGCAAGGGCCTGCATCTCAGGCCGATGTCATGATCTGATAGAGTTCTTCATCGCTGGTTGCCTGGCGCAACTGGCGGCATACCGCCTTGTCGCCCAGTTTGGATGCCATCAGGGAAAGGGTCTTGAGGTGCTGCTTGCACTCGCTTTCCGGCACCAGCAGGGCAAACAGCAGGTCAACCGGTTGATTGTCGATGGAATCGAAAGGGATAGGCTCTGCGAAGGTCATCAGGATCGCGGTCGGCGGAAACTCGTCGCCGATCCGGCCGTGGGGAATGGCGATACCGGCACCGATCCCGGTACTGCCCATCTTTTCTCGCGCCAGCAGGCACTCGAAGAGCACCTGACGAGAGGTCCCCAGGCGCTCAGCGGCTAACTCGCTGATGATCTCCAGGGCGCGTTTCTTGCTGGTACAAGGGACCGCACTTTTGGTGCAGTCCCGACTCAGTATGTGTTCAAGTTGCATGGTTATTTTTGGTTTAACTTATCTTTGTGCTTGATGATCTGCCGATCCAGCTTGTCCAGCAGGGTATCAATCGCCGCATACATGTCGGCATGCTGCGAGTTGGCGAACACCTCACCCCCGCTGACATGCAGCTTGGCTTCGGCGATCTGGTTCAGTTTTTCTACGCTCAACACCACATGAACATTGTTGATGTGGTCAAAGTGACGCTCGAGTTTGGCAAATTTGTTGTTCACATAATCACGCAGAGCTTCGGTGATCTCGACATGGTGTCCGGTCAGGTTGATTTGCATAACGTCTTCCTTTTGTTTTGCCTAAACCAGGCGTTTGCGCTGATTGGATGGCGGGATCAACAAGGATTCACGGTACTTTGCGATCGTGCGTCTCGCCACCATAATACCCTGTTCGGCCAGCAAATCCGCGATCTTGCTATCACTTAGCGGCTTGGCGGGATTCTCCGCCGTGACCAGCTTCTTGATGAGCGCGCGAATTGCGGTCGATGAGCACTCTCCTCCTCCCTCGGTGTTTACATGGCTGGAGAAAAAAAACTTCAGTTCGAAGATGCCGCGCGGCGTGTGCATGTACTTCTGGGTAGTCACCCGCGAGATGGTCGACTCGTGCATCTCCACCGCTTCGGCGATGTCGTTGAGCACCATGGGTTTCATGGCCTCTTCACCGTATTCGAAGAAGCCCTGCTGCTGCTCGACGATGCAGCTGGCCACCTTGAGCAGGGTGTCGTTGCGACTCTCCAGACTCTTGATGAACCACTTGGCTTCCTGCAGGTGGGAGCGGATGAACTGGGTATCCTGACTGGTACGGGCCTGTCTGGCCATGGCGGCATAGGTCTCGTTGACCCGGATGCGCGGGGCCGAGTCAGGGTTGAGCTCGACCACCCACTTGTTGCCCTTCTTGACCACGGAGACATCCGGGATCACGTACTGGGATTCGCTCTGGATGACGCCGTTGCCGGGCCGCGGCTCCAGCTGCTGGATGAGATCCAGCACCTCCTTGAGGTCGTTCTCCTTCAGCTTGGTCTTGCGGGCCAAGGTGCGGTAATCGCGGTTGCCGAGCAGATCCATGTGCTCGAGGATCACCTCCCTGGCTTCGTTAAGCCAGGGCAAGTCAGGGGAGTATTGGCCCAGCTGGATCAGCAGGCACTCCTGCACCGAGCGGGCGGCGATGCCGACCGGATCGAAATGCTGCACCCGCTTGAGCACGGCCTCCACTTCATCGAGCTCCACCTCGACATCCTCGCTGCTCACCGCCGCCTGAATATCCTCAAGCGACACCGTCAGGTAACCAGATTCGTCGATGGCATCTATGATGGCGAGGGCGATGGCGGCATCCACGTCGCTGAACGGGGTCAAGCGCATCTGCCACAACAGGTAGTCCTGCAGGTTCTCGGTTGTCTCCCCCTGATAGATGCTGTCTTCCCCGTCATGGATGGGGCCTGCGCTCTGGGCCGTGCCGGCCGAATAAACCTCTTCCCAGGTGGTATCCACCGGCAGTTCGTCCGGCATCTGATCCTGGGCCATGGCATCGCTGGAGTCGAGCTGGCTGACGTCCACCTGGTCGACCGGGCTGGTCTCCTGAACGTCGTTTTCCTCTTGCTCCAGCAAGGGGTTGTTGTCGAGCGCTTGCTGAATTTCCTGCTGGAGTTCCAGAGTGGAGAGCTGGAGCAGACGAATCGCTTGTTGTAATTGCGGCGTCATGGTCAGGGACTGACCGAGACGCAACTGTAATGTCGGCTTCATCTACGTCGGGATATCCTTATGGTCAGCGAGGCAGTCGTCACAGGAAATGAAGAGATGCCCCCTTACTATAGACTGAATTGATCGCCCAAATAGACGCGCTTGACCTGCTCATCGGCGAGTATTTCCGCCGGTGCACCTTCGGCAATCATCTTGCCGTGGCTGACGATATAGGCCTTCTCACATACGTCCAGAGTCTCTCTGACGTTGTGGTCGGTGATCAAGACGCCCAGGCCTCTATCTTTGAGGTGCTGGATGATCTTCTTGATGTCTATCACAGAAATGGGGTCTACCCCGGCAAAAGGTTCATCCAGCAGGATAAAACGCGGCTCTGCCGCCAGTGCACGGGCGATCTCGACCCGGCGCCGCTCACCGCCCGACAGGCTCTGCCCCAGGCTGTCGCGGATATGGGTGATGTTGAACTCTTCCAGCAGCTGCTGGACCTTGTCCTCCCGCTCCTCGCGGCTCAGTCCCTTGCGGGTCTGCATGACCCCCATCAGGTTGTCGAACACCGACAGGCGCCGGAAGATGGAGGCCTCCTGCGGCAGATAGCCGATGCCGTTGCGAGCACGGATATGCATGGGTTGCAGGCTGATGTCCTGATCATCGATGGTGATGAGACCGGCATCGCTCTGCACCAGCCCCACGATCATGTAGAAGGAGGTGGTCTTGCCGGCGCCGTTCGGGCCGAGCAGGCCGACGATCTGGCCGGTGCCCACTTCCAGGCTCACATCGCTGACCACCATGCGGCGCTTGTAGCTCTTCTGCAGGCCGGCTGCTTTCAACACTGCCATGGCTTATTTTCCCTGCTTCTTCTGATCGGCCGGCTTGTCGAAACTCTCGACCTGATCCGGCAGGAACACCGTCTTGACCCGCTGGTTCGGGGTCTTGCTCTCGGCAACCATCTTCTGTTTGACGATGTCGTAGCGAATGAGATCGCCATTGACCTGGCTGTCTTCCTGCTTGAGCTGGCCATCGCCGGTGATGGTCACCAGCCGGTTCTTGAGCTCATAGCGAATGCTGTTGCCGTGGGCATTGACCGGCTTGCCGTTGTCCAGGATCTGGAAGAAGGTGGCTGGCTTGCCATAGGCCGTCATCACCTCGGCCCCCTTCTCACCGGAGCGGATTACCACCACCTTGTCGGCCTTGATCTTGATGGAACCCTGGGTGATGGTCACATCCTGTTCGAAGGTGATGCGGTTGTCCTGCAGCTCGGCCACTTGCTTGACCGCGTCCACATAGACCTTCTCGGCAAAGTCGGACTCTTTGGCGCTCACGGTGCCGCACAGCAGCAGGGCCGCGAGGGCCAGATTAGCGTTTTTCATTGAAATAGATGGCATGGCCCTGATCCAGTAATTCGAAATATTTGCGTTCCAGATGACCCTTCAGGCCAACGCCCTCGGTCTGGAAGTCCTTACCCACTATGCTGACCTGCTGATTGCTTCTCACGTTCTGGGTCACCAGATCCAGCTCCAGATAGGGGGTATCCAGCGTGGAGATGAAGGAGGTGGGCAGCAGACCGTCCAGATGTACCTTGTCCCGCAGGATCACGTTGTCATCGGTGTTGAGCACCCCGGTCTCGGCGTTGACCTTCCACTCGGCTTCGCCCTGCTTGTCGAACATGTAGACCACCGGCTTGTCGAAGGTGGCCTGTTCCAGGATCTGGTAATACTCCGCGTAGCGGGACTCGAGCCGTTCGGTACGCAGTCCCTCGGCATTGAAGCGGGTCGTCACCAGATTCTTGGCGGTGAAGTCCGGCTGATAATTTTCCACCTTGGTGGTCGGCTCCGGTGCCAGCTCGATATCGCCGAGCTGCCAGGCCGCCAGCGCCACCAGAAACAGCAGGGCGAACAACAGGGTCTGTCTGCTCATACCGAGGCCTCTGGCTGATAATCACCCAGCCCCTGGGCCTGCAGGATGAGATCGCACACCTCACGCACCGCCCCCACCCCACCGGCCAGCCGGGTCACCATGTCGGCGCGCGCCAGCACCAGCGGATGGGCGTCGGCCACGGCAATGCCGAGGCCACACGCCTGCATCACCGGCAGATCGATGGTGTCATCTCCCATATAGGCTGCTTGCGATGCATCCAGCTCCAGCTTGGCTAGCAGCGCC
This sequence comes from Aeromonas sp. s3, assembly GCF_040907805.1. Classification (NCBI taxonomy): domain Bacteria; kingdom Pseudomonadati; phylum Pseudomonadota; class Gammaproteobacteria; order Aeromonadales; family Aeromonadaceae; genus Aeromonas; species Aeromonas sp. s3. Next base: position 251,708 of record NZ_JBFOCQ010000034.1, read on the forward strand.
TCGAAGTGGGGCAGCTTCTGATCCGCCCCTTGCACCAGGTGCTGCACCCCCAGGCTCTTCATCCGATCGCTAACGATGCGGGAGTTGCGCCCGGTAATGATGGCAATCTCGATGCCGGCATTGAGCAGCGCCCGCATGCCGGCACCGTCGCGGGTACAGAAGGTTTTCAGCTCTTCGCCGTCATTTCCCATGTAGATGAGGCCGTTGGAGAGCACCCCGTCCACATCGCACACCAGCAGGCGGATCTGCGCCGCCTGATCAAACTGGCTGCGCGTCACCGGACCATAGAGGGTCGGTACGTTTTGCATCAAATTACTCCGGCTTTCAGCAGGTCGTGCATGTTGAAGGCCCCCAGCGGGCGCTTGTCGCCATCCACGACCAGTAATCCGTTGATCTTTCTGGTTTCCATCAGCTTGACGGCCTCGGCCGCCATCATCTCTGGTCCCACGGTAACACAGTTCACCGTCATGACGCGGCTGATCGGGGTGTGATGGATATCCACCTGCAGATCCAGAATGCGGCGCAGGTCGCCATCGGTGAACAGGCCGGCCAGCACGCCGTTGCCATCAACCACCGCCGTCATGCCGAGCCCCTTGCGACTCACTTCCAGCAGTGCCTGGCTGATGGTGGCATCTATCCCCACCTGGGGCAACAGCTCGCCGCTGTGCATCAGATCGCCGACTCGCAGCAGCAAGCGCTTGCCGAGCGACCCGCCCGGGTGAGAGAGCGCGAAATCGTCGGCGGTAAAACCGCGGGCTTCCAGCAGGGCCACAGCCAGCGCATCGCCCATCACCAGGGTCGCGGTAGTACTGGAGGTCGGCGCCAGCCCCAGCGGGCAGGCTTCCTTCTCCACCTTGATGCACAGGTGCACGTTGGCTTCTTTTGCCATGGTGGAGGCCGGGTTGCCGGTCATGCAGATGAGCGGAATGCCGCGGCGCTTGAGTACCGGCAGCAGGGCCAGGATCTCGTCGCTCTCACCGGAGTTGGAGATGGCGATGATGAGATCGCCGCCGGAGATCATCCCCAGATCGCCGTGGCTGGCTTCACCCGGATGGAGGAAGAAGGCGGGCGTGCCGGTGCTGGCCAGGGTCGCAGCTATCTTGCTTCCGACATGACCTGACTTGCCCATGCCGGTGACCACTATCTTGCCACTACAGCGCAGTATCATCTCGCACGCCTGATCGAAGGCATCGTTCAGGTACTGGTAGAGTCCATCAATCGCTTGTTTCTCGATGTCCAGCACGGTACGGGCGCTGCGACGAAAATCGAACAGTTCAGACACTTTTTCAGACTTTACAGACATAAAGGCACAGCTCCGGGCTGAAATTTGCTGCGGGATTATAAAAAAGTCTGTCGAGATAAGCGAATCGGATACTTCTTGGGCGTAAAAGAGAGACAATTGGTTACAAAAAACTGTCGCGCGTCTGGATGGGCAGACTGTTCAATAGTTGTTCCTTGCTGTTGCTTAGACCTAGACTAGCCCATAAAATTCGCTCTTCATTTACACCGGATGGACAATTGTTTGAACGATGACCTGATCACCATCTCCGACCTGACCTTCAGTCACGGAGATCGGCTGTTATACGACGGGATAAACCTGACCATTCCCCGTGGCAAGGTCACTGCGGTCATGGGCCCCAGCGGCATCGGCAAGACCACCTTGCTGCGGTTGATCGGCGGCCAGCTCAAGCCCGAGTCCGGTCATATCCTGTTTGACGGGGAAGATATCCCCACCCTCTCCCGCTCGCGCCTGTACGAAGTGCGCAAGCGGATGAGCATGCTGTTCCAGAGCGGCGCCCTGTTCACCGGCATGACGGTATACGACAACGTGGCCTTCCCGCTGCGCGAGCACTCCGGCCTGCCAGAAGAGCTGATCCACACCATCGTCATGATGAAGCTGCAGGCGGTGGGCTTGCGCGGCGCGGCAAGACTGATGCCGTCCGAACTCTCCGGCGGCATGGCCAGACGTGCGGCGCTGGCCCGCTCCATCGCGCTGGATCCGGACCTCATCATGTATGACGAGCCGTTCGTCGGCCAGGATCCCATCACCATGGCGGTGCTGGTGAAGCTCATCAAGGATATGAACGATGCCCTCGGCATCACCTCCGTCATCGTCACCCACGACGTGAAGGAGGTGCTGAGCATCGCCGACTACGCCTATATCATCGCCAACCGCAAGGTGGTGGCGCACGGCACGCCGGCCCAGCTGCGCGAGGAGCACAATCCCGAGGTCGAGCAGTTCCTGAAGGGACTGCCCGACGGTCCTGTTCCGTTTCATTTTCCGGCAGGCGAGCTGCTACAGGATCTCTGATGTTGACAAGCCAGGTAAGCAAACTCGGGCGAAGCGGGGTGCGGTTCATCAGCGCCATCGGCCGCGCCACCATCATGTTGTTTCACGCGTTGGCGGGCAAACCCGCGCCGCGCAAGCACTTTCCGCTGCTGGTACAGCAGCTCTATGTGGTCGGGGTGCAGTCGGTCGCCATCATTCTGGTGTCGGGCCTGTTCATTGGCATGGTGCTCTCGCTGCAAGGCTACAACGTCCTGAAGGACTTTGGCGCCGAGCAGAGCCTGGGCCCGCTGGTCTCCCTCTCCCTGCTGCGGGAACTGGGCCCGGTGGTGACCGCCCTGCTGTTTGCCGGTCGTGCGGGCTCCGCCCTCACCGCCGAAATCGGCCTGATGAAGGCCACCGAGCAGCTCTCGAGCCTCGAGATGATGGCGGTGGATCCGCTGCGTCGGGTGGTGGCGCCGCGCTTCTGGGCCGGGGTCATCAGCATGCCGCTGCTGGCCTTCATGTTCAGCCTGATCGGCATCTTCGGCGGCAAGCTGGTCGGGGTGGACTGGCTGGGGGTCGATGAGGGGGGCTTCTGGTCCGCCATGCAGGCCTCCGTCGACTGGCAGGATGACATCATGCAGGGCGCCATCAAGAGCCTGATCTTCGCCCTGGTGGTCACCTGGATTGCGCTCTTTAACGGTTATGATGCCAAGCCGACCTCGGCCGGGATCAGTCAGGCCACGACCCGTACCGTGGTCCACTCCTCCCTGGCCGTGCTCGGCCTGGATTTTATACTCACCGCAGTCATGTTTGGATAAGGTAAAGATGAAGTTCAGCAAAGTAGAATTCCTGGTTGGCACCTTCATGCTGGCCGGCATCGGTGCCATTCTGGCATTGGCACTGCAAGTGGCCGGTTTGAGCTTCAAACCGGAAGGAGAAACCTATACCCTGCGCGCCCATTTCGATAATATCGGCGGCCTGAAAGTACGCTCTCCGGTCAAGGTGGGCGGCGTGGTGGTCGGTCGGGTCAGCGACATCAGCCTGGACGCCAAGAGCCAGGTTCCGGTCGTCTCCCTGCAGATGCAGAAGAGCGCCGGCGAGTTCTCCGAGACCAGCACCCTCTCCATCCTGACCTCAGGCCTGCTGGGTGAGCAGTACATCGGCCTGGTACCCGGTTTTACCGATGAGGAGATGGGCACCAGCATGCTCAAGGATGGCGACATGATTGAAGACACCAAATCCGCCATTGTGCTGGAAGACCTGATTGGCAAATTCCTCTACAGCCAGTCTTCCGACACCAAGTCAGACAGCAAGTAAGGAGTAACCATGTTCAAGAAAATCGCCCTGTTGCTGGGCCTGATGACCAGCATGCTGTTTTCCCTGACCGCGCAAGCCACCGACGCCACCGACCCCTACGCCCTGGTGGATCAGGCAGCCAAGCAGACCTTCGCCCGCCTGAAATCCGATCAGGCTCAGGTGAAGAGCAACCCGGATCACCTGCGGGTGATCATCCGCGAAGAGCTGCTGCCCTACGTGGACAACCGCTTCGCCGCCTACAAGGTGCTCGGCAACCAGATCAAGCAGACCACCCCGGCCCAGCGTGACGCCTTCGTCGAGGTGTTCACCGAGTACATGGTGAGCTCCTACGCCGACGCCCTGGCCCATTTCGACAAGCAGACCGTCAAGGTCGAGCCGGGCAAGGCCGCCGGTGACAGCAACATCACCGCCGTCAACGTCAGCGTGAAAGAGGCCGGCAAGCCGGACATCTTCCTCGAGTTCAAGCTGCGCAAGAACAACAAGACCGGCGAATGGAAAGCCTTCGACATGGTCGCCGAGGGGATCAGCCTGCTCTCTGCCAAACAGAACGAGCTGGGTGGCCTCATTCGCCAGAACGGCATCGATGCGGTGATCGCCCAGCTGCGCGCCCACAATGCCAAGCCGCTGGTGCTCAAGTCATGAGACTGAGCGGCGAGCTGCAGGCGGCTCAGGTGATTGAGCTGTGGCAACGGCGGGCTGACTGGTGGCAGGAGGACCTACTCGAGCTCGGCGACGTGACCACGCTGGATTCCGCCGGGCTGGCCCTGCTGGTCAAATGGGCCAAAGCCGCTCTGGCACGAGGCGCCACACCGCAACTGGTGGGCGCCTCCGCTGATTTCTATACCCTGGCCAACCTCTACGGGGTGGCCGGATTGTTTCAATCAACCCCGCTCACAACTGAGGACGCATAATGCAAGTCTCTGAAATTGAAGCGATACTCCTCGAGGCTCTGCCATTGTCCGAAGTCCATGTCAAAGGGGATGGCAGTCACTACCAAGTGATCGCCGTCGGTGACATGTTTGACGGCATGAGCCGGGTCAAGAAGCAGCAGGCCATCTATGCCCCGCTGATGGACAAGATCGCCAGCAACGCCATTCACGCACTCTCCATCAAGGCCTTTACCGATGCCGAGTGGAAACGCGAACGTAAATTTCTACTGCCCTCCTGATTGGTATCAAACGTAAATGGACAAATTCAAGATCGATGGTCGTTGTACTCTCAACGGCGAAGTGACCATCTCTGGCGCCAAGAACGCCGCTCTGCCGATCCTGTTCGCCACCCTGCTGTGTGACGAGGAGATCCACCTCTCCAACGTACCGCGTCTGAAAGACGTGGGGACCACCATCAAGCTGCTGGAGATGCTGGGCGCCACCACCAAGGTGAACGGCAACGTGACCGTACTGACCGGCGCCGTGAACAACCACGTCGCCCCCTACGAGCTGGTGAAAACCATGCGCGCCTCCATCCTGGCGCTGGGCCCGCTGGCCGCCCGTTTTGGCGCGGCTGACGTCTCCCTGCCCGGCGGCTGCGCCATCGGTGCCCGTCCGGTCAACCTGCACGTGCACGGTCTGGAGCTGATGGGCGCCAAGATCGTCATCGAAGAGGGTTACATCAAGGCCCGCGTCGACGGTCGCCTGAAGGGTGCCCACATCCTGATGGATATGGTCTCCGTCACCGGTACCGAAAACCTGATGATGGCCGCCACCCTGGCTGACGGCCGTACCGTGATCGAAAACGCCGCGCGCGAGCCGGAAGTGGTCGATCTGGCCCACTTCCTCAACGCGCTGGGCGCCAAGATCCAGGGCGCTGGCACCGACACCCTGATCATCGACGGCGTCGAGCGTCTGCACGGGGGCAGTTACAGCGTCCAGCCTGACCGTATCGAAACCGGTACCTTCCTGGTGGGCGCCGCGGTCACCGGCGGCAAGATCACCTGCCGCAACACCGACCCGACCCTGCTGGAAGCAGTTCTGGTCAAGCTGGAAGAGGCCGGTGCCCTGATTGAGAAGGGTGAAGACTGGATCACCCTCGACATGACTGGTCGCACCCTCAAGCCGGTCACCATCAAGACCGCCCCCTACCCGGCCTTCCCGACCGACATGCAGGCCCAGTTCACCGTGCTGAACGCGGTAGCCAAGGGCACCGGCATGGTCACAGAGACCATCTTCGAGAACCGTTTCATGCACGTGCCTGAACTGGTACGGATGGGCGCCGACATCGAACTGCAGGGCAACGTGGCCATCTGCCGCGACACCGAGCAGCTCAAGGGTGCCCAGGTGATGGCAACCGATCTGCGCGCCTCCGCCAGTCTGGTGCTGGCCGGCTTCGTGGCCGAAGGCTCCACCATAGTCGACCGCATCTACCACATCGACCGCGGCTACGAAGACATCGAGCAGAAGCTGCAAGGCCTCGGCGGCCGCATCGAGCGCATCAAGGGCTGATTGCCGCCCCTGAGCAAAGCCGATACAAAAAGGCCCCTCGCACAGCGAGGGGCCTTTTTCATGAGCGCGGATCGGCGGGATGGCGGGGTCAGTGTCCCGCCAGCTTCATGTTCTCGACCAGCACAGAGCCCGTCTTGAGGCTGGAGCGCTCATCTTCGTCGCTGCCCACCGCCACTATGTGGCTGAACATCTCGGCCAGATTGCCGGCGATGGTGATCTCTTCGACCGGATAGGCTATCTCGCCGTTCTCCACCCAGAAACCGGCGGCGCCGCGGGAGTAGTCACCATTGACGATGTTGACCCCCTGCCCCATCAACTCGGTCACCAGCAGGCCGGTGCCCATCTCCTTGAGCATGCCATTGAAATCCTGACCTGTGCTGGAGACCTGCCAGTTATGGATGCCACCGGCGTGGCCAGTGCTGGTCAGCCCCAGCTTGCGGGCGGAGTAGGAGGTCAACAGCCAGCTCATCAGCTCGCCATTGCGCACTATGTCCATGTCGCGGGTCAGCACCCCTTCCCCATCGAACGGGGTACTGGCGAGCCCTCCCAGCAGGTGGGGGAATTCCTGGATGGTGAGCCATTCGGGCAGGATCTGCTTGCCCAGCTTGTCCAGCAGGAAGCTCGACTTGCGGTAGAGGTTGCCGCCGCTGATGGCCATCACCAAATGACCCCAGAGCCCGGCCGCGGTATCGGGATGGAACAGCACGGGTGCATGGCGGGTGGCGATCTTGCGGGCACCGAGGCGGGAGACGGTGCGCTCCACCGCCTCATCGGCAATGCGCTGCGGGCTCCAGAGGCCCTCCAAGGTACGGCTGGAGGAGTAACCGTAATCACGCTGCATGTCGCCGTCCTGCTCGCCGATCAACACGCAGCTCAGGGAGTTGCGCGAGGCGGCATAGCCTTTGACGAAGCCATGACTGTTGCCATAGACCTTGATGCCGAGGTGGCTGGAGAAACCAGCGCCGTCGGAGTGCTTGATACGGGCATCGCGCCCCAGCGCCAACCGCTCGCACTCGGTGGCCAGCTCGATGCCATATTGGGGATCCAGCGCGACCGGGTGGCACAGCTGCAGATCCGGGGCGTTCCAGGCCAGCAGATCTGCATCTGCCAGACCGGCGCACTCATCAGGGGAGGTATGGCGAGCAATCTCCATGGCCGCTTCCACGGCGGCGCGAATGGCTGACGGGCTCAGATCCGTGGTGGACGAGGATCCCTTGCAGCCATCGCGATAGACGGCGATGCCGAGCGCACCATCCTTGTTGAATTCGATGCTTTCCAGTTCACAACCGCGGGTGTTGACCGACAACCCGGTCTGTTTGCTGATGGAGACTTCGGCCAGCGAGGCGCCCAGTCCCTTGGCGATATCCAGGGCCTCGGCAACCACGGCCTCGAGATGGGCTTGATCCTGGCGGATTTGGTCTTGCTGATCCATAACTCACATCTGTATGAAGGAAGGAAAGGGGCTAAGCATATCAGACCCCTGCGCCCAGCGGGAGAAGCTGGTAACATATCCGCCAAACGTGAATGACAGGAATCAAGAGACCGATGAGTCAATATCAAGACGACAACGAGTGGGAAGACTGGGGCCCCAGCAAGAGCCAGCTCAAGCGTGATGCCGAGGCACTGCAGAAGATGGGGGAAGAGATCGTCTCCCTCAGCCACAGCGAACTGGAGAAGATCCCGCTGGATGAAGAGCTGGCCGAAGCGGTCGAACTGGGCCGCAAGCTCAAGCCGAAGAAGGACGAGTCTTTCCGTCGCCACCTGCAGTTCATCGGCCGGTTGATGCGCAGCCGCGATGTGGAGCCCATCGTCGAGGCGCTCTCCATCATCAAGAATCGCCACTCCACCGTCAACGCCCGCCTGCACCGGCTGGAACAGTGGCGCGAGCGGCTGATCAACGAAGGCGACAGCGCCCTCAACGAGCTGATGTCCCAGTTCCACGAGCTGGACCGCCAGAAGCTGCGCCAGCTGATCCGCACCGCCAACAAGGAGCGGGAGCTGAACAAGCCGCCGGTGGCCTATCGCGAGATGTACCAGTATCTGCGCGGCGAGATCGAAGATCTGCTGTAAGTGATGACTCACGTTCGCCGACAGGCGGCGGTCAACACAAAATGAAACGGGGCCTATACGGCCCCGTTTTTCATGGCGTGAAGCGTCAGTTACCCGCTACGCACTGGGTGTGGGTTTCCGGTTGCAGATAGGGCATCAGCAGCGGCGCCATCCCCTTGAGCACCTGTACCGGCAGAGCCGAGGTGAAGCGGAACTTGTCGGACTGGCTGCCGGGCACATAGGCCGTCAGGGTGCCGAAGTGATCATCCCCGATGTAGAAGACGAAGGTCGCGGTCCGGTTGCGGGCCAGCGAGCTGGTCACGTTGCCGTAGCGGCCCACCGTCTCGATCCGGTTGTCACCGGTCCCCGTCTTGCCCCCCATCTGCAGCACTGTGCCGTCCGGCAGGGCGAAGGCACCGGCGATGCGCCTGGCGGTGCCCCCTTCCACCACCTTCGACAACGCGTTGCGCAGGGCGGTGGCCACCTCGACCGGCAATACCCGGGTCCCCTCGGTCTGCGCCGGCGTGAACTCTGTCTCGAACGGCGTGCCCTTGGCAAACGAGAGGTGCTCGATGCGCAGGGTCGGCGCGCGGATGCCGCCATTCTGGATGATCCCCATCAGCTCGGCCAACGCAGCAGGGCGGTCGCCCGAGCTGCCCAGCGCGGTCGCCAGCGACGGCACCAGGTGATCGAACGGATAGCCCAGTCTGGCCCAGCGCTGATGGATATCGAGGAAGGCCTCGACCTCCAGCATGGTGCGGATCCGGCTGTCGCGGGCGCTGCGGTGACGGGTCTTGAACAGCCAGCTGTAGACCTCTTGGCGCTCGTCCCGGCTCGCCTCGACGGCATCGGCGAAGGTCGCCTTGTCAAACTCCTTGAGATAGGAGAGCAACCACAGCTCCAGCGGGTGTACCCGGGCGATATAGCCCTGATCCGGCAGCGAATACTTGCCGGGACCATAGCTGGTGTAGAGCTGTTCGATGCGCCGCTCACTCAGCTTCTCCCGCGGCAGACGTTTGGCCAGGAAGGCCGCGAAGGTCTCCTGCGAGGCATCCGGCATCAGGTAGCGGTGCACGGCGGCAAGGCGCACAGCGCTGGGTTTGAGGCCATCCAGGAAGGTGTCGAGCTGCTCCTCCGGAGCCTTGCCACGGTATTTGCGCCAGAAGCGCAGCAGGTAGGTCTGTCCCTCCTTGTCTGCAAACTTGGCCAGATATTCGGTGCGGCGCGGATCCTTGTCATCCTTGAGCAACTGGGCGCGGTTGCCCTCCCGATAGAGGCTGTAGCGAACGATATCGCGCATCAAGCGTACGAACGGCAGGTTGATGGACTCACGCAGGGCATCGCGAATGGCCGGAATGCGGCCGTTGTCTTCGCGCCGGAAGTTGTTGAAGGTGTGCATGCCGCCGCCGGTGAAAAAACCCTCGTTCGGGCTGGCGGAATACTTGCGATCCAGCGCAGCCTCCAGCATCAGGGGCAGGCTCTTGTCCTTGGCGGTCATCAGGTAAGAGACGGCCCAACGGCTGATGTTGTCCTGATCCGACACCTCAATCTTGCGCAGGCTCTCGGCCGACATGCCGGCATAACTGTCGTGCAGCTCGGAGACGATCTCCAGATAGGTGGTCAGCACCCGCAGCTTGGCGGTAGAGCCCAGCTCCAGCTTGCTGCCCTCGTTGATGTCAAACGGCTGATCCGTGTTGTCGGTCTGCACCCGCACCTTGAAGCCTTGCGGCGATTTCTCGAACAGGGTGAAACTGTACTTCACATCCCCCGTCTTCTCCGGCGAGAGCAGGCGCTCACCAAACAGGCCAACCTGAGCGGCAAACGTCGGATCAGCCAACTGTTGCAGGTAATGGGAAACCTCGTTTTGCAGCGGCATGTTGAGGCTGGTATCGGCCGTCAGATCGAGCCGGTCCAGATCGTAGAGCTGCACCCCGAGCTGACGGCTGAGACGGGTACGGGCAACCTGCAACCCTTTGTTGTTGTTGACCTTGGTCACCGCGGGGGACTGCAGGAAATCACGGAAGGTGATCTTGGCCTTCAGCGCAGCCTCCATCAGCGGCGGCGTGATCATCCCTTCCTGCACGAACAGGCGCAGATAGCTGTCGGTCAGAGTGGCCAGAGCCTCTCGTCCCTGAGCCAGGTAATAGGAGGGGCGGCGATGGGCAATCATCAACGAGACTACCTGACGCAGCGCCAGCCCCTGCTCCGCCAACGAGGCATCCTGGTTGCGAGCGGGATCCAGCAGCCGGTTCACCTCGTCAACATTGGCACCGAACCAGACCCAGAGGCCATCACCCAGACCGTGCACCTCGCCATAACCGGGGGCCGCCGAGAGTGGCACCGAGTTGAGGTAGGCCCAGGCAACCAGCTTGCGTGCCTCCAGGGTCTCCGGCCCAAGCCGGTAAGCCCGCACGCTGGCGGACGCCATTTGGCGGATCTTCTCGGTGGGGGAGAGCGTCAGGCCATCCGGCGAGTGGCGGTACTTCTCGACCTGGGTCGCTAGGGTACTGCCGCCGGCCGACTGATCCTGCATATCCAGCGCCTTGCCCACCTGGGACATGGCCGCCTTGGCAAAACGGGGCCAGTCCACGGCCGGGTTGGCCAGCGGATGCTCATTGCTGAGCAGATCGCGGTTCTCGATGAACAGCAGCGACTGGATCACCAGCGGCGGGATGGAGGCAAAGTCCGGATAATAGTGGGTCGGATACTTGAACTGATAGAAGGGCTCTGCCCGGCAATCATGCAGGGTCAGACCGGCCTGGACCTTCTCGGTATAGGGGACAAAGAAGCCGCGGCTGGCGTAGTCATACAAGGCATCGGAGAAATGCACCTGCTCGCTGACCTGATAGCCGCGCTGCAGCAGACGCTCCTGCATCATGGGCAGCAGCACATAACCCAGCCGCTTGTCGAAGGGGCCATCCTCGGGGAAGGCAATCTGCTTGCTAAGACCGGGCTCGACCTGATAGGTCAGCTTGGCGGCATAGCGGGAGATCTCCTGCGACTGCAGGCGCGATGTCTGCATCTCATAGCCCACCAGAGCAATCACGGCGGCCAGGCACAGCAAAAAGAGAAAGCAGAACAACCAGCGCCACCAGGGACGACGCTTGCGCTTGTACTTGCCGTCCGCGCTTGGGACAGATGAATCCTGATATGCCACTTTGTTCAAATCCGTCTGTTCTGATGCGCCCATATCAGCCCCACCATGGTTGCGCAATTTATTGTGTTTGACTCAAGCTTAGTCGTTTCAAGTCAATGGCTTGAAATCTATTGACCGCTTTGTAGTGATGGTAACAGGGCGATCATGAAAAGGGGAGCCGATTGTTGTAGAGCGGCGAGAGATCCGAGCTGATGGCAGAAAGCAAAACACCGGCCATGGGCCGGTGTTTTGGGAGAATAATGAGCGAGCTTACTTGCTGGAGCTCATCGCCTTGAGCTTGGAGCTCAGGTCTTTACGCTCCTTGGAGAGCTCGGCGTTTTTGATGATGTGATCATCCACCCGCTCCTCATAGTCGGCGCGCATGTTGGCGATGATGGCCTGAACCTCATCGATGCTCATGCCAGGCTTGATGTAATCGCTCAGGTTGTCGAGCAGCAGCACCCGCTTCTGGTTGTCACGGATCTTCTTCTCATTGTCTGCGATTTCACGCTTGAGCTTGTTCTGACGACGGGACATACGCACATATTCCAGTACATCGCTGAAGGTGGACTTGTTTACTTGTTCCATATCGATACCACTGACGTAAGGTTGATAAAAGCAGGCCAAGTTGCATCCGTACCAGAGAAACGAGCATGAGAGAGTACGGGCCAACCCAAGATGCCCTTTACTCTACCGAGTTATGAAGCAGATACAACCCTAATTACAGCTCTGGTGCCGGGTTTCGGCAGAGGAGAGTCGAGTGGAGAATAAGGAGTGAGGCAGGCACTGATCATGCATCGAAGAACAGCGGTCAAATACGAATCAAGCCGAATTTCAGGCAATAAAAAAGCCCGCTCAGATGAGCGGGCTTCTTCAATTGGGTGCCTGGCAGTGTCCTACTCTCGCATGGCGAATGCCACACTACCATCGGCGCTACA